>NZ_JBIDDF010000001.1:0-768462 GCF_043205035.1 Nocardia sp. NPDC047654
ATCAGCGAGCACCTCATCGGACACATTCGGGATATCCCGCGTGATCTCCTCCGCCCCCAGCTTCGTGTCACGCGCATCGATCTCGTGCTCCTCGATATGAATCGAGGTCAACACGTCCTCTTCCACCAGGCGCTGCGACAGGATGATCGCGTCCTCGTAGTTGTGACCCTCCCACGGCATGATCGCCACCAACAGGTTCTTACCCAGGGCCATCTCACCGTTCTCGGTGCACGGACCATCGGCCAGAACCTGACCACGCTCCACCCGCTGACCCTCATCCACAATCGGACGCTGATTCGAGCACGTGCCCTGATTCGACCGGTTGAACTTCCGCATCCGATAGGACTTACGCGTCCCATCATCAGCCATCACCGTCACATAATCGGCGGAGACTTCCTCGACCACACCGGCTTTCCCGTTCACCACCACGTCACCGGCATCGATCGCGGCACGCGACTCCATGCCGGTGCCGACCAGCGGGGCCTCGGAGCGAATCAGCGGAACCGCTTGCTTCTGCATGTTCGCGCCCATCAGGGCGCGGTTGGCGTCGTCGTGCTCGAGGAACGGGATCATCGCCGTCGCGACCGACACCATCTGACGCGGCGACACGTCCATGTAGTCGACTTGCGCGGAATCGACGAGCTCGACCTCGGAATTCCTGCGCCGCACCGCGATTCGCGGCTCGACGAAACGCCCCTCGGCATCGAGTGGCTCGTTCGCCTGCGCCACGACATGCAGGTCTTCCTGGTCGGCGGTCAAGTAGTCGACCTCGTCGGTCACCCGGCCGTCGACCACTTTCCGGTACGGGGTCTCGATGAAGCCGAACGGGTTCACCCGCGCGTACACCGACAGATAACCGATCAGTCCGATGTTCGGGCCTTCGGGTGTCTCGATCGGGCACATCCGCCCGTAATGGCTGTAGTGCACATCGCGGACTTCCAGGCCGGCGCGCTCCCGGGTCAGGCCACCCGGGCCCAGCGCCGAGAGGCGGCGTTTCTGGGTCAGACTGGCCAGCGGGTTGCGCTCGTCGAGGAATACCGACATCTGCGAGGTTCCGAAGAATTCCCTGATCGCGGCGACGACCGGGCGGATGTTCATCAGCGTCTGCGGCGTGATCGCCTCGACGTCCTGGGTGGTCATCCGCTCGCGAACCACACGCTCCATGCGGGAGAGACCGATTCGCATCTGGTTCTGGATCAGCTCACCGACGGTACGCAGGCGACGATTGCCGAAATGATCGATGTCATCGACCTCGACCCGAACCTCGATGCCACCGGGGGCGGTCATGGTCTTGTCACCCGCGTGCAGGCGCAGCAGGTATTCGATGATCGTGACGATGTCTTCCTCGGCGAGCACCGGTGAGCCGATGACTTCGCCGGAGTGGATGCCGAGCTTCTTGTCGATCTTGTAGCGACCGACGCGCGCCAAGTCGTAGCGCTTCTCCTTGAAGAACAGATTCTCCAGCAGGGTCTGCGCGGACTCCTTGGTCGGCGGCTCACCCGGACGCAGCTTGCGATGGATGTCCAGCAGCGCCTCATCGGTGCCCGGTGTGTTGTCCTTCTCCAGCGACGTCATCATGATCTCGGAGAAACCGAACCGCTCGCGGATCCGCTCATCCGTCCAGCCGAGCGCTTTGAGCAGGACCGTCACGGGTTGGCGGCGCTTGCGGTCGATGCGCACACCCACGGTGTCGCGCTTGTCCACGTCGAACTCCAGCCACGCACCGCGCGACGGAATCACCCGCACACTGTGCAGGTCCTTCTCCGTGCCCTTGTCGACACTGTGGTCGAAGTACACACCCGGCGAACGCACCAGCTGCGACACCACGACACGCTCGGTGCCGTTGATGATGAACGTGCCCTTGTCGGTCATCATCGGGAAATCACCCATGAAGACCGTCTGGCTCTTGATCTCACCGGTGTTGTTGTTGATGAACTCCGCCGTCACGAACAGCGGAGCCGCATACGTCATGTCCTTGTCTTTGCACTCATCGATCGAGGCCTTGACCTCTTCGAAGCGGGGATCGGACAGGGTCAGCGACATCGTTCCGGCGAAATCCTCGATCGGGGAGAGCTCCTCGAGCACCTCCGCCAATCCGCCCGCCCGTGCGTCGCCGCCCGCCGCCGCCCGTTCGTGGCGGGCGGGCGCACCGATCAACCAATCGAAAGAATCGAGCTGGATATCCAGCAACCCCGGAACATCGAGGGGCTCACGGATTTTGGCGAACGAGACCCGCTTCGGCACCCCGGAGACCCCGGTCTCGACGGGCATTCCTGCATCGACGTCGGCCTGACTCGAGATTGTCAAGATGAGTCCTTCCAGCACCTCGCGCCGCCCACGCGTTCGCGTGGTCGTCGCGGTATCTGCTTGTCCTGTGGGCGGTAGTTCTCCTGTGCGCACCGTGCTGGACTGTGTCCGAACATGCCTCGACAACAACGGGTAGAAGGTGGCACGCCGACAGTGCCACTTTCCACAGTCATTTCGTATTTCGAGAGTTGGACGGACAGCACGCGACCCGGCGCGAAGCCTTAAATTACACCCAAACTTGGCCGATGTCGAGGACATCAAAAAATAGACACATGATTTCTCGTGTCTTCCCAGATTTATAGTGACATCTCGATCTGCGGTTCGTCAAGTCTATTAGCGGTAATTCGCCAGCTTCACTCGATCGGGTCTCCTGTCGGGGCCGCGGTGGTCGCCACTGGGGGTGCGACCGGCCTTCGCGAGGTCAGGACGACAGCCGTCGCGGCGATCGTGAAGGAGATGCCGCACCACAAGGCCTTCGCGGGCTGACCGGTGTGGTCGACGACCACGGCGGCGGTGGCGGGGCCGAGAACAGCGCCGATATTGAACGCGGTGGTGGCCAGCGCGCCCGCGATCCGTGGCGCGGTGGGCGCGGCGGTCTGCACGATCGTCGCGATCAGCGTCGATCCCACCCCGAACGCGATCGCCCCGGACACCGTCGCCATGATCGCCACCCCGGGCAGGGTGTGCGCGGTACAAGCGGCCAGCAGCCACACTCCGACGAGCCCGCTCGTACCGAGCGTGATGATTCGCTCTCGATGACGGTCGCAGTAGCGGCCGGTGAACGTCACGCCGACGAACGATCCGATGCCGAACAGAGCCAGAACGATCGGAACCCAGCGGCTGCCCGGCTCGGCGAGCCCGGCGGTGATCGAACCGAGGAACGTGAACCCCGCGAATGTCGCGGCGTTCACGAGTATCGCGAGCAGGACCGCGACGAGAACCGGACGGGTGCCGAGCACCTTCCACTCCTGCACGGACGAGGGTCCCTGGGGCGTCCGCCGATCACCGGCGCGCACAGTGCGAGGCACCATCGCCCACACCGGGATCACCACAGCGCCGCTGATGACGGCGACGGCCCAGAACGCGGCACGCCACCCCCACGCTTGTCCCAGCAGGGTTCCGGCCGGTACACCGGCGATGCAGGCCACGGTCACCCCGGAAACCACCGCCGAGGTCGCGCGGCCCACCACGACTGGGTCGACCAAGCGCGGCAGAGCGGCCAGCACGATGGCCAGGAACCCCGCGTTGGCGACCGCCGCGACGACTCGGGTCGTCAGCAGGACCGCGAACTCGCTGGTCACCGCCCCGACCACGTGAGTCGCGCAGAACACCGCCAAGAACGCCGCTACCGAATGCCGGACCGGCAACCGGCCCGCCGTCACGGCCATCGCCGGTGCGCCGAGCACCATGCCCGCCGCGAACAGCGAGGTCAGCAGACCGGCCGTGCCGAGTGAGACCCCGAGATCGTCGGCGATCCGCTCCAGCAACCCCGACACCATGAATTCGGACGCGCCCTGCGCGAACACCGCGACAGCCAGCACGAACACCACAATGGGCATAGAAGGACAACTCCCCGGATAAGGGCGCCACGCAGAGGACGCGGCACCCGAGATGGTCGCGAAAGCGGGCGAATCATCGCCCGGTCGCGGAGAGGCAAACATCGTCCGGCGTCGCGAAAAACCTGCTGATCGCGCTACGAACAGCAGTTTCTGCATTCACAACGCCGCCCAGCGCATACGCTGGGCGGCTACCGTCTGGACGCCTCCGGGGAATTCACGCCCACACCATAAACAACGCGTCCGGGCGGCGCCAACACAATTACCGATCCGCTTTCAGCCTGGAAGTCCCGGTGTATCAGTGTGACCGTAGGTGCGTTATGGCGGCGTGGTTCGCCTGCGGATCCAGCGCTATGGCCGCCGCCCAGACGTGTGCCGCGACGGCGCGCTGGTCGAAGAGTGCGACCCAGCTGTCGGTGGACTTCCTGGTGTCGCTCACCCAGGTTGGCGTCGGTCCGAGTTCGGGCAAGTGCGTGTAGGTCAGCGCCGTGTAGGCGCGTGCTCGGGCATCGAAAATCGTTGCCGCGCACATGGCGTCGGCGGTGGCGCGTTCACACAGCCGCCCCACCTTCGCGGCCTGTATCGCGTCGGGCGGGACGCCATCGGCTCCGGGGAATATCTCGCCCACCGTCAGGTAGGCCAGGCCGAAGCCCCACACGCGGCGGCCGAATCGCCGGATCAGCCACTCGGCCGAATCCAGGATGGGGGAGCGTTCGGCGTCGGGATCGAGCACTATCGCGGTGTGGGCCGCGTCTTGTGCGGTGGAGTTCCCGGTGTGGGCGAACCCCCAGAAGTGCACGGTGTCGGGGCCGGCGGAGTCTGCGCGGCGTTCGGCCATCATTGTCGTGAGTATCGAGTCGATCGTGGTCCTCGGTGGATATCGGATGGTGGAATTCGTCGGCTTGCGGGCCGCGGGTCGCGGTCGATTTCGTCGCTTGGACATTTCGCTCTCGGCTACTCGTACGGGGTCGTGGACTCGGTCAGGCGCATTCGCCCGGCCGGGGCGGTAGGGAGAGATCCGTGGTGCGAGCCCCACCGGTGGCCAGCACGACCTCCCAGAACTGGGCGCGTACGGCGTCCCAGAGGCGGAAGTTGCGCGGGAACCATTCGCGCACCTGCGCCAGATCAGGCAACGCGCGCTCGTCGAAGGCGATGAAGCCGTTCTGGCCCAATGGAATCGGCACCGTATCGCCGTTGTTGCGCAGCCGGTAGGCAGGTAGCGGGTCGGCTTCGTCGCGCAGGAATACGACTTCGATGCGGCTTCCCACTACCCGCCAGCCTGCCTGCATGGCTCCCACCGTGGTCCGATGCATCCGGGTCACCCCCGCTGGATTTCCGGCGGCGTCGCCAACGCCGACAACCGCTCCAGCACCGCCTGAATCGTGTGCACGTCGAGTGTGTGATCGGCGCTGCGGGTTCCGTCATGTGACGGGAAGTCCATGCCCCGTTCGGTGGCGCGTTCGCGATGACTGACCGCCTGCGGTGTCAGTCGTCCCGTGAACACCAGTGTGCGATAAGCCGCCGCCTTCCACGCACACCGCTCCATTCGGCAGCCCAGGTGGGCCCGCATCTGCTCGTGAGCCAGCCGCACGTCCGCCTGGTGGCAGATTCCGGGCGGAACGAGCAGAGCGTTCGCCGCCCGGCTTTCGTGAAGGTGCGACCCCGTGCCGTGGCTTGCGGGCTCGTGATTGCGTGTATCGAGTGCCGCTGTACGGGAATTCGTCACGAATTCGAGTTCTGTTCCGTGTGGTTCGGCCATGTGCATATGCTGCGGGGCGTGCGCGCGAGGGGAGGCTCGAAACGGCCGGTGCCCAGCAACCGGTGCATACGCACTGAACGCTTCCCGAGTTGGGCGCACGTCGATTCTCGGCGTGGGAAAAATCAAGGAAGACCGTGGGATAGCAGGGGAGGACACAGCGGAAATGGTCGGTAGCAAGTCGGACATCAGCCGGACGACGCTCCCGCGTCGCCAGTTGGGCCGCGCACTGCGCGACGCGCGTCAGGCCAACGGCTACACCCTCGAACAGGTAGCCGAGGTCTTGGAGATCAGCCGATCGTCGCTCGGGCGGCTGGAGCTAGGGCAGAACGAGAAGATCAAGGTTAGGGATGTGGAGTTCATCTGCCAGTACTACGGGCTACCGGAGGAGCGGATCGAGTATCTGAAATCGCTCGTCCTACAGGCTGATACGAAAATTTGGTGGCAGGACTACCGGAGTCTGATCAGACGAGGGTTCAATACCTATCTACATCTGGAGGTGGCGGCGTCCGAACTGCACTTCTTCCAATCGCTCACCGTACCTGGACTGTTGCAGACCGCCGATTATGCGCGGAATGTGGAGTCGCATCCACCGAGAGTCACCTTGGAAGAAGTGGAGAGGCGTGTAGCTCTGCGAATGAGACGAGCTGGAATCCTGACACGACGCCACGCGCCGATGCAAGCAGAGTTCTTGCTGCACGAGGCAGTGTTGCATACCGTGGTCGGGTGTAGGCGGACCATGGCGGGACAGCATCGACATATTGCCGATATGAGTCTGCGAGAGAATATTTCAATCCGGATCGTGCCATTCGCCGCAGGCTTGCCCGCGGGAGCGGCGATCCCGCCCTACATAATCTTGGATTTCCTGCGCGAGCCGTCGGTTGTCTACACCGAAGGAGCTGTAGGGACAATGATATTAGAGCAGCACGACGAGGTGGCGAGATTTCAAACTATTCATGACGCCCTTCGTGGCGCTGCTCTGGACGAGCAGCCTTCGAGAGACCTGCTGAGGGCTACGGCAAGGAGATACGATCAGTGACTATTGAGCTATCCAATGCGCAATGGTTCAAGTCGAGCTACAGCGATGGTGGTGAAGCATGCGTGGAAATCGCGTGGATCGACACCCGTCGGGTCGGCGTTCGCGATTCGAAGAACCCGACTGGCCCGGCGCTGATCTTCACGCCGGGCCAATGGGACGCCTTCACCGCGTGCGTCGCGGGCGGAGCGTTCGAGCTGTGAGGCTGCGGTAGTCGACTGGCGGCCCGGATTTCGTCTCCGCAGCCGAGGCCAGGCCGCAGTCCTCTCGGGACCGATGTAGTCACGCGGGATCGCGCGTCACCGGCACGTCCGACTCAGCGGCGGCTGAGCCAAACTGCCGCGAGCGGGTAGGGGGCGATGATCGGAGTCCCGGCAATGTTCACCGTCCCACTCCACAGTCCCTGCCGTGGGTCGATGTCATGCAGGTCGAGTCCGAAAGGCGCAAAGTCGAACGAAACATAGGTCTCGTCCGGGCCGACCGGCGTCTGATGCCCGCCCCGGCTCGAGCCGCCGCAGATTAGCGCCACCGTCTTGCCATCCACAGGGACTTCCAGATCACAGTTCTCGAGGGGTGACCCGACCACATTCGAGGGACCCCGCCCGATGTGATAGGTCCCGGGCGGGATGACGCCATTGCGCGGAAACTCCGGATCATCAGCGGAGGCAACGGCGGGAGCGACAGAGATCGCGGCAGCTGCCAGCGCGAACCCCACTACGATCTTGCCAAACTTCATCGATTCAGCTCCTTCGAAGATCAGTCGTACTCGGTCGTATGTCCTAGCTTTCGCCCGACTCGTTACTAAACTGCCACCCTAGATCCGGGACCAAACCCGTTGCCCCCGAACACGGAGAGTCCTTCCGGCAGCGCACGGCGACCGCGCCAGCGGCCGCGTCGAACCCAGCGCGCTCCGGATACCGCAGGACCAGCGCGGGCAGGGGGAACCCCATGTGGTTGTCTGCTAATGTTGCCGAACCTGAGTCGTCGCGGGTCGAGAGGGTGGGGATGAGGCGTCGAATCACGTTGGCACTGCTTATCGGTGCGCTGGCGACCGGGGTTGTCGGCTGTGAGGACACCACGAGCGGATCGCCGACGGCGGGTTCCAGTACGACTGCGGCCCAAGCTCTGTTCAACCCGTGCACGGGGATTCCTGATGAGGCGTTGCGGGCGGCCGGGGTCGATCCTGCGACCGAGGAGCCCGGTATTGCCGGTGTGCACCAGTCCGGATGGGAAATCTGTAACTGGGATGGCCCCAGATACTTCATTACAGTGTTCTCCACCGGTCGTACGGTCGCGGAGTTCGAGCGTAAGCCCGGGAATGTCGATTTCCAGGATGTCACCGTGGGCGGTCGCCCAGGTCGGCAGTTCAGGGTCGAGGGTGCTTCAAAGTATTTCGATTGCGATGTGCTGTTCCCTGCGGCTCAGGGGGTTGTGCAGTTGAAAGTCCTGAACCGGGCGGGTCGGGACAATCTCGAGGACCCATGCGCGATCCTGCAACGGGTCGGCGTGTCGATTGTTCCTGCGCTACCACATTGATCAGGGAGGGGTCATATGAGCGAAGACAATGCGGAACTGTGGAGTGGGTTGGCAGGACGAGCTCGGGCGGGGGAGCTGTACGTCGACGATGAGAATACCGCGTATCAGTGCGCGAAGGCATGTGACCAGCGTCTCGCGGACCTGGAAGGGTTACGTAGGTTTACCGCTGGAGCCCAGAGCGTTTCCGGCTTCGGTGATTTCAACATGGCGGACAAGCTCGTCGGCAAGTTTCTGAAGCAGGCCACCGGTGATACCAACTCGATCGACCAGATCATCCTCGAACACATCGAGACCGTGCAGAACATGCGCGAAGTCATGGCGATCTCGTTCAAGCGCATCACCGGGCAGGACATCGAGAACGCGGCGCAGATCGCGAGTACAACTGAGCAGGTGCGCTGATGGGTAATCCGTACAGTGGTATGCCGCAATTTCAGCTCGATCAAGGGCTGGGCTCGGCTATGTGGCGCAGCGTCACCGATTGGATTGCGGGTGAGGAGTCACAGCCCAAGGTCGACGCGGCCGAGGTGCAAGGCAGGTACAACCAGCAGCGCGATGGCGTCCGCAGCAAGGCCGCCGATGTCGGGTTCCAGGGCGAATTCCGGCCGAGGGAAGTTCTGGACGCGGACGAGTTCGAGCGGCACGACGTCGCCACGCTTCGTCAGAAGGTCGATCAGATCGATTTGAAGGCGGTCAGTGATCTGGTAACCGCTTGGAACGCCATCGCCGACCGGCACGAGGCCTCGTTGAAGACCTTCACGACGGCGATGGAACGGGCCACCGACGACAGTGTGTGGCGTGGGGAGGCGCGCAATGCGGCGGCGAGCGCGGTCGGTGACTACGCCGCCCAGGGTGCGCAGGTCTCGAACGCGGCCCGGCTGACCGGCAACAAGCTGGCCGAACTGCAGACCGGGCTGGAGCCGACAAAGCAATTGGTCCCGCACGCGCCGGAACATCGCAGCGGATGGGACAATCTCCGTGGATTCGTGGTCGGGCGAGATTGGCGCAATGACGACGTCGCCGAGTACAACGCGAAAACCGAGGCGTTGCGGGTGCTTCGAACCGTTTACGCGCCGGTCGTCATGGAGTCCGATACGAACGTGCCCGTGATTCCCCGTCCCGCGTCGACTGCGAATCCGAACGGCACCGGCGACGGTAGCAACTCCCGGGGTACGCACAATGGCAGCGGGAACCCCTCGGGGACATCGTCGCCCAGTTCGAATCCTGCCGATACGAACTTCACCGACGATCCGTCGACTTCGTCGAGCACCGAGCCCTCGGACACCACCTCCGAAACGCCGGAGTCGACCAGTACCGACCCGGCGTCCACTACGGACGATTCGACCACCCCCGCTTCCACCACACCGGCGACCGCACCTGCTTCGACGACGCCTACGCCGAGCACATCGCCGAACAGTCCTGGCACCCCGCACACGAGCACGCCGGGGAGTCCGGGCAGTCCCGGAAGTCCGATCAACCCGGGTGCGCCGGGTGTCTCGGTTCCGTCCAAAGGCGCACCGACCAACCCCAACGCGGTTGCGGCGGCGGCGCGTACCAATGCCTCGCCTGGTCGCGCCGGTACGGGCGGCATGGGTGGCATGGCTCCCGGTGCGCGCGGCGGCAAGTCCGACGAGGAATCCACCAAGGGCATTCCGGACTACCTGATCACTCAGGAACACGGCAATGAGCTCATAGGGCTCGACGGGCTGCCCAGGACGGTGCCGCCGGTTATCGGTGACAACCCACGATAAGGACGTCATCGATGCCCGAGGTGCAGAGCTGGCGGTTCACCGCGCTCGAATTCCGGACGCTGTGGGAGTCCACCGGCCGGGACGTGCTGCCGTATCCCTTGCAGCACCAGTACACGACGGAATTCCGGTCGGAGAGCTTGCGGTTGCGGCAGGCGGCGGCGCAGTCGCTGCGCCCGCGCATCGATGACGACCTGCTGCGCGCGGTCGAAGTGCTGCTGGCTCCGGAGGCCCGGGTGGAAGTGGCCGGATTCGCAGGCAAGCGCAAGGACCGCAAGCTGCGGGCGCATGCGGGAGTGCACTACGAGCACGGCGCGATCGCGGTGCAGGAACCGGGGCCGGACGTCGAGCACGGCGGCGATGTGGTGTTGACGTTGCTGTCCGCCGGTGCGGTGGCGCGGGCCGTTGTCGACGTGTTCCCCGCCTGCGGGCCGGGGCAGGGTAAGCAGTTGCAGGCATCCGCGGAGGAACTGGCGCGGCCGCGTCCGCCGGTGCGCGACACGTGGCGGCCTACGCCGCGGGAGGAGTTCGAGCGGTTCTTCACCCGGGCGATGACCTTGATCGGTCATGTCGGCGTCTACGCGATGGGAAGCGTGGACAATCGGCACGTCGACGGGCGCAAGGATTTCCAGCTCAACGATGTCGAGAAGGACGGCCGGTACGTCACTTTCGGCGACGACCTGGTGACGATCAAACCCACCACTTCCGAACGCATCGCCGCCACCCTGCAACAGATGATTGCCAGAACCGTCAAGGACGTGCGCGACGGGGTGCACTTACCGTACTGACCTCGCGAGCGGCGACGCGTTTCGCCGCCGTCGGCAGTGCCGCCACCACGTTCGCCCCTACCCGCCGCGCGTCACCGCAGGCCCGGTTCAGGGTCTGCCCCTGCGCCACGGACCTGCGCCATGGGCCTGAGGCGAAGTGTGCCGCCGCAGCCCTGTCTCCGGCAGGTCACGACACGCGCGACACACGCCACCGCCCCCGACTCAGCAGAAACCGTGCGGCCGACATGTCGAGAACGCCACGGCGGCTCCGTCCAAGGAGTAGACGGCCGAACCCGTCCGCATGGGCACGCACCGCCAGGCCCACGCCCAACGACAATGAGACCTCTGGAGCGCACGAGCCTACCTGTCGAGATCGGCGCGACAGCGCCGTTCCACAGCGCGAATAAGGAGTAGAAGTCATGCCCATCAAGTTGGAGAACGTCGCCATCGCGGTTCGCGACCTCGAAGCGACGATCGCCTTTTTCACCGACCTCGGTCTGACCGTCATCGGCCGGGACACGGTCAGCGGCGAATGGACCGACACCGCCGTCGGCCTCGACGGCAATCACGCCAAGATCGCTATGCTCCAGACACCGGACGGCAACGGTCGGCTCGAGCTCTTCGAGTACATCCACCCCACCGCAATCGAGACGAGCCCGACCCGGCCCAACGAGATCGGGATGCACCGCGTCGCGTTCTCGGTGGATGACATCGACGAGGCCCTCGAGATCGCGGCGAGGCACGGCTGCCACCCGCTGCGCGGCGTGGCGACCTACAGGGATGTCTACAAGCTCACCTATGTCCGCGGCCCCAGCGGCATCATCGTGATGCTTGCCGAAGAGCTGAACAAGAGCTGACCGCGCGCCCCGGCGCACCTCGCGATACCGGCGCGCATCAGCGCTGCGGGCTGGAGCGAGCACAGCGCCGATCGGCACGTTCTCTCGGAACGGCGAAACCGAACGTCCGCCCATCGTCCCGGTGCAGACCGGAACCCGTTGCGGACCCGGGGTCGACCCGGGCGATGAGCGGACGTTCGGTTGGGCGGCTCCGCCGGAGGGGGACGGCGGTGGTGACGCCCGAGTCCCGCGGTGTCCGGGCCGCGGGACCGGCTGGGGCGGTCAGACGTTCGCGTAGGCCAGCGAGGGAACGCGCTGGATGGCGAACGAGGACCGCAGGTAGAACCACCAGGTGACGGCGGCCATCACCAGGAAGGCCCCGGCGTAGGCCCAGAACGCGGGAGCCATGCTGTGCAGGTGGGTGTTGGACAGCCGCAGGGCCTGCTGCAACAGCCAGCCGCCGGAAGCGCCGACCGCGCCGATGACACCGATCGCCGCGCCCGCCTGGCGTTTCGCCGAAGCGGCGGCCTCGGCCGCGTCGAGGCCGTGCTCGGAGGCGTACTTCTTGGACTCGGCGCTGAAGATGGTCGGGATCATCCGGTAGGTCGAGCCGTTGCCGATGCCGGTGAGCACGAACAACAGCAGGAACGCGATCAAGTAGAGCGGGAAGCTCTTCAGTTCCAGCCCGGCCATGATCAGCGCGACCGCGATCGCCATGCCGCCGAAGACGTAGAAGGTGATCTTCGCGCCGCCGACCTTGTCGGACACCCAACCGCCGAACGGCCTGCTGAACGACCCGACCAGGGCGCCGAGGAACGCGAGGTTACCGAGCGTGGTGATCCAGCCGATCTTGGCCAGGTCCGGGAAATTGGCCTTGATCAGCGTCGGGAAGGCGAAGGAGAAACCGATGAACGAGCCGAAGGTGCCGATGTAGAGGATCGCCATCACCCAGGTGTGCCGGTTGGTGAGCGCGAGCCGGTAGGACTTGCCGTCGGACTTGGCGGTGCTGATGCTGTCCATGTAGCGCAGCGCGCCGAACGCGGCGGCCAGGATGAACGGCACCCAGACCAGCACCGACAGCGTGATGCCGAAGCGGTAGCCGCCCGGGTCCTTGGCCATGAGGTGCGTGCCGAAGGTGATCAGCAGCGGCAGCACCAGCTGGGTCTGGGCGACGCCCAGGTTGCCGCCCGCGGCGTTGATGCCCAGCGCCGCACCCTTCTTGCCCTCGGGGAAGAAGAAGTTGATGTTGGCCATCGAGGAGGAGAAGTTGCCGCCGCCGACGCCCGCGAGCGCCGCCAGCAGCAGGAACACCCACATCGGCGTGCCCGGCTGGTTGACGAACCAGGCCAGGCCGAGCGTCGGAATCAGCAGCATCCCCGCGCTGAACACGGTGAATGCCCGACCGCCGAACCGGGGGATGGCGAAGGTGTACGGAATGCGCAGCGCGGCGCCGACCAGGGTGGGGGTAGAGGTGAGCAGCAGGGCGTTGCTCACCGCGATGGGGTTGCCCTTGCCCAGACCGGCGAGGAAGTCGAATCCGGCGGCGCCCATGCTGGTCACGACGGTGCCCCAGATGACCCAGATGCTGAAGCCGAGATTCTCGGCGAATACGGAGAACATCAAATTCTTGCGCGCGGTTTTCGCGCCACCGGATTCCCAGAACTTCGCGTTGTCCGGATCCCAGTGATCGAGCCAGCGTCCACGTTTCTGGTATTCGAAAGTCGTTGTGTGCGACTGCTGGCCGGTGGCTGCTACGACGGTCATCGGCTTCCTCTCGATTCGGCTCGACCGGCCCTCATCGCGGCTGTGCCGCCGGCGGCTGTCGAGTGCCTGGCTACGGTCGAGATAAAGGTAGGAGCCGCGTGTTGCGTCCCCGTGGCCTTCGATGACGTTCCCGGCAAATCCGACTCACATCGCGCGGCCCCGAATGGTGACCACTCGGTTACCTGCGCCGTTTATCGCGCGTCCGGATATTCCGCGATGAGCGAGTTGAGGAAGCACCGCGTCTCCGAGGCGGCGCGTTCGGGATCGCCGTCGATCACCGCGTGCACCAACGCGGCGTGCTCCTCGGTATAGGAGTCGTCGGACTTCGATGTCCGTGCGCGGATGACCTGTTCGATGATGGGCAGCAGCGAATCGTAGAACTCGAGGTACACCGCGTTGTGGCTCGCGACGACGATCGCGCGGTGCAGCTGGACGTCCGCCTCGATCGCGGCGGCGGAGTCCTCGTCCCACTTCTTGTCGCGTTCGGCCAGCAGGCGCAGCAGGTTCGCGATATCGGTGTCGTCGCGGCGGCGCGCGGCCAGGCCCGCGGCGGTGACGTCCAGCGCGAGGCGCAGTTCCAGGACGTCGCGTTCCTCCGCGTCGGCGAAATACTTGCCCAGGGTTCCGCCGAGGTCCGACGCCGCGATGACGTAGGTGCCGGAACCTTGGCGACGCTCCAGCATGCCGGCGTGCACGAGGGCCTGGACGGCCTCGCGCACCGTGTTGCGGCCGGTGCCGGTGAGCTCGGTGAGCTCCGGCTCGGTCGGGATGCGGGAACCGATCGGCCAACGGCCGGAACGAATTTCGGCACGCAGCTGGTCGGTCACCTGGGCGATGAGGCTGGTGCGCCGGACGGGTTGCACCTCGACAGAGTACCGCCCATCACAAATCGTTGCCGGTCATCATCCGGTCATCCTATGATTTCTCGGTGACTGCGACCCTTCCCGAAACCGAGGCTCGCCAGGAATCCGTCCTGGTCGAGCGCCGTCGACGTGCGCTGACCGAGGGCCGCCTGCTGGTGCTCACCGCCATCGTGATGTCGGCGCTCACGCTGCGGGTCGCCGTCACCGCGTACAGCCCGCTGGCCGAGCGGATCGGGGCCGAGATCGGCTACGGGGCCGCCGTTGTCGGCGTCTTCGGCATGATCCCCACCGCCATGTTCGCGCTGTCCGGGCTGCTCACCCCGGTCCTGGCGGTCCGGCTCGGACTGGAGCGCACCGCGCTGACGGCCATGCTGATGGCGGGCGCGGGCATGGTGCTGCGGGTGCTGATGTCGGGCACCGCCGAACTGCTCGTCTTCTCGGCCCTCGCCCTTGCGGGCATGGGCATCGGCAACGTGGTGATCCCTCCGCTGGTGAAGCGGTACTTCCCGGATCGCCTCGCCGTGATCAGCTCGCTGTACATCGTGATGGTGCAACTCGGCACGGTCGTGCCCGCCTTCACCGCGGTCCCGGTCGCGGACGCGCACGGCTGGCGCGTGTCGCTCGGGGTGTGGGGTGTGCTGGGCTTCGCCGCGGCGGTGCCGTGGCTGGCGGTGCTGCGCGGCAGGCGCGGACACGACGGCGCGGACCGGACGGCCGTGCCGGAGCAGCCGCCCACCGGGCGCGTGTGGCGCTCGCCCATCGCCTGGGGAATGGCGGGCATGTTCGGCATGACCTCGCTCACCACCTACGCGATGTTCACGTGGTTACCGAAGATCCTGAGCGAGGCGGGCGCGAGCGCCGCGTACGGCGGGGCCATGGTCGGTCTGTTCGCCGTGGTCGGCCTGGTGGCCGCACTCACCGCACCGACCGTGGTCGCCCGGTTCCGCAATCCGTTCCCGGTGGTGGTGGGCTGCGCGGTGCTGTTCTTCATCGCGTTCACCGGGCTGCTCATCGCGCCGATGGCCGCGCCGATCCTCTGGGTCGTCGTGCTCGGTCTCGGCCCGAGTACGTTCCCGATGGCGCTGACGCTGATCAACCTGCGCACCCGCACCCCTGCCGGGTCGGCCGCGCTGTCCGGCTTCACCCAGGGCGTCGGGTACGCCGTGGCCTGCGTGGGCCCGCTGCTGTTCGGCGTGCTGCACACCGCGACGGGTGGGTGGCTGGTTCCGTTCGCGCTGCTCGGCCTGGCGGTGCTGGTGCTGCTGGCGGGCGCCTGGCAGGCGTGCAAGCCACGGCTGCTCGAAGACACCTGGAATTGAGGCGCGGCGCCGTCGGCGCCGAATCTCACAGCTCCGGTTGCGCGACTGTGCGAACAGGGTGAGGATGTGCGCATCCGAATTGTGCGACGTAGCGCGCGTCACACCTCACCGCCCGCGGAATTCGAATTCTGTCCTTTTGTGACGCATGGAAACCGTTGTGTCACATGCCTGAAACATTCCCGCGAAACTCACCCCCGATCGCCGGTAATCGTGAGCAACCGTTGATTTGACGGTCATTTCGCGCAGCATTTCGGCAATACCCCTTTCCTACCGTGGAGCCAACCGACATTGGGAGGCCCCGTTGAGCACGCTGACGCGTAACCGTCTGGAAGCGCTGGGACGGACGAAGATCCGCAGGCCGCGCATCGAGCACTGGGATGCGGAGGATGTCGCCGCCTGGGAAGCGGGCGGCAAGGACGTCGCCCGGCGCAACTTGATCTGGTCGGTCTTCGCCGAGCACGTCGGGTTCTCGGTGTGGTCGATCTGGTCGGTGATGGTGCTGTTCATGCCGACCGACAAGTTCGGCATCGACCCGGCGGGCAAGTTCTTCCTGGTCGCCATGCCGACCCTGGTGGGCGCGTTCCTGCGGATTCCCTACACCGTGGCGACCGCGCGCTTCGGCGGGCGCAACTGGACGGTGTTCAGCGCGGCGATGCTGCTGATTCCGACGCTGCTCACGCTGTACTTCATCAACCAGCCCGGCACCTCGTACACGACGTTCCTGGTGGTCGCGGCATTCGCGGGCTTCGGCGGCGGCAACTTCGCCTCCTCGATGACCAACATCAACGCCTTCTACCCGCAGCGGCTCAAGGGGTGGGCGCTCGGCCTGAACGCGGGCGGCGGCAACATCGGCGTTCCGGTGATCCAGCTGATCGGCCTGCTGGTCATCGCGACCATCGGCAACGGGTACGCCTCGCTGATCTGCGCGGTCTACCTGGTCCTCATCGCGATCGCCGGACTGGGCGCGGCGCTGTTCATGGACAACCTGCCCAACCAGAAGGCCGATCTGTCCTACATGCTCACGGCCCTGAAGGTGCCGCAGTCCTGGGCGATCGCGTTCCTCTACATCGGCACCTTCGGCTCGTTCATCGGCTACAGCTTCGCCTTCGGCCAGATCCTGCAGATCAGCTTCCGGGCGGGCGGTGACAGTGTCGCGCAGGCCACGCTGCACGCCGCGCAGATCGCCTTCATCGGTCCGCTGCTCGGTTCGCTGGCCCGGCCCTACGGCGGCAAGTGGGCCGACCGCATCGGCGGCAGCCGCGTCACCCTCTACGTCTTCGGCGCCATGATGGCGGCGGCCGTGGTGGTCACCGTGGCCAGCACGATGGCCGACAGCAACAACGGCGTGGCAGGCGGGGCCGTGATGACCGCGCTCGTGGTCGGCTTCATCGCCCTGTTCGTGCTCTCCGGCGTCGGCAACGGGTCGGTCACCAAGATCATCCCGTCGGTGTTCGAGGCCAAGTCGAGGAGCCTGGACGCCACGCCCGCCGAACGGTCGGCCTGGTCGCAGAACACCTCCGGCGCGCTGATCGGTTTCGTCGGCGCCATCGGCGCCCTCGGCGGCGTGGGCATCAACCTGGTGCTGCGCTCCTCCTACGCGTCCACCAAGTCGGCCACCACCGCGTTCTGGGTGTTCATGGCCTTCTACGTGCTGTGCGCCCTGGTGGTCTGGGCGGTGTTCCTGCGCCGTCCCAGCCTGCGGGGCCTGCCCGCCGACTCCGATGTCGTGACCGAGGCGGAGACCTTCGTCCTCGAAGCCGAAGCAGGCCAGTCCCCGTCCCAGACCCCGTCCGCCGGCTCGTCGGCCCGCGCTTGACACCCGATCCAGTCCAGGAGGACACACAGATGAACCCCACAGTCGCTCGTAAGACCGCGGTGGTCGTCGGCCACGGAATGGTCGGGCACCGGTTCGTCGAGGCGCTGCGCTCGCGCGACACCGAAGGCCGCTGGCAGGTGATCATCCTCAGCGAGGAGAAGCTGCCCGCCTACGACCGCGTCGGCCTCTCCTCCTACGTCGGCGCCTGGGACGCGAGCGCGCTCGCGCTGCCCGGCAACGAGTACGCCGGTGACGAGCTGGTCGAGCTGCGCCTGGGCCAGAGCGCCGAGTCCATCGACCGGGCGGCGCGCAAGGTGACCACCTCGTCGGGCGACATCCTCGCCTACGACGCGCTCGTGCTGGCCACCGGTTCCTACCCGTTCGTGCCGCCGGTGCCCGGCCACGACGACCCCGCCTGCTTCGTCTACCGCACCCTCGACGACCTCGACGGCATCCGCGCGGCCGCCGAAGCCGCCGGTCCCGGCGCGGTGGGCGTGGTGGTCGGCGGCGGCCTGCTCGGCCTGGAGGCCGCGAACGCGCTGCGCCTGCTCGGGCTCACCCCGCACGTGGTCGAGTACAACACCCGGCTGATGCCCGCCCAGGTCGACGAGGGCGGCGGCGCCATCCTGGAGCGCCTGGTCACCGACCTCGGCCTGCACGTGCACACCGGCGTGGGCACCTCCTCGATCGAGGCGGCCGACCAGGGAGTGAAGGTCACCCTGTCCGACGAGACGGTGATCGAAGCCGGGCTCGTGGTGTTCTCCGCCGGTGTCCGCCCGCGCGACCAGATCGCCCGCGACGCGGGAATCGAGGTCGGTCCCCGCGGCGGCATCGTCACCGATCTCGGCTTGCAGACCTCCGACCCGAACATCTGGGCCATCGGCGAATGCGCCGCCGTCGAGGGCGTGTGCTACGGCCTGGTCGCGCCGGGCTACAGCACCGCCGAGATCGTGGCCGACCGCCTCCTGGGCGGCTCGGGCGAGTTCCCGGGCGCGGACATGTCGACCAAGCTCAAGCTGCTGGGTGTGGACGTGGCCAGCTTCGGTGACGCGCACGGCGTCACCGAGGGCGCGCTGTCGGTCGTGCTGCACGACGCGGCCAAGGGCACCTACGCCAAGCTGGTCGTCTCCGACGACGCGAAGACCCTGCTCGGCGGCATCCTGGTCGGCGACGCCACCGCCTACTCCGCGCTGCGCCCGCTGGTCGGCCGCCCGCTGCCCGCCGAACCGGCCGCGCTGATCTCGCCCGCGGGCGCCGAGCTGGGCGCCGACGCGCTGCCCGACGACGCGCAGATCTGCTCGTGCAACAACGTGTCGAAGGGCGCGATCTGCGGGGCGATCGCCGACGGCGCCTGCGACGTCCCGGCGATCAAGAGCTGCACCACCGCCGGAACCTCCTGCGGTGGTTGCGTTCCCATGCTCAAGAAGCTGCTCGAGCAGTCCGGCGTGGAGATGTCCAAGGCGCTGTGTGAGCACTTCGAGCAGTCGCGCGCCGAGCTGTTCCAGATCGTCCAGGTCACCGGCATCCGCACCTTCTCCGGCCTGATCGCCAAGTACGGCAAGGGCGCGGGCTGCGACATCTGCAAGCCGACCGTCGCGTCCATCCTCGCCTCCACCTCGAGCGACCACATCCTCGACGGCGAGCAGGCCGCGCTGCAGGACACCAACGACCACTTCCTGGCCAACCTCCAGAAGAACGGCACCTACTCGGTGGTGCCGCGGATGCCCGGCGGCGAGGTCACCGCCGAGCAGCTGATCACCATCGGCGAGGTGGCCAAGGAATTCGGCCTGTACGTGAAGGTCACCGGCGGCCAGCGCATCGACCTGTTCGGCGCGCGCGTCGAGCAGTTGCCGCTGATCTGGAAGCGACTGGTCGACGCGGGCATGGAATCCGGTCACGCCTACGGCAAGTCGCTGCGCACCGTGAAGAGCTGCGTCGGCTCCACCTGGTGCCGCTACGGCCAGCAGGACTCGGTCGGCATGGCCGTGCTGCTGGAGAAGCGCTACCGCGGCCTGCGGTCGCCGCACAAGCTGAAGCTGGCGGTCTCCGGCTGCGCCCGTGAGTGCGCCGAGGCGCGCGGCAAGGACGTCGGCGTGATCGCCACCGAGAACGGCTGGAACCTCTACGTCGGCGGCAACGGCGGCCTCACCCCGAAGCACGCGGTGCTGCTGGCCGGTGAACTCGACGACGAGACGCTGATCAAGTACATCGACCGGTACCTGATGTTCTACATCCGCACCGCTGATCGTTTGCAGCGCACCGCTCCTTGGCAGGAAGCGCTGGAGGGCGGCATGGATTACCTCAAGCAGGTGATCTGCGAGGACAGCCTCGGCATCGCCGAGGATCTGGAGGCGGCGATGGCCCAGCACGTCGCCGGCTACCGCGACGAGTGGGCCGCGGTGCTGGACGACGAGGAGAAGCTTTCTCGCTTCGTGTCGTTCGTCAACGCTCCCGAGGAAGCCGATCCGACGATTTCGTTCGACGATTCGGGCGAGCGGAAGGTTCCCGTCCTGCTGGGACTGCCCAAAGTTCCGGTCGCCACGCAGGGGAAATGACCGCTTAACCGCTTGGAAACAGAACGCCGGTACCAATGAGTAAGGCGTTTGGAGGATGACACCGATGACCGTGATCGATACCCCCGGCATTGTCACAGCTACCACCACCGGGTGGACGCAGGCTTGCCGTCTCGACTACCTGATTCCCGGCCGCGGCGTTGCGGTGTTGCTGAAAGGCGGCCAGCAGGCCGCCCTGTTCCTGCTGGATAGCGGCATGCTGTATGCCGTCGGCAATATCGATCCGATCGGCCGGGCGGCGGTCATGTCGCGCGGGATCGTCGGCGATCGCGGCGGGGTGCCCGTCGTGGCCTCGCCGCTGCTGAAGCAGGCCTTCTCTCTGGTCGACGGGCGTTGCCTGGACGACGAATCGGCGGTGCTGCCGGTGTACGCGGTGCGCGTGGACGACGGCATCGTTTCGATTTCCAACGAGCCGGTGGCCGCCGCGCTCGCGTCCTCGGATGGATGAAACGCCAATGACAACAGTTGACGCGGGCGAGAGCCTGGCCGGATTCACCGTGGGCATCACGGCGGCCCGGCGGGCGGTCGAATTCGCCACGCTGCTCGAACGCCGGGGCGCGACCATCGTCTCGGCGCCTGCCATCCGGATCATCCCGCTGTCCGACGACAACGAGCTGGAACGCGTGACCCGGCAGCTGGTCGCCGATCCGCCGCAGATCACCGTGGCCACCACGGGAATCGGGTTCCGCGGGTGGATGGAGGCGGCCGAAGGCTGGGGCCTGGCCGAGGACCTGCGCACGACACTGGGGACCACCCGGATGCTCGCGCGCGGCCCGAAGGCCAAGGGCGCCATCCGCGCCGCCGAATTGCGCGAGGAATGGTCGCCCGCCTCCGAGTCGTCCGCCGAAGTGCTCGATCACCTGCTCGCCGAAGGCGTGGAGGGCGTCCGGATCGCCGTGCAGTTGCACGGCGCCACCACCGAGTGGGAGCCGGTGCCCGACTTCTGCGAGGTCCTGCGGTGCGCGGGCGCGGATGTCGTGCCGGTGCCGGTGTACCGCTGGGTGCCGCCGGACGATCAGGGACCGATGGATCACCTCATCGAGTCGATCGTCACCTCCGGCATGGACTGCGTCACCTTCACCAGCGCCCCCGCCGTGGCGTCGATGTTGATGCGCGCCAAGGAGACCGGGCTGCTGGACGGGTTGCTGTACGCGCTGCGCGGCCGGGTGCTGCCCGCCTGCGTCGGCCCGATCACGGCCGCGCCGCTGGAGGAATTGGGGGTGCCGACCTCGATGCCGGGCCGGGCCCGCCTCGGTGCGCTTGCCCGCCACGTCGCTGAGGAACTGCCCCGGCGCGCCAACCGGATTCACGCCGCGGGCCACATCATCAGCGTGCGCGGCGCCTGCGTGGTGGTCGACGGTCAGGTGCGTCAGCTGGCGCCCGCGCCGATGGCCCTGATGCGCTCGCTGGCCCGTCAGCCCGGCCGGGTCGTCTCCCGCGAGGACTTGCTCGCCGCGCTGCCCGGCGGCGGGGACGACACGCACGCGGTGGAGACCGCCATCGCTCGTCTGCGCGCCGGACTCGGCACGCCGAAAGCGATCCAAACCGTGGTCAAACGCGGGTACCGGCTCGCGCTGGACCCGGCGGAATGTACCGACAACAATCCACGGCCCACCGCGACAGGAGGCCCGCAGGTGCCCGGCGTCGGAATTCCGACCCGGGCACCTCGGCACATCCAGACTGCGGGGAGCTGGTGACCGCGCCCGCCCTGGTGCTGGTGGCCCACGGGACCCGCAGCACCAAGGGCGTGCAGATGATCGCGGCGCTCGCCGAGGCCGTGACGAAGGAACTCGGTGCCGGGGTTTCGGGGCCCGGCACCGAGACCGGCGACAGTCCCTGGGTGCGTACGGCATTCGTGGACGTGCTCGGCCCTTCGCCGTCGGAGGTGCTGCGCGATCTGGTCACCCCGACCGGGGAATCCGTACCCGCCGTCGTGGTTCCGGCGTTCCTGGCCTCGGGATACCACGTCTACCAGGATGTGCCGCGTGAGGTCGCCGAGAGCGCCCATCCCGCGGTGACGGTCACGCCCGCCATGGGCCCGGACCCGGCGCTGGCGCGGATCATGGCGATGCGCCTGCGCGCGGCGGGCTGGTCCCCGGGCGACGCGGTCGTCTTCGCCGCCGCGGGCTCCTCGGATGCCCGTGCCCGCCAGGACGTCCGGCGCGCGGCCGCGCTGCTGGCCGAACACCTCGGGGTCGCGGTCCGCATCGGCTACGTCGCGACCGGTGCGCCGCGCGTGCCGGACGTCGTCGCGGAATTGCGCGCGGCGGGGGCGGGCCGGGTCTTCGTCGCCTCGTACCTGCTCGCGCACGGCCTGTTCCAGCAGCGCCTACACGAAGCGGGAGCCGACGGCGTCGCCGAGCCCATCGGTGTGCACCCGGCGGTCGTCCGGTTGATCGCCGACCGCTACCGGGTGGCGGCGAAGGAACTGGTCCGGGCGCGGGCTCGCTGAGCGATCGGCCCATCACCCGTGCCCGGCCGGGCCGGACTGCTCGAGCGCCGACCGCTACCGCCGCCGCGTCACGCGCTCACCTGACCGATGCGTGCGCGGCGTCGGTGCCGCTCCCCACCGGTAGCGTCACCACCGAAGATGTCGCGATGCCCGCGCGCGGTATCCATGTACTCGCGAACCGTATGGAACTGAGCGAGCGCGCCGTCATCGACGCTTTCGTTCGGCGGCATAGGGATTCGCCGGGCCCGCGGCGACGAACTGCGACCAGGTCTGCGTGCCGTCGGGATGATCCGGGCACGTATTCAGGCCCGCCCGGAAGGCGCTCCCGATCCGTCCGGGCGCCGGGAGCGGGACGATCCGCCGCGGCCGCTGCCGGGCGGCTTGCCAGACCTGCGCCAACTGCGCCGACGTCAGCACTTCCGGACCACCGAAATCCGGTGCCCGGCCGAGCGGCTCGCCCTCGGCCAACGCGGCGAGCCGCCGCGCCACGTCGGCGGCGGCGACCGGCTGGAAACGGAAGTCCGGCGGCAGCGGCGCCACCGGCCACCGCTCGACGGTTTGCAACACTGCCGCGATCAGTTCGTGGAACTGCGTCGCCCGCAGGATCGTGTGCGGCATCCCGGCTGCGATGACGGCTCGCTCGCAGGCCAGCTTGTTCCGGTAGTACCGGAACGGGATGCGGTCGATCCCGACGATCGACACGTACAGCAGATGCCGCGCCCCTCGTGCCTGCCGCAGCAGGTTCTCGGTCTGGGCGAGGTCCGAGCCACCCATCCGACGGAAATCCGATGCCGCGTGCACGATTACGTCGGTGCCCGCCGCGGCCTCCGCCACGCCGGTACCGGTGCGCAGATCGCCCACATGCGTGCCCGCCCCCGAGCGACGGGAGAGCACCCGCACATCATGGCCGGCTTCGCGCAGCCGATCGACCACTAGCCTGCCCAGCGCGCCGGTTCCGCCCGTGACGAGAGTCTTGGTCATGGTCAACTTCTACCGCTGAAGCCCGTCAGCGCGCACGAGGTCCTCATTACACGGTGAGTCGCCCATCGCCTAGCCGGTGAGCCGCTTCCGCTCGGGCGACGCTGTGATTCGCGCAGGGTGAGTGGGGACTCATCCGAATGATGTGCGGGACAGAACAGATGCCCCTGAATCTGGTGCGGGCCCTGGTGCGATGGTTGAATCGTTGCGGACTAGTGCCGTCGCCTCGGTAATCGGGAGGAGGGGCCTGATGTCGGCTGGAGGGGTAGAAGTCGGTTCGAAAGGGCAGTCGGCGAGGATCTCTGGGGCGTCGGTGCCGGATGCTCCGGAACGTATTGCAGGGATACGTGAGCAGGCCGTCAGTAGGTCCAGCTCTCCCGTTGACGGGCGCGTTCGGCGAGGCGTGAACACGGCAGAGGGTGAGGCGCGGTGGTGCGGGTGAACCTTCGGCGGCGCACCACGCGTGCGGAGATCGGGTATGGCGCATTCCTGTCCTACAGCGGGGACCGGGATCGGGCGGTGCTTCCGTTGATCCAGAACGCGATCGAGAAGCTGCCACGACCGTGGTACCGCTTCCCACGAACACGCATCTTTCTCGACTACAGCGGAATCTCGATCGGTCCCGAATTGGAGGGCAAGATCGTCGCGGGCCTGTCGCGTTCCAAGTGGCTCGTCGTGGTGGCTTCGCCCGAGGCCGCCGCATCCATGTGGGTGGATCGCGAGATCGAGTGGTGGCTGGCGAATCGGTCTCCCGAGACGATATTGCTGGTCCTGAGCGCCGGGACCTTGGCATGGGACGAGGTGGCGGGGGATTGGGACCGAGTTCGCTCGACCGCGCTCCCGCCACGCCTGTTCGGGGTATTCGCCTCCGAACCGGTATACAAGACGATCAAGTGGCGCGAGGGTGCGGACGGAGCCCCGTATCCGGACATCGACGCCATCGCGGTCGGCATCGCCGCGGTGATTCACGGCGTCTCCGAGACCGATATCAAATCCGAGGGCTATCAGCAGACCAAGCGAAACTTGCGCTGGGCGAATACCGCCATCGGCGCATTGGTGACCTTGCTCGTCCTGGCGTTGATCGCGGCGCTCGTAGCCAGGGTGCAGAGCAATCGCGCCGAGGAGCAGGCCAGAATCGCCACGGCGCGACTCCTGGCGTCGGTCGCCGACACCAAGACGACGACCGATGCTCGCGCGGCACTCCTTCTGGCCGTCGCGGCGTACCGTCTCGATCCGAGCCCACGCCATCACGCCGCCCTACTCCGCGCGAATCTGGCCAGTCCCGCGGTCGCTCGTTACGTCGCCACATCCGCGGACGTCACCGCCTTGGAGAGCAGCGCCGACGGCAGAACCGTCGTCGCAGGGCTCGCCGACGGGCGAGTCGTCACGTGGGCGCCGGGTGAGCCGGCGCCCACATCGGTCGCGCACTTGCCCGGCGCGATCCGATCCCTGGCTGTCGCCGCGGACGGCCGGACCGTCCTGGCCACAGATGGCGCCTCGACGACTCTGTGGCGCGACGGTGCCGGCCGACGGGACTTCGGCGCGACCGACGAGCGCAGCGCCGAGGTCGTCGCGATCTCCGAATCCGGGAAGGTCGGTGCCGTCCACCGCATCCGTACCGACGCGGCCGGGATTTCGAACGGGGTGGTCGACATCATCGACGTTCTTTCCGGACAGGTCCGTATGTCACATCCGACCGGCCGGTCGATGAAGAGCATGGTGTTCACCGAGGACACGGCCCTGCGTCTCCTCGACACCGGTGGCATTGTGCGCCAGGTTTCTCTTCGAGACGGCGCCACTGTCGACCTTTCTCCCTTGGACACCGATTCGGTCTGCGGGAAAGGTCAAGCCCTCGGAGAACTGTCGGCCGACGGGTCCTCGTTCGCGTGTGCGGTCTTGCCCGGGCTCCCGGTACCGGTCTTCCGGCTGCGGCACACTCCGGAAGCTCCTCGTCCCGAGACCGGTTACGTGGGCGTCCCCAAGCCACGCCGGTCGGCGGCCGCGGCGCTCAGCCGGACGGGCCACGTGGCAGCGGTACCCGGTGAGGACGGCGGTCTGTATGTGGCGCCGGTGGCCGGGGAGATCACGCCTCGCGATCCGCCACCGCTGATCGCCGGTTCCGCTGTCGACTTCGACCGGGCGTTACTGCGGTTCCGAGGAACCTCCGAAACACAACTGGTTTCAGCTTCCGGGTCACTGATCACCCTGTGGGACATCGAGCAACGCGACCGGTTGGCGAAATCCATCCCGGTGCCGATCGTCAAGGGATGCAATGATTGTCCCCCCAGCTTGTCCCTGTCGCCAGACGGGCGCACCGCCGTGATCACGGGCAAGTACAAGGACCCGGACGAGTTCTCGTTGAACAGTGACGTCGTGATCATCCAACAGCTGGGGCCGGACTCGTCCCGGCGACATGTCATACCGGGCCTGGACGGTATACCCGTGTGGCGTCCCGACGGCACCCTACTGGCGATCGCCGCGCATCCCGACTCCGGCTATGACCGCCGCGTACCCTCCGACCGGCCGCAGACGGGGATGCCGTTCGAAGTGGCGGTCCTGTCCTCTCCGCCACCGCAGGTGCGGGTCCGGGCGGCGGCACTGTCGGAATCCTCGGACACCGCGGTGTCTTTGGACAGTAGCGGGAGGGCCTACCTGCACAATCTGGCGACGGGCGGCATCGACTCGGAATTCATTCCGCTGGGCGGCGCGATCGACTCCGGCAAGTTCCGGGGAGCGGCGATCGACACGAACGGGGGGACACTGGTCATGCGCGATGACGACCACCTCTCGGTGTACGACCTGTCCGGGCAGCGAAATACGCACGATATCGACGGCAAGGACGTGCGGGTGATGGCGTTCGCCGGGCAACACCTGCTGATCGGCCGGGAAGAGAACATCGAAATATGGGATCGCACCGGCTCCCGCCGTGAGCGGACGATTCCCTTCCGCGCCACTCGGGGTGCGACGGCGCAGGTGGCCGCCGCCGAGGACGCGACAGTGGTCGTCGCGAGAGATGGGGCGAACTATATGACTCTCTTCGCGGCCGACGGTACGAATCTCGGAGAACTGGAGCCGGATTCCGTGTGGCACGTGACGCCCGCTGTCGCTCTGTCCGCTGATGGACGGTACCTCGTGACGATGAACCCCGGTCCCGCGTTCTCCGGCGGCGTCGATGGAACGCTGGTCGAACGCGACATCTCACCGGAGGGCTTGATTCAGGCCGCTTGTGCTCACGCCGGCGGCGATCTCACCGACTCCGAATGGGACGCTCTGATCGGGATCGGGCGTCCCGCACAAGCCCGCTGCCCTCGGGAGGGTTAGGACTTTCGGTAGCCGTACGCCGGGTTCGTGGGCTCTGCGGACCGTCCCCGCCCGAGTTCGGGTGGGCGGGCGCGCGGGTGAACGACGCGCGGTAGCTGCTCGGTGGCACACCGACATGCCGGACCATGTGCTGGCGCAACGACTCCGCCGAGCCGAGGCCGCTGTGCCTGGCCACTTGGTCCATCGGCAGCATGGTGGATTCCAGCAGTTCCCTGGCTCGTTGTAAGCGCTGGTGCAGCAGCCATTTCTGCGGACTGAGCCCCGTCTCCTCGTGGAAGCGGCGAGTCAGTGTGCGGACGCTGGTGCGCGCGTGGGCGGCCAGCTCGTCCAGCGACAGCGGCGTGTCCAGTCGTCGCAGCGCCCAGGCGCGGGTGTCCGCGAGCGTGACACCGTGCTCCGCGGGTAGGGGCGCGTCCACGAACTGAGCTTGTCCGCCGGGGCGCACCGGCGTGACGACGGCGGTGCGGGCGGCGGCGTTCGCTACCGTCGCGCCGTAGTCGATGCGAATCAGATGCAGGCACAGATCTATTCCGGCCGCCGCGCCCGCGGCCGTGGTGATCGGGCCGTCCTCGATGAACAGTGCGTCGCTGCGGACCGTCACGTCCGGGTGGTTCGCAGCCAGTTCACCGGCCAGAGCCCAGTGCGTGGTCGCGGTGCGGCCGGACAGGAGGCCCGCCTGCGCCAGGACGAAGGCGCCGCTGCAGATCGAGGTGACGCGTTTGCCCGCGGCCACCGCGCCGCGCAGGGCGGTGAGCGTGGCTGCGTCGGCGTCCGCGCGGCTGCCGGTGCTCGGCACGATGACGATGTCCGCTTCCTCGATCGCCTGCAAGCCTCGGGAGACGACCACGTC
Source organism: Nocardia sp. NPDC047654 (assembly GCF_043205035.1). NCBI lineage: Bacteria > Bacillati > Actinomycetota > Actinomycetes > Mycobacteriales > Nocardiaceae > Nocardia > Nocardia sp. NPDC047654. The sequence continues at coordinate 27,476 of NZ_JBIDDF010000001.1, forward strand.
GAAGCCGCCCAGTCCCGCGGGCAGGACGCCGGGCACGGCGGTGCACACGAGGATGCGGTAGCCGGGTTCGCCGTCCACCATCGCCGCGCCGAGCACCGTTTCCGGCATGGCCAGGTCGAAAGCCTTCACCGGAGGAACCGCGACAACGGCGACAGTCTGCATGGCCTGATCCTTGGGATAGTTGGCAATCCGGCCGGTAGTCTACCCGTCCGCGCCACGGCAGGCTGAGTAGCACGCGATCGGCAAACGGATGGACAGCTCCGCAGGTCGCGTGAATCCTGTTGTCGCAGAGAGGAATAAGCATGCCTACGCAGGTCATCGTCGGACACGGCGCCACCGCTTCGGCCACCGCGGCGCTACTCGTCGGGTCCGGCGACCGGGTGCGCATGGTCAGCCGCAGCGGCGCCGGGCCCGAGCATCCGGACATCGAACGAATCGCCCTGGACGCGCTGGATACTGCCGCGCTGGCCGCCGTCGCGGAAGGTGCGGAAACCTTGTTCAACATGGCCATGCCCGCGTATCACACCTGGCCGCAGACCATTCCGCCGCTGTTCGGGTCCATTCTGTCCGTCGCCGAGCGGAGCGGTGCGAACTACGTGATGCTCGGCAATCTGTACGGCTATGGTCCTGTCGACGGCCCGATCACCGAGCGGTCACCGCTGGCGGCAGCCGGGCCGAAAGGGCAGGTGCGCGCGCGGATGTGGCGGGAAGCGGAAGAGGCGCACCGGGCGGGGCGGGTGCGCGTCACCGAGGTCAGGGCAGGGCAATTCGTCGGCCCCGCCGCGATCTCGCTGTTCTCGCTGCTCGCCCAGCCGAAGATCCGGGCCGGACAGTTGGCGCTGCTACCGCAGGAACTCGACCTGCCGCACCCCTACACCGCGGTCGGTGACGCGGCGGCGGCAGCGGTCGCCCTCGCTCGCGACGAGCGCGCGTGGGGCCGCCCCTGGCACGCGCCGAGTATCACAGCGACCGTGCGGGAACTGGCCGGGCGGTTCGCCGTGGCCGTCGGAGCGCCCGAACCGCGGCTGGCGGTGATGAGCGATCGGGAGCTGACGCTGCTCGGTCTGACCGATCCGTTCTACAACGAGCTGTTCGAGACCTACCACATGTCACACGAGGTCTTCACAGTCGACGATTCGGCCATTCGTGAGACGTTCGGACTGAAGGCGTCCGATCCGGACGAGGTGTTCGCGCAGGTGGTGCGCGCGGGCTGATCGGTACGCGTGATATTCGCTGAAGGATTGCTTTCACGGTTGAATCATCGACTAATGCGGTGTTGATAGCTTTTGAGCAGCGATTTCATGTGCGATTGAGAACATGCCCGACGAATGCCAGACGCGCCTAGGTGAGGGTGATAGACACTCGTTTCATGTACCGGCTCCTGCGATGCCTGGTTCCACTTCTCGCGGTGTGCGCCGCCTTGGTCCCGGCCACGACCGCCGCCGCCGACCCCGGCGCGAGCATTCTCGACGTGCGCCCGCTGGGTGGGCGGGAGTTCGAAGTCGTCGTCCACTCCGCGGCGATGGATCGCCCCATCACGCTGTGGATGTCGCATCCGGGTTCCGGCGCTCCCGCGCTGTACCTGCTGAACGCCGTGGACGGCGGCGAGGACGGCGGTCCGTGGACCCGGCGCACCGACATCGCGGCGTTCTTCGCGGACAAACCGGTCAACGTGATCGTGCCGTTGAGCGGGCGCGCCAGCTACTACACCGATTGGCTGCGCGATGACCCTGTGCTCGGCCGCAACATGTGGACGACGTTCCTGACCAGGGAACTGCCGCCGCTGCTGGGGGCCAGGTTCGGGATGAACGGCCGCAACGCCGTCGCGGGACTTTCCATGTCGGCGACTTCCGCATTGGATCTCGCGATCGGCGCGCCCGGCCTGTATCAGGCGGTTGGCGCCTACAGCGGGTGCCCGCGCACCAGCGATCCGATGGGCCAGGCGATCGTCCGATCGCAACTGGGGGTGTTCGGCGCGGACCCAGCCAATATGTGGGGACCGCCCGGCGATCCGGCCTGGGCCGAACACGACCCCATGGTGCAGGCCGAGCGGCTGCGCGGTGTGGCGCTCTACATCTCGGCGAGCACCGGCGCACCGGGATCGCACGAGACGCTCAGCGATCCCGGCATCGACGGCAACCCCTTCCGGCTGGTGGATCGGTTGCTGGTGGGCGGAGGCATGGAGACGGTGATCAACGGTTGCACCCGGGCGTTCGTGGACCGGCTGAGCGCTCTCGGCGTCCCCTTCACGGCGAATCTCCGCCCCGCGGGCACGCATGCCTGGACGTATTGGCAGGACGACCTGCACGAGTCCTGGTCGCTGTTCGCGGGTGCGCTGGGCGTCTGATCGGGACGACCCGGCGGTTGGGCGGGGTGCGACCGGGACGCCGCTCGCTACGGATTCCAGGGGTCGAGCCCACCCTCGGGATCCAGGTGGTCGAGGTTGGCGACGCGTCTGGCCGATCGCATCAAGGCTTCCCGGTTGATGTCGTTCGGATTCTCGTAGTAAGTCCGGGCCGCCTGCTGGTGCAAGGTCGCGACTCGGTGGCCGATCGCCCATCGGGTGTCACGCCCCGCGCCGTCCCACTCGTCCGGCGTGATCGCCGCCCGCAGTGCCCGGTCCGAATGCCAATTCCGCTCGACCCGCTGCACGAATCCGTGATCGATGGCGGCGCCGGGGGCCGGTGCGTTGCTGTGCCGGACGAAACTGTCCGCCGCGATGACCGCCTGAGCGGCGAAGGCGTCGTGCGCTTCGTGGTCGACATGGTTGTCCACCGCCCAGGCCGCCGCGATCGCCTTCTGCAACGGTGCGAAGCTGTACGGATTCTGTGATGCCGTCGATTCCTGGACGGAGTACGCCGTGAACGCGTGGGTCACCCGCTCGTGGGTGGCGCCGGAGGAGAGCAGAACGGCATGGATCCGGGAATCGGGAACCTTGTTGTCCCGAAGCACTTTCAAGGCGCGCGAGACGCCCAGCTGGGTGCGCATGCCCCCCATCGGCGCGGCCGCGTCGACCGCGACAGCGCGCCAGTTCGTGCGGGCCAGCTGGTGCTCGAGGTATCCCTCTTCGCGGCTGGTCAGAATTCTCCTGGTGGAGCGTTCGATCCTCCTTCGTGTGCTCGACAGCGGGTTCAACGGATTGACCCGTCCTCCGGCGAGCCATGCCGTCACCGGCGAGGAGTTGATGGCATTGAGCGTGGTCAGGGTGCTCACCAAACCCATTCCGGGCGCGGACTTTCCAGCACCGCCACCACCCATGCCGAGGGCGGTGCCGCTGCCGCCGCTCGCGGACTTGCCCTGCCCTTGGATCGCGAGACCGAACCGGTTGGCGATCCAGTCGTTGCCTCGGCTGAGGCCGCTGCTGAGGCGTCTGAGCTGGAACACGGCGACGATCTCGACGGTGCCCGCGATGATGATCACCGCCATGACCTGGCCGCGGGCCTGCGCGAACAGGTTGCCCATGAAGAGGATGTAGACCCCGAGGAAGATGGTGTACGCCGTCATGCGCGCCGCCGCGACGAAGCTGTCCACGATATTGCGAACCAGGAATGTCTGCGTCGGGCCGTACACGAATCCGCCTGCGGCGAAACCGAATATCGACATGAACCCGTGATAGATCGTGTCCAGCGCGGCCTTGATCACCTTGAGTCCGAGGTACATCGCGAAGACCAGCAGGATGCCGCCGCAGGTCAGCAGCATGAGCCCGGTGGCGACCTGCCCCATGGAGGGGTTCTCGGCCTTCGCGTGCGCGGCGGCGTCGCCGCACGACTTCAAGCCGCTGATCACCCGTGCGTCGTCGCCTGCCGCCACCCCGGCCGACCACGCCGACCGGCAGGCGGGCCGCTGGTCGACCGTATGGCCGAAATTCCACACCTGTAACGGCTGCCGGGCGAAATTGTCGGCGAGATCGCTCTGCATCGTCGCCACCAGCTGCGTCGGATTCGGATCGGCGTCGCCGTTCAAGCCCGCCGCCACCGAGATGCCGAGATCGCGGCCCTGCGCCAGCAACCCGTGCGAGGACAGCACGTCCGCCAAGGGCTCGGCCAGGAACAACGGACCGAGCAGCGCCACGCCCACCATCGTCACCACCTGCATGGTGGCCTTCGCGTGGTAACCGCGCGCGATGAACCACCCGACGCAGACCGCGCCGATGCTCGCCGCGGTGACCAGCATGATCGGGGTCGCGATCTGTGCCGTCATGGCCTCGGCCACGCCGTGCAGGGCCGCACTGAACATGTCCAGCCACCGGAAACTCAGCGCGTAGCCGATCAGCCAGATCGCCGTCGTCACGATGGCTATGTAACCGATGAACTCGAAACCCAGTACGGCCCACAGGATGGTGGCGCGCGGCTTGAACAGGCTTTCGTCGCCGGTGGCGAACCGGTAGTCCGACAGCGCGATACCCGACGAGTCGTGGATGTTCATCCAGCTGAGGCCGTCGATCTGGGACGTTCCGGCCGTGCCGCCCGCCGCGTCCTGTGCGGCGGCCAGCGCGCCGACGAAGCCGGGGAAGACGAAGAGCGCGAAGATGATCAGGGCGATCCAGACGGCCCGGCGCCGCCAAGGACCCGTTCCGAAACGCGGCCACCGGCTCGGCGCACCGCCGCGCGGTGCGCGCCCTGCCGTGCGGGATGTGCCCGGGACCGGAACCGAATGCCGCCTGGATGAACTGCGGCGGACAGCGCGTGATCGCACCGCTGGGGGGCAGATGTGCACGGAAGAGTCCTTCGTCCCGTCTGTGGGGGCGCAGCCGACTGCGAAAAGTGAAACGGATCGCGCGCTAAAGCCAATGACAATGCGTGGCACCGTCTCACGCCCTTTATTACAGACAGGCACGGAAACATCCGCTTGAACGTCCAATGACATCCAGGCGGCTCGGGAGTGTACGTACGTACGTCGGCCGTATACCTAAGGGTCCGATCAAAAAGACTGTGGTGCAGTAAGTTTCAGTATCGACCATCGGCGTGGGATGCATGCCGCGTCATCGAGGTGCGCGGTGCTCGGACGCCGCGGACCCGGGAGACGACACGCGGGTGTTCTCGACCGGCGGAACGCCGACTTGTCGGACACCGGGTGAACAATGCCGCTATGGCATACGACGAGGAGCTGGCCGAGCGGATCCGGGAACTGATCGTGCCCGGCCCCGAACTCACCGAGCGGAAGATGTTCGGCGGACTCGCCTTCTTGATCGGCGGCAACATGGCGGTCGCCGCCAGCGGGCAGGGCGGTCTGCTCGTGCGGGTGGATCCCGAGGAGGGCGAGCGGCTCCTGGGTGACGCGGTGCAGCCCATGGTCATGGGCGGTCGCGAGATGGTCGGCTGGTTGCGGGTCACCGCCACCGACGACGACGAAGTCCTGCGGGAATGGGTCGAGCGCGGCGTCGCCTACGCCCGGACCCTCCCGCCGAAGAAGAAATAGAACCGGCCCGGCTCAGGCCCGGACCTGCCGCCGGAACAGCACACGGTCGAACTCGCGGCCGTACTCGTCGACCGCGACCACGTCCATCTCGCTGGCGAACACGCCCGGCCGGACGTCGACGCGCAGGAAAGAGTAATTCCGGAAGCGGACCCGTGACCATGGCGCGGCTTCGTCCTGCTTGCCGCCGCCAGGCGTCCAGACGTAGCTGTTCGGCACCCCGGTATCGGGCAATTCGTTGCCGCGGAAGGTCTCTCGTGAGCCCGGCTGGAATTCGTAGCGCGGGCGTCCGCCGCCGCCCACGGTGTAGTAGACGGTCCCGTCGGTCTCCGGGTAGACGATCGAGTTGTCGCCCGCGACCTTCGTCGCCTGGCCGCCGCGGATCGGATCGGTGCGCTCGTAGACGTGGTTGTGGCCTTGCAACACCAGATCCACCTGGAATCGGTCGAACAGGCCCACCCACGCGTCGCGCACGCCGCCGTCGCTGGCGTGCGATTCGGTGGTCGAGTACGCGCAGTGGTGGAAGAAGCAGACGATGAAGTCGATGTCGGGGTCGGCGCGGTAGGCGGCCAGGGTGCGCTCCACCCAGCTCGTCTGCGCGCCACCGGAGTAGCCGCTGTTCGCGCGGATCTCGTAGGAGACGTCGTTGGCGTCCAGTGAGAGCACCGCGACGTTGCCGTAGGTGAACGAGTACGCCGACGGGCAGCCCACCGGACCGTTGCCGGGGAAGTCCAGGCGCGCCAGGTGCCCGCCGTAGCCGTGCTCGCCGTAGGTGCCTTCCATGTCGTGATTGCCGGTGGCGAACATCCACGGCGTCTGCGCGGCGCTGGACTCGATGGCGTTGAAGTACACGTCCCAGACGTAGGGGTTGTACTTGTCGAACCCGCTCCCCGGTCGCGCTCCGTGCGCGGCGAACTGTCCCGGCTTGCCCGCGCCGGAAGGGTCGGCGTACGCGATGTCACCGGCGAGGATGTGGAAATCGGGCCGCGCGGCGGCGATCTGGCGCAGCACGTTGCTCGCGTGCGGCGCGGCCGGGTCGTTGTCGGCCTTGTAGTACTTGTCGTCGTAGTCGCCGGGAGCGACGCCTTCGGGCAGCGCCGGGGTCTCGTCGGTGCCCTGGTCGCCCATCATGGTGAAGCGGAACGGAAGGACCGCGGGGCGTGCGCTGGGCATCGCGGGCGCGGCGGCGCGGATGTCGCCGACGAATCCGTCGGAGGTCCGCCAGCGGTAGAAGTGCGGCACCCGGCCGGGCAGGCCGTCCACCGGCGCGTGGACGTAGAACTGTTCGGCCGCGAGCACGCCGCCGTCGTCGGTTGGCAGTTGGGTGAGCAGGTTGCGCACTTCGGCTTCGACCGTGGCGCCCAACGCAGGCGTCGGTCCGTGGTCGAGGTACACCGTGGCGCCCGCCGGACGCCGGGACAGCTGCGCCGCGAAACGCAACTGGCCGGCCGCCTCCGGGCCGAAGGCGACGCGTCGTCCACCCACCGCCAGCTGGGCATCCTCGGCGTAGGCGCGCCTGCCGAACGGCGCCGCGCCGATCGTGGCCACGGCGGCGGCCGCCGCGGCGCCGCGCAGGATATTGCGCCGCGACACCGGATGACGGCGCAGGTAGGCGCGGTGCCATTCGTGCTGCTCGGTCATGGTCATGTGAGCGGCGAGATGGCCGGGGATTCCGGTGTCGGGAACGTCGCCTGCTGGATTCAGCGGTGTGGACGGCATACCGCAGATGCTGTACGGGCCGGGCGCGCGGAGCAACTCGACACCGCACCGCAGGCGGGAATACCTCGCGAACGGGCTTCGGCGTGTGCGAATAGGCGTATGCCGGAACCGAACTGCGCAGGCCGTGCCTTCGTGGGCCGTGGCGCGAACGGGTCGGCTCGGTCTACGCCGGTGGCTGGTCCGACGGGTTCGGCGACTGGTCTGGCTCGGCGGGGAGATCGGGGGTGAACGGGGAGACGAGCGAATCGCTCCACGCGAAGCTCGGCGCACCCGGTCGCGCGCGCCCGGCGGCAGCTGCCGATGGTTCGTTGTTCCCGGTCAGCCTCAGGACGGTCCGCTCCAGGGCGGGCAGGATCTCGGTGATGTCGAGATCGGCGTTCGCGAAGCGGCCGATCAGCGCGTAGGTCATATGGGTCAGCACGAGCGCGATGTCCGCTGTGTAGTCGGGGTCGGCGTCGGCGAAAAGGCCTGCGATGGCGGGCAGCACGGCGTCGAAACCTTGGGCGTCCAGTCGCCGGCCGCCGGGACCGGATCGTGCGCGATAGTAGGCTTCGAGCATCCGGGGATTTCGTTCCCAGGGTTCGAACACGTACCGCAACAACCGGATCAGGCCATCGCGAAGCGTCTCGCCTTCGATCTGCGGTGCCGGGGTGGCGTAGGTATTCGTCGCCATCCATCGCTCGACCGCGGCGAGCATCAGATCGTCACGGGTGGGGTACCGCTTGTAGACCGTGGCGAGGGAGACGTGCGCGTTCCGCGCGACCGCCCGCAACTGGACCGCGTCGTAGCCGTCCGACTCGAGCATCGACAACACGGCGTCGATGATCTTCGCCGCCGAATCCTCTTCGTCTGTCCGGACCACGTACCTACGGTAATCCAGTGATCTTGTCGTGGATACTCGCCACGACAGCGGTGTCGCTCGGCAGGATTCCGATTATCCCGCATCGTCACCGAACGAGGTTCCGGTGCGACACCCCCCGTGACTAGGCTGCGGGGATGACGCTCTTTCTCCGCGTCGCCGTGGTGCCGGTGGTAGTCGCCGCCGCCCTGGTGAGCGCGGCGCAGGCCGACGCGACGCCCGGTAGCGACATCACCGCCGTCACCCTCGGTGAGGCCCGGATTCCCGCCGGGCTCCTACCGTTCGTCGCGGGCACCGATCTGGTCGTCCGCGAGATCACGATCGGCCCCGGCGGCTCCACCGGCTGGCATTACCATGTCGGCCCGGTCTTCGGCTTCGTCCGATCCGGAACGCTCACCCACCCCGGTCCCGAGTGTGACGCACCGGTCTATCGCACCGGCGAATTCATCTACGAGCCCGCGGGCGAATGGAACGTCCACGTCGGTCTGAACCGCGGCAGCGAACCGCTCGTCCTCGACGTCGTCTACGCCCCACCGACAGGGGAGCCGCTGTTCATCGACGCACCCGCCCCATCCTGCGCGTAAGAAGCGGGCGCCGCGGGTGGGTTCCGCCTGTGCACACTCCCTCACAGTCGGGTGTAGTCCTTTTGGTCCTGTTCGAACGCGGTAAGGATTCCGGGGGTCAGGGTCGGGCGGGTGCCGGCTACGGCGGTCAGGAAGTTCTCGGTGGTCGCGGGTTCGCGCGTGTCGTCGCGCATTGCGCGTTCGAACGCGGACTGCGCGCCGGCGCGGGCCGCGTACTCGATGTCGGCGGGGGTGAATTTCGCTGTGGCGCACACCAACCGATCGAGGTCGACAGTCTCGGCGGCGGGGCCGAGATAGCGTCGCCAGATCGCCTTCCGCGCGGGTGCGTCGGGCGGGCCGATCGGGATCACGTAGTCGAATCGACCGGGCCGCAGGAATGCCGGGTCCAGCGCGCGGACCGAGTTCGTCGCGCAGATCAGCAGGCGACTGTAGTTCTCCCGGAACGTCGGAATGAGCTTGAGCAGCTCGTTGGTGACCCCGTGCGCCGGGCTCGTCGCCGTACCCGAACGTGTACCCGCGATCTCCTCCACCTCATCGATGAACAGCAACAGCTCGTCGAGTTCGGCCAGGTCGGCGAAGACCTCGCGCAGCGAGGCCGCGAGCCCTCCGGTCGCCGCCGCGGCCAACCGGGAGGGAAACAGTTCGACGAACGGCCAACAGAGGCGGGAAGCGACCGCTTTCGCGAAGCTGGTCTTGCCGGTCCCCGGTGGCCCGAAGAGGATGACACTCTTGGGCGGCAGAACCCGATACCGCTCGGCCACATCGGGATTCGCCAAGGGCAACACGACCCTGCGTTCGATGATCTCCTTTTCTCGTTCCATCCCGGCCATCGACTGCCACAGTCCCCGCGGGAGCAGCCGCCCGCCCAGTTCGGTCAGCAGGGTGGACTGGGCGGGGGCCAACGGCTCCAGCAGCTCGTAGTAGACGAGGCCCGCCCGGCGCGCGTATCCGGAATTCTCGAACGCCACGGACCCCGTGGCGCCCTCGGGAACGAGGGTGCAGATCCGTCGCACGCCATTGGAGCGCAGCCGCCGTTCCAGATCGGCCAGCAGCGCGCTGCCGAGCCCGCGTCCCCGCCACCGCGCCGCCAGCGCCACGAGCAGGACCCAGGCCCGCTCGCCATGGATCTGAGCGACCGCCATCCCGACCATCTCGCCACCGACCTCGGCCACCACGGCCGGCTGCCCCGCTCGCGCCGCCGCCGTCACCTCCGCCAGCGCGAAGACCGGCTCGTCCGTCGTAGGCACACGGCTCTGCTCCCAGATCTGGATCGCCTGATCCAGATCATCGTCACGGAACTCGCGTAGTCGCCATACCGGCATACATACCTCGAAGAGCCGTCGGCCGGCCTCTGCGAACTCGGCCGTTCATCTCAGTAAATACCCCTGGGCGAGCACCCGCCAGGATGCGGGAACCGAGCCGTGGTGATCGTTGATCGAAGACGGCGGAATCGCCTGGTCTCCCACCTACACGTAGTTCAGCTGCCCGGCTCCGGGTCGCGGTCGAGCACCGGTTCGGCCTCGTGACGTGCACCCCGGCCGCGCCAGCTCCGATATCCGCGATGGGCGGCGAAAGCACCGATGATCGCCGTGACACACCACACGGCGATCGCGGTGTAGGCCAGGGGGGCCGACAGATCACCGATCGAGGCGCCGAGCGCGGTGTAGACGAAGGCTCGCGGCGCCGATCCGATGAACGCGCCGACCGCCATCTGCCACAACGGGATGCCGAACGCGCCGAAGACGTACGACGCCAGCGCGTCGGAGATCCCCGGAAGGAAGCGCTGGCCGACCACGGCCCACAAGCCGCGCCGCTCGATCCGGGCGTCGATGCGCTCGGCACGCTCGGCGCCGAGTAGCGCGCGCGCACTCCCGCGCCCCGCTCGCCGCCCGAGGAAGCTGGTGATGAGCGCCGTGCCCACCGCCGAGCCCAGCGTCACGAACGTCCCCACCAGCGGCCCGAACAGTAGGCCGCTCCCGGCGGCCAGCAGCGGCCCGGGAACGAAGACGGCACCGAGGACAGCCGAGACCATCACGTACGCGAACGGCGCCGCAGGCCCTGCCGCCGCGACCACCCCGCGCACACCCTCGACATCGATCACCCGCGCGACGGCGACGAGATAGAACATCACGAGCAGGACCGCGCCGAACAGCGCGAGGCGGGCGATGTGCGACCGGCGGCCGCCGGGGGAGAGATCATCGTTGCCGGTCATGGTGACCCCAATCCTGCCGCACCCGGACCGCGCCCTCGACTCGAGGCGGAGGCGAGGCCGTCACCGGGGCCGGAGGTCGCCGAGTGGCCGGGCGCGGCTGACCGCGGCTCCGATCTCGAGACGCTGTCGCCGTGCTGTCGAAACGATGACGCGCACGAGCAGTCAGGGTGTGTCGCGCGGGAGGAGGGTGCCGAGGGGGCCCAGGTCGATGTTGAGGTCTTCGGGGGTGAGGCCGAAGTGGTCGCGCAGTTCTTCCATGCGTTGTTCGAGCAGCATGAGGGTGGTGCCGATGCGCTCGATCTGGGTATCGGTGAGGTCGCCCGCGTCGACGCGGCGGATGGCTTGGCGCTCCATGAGCTGCCGGAGCAGCTCCACCAAGGTGAGGACGAGGCTCACCAACCCGCGCTCGACGGATTCGGGTTCGGTGTCGATACGCGGTGGGATGCCGCCGAATTCAGTCATCGCCGGGTGGTTCCAGGGCGTCGCGCGTCGCGGGCCCGAGTGGCGCGGACAGGGTGCTGATCGAGGAGATGAGAGCCCGCAGCGAGATCTGGACCAAGTCGACGTCCGCGATGGCGAGCTTGATATCGCCGGTGATCAACACGCCGCCGGCGAGTACCCGATCCAGCAGGTCGACCAGCGCGACACGGCGCTCGTCGTCGACCCGCCGGGCGACCCGGCTCATGCCGGCTCTCGTTCCACGCCCGCGAACGAGTACGGCGGCCACGGGCCGGTGATCTCGAGGCGTATGCCGGGGAACTCGGCGCTCAGCGCGGTGACGGTCGCGGCGAAGTCGTCGGTGCGATCGTCGTCCACGAGGTAGGTCCCGTTGAGCACCATCCAGTCCCGGCGGCCACTCAGTGCCGGATCGGTCAGCGCTTGACGTCGTCCCGCCGCGGCCTGGCGCACCAGGCGGGTGTGGATCTCCTCGGCGCGCTCCGCCGCGTCGCGCTCCACGGTTTCCTGTGCGGACAGTTGCGCACGGCGTCGGGCCAGGTATGCCGCGCCCGCGCCGCTCGCGCCGCCTTCGCCTCCGGCGCGGGCCTCGGCCACGGCGGCGGTGAGTGCCGCGCGATCGCCGTACGCTTTCACGCCCCACTCGGTGCGGCCGCTCACCAGCGCCAGCGCCGCGGCGAAGTCCGCTCGCCGCTCGGCGAGCAGGTCGCGCACCCGGTCGTCGTCGCGGAAGACGGTGGCCAGTCGGAGCGGGACGGTGGGACCGCGGCGCACCAAGGCCGCCACGACGGCATCGTGCGCCCTGGCCGTCCCCTCCAGCCAGTCGAGATCCTCCAGATTCCGCCGGAGCGGCTGTTCCCCGAACACGTTCAGCGGCACCGAGCCGACGACCGCGGCCAGATCGTCCGAGACCACCGAGCGCACCGGCTCTCCCGCGACGCCGGTCAGCTCGACCGTTTCCCCCGCGCCGTCGAGGCTGGACGTCACCGCGTACAGCCAGACGCAGAGCCCCTCGGTCACGACCGGTCTTCCCTCGGCTCGCGGCGGCGCTCGATCGGTTGACGTTGTCGGTTCGCGGCCTCCAGCTCGGCGATCCGGTCGCGCAGCTCCCGATTCTCGAGTTCGAGATCGTGATCCTGCCGTTCCAGCGTGTGGGCCTTGCTGTTGAGCCAGGGATCGGTCTCCCACCAGTCGATGCCCACCGACTTGGCCGTCTCCAAGGACGCGATCACCAATCGCAGTTTGATCGTGAGCAGTTCGATGTCGAGCAGGTTCACCTGGATGTCGCCCGCGATCACCAGGCCCTTGTCGAGCACCCGCTCGAGGATGTCGGCGAGGTTCGTCGACGAATGGCCGCCGCCTCCGTACGGCTGCGGTGCGGACGATCCGCCGCCGACCACCGTCATTGCCGAGCCCTTCCGATATCGGTGCTGCCGCGGGCGTAGCGTCTGGTCCGGCGGTAGGCCAGCAAGTTCCCGTCGAGATCGATCTCGACCTCGTAGAGCGCGAGAATGTCCGCCGACGAGGGGATGCGGCGGTCCTCGAGCACTTCGATCTCCACCTGCCAGCCGTCCTCGGTCGGTTCCATCGAGGTGACGCCCTGCACCTGTTTCGAGGTCAGTTCCACGAAGAGTTCCACCGCCACCGCGACCGCCTGAGCCGTGGTGAGGGGAGGTGGTTCGTCGGAAGCCGAATGCACGTCTTCGAAGTCTTCGGAAGTGGTCTTGCGTGCCACGCGAGTCACTCCTTCCGGTCGATCGCGATCACGCTTGCCGACCGGTCATGCGATCCAGGACCGCCTGCTGCGCTTGCTTCCGCTCTTCTTCGGACAGTTGACCGGCTGCCGCGGCCGCATCGATCTCCTCGAGTTCCCGCCGCATGGTGGCGGGGTCGTGCATCTTCTGGTCCACCTGGTCCTGGATCACTTCGCCCAACCAGATGACGCCGCGGACCGGTGCGACGGGCAATGACAAGATCGTCGACAGCAGACCCATGTCTCACCCCTCGGGTGTGCGCTTGGTGACGAAGTCGTAGGCCGCCATCGGACCGAGCAGGTTCAGCTCCACGCGGCCGTCCCACTCCTCGCCGAGCCGGCGCAGCGTTTCCTCCAGCTCTTCCTGCCGGGCCAGCTCCACCAGCACCGCGATGTGGACGGCCTCTTCCTCATGGGTGGGCTCCCGCTGGTTGACGAGTGGCTCGAACTGCTCGAGTTCGGCGACCACCTTGCGGGTGTCCTCGGCTCGCTTGGCCTCGATGGACTGATTGATCAGCTCGCCCAGCGCGATCCGGGCATTGCGGGTGGCATCCTCCGGTTTGTCGCGGATCTCCTCGCGCAGCCGGGCGGCCTCGGCGTTCTCGTCGAGGAGTTCGCGCAAGATGGTGTTCTCGACGTAGCGCCCTCTGACCACGAACTGCGCACGGCCCTCGAGTTGCTCCAGCGCGGAGCGGAATTCTTCCTCGTTCGCCTCGAGCAATTCGTTCTCCACCGCCTCGGTGTCGGTCATGACCGCGCCGAACCGCAGCGGCAGCACCGGGGCCACGGCCGCAGAGCCGTCCAGCAGCTCGGCGTGCGTGGTGAGGTCATCGGGTGTGCCCAGCGGCCGATCGGATTCGAGCGTGCTGATCAGCGCGGCGATCTCGCCGTGGCGCACCACACCGACCTCGCCAGGAGGATCGCCGACGCCGGTGGCATGCGGCTCGGGCTCCACATCGGCGGGCACGATGCCGTAGACATACACGGCGGCTCGAGCGGTAGTCATCAATCCTCCTTGCGCCTGGGCCGGCTCGCCGTCTGACGCTTGTCCTGTACGTCGCCGAGAAAGTCCATGACCTTCTCGCCCGCCGCCTCGAGCGCGCCGCTCGTCTTGTGCTTCGCCGCGCCCTGGGTGACGTCGCCGACGATGTCGGTCAGACCCTTCGGTTCGCTGGTGGAGATCTCCAGCCGGTTGACGGCCTCGGCGAAACGCAGATAGGTGTCGACACTGGCCACCACGACGCGGGCGTCGATGGTCACCAGTTCGATGCCGACCAGCGACACGCGTGCGAACGCGTCGATGACCAGGCCTTTGTCGAGAATCGTGTCGATCACGTCGGCCAGGCTGGAGGAGTTCGGGCGCGCCATCGTGCCTGCTCCGCCACCGCCGCCTCCGCCTGCGGGTTCGATGGTCATGTGTGTGCTCCTCGCCTCTCGCGCGACCGGCGGGTCACGGTGGTGCGGCGAGCGGCCGGGCGACGGCGGGGCGGCTCGGATTCGTCCTCCTCCTCCTCCTCGTCCTCGCTCTCGTCGCGCTCGTCGGATTCTTGCTCGTCGGTCTCGTCTTCTTCGTCCGGCTCCTCGTCGGGCTCCTCGTCGGGCTCTTCGTCCGGTTCTTCGTCCGGTTCTTCGTCAGCGGACGCCTCGTCGTCCGCTCGGTCTTCCTCGGTGTTCTCTTCCTCCTCCTCGCGTCGTGCGGTCTCGTCGTCCTTGACGACCTCGCTGTCGCGGATCTCGCCGTGCCAGCCGACGATGTCGTCGGGATGCAACACCGCCTCGGTCATGACGTGCCGCTGGAAGTGCTTGAGTTCCAAGCGGCACCGGCGACCGGCCGCGCGCCACATGTTGGCGGTCTTCTCGAAGAACCCTTTGGGGTGGTATTCCAGCACCACGAGGATGCGGGTATAGCTCGGCGTGATCTCGTGGAAGGTGACCGCGCCATCGATGTAGCCCTTGGGGCCCTTGGAACGCCAGACGATCCGCTCGAACGGCACCTGCTCGAGAATCGTGGATTCCCAGGTGCGCCTGGACCAGAACACTTTGCCGGTCCAGCTGAGCTTCTCGTCGGCCATCTGCTCGACTTGCTCGAGCTTCTTGGTGAACTTCGGGAAGTCCGCGAACTGGGTCCACTGGTCGTAGGCCAGGTCGAGGGGAACGCCGACGTCGATGTGCTCGACGATATTGGTCAGCTTGATCTTCTTGCCGCCACCTTTGCCCTTGCCGCCGGTCAGCGCCTCTTTCGCCGATTCGAACCCTTGGCGCAGCGTGTGGCCGATCTTGCTCTTGCCCATGCTCATGGCCGCCTGCAACGGCGAGGCGCCGCCGGCGAGCTTCTCCACGCCGGTCACTGCCGACAGCAGATTGCCGCTACCGCTCTCGGCGTACTCGGTCAACCGGCCCGCGGTCTGCGACACCTTGTTCGTCAGCCCGGACACCGCCCGGTCGGCCAGGGTCCCGGCGAGGTTCTGCATCGATTCCTGCAGAAGGCCGGTCGGTTTGGCCGGTGGGGCCTTCTTCCCGGCGCTCGATCCCGCTTTCTTGGCGGTCGAACCCGCTCGGGTCGCGGTTTTGGTGGCCCGGTCCGCCGTGTCGGTCGCCAGTTTGCCGACTCCGGCTGTCGCGTCGCGCAACGTCTTCGCCATCGGACTCATCTCCTTGTGCGACGCACGGGCGGCGCGTCGTCGGCATCGGAGCGACTACGACGTCCACGGGTTCCGGTCGGCTTGCGATCCGCGGAGCCGGACGAACGGTCCGCGGTCCGGGAGCCCGCTCCGCGCTTGGCGGAGGCGCCCGACCGGCGAGCGCGCGGCCGCGCGGCGGGTCGCTCGGCGGCGTCCTCGTCCTCGTCCGCGGGCTGGTCGGTGTCGTCCTCGTCTTCCTCGTACTCGTCCTCGAGATCCTGATCCTGATCCTGATCCTCGTCGGAGGACGTCTGCTCCTCGTCCTCGGCGGACGCTTGTTCGTCGTCGTACTCGTCCTCGCCGGAATCCGTCTCCCGGGAGCCGTCTCGATCCTCGTCCGCGAGCAGCGTCGAACCCTGCTGCAACCGGGCGTTCAGCGCATCGAGCCGGTTGCTCGCCGCGGTGACCGCGGCGGACCGTGCCGCGCCGAGCAACTCGCCGCGCACGGTGTCGGTGATCTTGGACAACTCGGGCGACGATTTGAGCAGCGACGTCCCGCGCTCGAGCAGGTCTCCGGTCGTTCCTCCGGACCGCTTGGCCATCGCGGCGCCCGCCAGTGACAACGCGAAGCGCATCTTGCGAGTGCGGCCCAGCAGGTATCCGACGCCCACCCCCAGCGCGATTCTTCCTCCACCCTTCATTGCTAACTCCCTTGCTCGCCTCGACGGCCACTGCACCGGCGGAGTCGGGGCGCTGAGACACGAGTCCCCGAAAGTGGGATAGACCACATCGCCGGGGCCAAACTTCAGCGTATGCCTGGTTACCCCGATGGGTCGATGGTTCTGCCTGCGAAAAGCTGCGAATTGGAGGGCTATCGAAGCCCTCCCAGCGATCATCTGGCCCAGAGTGGGCGACGCTCCCGGAAAAATTTTTCGAGAATGTTCGCGAACTATGTCGAAGACGGACGGGTGGCTCCGACCGGTAGGTGACAGCGAGTCACACCACAGCGCAGGAGCACATCATGTCCGTCAACACCTTCTTCTGGTTCGACAACGCCGCCGAGGAAGCCGCCGCCTTGTACGTCTCGGTGATTCCGAACTCGCGGGTGGTCGAGGTCTCCCGCAACTCCGATGGGTCGGCGTTCATCGTCTCGCTGGATCTCGACGGTCACCAGGTCACGCTGATGAACGGCGGGCCGGACCACCCGCTCACCGATGCCGCGTCACTGCAGGTGGTCGTGGACACTCAGGACGAGATCGATCGCCTGTGGGACGCCCTCACCGCCGACGGCGGCGAGCCCGGGCCGTGCGGCTGGTTGGCCGACCGCTACGGCCTGCCCTGGCAGGTCGTGCCCGCGGCGCTGCCGAAGCTGATGGGCGGCGAGGATCCCGCCAAGACCATCGCCGTCGGCACCGCCCTGCGGTCGATGTCCAAGCTGGACGTCAAGGTGCTGCAAGACGCCTACGACAACGCCTGACCCTTCGGGCACCGCCCCGCCGACCGGTCGAGCGCCGCCGCGACGCCCCGCCCGACGCGGAAGACCCCGCCCGGACGCCATTGTCCGGACGGGGTCTTCATGCGCGGCGTCTCTAACGCCAGCGTTCGGGAGTGACGGGCGCGTCCCATGCCCGGGCGTAA
Organism: Nocardia sp. NPDC047654; assembly: GCF_043205035.1. Classification (NCBI taxonomy): domain Bacteria; kingdom Bacillati; phylum Actinomycetota; class Actinomycetes; order Mycobacteriales; family Nocardiaceae; genus Nocardia; species Nocardia sp. NPDC047654. The sequence continues at coordinate 44,733 of NZ_JBIDDF010000001.1, forward strand.
CGGCGCTTGTCGGGAGCGTCGTATTCCTTGCTGCGGTAGATCACGTACGGCCGCATCAAGTAGCCGACGGGCGCACTGAACATGTGCACCAACCGGGTGTAGGGCCACAGCCCGATCAGCGCGAGCACGACCAAACCGTGCAGCTGGAAGGTCCACGGCGTGTCCACCATGAGTTCGGGCTCAGGGGCGAGCGTGAACAGGCTGCGGAACCAGGGCGAGACCGTTTCGCGGTAGTTGTAGGTGCCCCACAGCAGATTGCTGCCCCACGTGTTGAGCAGGCCGGTGACCAGCGCGGCGGCCAGCAGCGCGTACATCAGCTTGTCGTTGCCGGTCGTCGCCTTGCGGACGGCGGGCACGGTGAAACGCCGGTAGAGCAGGATGCCCACGCCCGCCAGCACGGCGAGACCGGCCACCGAGCCCGCCGCGACGGCGATCACATGGTAGAGGTGCTCGGAGATCCCCACGGCCGAGGTCCACGATTCCGGGATCAGCACGCCGAGCACGTGCCCGCCGAACACCCCGAGCATGCCGAAGTGGAACAGCGGGCTGCCCAGGCGCAGCAGGCGGCTCTCGTACATCTGTGAAGAGCGCGTGGTCCAGCCGAACTGGTCGTTGCGGTAGCGCCACAGGTGCCCGAGCACGAACGAGGTGAACGCGATGTACGGCAGGATCAGCCACAGGGCGATCGGCAGGTTCGGCGTTGCGTTCATCGTCGGCCTTCCGATCCGTCGAACAGGGAGGGGTCCATCGCGAAGGGTTCCAATCCGACTTCCTCTTCGGGCGGGCCCTGGGCGGCGAGTTCGGCGATGCGCCTGCGATCCGCGGTGGTCGGCGGCGGCAGCGTCGCCCCGATCGCCGCGAGCACTCCGGCATAAGGGGAGCCGTTGTCCGACAGCGAAAGCCGCAGCAGCTCCAGCACCGGAACGTGCTCGCCGAGCAGCCGTTCGCCGCCGATCGGATCGACGGTGGCGGCGAACTCCAGCAGCACGGGCAGGTGGTCGGGCAGCTCTTCGTCACCGAGTTCGACACCGGCGTGCCGGTAGGCGTGCTTGAACCGCAGCAGCGCCATCCCGCGCTTGCGGGTGTCGCCGTAGGCGTAGAAGGTCAGGTGCAGGCTGGCGCGGCGGCGCATGTCGAAGGTCGCGACGTAGTCCGCGGCTAGTTCCAGCGGCGGAGTCTTCCGCAGGTAGTCGAGGCATTCGTCCAGGTGGGCGCGCACTTCGTCCGGTAGGGCGGTCGCGGCGGTCGCCAACTGGTCGACCATGGCCAGCGTCTGCTCGCCGGGGTAGTCCAGCAGCAGCGCGGCGATCCGCCAGACCAACTGACGGTCGCGCTGGGCCAGTTCGACCGCCGGTTCCGGGCGGCGCCGCAGTTTCAGCAGGCTCATCGCCCCGCTCCGGTCGGAGTCGAGGTGGGATCACCGGCGACGGCGCTGCTCGCGCCATCCGCGTGCCCGTTGGCGTGCCCGTTGCCCGTGCCGTTGGCGTGCCCGTTGCCGTTGACGGCGCCGTTGCTCGGCAGCAAACCGTCGGTGCTCTTCCCGTCCCAGTTCAGCAGATTGATCCGGGACGACTTCTCCTGCGGCGCGGCGCCGTTGGAGTCGGTGAGGTGGAACTTCTCCACCATCTGGTCGAACGCCGTCATGCCCGGCCCGCCGTCGGTGTCCAGGCTGCATCCGGTGGCCAGCGAATCCAATTCGTGCGCGCGGGCTCCCGCGCCGGTCGGGATGACGTAGCGATGCTCGTACTTGGCGATGGCCAGCAGCCGGTACATCGCCTCGATCTCCTCCGGCTCCAGCCGCACCGAGGGCGCGATCGAGGGATCGGGCTCCTCCCCGAGGTTCACCGACCGCATGAACGAACGCATCGCCGCCAGGCGCTGCAACGACGCGCGCACCGGGCCCACGTCCCCCGCGGTGAACAGCTCGGCCAGGTACTCCACCGGAATGCGCAGCGCGTCGATGGCGCCGAACAGGTTCGACGCGTTCTCGCCGTCGTGCCCGGTCTCGGTGAGCACGTCCACCACCGGCGACAGCGGCGGCACGTACCAGACCATCGGCATGGTGCGGTACTCCGGATGCAGCGGCAGCGCGATCTGGTAGTCCACGATCAGCTTGTAGACCGGCGAATCCTGGGCGGCCTGAATCCATTCCGGCGAGATCCCGGCGCGCTCCGCCTCGGCGATCACGCGCGGATCATGGGGATTGAGGAACACACCGAGCTGGGACGGGTAGAGATCGGCGTCCTCGGTGACCGACGCGGCCTCCAGCACGGCGTCGGCGTCGTAGAGCATCACGCCGATGTAGCGCAATCGCCCGACGCAGGTCTCCGAGCACACCGTCGGGATGCCGACCTCCACACGCGGGTAGCAGAAGGTGCACTTCTCCGCCTTGCCCGTCTTGTGGTTGAAGTAGATCTTCTTGTACGGGCAGCCGGACACGCACTGCCGCCAGCCGCGGCACTTGTCCTGGTCCACCAGCACGATGCCGTCCTCGGCGCGCTTGTAGATCGCGCCGGAGGGGCACGACGCCGCGCACGACGGATTGAGGCAGTGCTCGCAGATCCGCGGCAGGTAGAACATGAAGGTCTCTTCGAACTCCAGTTTCACCTGATCGGACAGTTTCGCCAGCAGCGGGTCCTTGCCGACCTGCTCGGGACCCGAGCCGAGGTCGTCGTCCCAGTTGGCGCCCCAGGTGACCTTCGTGTCCTCACCGGTGATCAGCGATTTGGGCCGTGCGACCGGCGTGGTGTCGATCGGCGGCGAGGACAGCAGGTTGTCGTAGTCGTAGCTCCACGGCTCGTAGTAGTCCTCGACCGTGGGCAGATCCGGGTTGGCGAAGATGTTCAGCAGCCGCTTCAGCCGGGAGCCGGACTTCAGGGTGAGCTTGCCGCGCTTGTTCAGCGTCCAGCCGCCCTTCCACTTCTCCTGATCCTGGTATTGCCGCGGATAGCCCTGTCCGGGCCGGGTCTCCACGTTGTTGAACCAGACGTACTCGGTGCCGCCGCGATTGGTCCAGGCCTGCTTGCAGGTGACCGAACAGGTGTGGCAGCCGATGCACTTGTCCAGGTTCATCACCATGGCCAGCTGTGCCATGACTCGCATGTCAGTACCGCTTTCCTGCGTCGGTAGGTGCGTGGTGGGTCCGGGTGCCGCCGTCGCCCATGTCAGTACCGCCTTCTTGCGCCGGTAGGTGCGTGTGGGCCCGCGTGTCGCCCTCGCCCATGTCAGTACTCCACTTCCTGCGACCGTTTGCGGATCGTCGTGACCTCGTCGCGCTGATTTCCGGTGGGGCCGTGGTAGTTCAGCGCGAAGGACTGCTGCGCGTAGCCGCCGATGAGGTGGGAGGGCTTGATCATGATGCGGGTGAGCGCGTTGTGGATGCCGCCGCGCTTGCCCCGGCCCTTGGTGTCCTCGCCGATGCCCTCGATGCGCGGCACGTCCACCGCGCGGTCCTGGGCGTGGTACATGAACACGGTGCCCTCGGGCATCCGGTGGCTGACGATGGCGCGGGCCACCACGATGCCGTTGCGGTTGATCGCCTCGATCCAGTCGTTGTCGGCCACACCGATCTTCGCCGCGTCGCGATCGGACATCCAGATCGTCTGCCCGCCGCGCGAGAGCGTCAGCATGTGCAGGTTGTCCTGGTAGGCGGAGTGGATCGACCACTTCGAGTGCGGGGTCAGGTAGCGCACGGTGACGCCCTTGTCGCCGACGTCGCCGATCGAGGGCTCGTGGAACAGGGCGGTCATGTCCAGCGGCGGGCGGAAGATCGGCAGCTGCTCGCCGAGCTCGATCATCCAGTCGTGATCGAGGTAGAAGTGCTGGCGCCCACTGAGCGTGTGCCAGGGCTTGAGCCGCTCGGTGTTGATGGTGAACGGCGAGTAGCGGCGTCCGCCGGTCTCGCTGCCCGACCACTCCGGCGATGTGATCACCGGGACCGGGCGGGCCTGGGTGTCGGCGAAGGTGATCCGCTTGCCCTCGTGCTCCGCGGCCAGGTCGGCCAGCTTGGTGCCGGTGCGGCGTTCCAGCGCGTGGAAACCCTCCACGGCCAGACGGCCGTTCGTGGTGCCCGACAACGCGAGGATCGCCTCGGCCGCGTGGGTGTCCTTGGCCAGCGACGGGCGGCCCTGCGCCACACCGGACACGATCGTGCCGTTCACTCCGGCGAGGTACTCGACCTCCTGGTCGGGATAGGTGGTGACGCCCTTGGTGGTGACGCCCAGCGTGTCGATCAGCGGCCCGAGCGCGGCCATCTTCTCCGCCAGCTTCGGGTAGTCGCGTTCGACCACGACCAGTTTCGGCATGGTCTTGCCCGGAATCGGTTCGCACTCACCGGCTTTCCAGTCCAGCACGCGACCGCCCGCCTGGGCCGTCGCGTCCGGCGAGTCGTGCTGCAACGGCACCGCGACGATGTCCTTGCGCTTGCCGAGATGCTTCTCGGCCATCCAGGAGAACCCGCGGGCGATCCGGTGGAAGGCATCGAAGTCGGTCTTGGCCTCCCAGGGCGGCGAGATGGCCGGGGAGAAGGCGTGCACGAACGGGTGCATGTCGGTGGAGGACAGGTCGTGCTTCTCGTACCAGGTGGCGGCGGGCAGCACGATGTCGGAGAACAGCGTGGTGCTGGTCATCCGGAAGTCCAGCGACAGCAGCAGATCCAGCTTGCCGGTGGCCGCGGTCTCCCGCCAGGTCAGCTCCTGCGGCCGCACGCCGGTGGCGTCGGTGGTCTGCAGATTGGAGTCGGCGCCCAGCAGATGACGCTGGAAGTACTCGTTGCCCTTGCCCGAGGACCCGAGCAGGTTCGCCCGCCACACGGTCAGGCACCGCGGGAAGTTCTCCGGCGCGTCCGGGTCCTCGCAGGCGAACCGCAGGTCGCCGGACTTCAGCCCGTCCACCACGTGCTCTGGAGCGGTCTTGCCCGCGGCCTCGGCCTCGTCCACCAGGTCGAGCGGGTTGCGGTCGAAGGTCGGATAGCTGGGCATCCAGCCCAGCCGGGTGGCGAGGGCGATGTTGTCGGCGGCGGTGCGGCCGGCGAACTTGCCCGTGCCCAGAGGCGAGGCGAACGGCTCGGCGGTGAACGGGTCGTAGCGCCATTGGTCGTTGGTGAGATACCAGAACACCGTGCCCTGCATCTGCCGTGGCGGGCGCTGCCAGTCCAGGCCGAAGGCCAGGGTGGACCAGCCGGTCACCGGGCGGCACTTCTCCTGCCCGACGTAATGCGCCCAGCCGCCGCCGTTCACGCCCTGGCAGCCGGTCAGCAGGGTCAGGGTGAAGAACGCGCGGTAGATCTGGTCGGAGTGGAACCAGTGGTTGGTGCCCGCGCCCATCAGGATCATCGAGCGGCCGCCGGAACGCTCGGCGTTGTCGGCGAACTCGCGCGCGATGCGCTGGGCCTGCACGGCGGGCACTCCGGTGATGGCTTCCTGCCAGGCCGGGGTGTAGGGCTCGTCCGCGTCGTCGTAGCCGCTGGGCCACGTGCCGGGCAGACCGTCGCGGCCGACGCCGTATTGCGCGAGCAACAGGTCGAAGACCGTGGTGACGCGCCTGCCCGCGACGGTCGTGGCCGGCACGCCGCGGGTGAGCACGCCGGGAGTGTCGCTGTCGAACCGGGGAATCCGTACAGCCGCAGCGTCGTCGGTGCGGCCGTACAGACTCAGGAGGGGATCGACGTCCCCGAGATCGAGGTTCCAGCGCCCGGCCCCCTCGTCGCCGAAACGATGGCCGAGCGAGCCGTTCGGCACCACCGGCTGCGCCTGCGCGTCCAGCAGCACCGTCTGGAACTGCACGCCCTCGCCGGTGCGGCCCAGGTCGGCGGCGGTGAGGAACTTGCCGGGGACGTAGGCCCCGTCGCGCTCGTCGAGGGTGATGAGGAACGGCAGGTCGGTGAAGCGCTTGATGTAGTCGAGGAAGCGCGGCGTGGTCTTCTCGACGAAGAACTCCTTCAGCACCACGTGACCCATCGCCATGGCGAGGGCCGCGTCGGTGCCGGGGCGCGCGGGCACCCACTCGTCGGCGAACTTCGTGTTGTCGGCGTAGTCGGGGGAGACCACGACCACCTTCTGGCCCCGGTAGCGGGCCTCGGTCATGTAGTGCGCGTCCGGTGTGCGGGTGACCGGCACGTTCGAGCCCCACATGATGAGGTAACCGGCGTCGAACCAGTCCGCCGACTCGGGCACGTCGGTCTGGTCGCCGAACACCTGCGGCGAGGCCACCGGCAGGTCGGCGTACCAGTCGTAGAACGACAGCATGGAGCCGCCGAGCAGCGAGATGAACCGGGCGCCGACGGCGTGGCTGACCATGGACATGGCCGGAATCGGCGAGAACCCGGCCACCCGGTCCGGGCCGTACTGCTTGATCGTGTAGACGTGTGCGGCGGCGGCGATCTCGGCCGCCTCCCACCACTCGGCGCGCACGAATCCGCCCTTGCCCCGGGCGGCCTTGTAGCTGCGCGCCTTCTCCGGGTCTTCGACGACGTCGGCCCAGGCCAGCACCGGATCCTTGAGCCGGGACTTGGCTTCCCGGTACAGCTCGAGCAACGTGCCGCGCACGTAGGGGTAGCGCACGCGGGCGGGCGAGTAGGTGTACCAGGAGAACGACGCGCCGCGGGGACAGCCGCGCGGCTCGTACTCCGGCTTGTCGGCGCCCACCGACGGGTAGTCGGTCTGCTGCGACTCCCAGGTGATCACACCGTCTTTCACGTAGATCTTCCACGAGCACGAGCCGGTGCAGTTCACGCCGTGCGTGGAGCGCACCACCTTGTCGTGGGACCAGCGATCGCGGTAGAACTCGTCGGCGCTGCGCCCGCCGACCTTGTGCAGCGTCCGCTGATCGGACGACACCTCGCCCCGGTGGAAGTACTTCCCCAGCCGCAAGAGCGCGTCCCCGGCGTCGGCGGCCGGGGCGGAGGGTGCGTGACCCTGGGTGCGGGAATTAACCACGACGTCCCCTTCGAGCTGTGCGATCGGGTGGATGTTCCGACTGTAAAGAGGCGCGCACGGCTGGCCAAACCTCTTTCTCACAGCCCATTCGAGAGCGTGGTGAGTTGTGAGATCGGCGCAACCTCCCGGTCACGGTAGTGCGCGGCTTCCCAGGGTGGTCCGGTGGGTCGACCAGGGCGAACCCGCTCTGAACTGGACGGAATCGAAGCGGAGGAGCGCACCCGGGCCCGCGTCGGTGATGCTTTGGAAACGGCCGGTTCTCCAGTGCTTTACATTTGTTAACACAATGGAGCGGCTGTCCGGGTCACCCCGCTTATCCGTTCCGCAGTGTTTCGGCCGAGGTTTCCTGACAGCGTATTGTAAGCACAATCACAATTCGCTGAGAATTCGCCAGACACTGCGAGAAATTGTCCTTCCTCGCGTGGTTCCAGGAATCGCCGTCCACGAATTCGTCTGGCGCCGAGCGGTCCACGCCGTCCCGATGGCTCGTCTGTCTACCATCGACCGGATGACACTGTCCTACGTGGTGACCGGTGGCGGACGCGGAATCGGCCGCGCGATCGTGGCTCGACTGCTGGCTCGCGGGCACGCGGTGGTGGTGGTGGAGCGCGACGCGGAGTCGCTGTCCTGGGCGGTCGGACGGGTCACCGTCGTGGCGGGCGACGCGGGCGCCGAGGAGACCGCCGAACGGGCCGCCGATCGCGCGCAGGAGTTGGGGACGTTCGCCGGATGGGTCAACAACGCGGGCGTGTTCCGTGACGCGTCGCTCGATTCCCATGGGGCGGATTGTGTCCTGGAGCTCATCGACACGAACCTGCGGCCCGTGGTGGTCGGTTGCGGCGCGGCGGTGCGCCGATTCCTGGCCGCGGGCGCGGGCGGGGCGATCGTGAATATCAGCTCGCACCAAGCGCGCCGAGCGGTGCCCGGCGCGCTGCCCTACAGCACGGCCAAGGCGGCGATCGAAGGGCTGACCAGGGCGTTGGCGGTGGAGTACGGACGAAGCGGAATCCGGGTGAACGCCGTCGCTCCCGGGTCCGTGGCCACGGAACGCTATGCGGAGTATCTGTCCACGCTGTCCGCCGAGGACGCGGCCGCCGTCGAACGCGATATGGCGGCACTACACCCGCTGGGGCGCGTCGCGACCGGCGACGAGATCGCCGCCGCTGTCGAATTCCTGCTCTCCACCGACGGCGGCTTCGTCAACGGAGCCACCCTGCCCGTCGACGGCGGCCGCTCGGTCCTGGCCGTCGATCCTGAAGCTCGCTGAGACGCAGGCGATCACGCTTCGCATCGACCGGTCTGCGCGGCCAGCCGGTGCCGCGTCACCTGGAAGCCTCGGCGAGGTAGAAAACGAAAGTGGTTGCGGCATAGGCGGATGAACGCGTCGGCCGTTGTCTCAGGCCGGGGCGGCGGGATCGATGTCGGCGAACGTGTCGACCCAGCGGTGCGGCGGCCGAGGCGGATTGGGCTCGCCGGGCCGGGCGAGGCCGACGACTCGCCACCCCGCGGCGACAGCGGCATCGAGTTCGTCCGGATGATCGGACAGGAACAGGATGCGTTCGGCGGGCGCGCCGATCGAGCCCGCGATCTTGTCGTAGGAGGACGACTCGCGCTTGCCGCCCGCCGTCGATAGATCGAAGTACCCGCTGATCAGCTCGGACAGGCTGCCGCCGCGCGCGAAGGCGAACCAATCCCGCTGATTGCGTATCGATCCCGAGGAGTAGACGTACAGCGCCAGGCCCGCGGCGTGCCACGCGGCGAGCGCCGGTGGCACGTCCGGGAAGAACTCGCCGTGCAGTGCGCCGCCGCGGAAGCCCTCCGCGCAGATCAGGCCCTGCGCGGTCTTGAGCGGCTCGGCCTTGACGTCGGTGTCGAGCCACTCGCGCAGGATCCCGGCGACTTCCTCCGGGCCCGCGTCCGGGCGTCCGGCCAGCTCCCTGGTCGCGGCCAGCACGGGAGCCGCGTTCGTGGAGCCGTTCTCGGCCAGCCACTCCGGGAGCCGTTGCCGGGTATAGCCGTACAGGTCTTCGCGGACCGCGGCGGTGGGGCTGGTGGTGCCCTCGATATCGACGACGACGGCGTCGATCACGGCGCGGTCAGCAGCTCGTCGAGGGTGGGGAAGCCCGCGCTGATCTTGTCGCCGGTGAAGTCGCCGACCCAGCCGTCCGCTTCCTCGAAGAAGCGGATGGCGATGAAATCGGGGCGCTCGCCCATGTCGAACCAGTGCAGCGTGCCCGCGGGTACCGAGAGCAGGTCACCGCCCTCGCACACCACGGCGAAGACCTCCGCGCCCAGGTGCAGATAGAAGCAGCCGCGTCCGGCGGCGAAGAAGCGCACCTCGTCCTCGGCGTGCCGGTGCTCGTCGAGGAACTTCCCGCGCGCACCCGCGGCGATCTCCGGCCACTTCGGGTCGGCGTCGTCGGGGTGGATGCGGGCGATGTCGATGTGCTTGTAGCGCCCGGAGCCGTTCAGTTCCGCGACGTTCGTCGCGTAGTGCGCGAGCAGATCCTCGGAAGACACCGAGGCGGCGTTCTCGACCACCGGCCAGCGGCCGAAGGTCACGCCGTGCTTCGCCAGTTCGGTGCCGATCACCTCGTCGTCGCTGGTGCGTACGCGCACGTCGGCCGCGTCGCCCGCGGCCATCACCTGCAGGAGGGTCATGTCAGTCCAATCTCGAGAAAGTCGTCGCGCGGGGCGAACGCCGCCGGACTGCCGGTGCGGGACACCAGCTCACACAATGCTTCCAGGCATTCGGCGCGATCGCGCGCCTGGGCGAGATCATCGCCCCACGCGGTGATGCCGTGACCGGCGATGACCAGGACGGGCAGCGCGCCGGGATGGTCGAGAAGGTAGCGTTCGATGTCCGCGCCGATGCGCGGCACCTCGGGCCAGTTCGGGAAGACCGGGATCTCCGCGACGGCCGGATCGCCGCCGCCGAGCCCCTTGATCAGTTCGTAGTCGGTGATCCGCAGCGTCGCGAGCATGCCGGGGGACGCCGAGCGGGTGGCCAGTGCGGTGGCGAACGGCGGATGGATGTGCACGACCGCCTGGGCCGGGCGGGTCCGGTAGACGGCGGTGTGGATCGTCGTCTCGGCGGAGGGTTTGCGTCCGTGGTCTGCCACGGGCGCGGAGTCCGCTACCCGCACGGTGACCATGTCGCGCTCGGTGAGTTCGCCTTTGGACAACCCGCTTCCGGTGACCAGGGCGGTGGCGCCGGTGCGCACCGAGATGTTGCCCGCCGTGCCCGGCATCCAGCCGCGCCGGTAGAGCTCGCGAGCGATGTCCGCGATGGCCGCGCCGTGCGACGTATCGGAGCCGAGTTCGGGGGCGCTGCTCGCGGTCGCGGCGCCGTGTGACGAATCGCCGCGGTGCACCACGCCGTTCTCCGTGACCACCGCGGTCACCAGCTCACCCGGCGTGACGTCGAACGCCGGGTTGAAGACCTCGGTGTGCTCGGGAGCCGTTGCGACGCCACCGAATCCGGTCACCTCGGCTGCCGCGCGTTCCTCCACGACGATCTCATGGCCGGTGGCCATCGACAGGTCGCGGGTCGACTCCGGGGCGACCACGACGAACGGGATGCCGTGGTGGCGGGCGGCGAGCGCGAGACCGTAGGTGCCGATCTTGTTGGCGACGTCGCCGTTGGCGGTGACCCGGTCGGCGCCGACGAGTACGCAGTCGACCTGTCCGGTCGCCATCGCCCAGGCCGCGGCGGAATCGATGGTGAGCCGGTGCGGGATGCCCGCTTCGGCGAGTTCCCAGGTGGTCAGCCGCGCGCCCTGCAACAGCGGCCGGGTCTCGTCCACCAGCACCTGTTCGATCGCGCCGCGCTCGGCCAGCACCCGCATTGTGCCGATGGCGGTGCCGAACGCGCTGGTCGCCAGCCGCCCGGTGTTGCAGTGGGTGAGCACACGCAGCGGCCGGTCCGCACACAGGCGCTGCACCAGGTCGGCGGCGTGGGTGGCGGCGGCCCGGTTGACCCGGCCGTCCTCGGCGAGCATGTCGAGCGTCTCGGCGAGGACCGCGCCCGCGCCGTGGCCCACCTTCGTCCGAACCCGCCGCACCGCCCAGGCCAGATTCACCGCGGTCGGCCGGGCGGCGGCGATCCGGTCCGCCTCGGCCTGCACCGCCGCCTCGTCCACCACGCCGTCCACGGTGTGCGCGGAGGTGGCGATGACGACGCCGAACGCGCCCGCGATGCCGATGGCGGGCGCGCCGCGGATGGCCAGCGCCTTGATCGCGTCGATCACTTGGTCGACGGTGCTCAGCCGCAGTTCACGCACCTCGTGCGGCAGGCCGCGCTGGTCGATGGTGACGAGCGCGCCGTCGTCCCAGACCAGAGAGCTGTCGTCCATCAGGCGCATCCTTCTCGCGTCGAACCGTGTCGTGCCTGGTCAACGGTATCGGACGGGGGACGGCGGGCCGAAATCGCGTCAGGTGGCCGGGGTGCGCAGTTTCGCGGCTCGTTCGCGTGGGTCGTAGTCCGGGCCGACGCCCTCGATCAGCAGCAGGTCGCCGTCGATGTGCTCGGCGCGCAGCGGCAGGATCTCCTGGTAGGCGGGCGAGCGGTACCACTCCCGCGCCTCGGTCATGCCGGGGAACTCGATCAGCACCATGCTGCCGGGCCAGTTGCCCTCCACGACCTCGGCCGGGGGCCCGTGGATGACGAAGCGGCCGCCGAACGGGTCCAAGGTGGCCTGGATGCGCTCCAGGTATTCGAGGATGTCGGGATGGGCCCTGCGACTGCGGAGGTGGGCGAAGCCATAGGCGGACATGGCGTTTGGCCTTCCTTCGTTCGATCACGCCGGGGATGGCGTCGCACCGACGGTAGGTCCGCCGCGCGCGGTGCGGCAATTACCTGCGGGGTAAGCGCACGGGTCTCGAACGACCGCGGCCGCCGGTCCCGGGAGGAGTTGGGGCCGGCGGCGCGGGTGGCGCAGATCAACTAGCGGCGGCGCTCCTGCTCACCGCGCCGGTCGGGCATCTCGCTCCTGGTGCCCCGACGGCCTTCCATGTCCGAGCCCTCGCGCATGTCCTGCTCTTGGCGCTGTTGCTGTTGCTGCCTCGGCATCTGCTTCGGCATTTTCTTAGGCGTTTTCTTCGACTTTTCAGTCATCTCCACACGGTCCTTTCCGGGGGATTGATATTCGCCTAACGAACTCACGATAGCGAGCGGGTATGGCGTCCGGAAGGGGAAATGAAAAATATGCCCCTTAGCGGCAGATCTGTCATGTTTATGCAGGTAGAGGCGATATTCGCATTGATTTAGATAACGAATTCGGTTGCGGTGTGCCTCTGGTTGACATTCTCCTGACCAGCGCGCCGGAGAGTTGGGGCAAAGGGTGAACCGGGGCAAGTGGTAACGCTTGCGCGGGTGCGTCGGTGTTTATCGCGGTGAATTCGATTCCGCTGTCGTGAAGAAGCGTGCGGATCGTTCGAGTGGTCGCCGCCGCTACCGCTGATCCCTCTGTGAGACAACGACTTCGGTTCGACGCCGGGACCGGGGCTCGGAGCGCTCTCGGCTTCCTGTGCGCACTCGTTCTCCTGGAAGGACTGCGCTGCAAGCACATTCGTGCCCAAAGCGACGAACCCCGGACGTGACACGTCGCCTCAGCGGCGCAGCGGAAGGAATTCGACGATCGCTCCGTCGTCGGCGTCGGGCGGGACGACGACCAAGCCGTCGCGATCGACGAGGCCACCGAGATGTGCCGTGCGGATGATCGGATCGCCGATCCAGCCACCTTCGTCGGCGGCGCGGGCCGGAACGATGCGGGGCACCGGTCCGGTGATCTCGGCCGCGTTGTGCAATGGTCCGCGCAGTGGGCGCGCGGGAGCGGCGCCGGTGTGGCCCTCGACGATCGCTGGCGCGAGCGTCATGAGCGTCGCGACGGCGGCGAACGGGTTGCCGGGCAGGCCGAGCACCGTGGTGCCGGAGGCGAGCTGGGCCACGACGGTGGAACCGCCCGGCCGCAGCCGCAGTCGCGGCACCAGGATCTCGGCTCCGGCGCGGGCGAGGGCGCCGCGGAGCTGGTCGGCGGCCCCGCCGCCGGTCGCCCCGACGATCACCAGCAGGTCGCAGTCGGGCGCGACGGTCATGACCTCGTCGAAGCCGTGCGGAGTGTCGCGCAGATGCACCCGATCGGCGGCGCGAATGCCGTTCCAGGACAATAGATCCGGCAGGACAGGACCGATCGAGTCGCGGGTCTGCCCCGCTTGCAGCGGCCCCTCGCTGCGGATCTCGTCCCCGGTCATCACGATGCGCGCGCGGACCGGGCCGCGCACCGGCGCCACGGTGACCTCGACGCTCGCGGCCGCGGAGACCAACGCCGCGGTGACCGGCGTGCCCTCCGGTGCGACCGGATCACCGGCCGCGCGGTCCTCGCCGCGGCGGCGGATGTCGTCGCGAAGCGGGGTGTCCGGCAGGCGGTACAGCGTCTCGTCGGCGATGTGCGCGAATTCGTCGCGCAGCACACCCGTGGTGCCGTCCGGGACGTGTGCCCCCGTGGCGATCCGCACCGCCTCGCCCGGCAGCAGTCCCACCGGTCGCCGCCCGCCCGCGAAGCCGACATCGCGGCGCAGGCGCCACGGGCCCTCGCCCGCCACCGCGTAGCCGTCCATCGCCGAGACGTCGAAGCGGGGCAGCGGCCCGGCCGCCGTCAGCGGGCCCGCGAGCGCCGCCCCGAGCACCGAATGCAGATCGGCCTCGTACGTGGTGAGCCGGGACAGGTTACGGCGCAGAACGGTTCGTGCCTCGTCGAGGTCGAGCGGCGGTTGCCGCCGTGGCGCGTCGACCGCCGCCCTGGCCTGCCGTACCTGCTCGTCGGTGTCGCAGTCGCCGACGCCGGAGAGCGGGATGATCGCGGCGGCGGCGGGCACCAGGGCTTTCATCGGCTGGTTGATCAGCGCGTCGAGCCCGTCCAGCGCGGCGGTCAGCGCGGAGCGCCGCCACACCCCGATCAGATACTGCGGACGCCCCGACTCGTCGGCGGCGAACACCGCGTCCGCGCCGGATTCGGTGGCGTGCCGGATGAGTTCGGCGATCGCCCACGGCGACAGGAACGGCAGGTCGGCGGCCAGCACTACCACCAGCGGGGCGGCGGAGCCGAGGGCGCGCAGCCCCGTCTCGATCGCCGGTACCGGACCCGACCCGGGCGGCACCTCGCGCACCTGGATGATCTCCGGCGCCAGCTCGGGCCGATGCGGTCCGACGACCACCGTGTGCGCGCACGAGGCGACGGCGGCGAGCGCCACCTCGAGCATGGGACGGCCGCCGATGACGATGGCCGGTTTGTCCACGCCGCCCATCCGGCTGGCCCGGCCGCCCGCGAGCACGATCGCGTCGGCGGCGATCACACGCCACGACCTCGAGCTAGGTACACCATGGCGGCCATGCTAATTCGTCATCGCCGGGAAGCCCGGGAGCGGACGGCTCGGATCAGGCGTTCGACCAGAAGCGAGCCGGGGGCAGCAGCCGGAACTCGTTGAGTTCCGGGTCGGCGAGCACGAGGTCGGTGTCCCGGGCGGCCACCGGGGCGCCCCGGTCGATCGTCGTGGCGCCCGCCGCGTGCAGCCGGGCGACCTCCGCGGCCCGGTCGTCGGCCGGAAACGAGGTGAGATCCAGGCGCAGCCTGGTCCGGCCGGACCCCGCGTCGGGGGTGCGCACGAACTCCAGCCAGGAGCCGAGCCCGGTCGGTGAACGCAGCCCGGTCAGCCGCTCGCCGCGATGCGTGGACGGCCAGCCCGTGGCGGCCGACCAGAACTCGGCGAGGCGCCGCGGGTCGCGCGTGTCGACCACGATCGCCGCGACGGATCCGGTGTCCACGTACTCCTCCCTGGGTTCGAGCACGCAGAACTCGTTGCCCTCCGGGTCGGCGAGCACGGCCCAGGGCACCGCGCCTTGGCCGATGTCGACCGATCGCGCACCCAATGCCAGCGCCCGGTCCACCTGGGTGCGCTGGTGGTCCAGCGAGCGGGTGGCCAGATCGAGATGCAGGCGATTCTTGCCGACCTTGGCCCGCATCGCGGGCAGGAAGGTGAGCGCAAGCTCGCCACCGTCGGCGTCGGGGGCCGCGACGTTCACTTGGTCGGGGCGGTCGAGGGTCACGCTCCAGCCGAGTAGTTCGGCCCAGAAGTCCGCGACCGGACGCGGCCGGTCGGCATCGAAGGCGACGCATGCCAGGCGGGTGGGCATGGATCAACGGTACTGTCCGCCATTCGGGCACGGAGGCATTTCGGAAAGCGGTGCTCAGTCGCGCGGAAGATCTGGCAACGGGAAACGTGCGGCGCGCAGGTCGACGCGCCCGTCGTGGATCGGCACGCCCTCCGCGGCGAGCAGGCGCAGCTGACGGTGGGCCAGGTGCGCGGCGGGCTTGCCGCTCGCCCCGAGCACGCGGTGCCAGGGCAGGTCGGCCGAGTCGGTGCGCATGATCCAGCCCACCGTGCGCGGCGTGGACAGACCGGCGGCCGCCGCGATGTCGCCGTAGGTGGCGACCCGTCCGGGCGGTATCGCCGCCACCAGCGCGCGCACCTGCTCTACCTGGGCGTCGGTGGTCGGCATCGGCTCAGAGCACCGAGCGCACGAGTTCACCGGTCTGTGCGGGATACGCCTGGGCGACCATGTGATCGCAGTTCCATTCGAGCACGGTCAGGCGGGCGCCCATGTGCTCGGTGAGCGCCGCGCGGAACTCCGGGGTGACGAACGGCGGGTGCACCTTCATCGCCTGCACCAGCACGGTGGGCAGATCGGCGGGCGGCAGCACCCAGTGGCGGGCCAGCTGGCCCCAGTAGGAGTTGACGGCGGGCAGGCTCATCCGCCAGCCGAAGCGCCCGTCCGCGGTGGGCATCAGGTGTTCGTCGAGTTCGGCTTCCAGCAACCGCGGCTCGACGTCACCCCAACCGGTGTCCAATTTGTCCTGGCGCGCGTGCTCGACGCTGTCGTAGTCGGCCGAGACCAGGGTGGACAGCGCGATCTCGTTGAGCCATTCCGGTTCCAGTGCGATGGCCGGATCGAGCAGCACCAGCTTGCGCACCAGTTCGGGATGCCGATGCGCCAGGTGCAGCGCGCACGCGCCGCCGAAGGAGTGCGCGACCACCACCACCGGGCCGTCCGCCTCGGCGGTGACCAATCCGACCAGATCCTCGACGATGGTCTCGAAGTTCCACGGCGGCAGCGAGGTCGAGCGACCGTGTCCGCGCAGGTCGGGCGCGAGCACGCGGACATCGGGCAGATGCCGGGTGGCCAGGTCTTCCCAGCGTTTGCCGTGGCCGGTCACGCCGTGCAGGGCCAGCACCACCGGTCCCGTCGTCGGACCGAACCGATGGACATTCAAAACAGACACCGGTCCATTTTGACCTGCGCCGCAGTCGCCCGCACCGGCGGTCGGGCGGAGGCGTGTACCGGCGTGTCGGTCGTGTCTGTTGCAATAGCCCGCGTGGTGCGATCGGATGGCGCGGTGCGACTGGTTCGCCGGACTGTGGTGGCGCCCCGGCCGCGAGACTGGGGCGCCGACGTTCGCGCGCTGCTGGACGCCGCCGCCGAGGCGGGTCCCGCGCGTCCGGGGTGGCGGCCCTGGCAGGTACTCGGCGGACCGGGCACGGGCAAGACCGCCCTGCTGGTCGATCTCGCCGCCGAGCGCATCGCCGCCGGAGCCGATCCCGGATCGGTCCTGGTGCTGACCCATTCGAAACAGGCGGCAGGCGCCGTGCGCGACGCCATCACCACGCGGTTGAGCGGACCCGAACCCGGCGCGGAGGGCGGTGTGCCCGGCGCCACACGAGAACCCTTGGTGCGCACGCTGCACTCGTATGCCTTCTCCGTGCTGCGCAGGCACGCGCTGGCGCATGGCAACCCGCCGCCGCGGCTGCTCACCGGCGCCGAACAGGACGCGGTGGTGCGGGAGATGCTGCGCGGCGATCTGGCCGACATGGCCGACGGCGCGAGCGGATTATGGCCGGAGCGGCTGCGGCCCGCGCTCGCGCTCGGCGGGTTCGCCGAGCAATTGCGCGATCTCATGCTCCGGGCCACCGAACGCGGCCTCGGACCGGAAGACCTGGTGCGGCTCGGCCGCGAGCACGCCAAGCCCGAATGGGTGGCGGCGGGCAGGTTCGCCATCCGCTACGAGCAGACGATGCTGCTGCGCTGGTCGGTCGGCGTCGAGGCGCCGGAGGCGACCGCGCCCGCGCTGGACGCCGCCGAACTGGTCGGCGCGGCGCTCGACGCGCTGGCCGCCGACCCGAATCTGCTTGCCGCCGAACGCGCCAGGATCGGATACCTGCTGGTCGACGACGCGCAGCACCTGGACCCGCAGGCGGCCGTCCTGGTCAGGGCGATCGGACACAGCGCGCGGACCACGGTGATCGCAGGCGATCCCGATCAGGCCGTCTTCACCTTCCGCGGCGCGGACGCGCGATTCGTCGCCGAGCTCGACGTGCCGCCCGAGCGGCGCATCGTGCTGCGCGACAGCCATCGCTGCGGCGGTCAGGTGGAGCTGGCGGTGGCGCGGATCGCCGCACGCCTGCCGGGCAGTGCGCCGCAGCGCATTCCGGTGCCCGAAGGCGCGGGACCGCGGGAGGACGGCACCGAGGTGCGAGTCCGGGTGCTGGCCACCCCCGCGAAGGAGGCCGCGCTCATCGCCGACCACTTGCGCCGGGCGCATCTCACCGGCGGAGTGCCGTGGTCGCGAATGGCGGTGATCGTGCGTTCGGTGCCGCTGTCGCTGGCGCCGCTGCGCCGCGCCCTGCTCGCCGCGGGCGTGCCCGTGCAGCAACCCGCACTGGACACACCGCTGGCGCGCAGGCGCGGCGCGGCCTGGATGCTGCTGTCGCTGCGCGCGATCCTGGCGGGCGAGGCGGTCGAGCGGGGCGCGGAACCGGCATTCGAACCGGAGGACGCCCTCGATTTGCTGTCCGGCCCGCTGGGCGGCGCCGACCAGATCGCCTTGCGCAGGCTGCGGCGGGGCATCCGGCGCGCTGCGCTGGAATACGTGCGCGCCGGGGCGAAAACCCCGGACACGGCCGACGATCCGCCGCCGGACCGCGACACGGACGTCGACCGCCCCTCCGCGCAGGTGCTGCGCGACCTGTTGATCGGGACCGGCGACCCGGCGATCCTGAACCGGCTCACCGAGGTCGAGGCCGCGCCACTGCGCCGGGTCCTGGAGGCGCTGCGCCGGGCACGGAAGGCGCGCGGGCGCGGCGCGAGCCTGGAGGACGTGCTGTGGGCGTTGTGGACCGGTTCCCGGCTGGAACGGCGCTGGGTGGCCCAGTCGGAGCGCGGCGGCGCGGTCGGCATGCAAGCCGATCGCGATCTGGACGCCGCGGTCGGGTTGTTCGACGCGGCCGCCGCCTACGTCGACCGGTTGCCGCGCGCGAGCATCGAAGGGTTCGTCGAATACCTCTCCCAACAGGAGATTCCGCAGGACGCGGCGCCGCGCACGGCACCGGGCGAGGCGGTGGCGCTGCTGAGCGCGCACGCCGCCGCCGGACGGGAATGGGATGTGGTCGCCGTCGCCGCAGTCCAGGAGGGGATCTGGCCCAACCCGCGCGCCCGCGGCACCCTGCTGCACACCGAGGACCTGGTCGATCTCACCGCCGGGGTGTCCGACGCGGGGGAACGGGTGAGCCGCGCGGCGCCGATCCTCGCCGAGGAGCGCAGGCTGCTGCTCGTCGCGTGCAGCCGGGCCCGGCGCTCGCTGCTGGTCACCGCCGTGGAATCGGTCGCGGGCGAACGCGATCTGGTGCCCTCGCGCTTCCTCGCCGAACTGCTCGGACACGACGACGACGGCGAGCCCGGTGCGCTGCCGGTGGTCGATCCCGGACGCGCCCTGGTGATGCACTCCCTGGTCGCCGAATTGCGCGGCGTGGTCTGCGATCCCGAGGCCGATCCGGAGCGTAGGCGCCGCGCCGCGCATCAGCTCGCGCGGCTGGCGGACGCGGGCGTGCGAGGCACCCACCCCGAGGACTGGTACGGCACCGCCGAGCTCAGCTCGCGGCGACCGCTGTGGACGGAGGACGACGGCGCGGTGGCGCTGTCGCCGTCGACCGTCGAATTGCTGCGCACCTGCCCGCTGCGCTGGGCGCTGGAACGCAACGGCGGCACCGACGGAGACAACCCGCACGCCGTCAAGGGCAACCTGGTGCACACGTTGGTGCAGGCGCTCGCGGGCAAAGTGCCCCCGGACCAGGTGCGCGAGGCGCTGGATCGCGCTTGGCAGGCGGTGGATCCGGGGACCGGTTGGCATTCCCGGCAAGAGCTGCGCCGCACCGAGGCGATGCTGGAGACCTTCTCGGCCTGGGTCCGCAACACCCGCGGCGAGCTCACCCAGGCCGGCGTCGAGGTGCCGGTGGATTGCGTGTTGCCCGCGCGCACGGAAGAAGAACGCGCCGTGCGGATCCGGGGCCGCGTCGACCGGCTGGAGCGCGACGCGCAGGGACGATTCGTGATCGTCGACGTGAAGACCGGCAAGTCGCCCGTCACCAAGCAGGCCGCCGTCGATCACGCGCAGCTGGCGACCTATCAGGTGGCGGCCGCCATGGGCGCTCTCGACGCACCGGCGGAACCCGGCTCCGCCGATCAGGACACCGGCGCGGTTCCGTCCGGCGAGCCCGGTGGGGCCCGGCTGGTGTACGTCGCGAAGCCGAGCAAGGCGGAGGGCGCTACCCAGCGCATGCAGCCCCCGTTGGACGCCGAGGCGCTCGAGCACTGGCGAGACACCATTCACCAGGCCGCCGCGTCCACGCAGGGCCCCGGCTACCTCGCCATGCGCAACGACGGATGCCGCCACTGCGCGGTGGCGGGCAGCTGCCCCGTGCAGGACAGCGGGAGGCAGGTGACCGACGAGTGAGCGCGCCCTCGGCCTCGCCGCGGCCGGTCGCCGGGGCGCTGCCGTGACCGGCCGGGTGACGCCGCATCAGCTGGCGCAGGCGCTGGGCCTACCGCCGCCGACCGACGAACAGGCCGCCGTGATCGCCGCGCCGCCGGGCCCGACCCTGGTGGTCGCGGGCGCGGGCGCGGGCAAGACCGAGACCATGGCCGCCCGGGTGGTGTGGATGGTCGCGAACGGGCTCGTCCTGCCCGACGAAGTGCTCGGGCTGACGTTCACCCGCAAAGCCGCCCAGCAGCTGACCGCCCGCATCCGGACCCGGCTGGCCCGGCTGGCCGGCGCGCCGCTGCTGCGCGAACTCGACCCGAGCGGCCGGCTGCGCGCCCAGCTGACCGGCGCGGAACCGGAGATCAGCACCTACCACTCGTACGCGGGCAGGTTGCTCACCGAACACGGCCTGCTGCTTCCGGTGGAACCCTCGGCGGCCCTGCTCACCGAGACCCAGCTCTGGCAGCTCGCCCACCAGGTGGTCCGCACCTGGGACGGCGACCTGGAGACCGAACGCACCCCCGTGTCGGTCACCGAGGCGGTACTCGCGCTGTCCGGACAGCTCGCCGAGCATCTGGTCGAGCCGGAGGAACTGGCCGAGGCGCACACCGAACTGGCGAAGCTGGTGCACACGCTGCCCGCGGGTCCGCGCCAACGGGGCGGGCCGAGCCAAACGCTGCTCAACATCGTGCAGGTACAGCGGGAACGGGTCGCGCTGCTTCCGCTGGTGCAACAGCTGAGCGAGGCGTTGCGCCGCCGCGGCGCACTCGATTTCGGCGCGCAGATGTCCCTGGCGGCGCGCTTGGCCGCCGAGCACCCCGAGGTCGCCGCCGCCGAACGCGCCCGGTTCCGGCTGGTGCTGCTCGACGAATACCAGGACACGGGCCACGCCCAGCGCGTCCTGCTCGCCGCCCTGTTCGGCGGTGCGCCGGAGGGCGCGTCGGACCAGACATCGACACACGGGGACGACGCGCACGACATATCTCGGGAAGCGAATGCGGCTTCCGCCACTGCCGGAAGCCGGGATTCGCCACGCGCAGACGTCCCTGCCGATTCCGAGCGGGTGGTGCAGCTCGGCTCGCATCCGCAGAACGTCGGCGAGCTGCTCTGGGGTGGCTCGGCGATGAGCGATTCGCCGGGGCGAGAAGGGGATGTACGGCGCGAGGGCGCGGGCGAGCCAGGGGAACTGAATCCGCAGTCGCCCAGGGTGGTCGGCGCCGGCGATTCAGCGCGGGGCACGCGGCAGGTCGACACAGGGGGAGAAGGGCAACCGCGGTTCGCCGGAGCGCACGACCCGCATGTCCCAGCGGAGCGGCGCGATCAGCGCTCGCAACCGCACGACGCGCAACGTCTTGCCGTGACCGCTGTGGGCGACCCGATGCAGTCGATCTACGGCTGGCGTGGCGCCTCGGCGGCGAATCTACCCCGGTTCGCCACCGACTTCCCCACTGCGCCGGGCGTTCCCGCCCCCACGCTGGCGTTGCTCACCAGCTGGCGCAATCCGCCGGAGGCACTGGCGCTGGCGAACCTGGTCGCGGAACCGTTGCGGCGCAAGGCGATCGATGGCGGCGGAGTGACGGTCGACGCGTTGCGTGCCAAGCCCGAAGCCGGGCCGGGGGTGGTGGCGCTCGCGTCGACCGACACCGTCGCCGCCGAACGTGAATGGGTGGCCGAGCGGATCGCGGCGGAGTGGGCCGCCCGGCGCGCTGCGCAGCTGCCCCCGCCCACGTCGGCGGTACTGGTGCGACGCAATGCCGACGCCGCGCCGCTCGCGGAAGCGCTTCGCGCGCAAGGACTCCCGGTGGAGATTGTCGGACTGGGCGGATTGCTCGCCACGCCGGAGGTCGCCGACATCGTCGCCACCCTGCGGTTGATCGCCGAACCCGGCTCGGGCAGCGCCGCCATGCGCGTGCTGACCGGTGCGCGCTGGCGCATCGGCGTCGCGGACATCGCCGCGCTCAACCGCCGCGCCAGGGACCTGTCCATCCGGCGTCCCGGTTCGCAGGGCCCGGCCGAGATCGCCGATGGCGCCACGCTGGACGAGGCGTTGCGCGAAGTGGCGCCAGAACCCGCCGAACAGGCCGGGCTGGCCGACGCGATCGCCGACCCCGGCGCGCCGGATCAGTACTCCTCCGCCGGGTTCGCCCGCATCGAGGCACTGGGCCGGGAGTTGGCCGCGTTGCGCGAACGCAGCGGTCAGCCCTTGGCGGAATTGGTCGCCGACGTCGAGCGCACCATCGGTGTCGGGGTGGAGACCCAGACCCGACGAGCCATGGCGGGTACCGGGGCCGGGCGCGAGCATCTGGACGCGTTCGCCGAAGTGGTGGCCGGGTACGCCGCGGACACCGGCGCCTCGCTGGGCGGACTGCTCGCGTTCCTCGCCGCCGCGGAGCAGGTCGAGAACGGTCTGGAGCCGGGCGAGGTCGAGGTCGCCAAGGATCGCGTGCAGGTACTGACCGTGCATGCGGCGAAGGGCCTGGAATGGGAGATCGTCGCGGTCCCGCACGTGGTGGAGGGCGTGTTCCCGTCCAAAGTCGGTTCCGGTACGTGGCTGGGCGCGCTGGCGGAACTGCCGACGTCGCTTCGGGGTGACCGTCAGCAGGACGACGCGGCAGAGGGCGTGCCCGTACTCGATCTCACCGACCTGTACGACCGCGCGGACCTCGACCGCGCGATCAAAGCGCACAAGGAGGCGCTGGAACGCCGCCGGATCGATGAGGAACGCCGCCTGTTCTACGTCGCGCTCACCAGAACCGAACGCGTCCTGCTGGTTTCGGCCCATCACTGGGCGGAGACCGGCAGCTCCCCGAAAGGCCCCTCGGACTTCCTGCTGGAACTGAAACGGGCGCACGAGGACCCGCGAAGCCCGGCCCACGACGTCTTGACGATCGACCGCTGGGACGACCCGCCCGCCGCCGACGCCGTCAACCCCTTCACCGACAACCCGGCGACCGCCGAGTGGCCACGAGACCCGCTCAGCACCCGCCGCGACCCCATCGAACAGGGCGCCGCGCTGGTCCGCGCCGCACTGGCCGAGCTGCGTGCCCGCCCCGCCGATGCCGGGCGCCACGGCCCGGACGCGTCTGGCGCTGCCCCGGACCGCAGCGCCGGTTCGGGGCGTGCCGATCCAGATGCGGATCCTGTCGGTGTCGAGCGCCATGCCCCCCCGAACCGCGACTCTGAATTCGGCGATGTCGACTCGCGTGCCCATCATGCCGATGCCGATGCCGATGCCGATGCCGATGCCGATGCCGATGCCGATGCCGATGCCGGGCACCGCGGCCTGAACGTCCCGAGGGCCGTCCCGGATGGTGGCGCGGGCCCCGGTCGCGCCGACTCACGTGCCCGTCCCGCCGATGCTGGGCAAGGTGCCCCGGATTCGTCCGAGACCTCGCCGGGCGGTGCCGTAGCTTCCGGTCGTGCCGATGCCGCCCAGGCCGGGCGCAGCGACCCGGACGCACCGGACATCGTCTCCGACCGCAGCGCCGGACCCGACCGTGTCGAGACGGCGCCCCCGCCGCCGGACGAGCCGGATCTCACGTTCGAACCGGACTACTATCCGCCCGACGACGAGTACCCGCCGGACGAGTTCGCGGATGACTTCGAAGTCATCGCAACCGAATACGCCGACCCCTACGCGGACATCGAACCCTATTTCGGCACGGTGCCGGACCCGGTGGAGGAGTACCTGTCCGCAGGCGAACCGGCATTCGCCGCGACCGGTTTCGCTCCGCCCCCGCCGGAGGATCGGTTCCGGCCCGAGCACACCCAGCCGGCGCCGGACCCCGGCGATCCCGAAGGCTGGGCCGCCGACGTCGACGCCCTGCTGGCCGAACACCGGGCCGCCGCGGTTGCCGCCGAGGAGGTCGAGCTACCCGGTCAGATCGCGGCGACCGCCCTGGTCGAGCTGCGCGCCGACCCGGCGAGACTCGCCGCCCGCCTGCGTCGCCCGTTGCCCTACCCGCCGAATCCGCTGGCCCGCCGCGGTACCGCCTTCCACGCCTGGGTGCAGCGGTGGTTCGGCTCCACTCGCCTGCTCGGTCTGGACGAACTGCCCGGCGCGGCCGACAGCGGCGCGGCCGACGCGGGCCTGGACGCGGAGCTGACCGCGATGCAGGAGGCGTTCCTGAACTCGCGGTGGGCCGATCGCAGCCCGATCGAGGTGGAGATTCCATTCGAGACGTCGATCGCGGGCACCGTGGTCCGCGGCCGGATGGACGCGGTGTTCGCCGAACCGGGCGGCCGCTGGACCGTGGTCGACTGGAAGACCGGCGCCGAGCCCAGCGCCGCCGAGGAACCGGCGGTCGCCATGCAGCTGGCCGTCTATCGCCTGGCGTGGGCACGGCTGATGGCCGCGCGGGAGGGACGGCCCGAGCACGAGATGCTGGACCGGATCGGCGCCGCGTTCCATTACGTGCGTACCGGTCGCACCATCGCGCCGGTGAACCTGGCCGGTCCGGAGGAACTGGCCGAGTTGATCAGGAACGCCGCGCCCGCCGGCTCACCGCCAGCGCCTGAGTGATGAGCGGAACCTGCAATGGCAGCCGCAGCGCCGAGCCGATCTTGACCAGCCGCGGTGCCTTCTCGCTGGCCAGCATGTCCGCGGTGAACTGCACGTTGGCCGGGAGCACCGCGATGAACAGCAGCGCGGCGAGGCGTCCGCCGAAGCTGCGGGTACGCGGGATCGCGAGCGCGGCCGCGACGCCGATCTCGGCCACGCCGGAAGCGTAGGTGTAGTCGCGGGCGCGTCCGGGCAGGAATCGCGGCACGATCGAATCGAAAGGCTTCGGCCGGACGAAATGCAACACCCCCGCGCCGAACAGCAGGGCGGCCAGCGCCAGCGCGGGCCGCCGCCCGCCGTCGGACACGGATGTCAGCGTGTTTTCAGCCATGAGGAACCTTTACATCCAGGCTGCTTCGCGTCGAGCCAGGGTCGCCCCGCCGCGGACTCGAGGTTTCCCCAGGCCGCCGTGGGTGAGGTGGCGCTGCGGCGCGAATATTCGAGCACCTACGCCGCCGCGCCCCAACAGCCGGCTGGGCGGCTTCGGCGCGGGCGGAGACGAGAAGGACACCGCACCTCCGCCGGGCAGGTCTTCGCGAGTCCGGGCGAGACCGTGAAAGCGGACGCGAGCCGAAGGGTCGACGAACCACAGCGCTGCTCCCGGCCGAATCAACGCAGCTCCACTCGCGCTCCGATGGGCATCGCTCCCGCGGTGAACGACGAGCGCCGGTGGACCCGACGGCATCACCGCCGGCAAGCCACCCTGGATCGCCAAGCCCCCGGATCACAACCGTTGTCCCCAGCGCGCCTCGACTCCCGGTTTCGAGCGAAGCGAGACCGAGCATGCGCCCGTTCGCGGCCCGGCTCGCGTTCGCGCGGCCGTCGCGTCCGCGACGAAGGGGCAAGCGGCGGTCGCGCGAACGCGAGCCATAAAGGGGCCGCGAACACCCAGCGCCGCAGGCGCTGGAGAAACAAACACAGTAGGCTCCCCTGCTGTGCCGGAGGGACGAGGAATACCGGGGATGACCGACGCTGGCGACGAGATGACGGGTGTGCCCGGTGTTCGGTGAGCGAGCGCGCGGACTGGAATTGGCCAGCCGCCCGGATTTCGCCTTGGTCGGCGTGTTGCGCATCCCGGAAGTGCAGACCAGTCCGTGGATTTCGCTGACCAGGCGGGTGCTGTTCGCGACCGCGCTGCTGTTCCTGGCCGCGCTGGTGGTGTACATCGGACGCGACGGCTACCACGACAACTCGGCCAACGAACTGTCGTTCCTGGACGCGTTCTACTACGCGACGGTGTCGCTGTCGACCACCGGATACGGCGACATCCACCCGGTGACGCCCGAGGCGCGGCTGGCGAACATCATCATCATCACGCCGCTGCGCATCCTGTTCCTGATCGTCCTGGTCGGAACCACACTCAGCGTGCTGACCGAACGTTCCCGGCAGGCTTTCAAGATTCAGCGATGGAGGCACACCGTGCGCAATCACACCGTGGTCGTCGGATACGGCACCAAGGGGAGGACCGCGATCGACGCCATGCTCGGTGACGGGGTGCAGCCCGCCGACATCGTCGTGGTCGACACCGACGTGATCGCTTTGGAGGCGGCCGCGAACGCCGGGCTGGTCACCGTGCACGGCTCGGCCACCCAGTCCGATGTGCTGCGGCTGGCCGGTGCGCAGAACGCCGAGTCGGTAGTGGTCGCCACCAATCGGGACGACACCGCCGTGCTGGTCACCCTGACCGCCCGGGAGCTGAACAAGGCAGCCAAGATCGTGGTGTCGATCCGGGAGGCGGAGAACACCCATCTGGTGCGGCAGTCCGGCGCGAACTCGGTGGTGGTGTCCTCGGAGACCGCGGGCCGGTTGCTCGGCATCGCGACGACCACCCCGACGGTCGTGGAGATGATGGAAGATCTGCTCACTCCGGAGGAGGGCTTCGCCGTCGCCGAGCGGGAGGTGGAGTCGTCCGAGATCGGCGGTTCGCCACGGCATCTCAGCGATATCGTCCTCGGAGTGGTGCGCAACGGGGTGCTGTACCGGGTCGGTGAGCCGGAAGTGGACGCGGTCGAGGCGGGCGACAAACTCCTTTACATCCGCCGGGCGGGCAAGTGACCCCGGCGCGGGCCGGGTGGTAGCTCGGGCGCGATAGTCTCGAACCGTGCCGGCATTTCAGCTCAATGGTGTTCCCTTGCTCTCCCGTACCGTCATCGATCGGGCCGAGCAGATCCGAGGTGATGCCCAGGCTCTGAAGGAGGGCTGGGCCACCGCCAAGCTGCTGCGGGTCAACCGTCGCGGGCAGGTGCGCTTCGAGGGGAACGTTCTGGTTCTCGACGCGGCCCTGGAGTTGTCCGCCGAACCCAGTCCGGCCGCGGTGTTCCTCGGCGTCGAAGACGGCATCCATCTGTGGGCCGTGCGCGATCCGGAACTGGAGGGCACGCTGACCGATCTGCGCGCGCTGGCCGGGGGCACCGTCGACGACCGCACCGCCGAGCTGCTGTCCACCGCGATCGCGCTGCTGAACTGGCACGACAAAGCCGGGTTCCACGGCGCGGACGGCACGGTGACCATTTCGTCGAAGGCCGGATGGTCGCGCGTCACCGAGAGCGGTTACGAGGAGTTCCCGCGGATCGATCCGGCGGTGATCTGCCTGATTCACGACGGCGGCGACCGGGTGCTGCTGGCGCGCCAGAGCAGCTGGCCGAAATCGCTGTTCTCGCTGCTGGCGGGGTTCGTCGAGGCGGGTGAGTCGCTGGAACGCTGCGTGGAGCGCGAGATGCGCGAGGAAGTCGGTCTCGACGTGCGCGAGATCAGCTACCTGGGCAGCCAGCCGTGGCCGTTTCCGCGCTCGCTGATGCTCGGCTTCGCCGCGGTCGCCGATCCCGCGCAGCCGCTGGTCTTCTCCGATGGCGAGATCGCCGAGGCCGACTGGTTCACCCGCGCGCAGGTGCGGGAAGCTCTGGCGGTGGGCGACTGGTCGAAGCGGGACGAGGGCGCCGAGCTGCTGCTGCCCGGCTCGATCTCGATCGCGCGCACCATCGTCGAATCCTGGGCCGCGATCGACTGACGCACCCGCACGCGGGCCGATGCGACCCGCGCGCGGCGGCGGATCAGGACAGACCGGCGAGGACTTGCTTGACGGCGGCCAGCGACGGGTTCGTCGCGGTGGAGCCGTCGGCGAACTTCACGGTGGGCACCACGTGGTTGCCCCCGTTCACGCTGCCGACGAACTCGGCCGACGCAGGATCTTGCTCGATGTCGATCTCGACGTAGGTGATGCCCGCCTCCTCCAGCTGCTTCTTGAGCCTGCGGCAGTAGCCGCACCAGGTGGTCGAGTACATCGTCAGAGTGGGGTTCGCGTCAGTCACGGACACTGCAACGCCGGACGGCTGCCCGCTGTTCCAACTCGAACATCTTCTCGCCTTGCGCCGTATTTAGTATGCGCGAATACTAAGTGGATGACCCTCATCGCCACCGCGCACGCCCGCTCGAGTGCCCCGCCCGCCGCCTTCTTCGCCCGCTGGGCCGACATGGCGACCTGGCCGGAATGGAACACCGACACCGAGTGGGCTCGGCTGGACGGACCGTTCGCCGAGGGCTCGACCGGGACGTTGCGACCGAAAGGCGGTCCGAAGGTCCGGTTCGTGATCGAGCGCCTGACCGACCGCGAGTTCGTCGATGTGTCGAAGTTGCCCGGTGCGCGGCTCACCTTCGCCCATGAAGTCGCCGCCGTCGACGGCCGCACCACGATCACGGTGACGGTCTCGATCGACGGGCCGCTGCGGCTGCTGTGGACGAAGATCCTCGGCGCCGGGCTGGCGAGATCCGTGCAGCCCGACTTGGACGCGCTGGTCGCCGTCGCGGAGGGGATCGCGGCGTGAGCGGCCGCAACCCCCGGCGGACGCCCGCCGCACCGGTGGATCTGTCGTGGTGAGCGAGCGTCGGCCCAAGCGCCCACCGAGATCCACACGCACGGAAGGAGCACCGACATGAGTGCCCAGTCATCGAGTAGTGGCGTCGCCCGCGGGATGGTCACCGGGTCACCTACCAGATACTGGCTGGCGGTCGTGTCCCGGGAACACGTCCGGCGCGGTGTCGACATCGGCATAGCGCAGGCCAACCACGGCAAGCGCACGGCGGTGGAACGCATGCGGCCGGGCGACGGGCTGATCTACTACTCGCCGCGCGAGGGCATGCGCGCCGGAGCGCCGGTGCGTTCGTTCACCGCGATCGGAACCATCGACGACCGTCCGGCCTGGCAGGCCGACCCCCAGGACGGCGGCTGCTTCCAGCCGTGGCGCCGTTCGGTCAGCTACCGAGCCGGGGCGCGGGAAACCCCGATCGAGGAGTTGCGTGCCGATCTGGAATTCACCAGCGTGCCGAACTGGGGGATGGTCCTGCGCCGCGGCCTGATAGAACTCAGCCCGCACGACTACGCGCTGATCGCGCGGGCGATGACCGAGGAGTGAGGGAGGCCGATGCGCGAGGCGGAGGACGGGAGGCTGCGCTCCAGATTCCACACGGCCGAGGAAAGCCCCGGCCTGCTGCTGTGGCAGGTGACCAATCGCTGGCAGGCGGCGCAGCGGGCGGCACTCGCTCCGTTCGATCTGACCCATGTGCAGTTCGTGCTGCTCGCCTCGCTGACCTACCTCGCCGCCGGTCGCGACGACCCGGTGCGACAGCGTGACCTGGCCGAATACGCCGCCACCGACCCCATGATGACCTCCCAGGTGGTGCGCACGCTGGCGCAGAAGGGCCTGCTGGAACGCCGCGACCACCCGAGCGACCGCCGGGCGAAGGCCCTGGTCGCCACCGAAGCCGGGGTGGCACTGGTCAACCGGGCCATCGTCGCGGTCGAGGCGTGCGACCAGGAGTACTTCGCCCCGCTCGGCGCATCGGGCGGCGCTTTTCTCCGGTCCTTACAGCTACTGCGCGACCGCTGATCGGGTTGGAGGCTGTCACCTGCTCGGCGCCCGCCTGCGAGTCGGAGCGGGAGCCGTGGCGGTTGTCCGTGATGACGTCGGTGCAGGGCTCGGGTCGACGCCCCCACGGTGGGTGTCGGTGGGCGCTGTCATGATGGACCGCGTGCCCGCTCTCGACCTCGCAGACCTCGATCCCGAGCAGGCCGCCGCCGTGCGCGCGCCGCGCGGCCCGGTGTGCGTGCTCGCGGGCGCGGGGACCGGCAAGACCAGGACCATCACCTATCGCATCGCGCATCTGATCGCGCAGGGCCATGTCAAGGCCGATCAGGTGCTCGCGGTCACGTTCACCGCGCGGGCGGCGGGGGAGTTGCGCACCCGGCTGCGCGCGCTCGGCCTCGGCGGCGAAGCGAGCCAGGTGCAGGCGCGGACGTTCCACGCGGCGGCGTTGCGGCAGCTGAAGTATTTCTGGCCGCAGATCGTCGGTGACGTGCCTTGGCGGCTGATCGACGCCAAGTTCCCGATCGTCGCGCAGGCGGCGCAGCGGGCCGGGCTGTCCACGGCCACCGACAGCGTCCGCGACCTGTTGAGCGAAATCGAGTGGGCGAAGGGCTCGCTCATCGCGCCGGAGGATTACGTGGCGGCGGTCGCGAAACAGCGGCGCGAGACGCCCTACGAGGCGCTGCGGGTCGCCGATGTCTACGCGGGTTACGAGAAGCTCAAGGCGACGCCGGACGGGCTGCTGCTGGACTTCGACGACCTGCTGCTGCACACGGCGGCGGCGCTGGAGGACTATCCGGCGGTGGCCGACGAATTCCGCGGCCGCTACCGCAGCTTCGTGGTGGACGAGTACCAGGACGTCACGCCGTTGCAACAGCGCGTGCTCGACGCGTGGCTCGGCGACCGCGACGACCTGACCGTCGTCGGGGACGCGAACCAGACGATCTATTCGTTCACCGGCGCCACGCCGAGCTTCCTACTGGACTTCTCCCGTCGCTTTCCCGAAGCCACCGTGGTCCGCCTGGAACGTGACTATCGCTCGACTCCGCAGGTGGTGTCGCTGGCCAATCGGGTGATCGGCGCGGCGCGCGGGCGCATCGCGGGCACCAGGCTGCAATTGATCGGCCAGCGCGCCGACGGACCCGAGCCGGTGTTCGCCGAATACGACGACGCGCCCGCGGAGGCCGCGGCGGTGGCGGCGGCGATCGGCGGGCTGATCGAGGCGGGCACACCGGCCGCCGAGATCGCCGTGCTCTACCGGATCAACGCCCAGTCCGAGAGTTACGAGCAGGCGCTCACCGAGCGCGGAATTCCCTACCAGGTGCGCGGCGGCGAGGGGTTCTTCGCGCGGGCGGAGGTCAGGCAGGCCGTGCAGGCGCTGCGGCAGGCCGCGTCGCGCGAGGATCTGCCCGACCAGGCGCGCAGTGGCAATGCCCTGGTCTCGCTGGTGCGCGCGGTGCTCGCCCCGCTCGGGCTCACCGCCACCGAGCCCGCGGGCGCGCAGGCGCGGGAACGGTGGTCCTCGCTGATCGCCTTGGTGCGCCTGACCGAGGAACTGATCGGCCACGACGACCGGCTCGACCTGACCGGCCTGTTGCGCGAACTCGCGACCCGCGCCGAGGCCAGGCACCCACCCACGGTGCAGGGGGTCACGCTGGCCTCCCTGCATGCCGCCAAGGGCCTGGAGTGGGATGCCGTGTTCCTCGTCGGCTTGTCCGACGGCACCGTGCCGATCGCGCACGTCCTCGCCGACGACGGCTCGGTCGCCGACGAGGCGGCGCTCGAGGAGGAGCGTCGGCTGCTCTACGTCGGCGTCACCAGGGCGCGCGAACATCTGCGGCTGTCCTGGGCGCTGGCGCGGAACGAGGGCGGTAGGCGCTCCCGGCGGCGTTCGCGATTCCTCAACGGCCTCGTCCCCGACGATTCGCCCGCCTCCCGTATCGCGGCCCCGCCGTCGGCGTCGAGCGGCGTCCGCCCGACCTGCCGGGTCTGCGCGAAACCGCTGATCGGCACCTACGCCACCATGCTCGGCCGCTGCCGTCGCTGCCCAGCCGAACTGGACGCGGAATTGCTCGCGGCACTGCGGGACTGGCGTGCGGAGAAGGCGGAGGCGCTGCGGGTCCGCGAATTCGTCGTGTTCACCGACACCACCCTCACCGCGATCGCCGAACAACTGCCCGCCGACGACGCCGCGCTGGCCGCGATCGCGGGCATCGGTGCGAAGAAGATCGACCAGTTCGGGGCCGACGTGCTCGCGATCGTCGCGTCCCGGATTCGATCCATATCACAAAACCGCAGGTAGAAAATAGGTTGTCGCGCTCGAAGATCTTGCCTATGGTGTTTTTACGCACCGGGAGGGCATCTCGGCGCGCACAGTTAGCGACACAACGAGTACAGGAGGGAGGCAGAGCAGTGGACAACATCATGAACCTCGGCGCCAGTGGCGTTGCGGTCTATGCGCCCATGGCGGCCTCCCGGGGGATCCTCGCCTTGCAGGGGATCGGTGTGTCCGGAATCGGTGCGTTCGGCACGTCGTGCAAGCAAGTGAATTCCGTTGCGATGCACACGTCTATCCGTACCGAGATCCAGGGCAAGCCCAGCGCGGGCTGGCACCCGGCGGCTGCCGAGGCAGCAGTCGGCGTCTTCGCGGCTGAGGCCGGCTTCGAGCCGGCGGATCCGCGGGCAGCACGCCTCCGCACCGCACACCCAGCGATCGTGTTCAGGACTCGACACAGATGTCGACCTAGGTAGGGAACTCCTCCCCGACCTCCTGGCCACGGATCGCCCGACAGCGAAACCGTGGCCAGTATTCTCCGGCCCTTCAGCCGACCGGCACCGGTTTCGCCACAACAAACGAACCGCTGCAACGAGCTGAAGGAGAACGACGTGTTCACCGCACAGGGTTGGCCGCAGGCCACTACTGACGTGACATGCCGAACCGTGGCGTCGACTACCCGGACCAAGGAGATCACCAAGGTCCTGCCCTGCCGTGCTGGAGACCCGGACCTCTGGTTCGCCGAGAGCCCGGTCCAGTTGGAGCAGGCCAAGGCGCTGTGCGCGACCTGCCCGATCCGCAAGGGCTGCCTGAGCGCCGCCATGGATCGTCGTGAGCCGTGGGGTGTTTGGGGCGGCGAGATCTTCGACCAGGGTGTCGTGATCGCCCGCAAGCGTCCCCGCGGTCGTCCGCGCAAGGTCGCGGTCCCGGCATGAGCCGGGGAGTGATTTCCCTCCCTCCGGTCGATGTGCTCGATTCCGTCGGTCCCGAGACGGACCGAGCCAACGAACGAGAAAGCAGACCAGCCGCCCACCGTCGTCCGGTGGGCGGCTGGCCTGCGTCGCTGTTCGGTGTGCGGCTCCTACACGGCTCTGGGGATCAGGAGGCCGTGCGTTCCTCGCTGAAGCCGGGCATCCACGTTCGGACGAGTTCCATGAACGGCAGCTCGGCGTCGAGTTGCGCAAGGATGCCGACGGAGCCGCCGAGCACGCGGAAGATCATCACGTATTCCGCCGGAAGTTGCAGTGCCCGAGCTGTTTTCATTTCCGGACTGGCGAACTCCGACGCCTTGCCCGCCACCCGCTGCATCCACCTGCGGGTGAAGTGGAACGAGTCGGTCTGGATCGGGTCGGTGAACGGCCGCAGATAGTCGGCGATCTCCTGGTGGGTGACCACCCGGCCGGGGATCACCCAGCCGTGGTCGTACAGCAGTTCGGTGAGTTCGGCGAAGCGCTCCTCGACCGCGAGGGCCAGCATGCGGCCCAGCACCGCCGGGAAGCCGTCCGGCATCGGTGCGCACGCGCCGAAATCGATGACCGCGAGCTTGCCATCGGGCAGCATCATGAAATTGCCGGGGTGCGGGTCGGCGTGCAGGAGTCCGACGACCTCCGGGGAGGAGAAGTGGAACCGGCCCATCAGCCCCGCCACTCGATCGCGCAGCGCGCGGGTACCCGCCGGATCCTCGGCGCCCTGCTTGATGATCGTCGAGACGGCGACGCCGTCCAGCCACTCGGTGACGATCACCTTCGGCGCGCTGGCCACGACCTTGGGCACCACGATCTCGGCGTGCCCTTCGAAGCCCTTGGCGAAGGCGCGCTGGTTGGCGGCCTCGTTGCGGTAGTCCAGCTCTTCCTCGGTGCGTTCGGTGATCTCGGCGAGGATCGGCTTGACGTCCGCACCGGGGATCACGGACGCGACCAGACCGGACATGCGGGACAGGGTTTTGAGATCCGCGCGCAGCGCCTCGTCGGCGCCGGGGTACTGCACCTTCACCGCCACGGTCCGCCCGTCCGACCACACCGCCCGGTGCACCTGCCCGATGCTGGCCGACGCGGCCGGGGTGTCGTCGAACTCGAGGAAGCGAGTGCGCCACTGGGTGCCGAGCTGCTGGTCGAGCACCCGGTGAACAGTGGCGGCGGGCATCGGCGGCGCGGCGGCCTGCAGCTTGGTGAGCGCCTCCCGATAGTGCTCGCCGAACTCCTCCGGGACCGCGGCCTCCATCACGCTGAGCGCCTGTCCGAACTTCATCGCGCCGCCCTTGAGCTCGCCCAGCACCGTGAACAGCTGCTCGGCGGCGCGTTGGTTGAGCTGCGCGTTGATCTCGGACTTGTCGCCTCCGGCGAGCTTCTTGCCGAACCCCACGGCCGCCCGTCCGGCGATGCCGAGCGGAATCTTGGCCAACTTGGCGTTGCGGGACGAGCGACGGCGCACGATCTCAGACACGTACCCATCATGGCGGACGCACCGGCCGATCTGCCACGGCAATCTTGATCACGTCGGCGCTCCGGCCGCGAGGCCTGCGGAAACGCGCGCACACGCGCACGCGGGATGGCGGTCCCATTTGCGCCGATCGAGGACATGTGAATCGAGATCCAGTTCCAGAGTCGCGTCCAGGGTGGCCGGCGTGCGCCGCGCCGAGCAGGCGATGATCGCCTCCAGTTCGCCGAGGGCGACCGCCGTCGTCGCCGCGATCCCGGCGGGGGAGGCGTGTCCGACGCGGCCGAGCAACTGGGCCGCCAGGTGCGGCCAATCGGCGTCGTTCTGCGAGCGGATCAGGTCCGCGCAACGCAGGCAGCTGGTCGCGCCGGGCAGCACCAAAGGCCCGATGACGCCCTTGTTGTCTCGGATGCGCATTTGCAGATGGGGAACGCGATGCAGTACCAATTCGCTCACCAGCCTCGGATCGGGCATCAGCGTGTCGGCGAGTACGACGAGGTCCGCTCCCCAGGACCGCACTGTCGCCGTTCCGGACGGATAGTCCCGGGACCGGCTCGGTTGCACGCCCAGCGCGCGCAGCCCGGCCGATACCGCGTCCGAGAGCGGACCGAGCCCGTGTACCCGCACGGCCCGCACGTGGCCGGCTCGGTCCTGCGGATGGTCCAGCAGCCCGGCCTCGTCCACCAGCGTGAGCAATGCCACAGCCCGTTCGGCGTCTATGCCGCATTCTCCGGCTCGCCAGATGATCTGCGGCTTGGTGCGCAGACCGTCGAGCAGGCGGAGGAAAGTGAGGACCGTCTCGGCGTCCATGCCTTCCGGGCCGAGCACCACCGCGGTTTCCGGATCGCACCCGAGTTGGACGAGACCGGTCGGGCGGACCAGCACGGTCACCCTCGGGCGCAATCGAGGACCACGACATATCGCTGTCATGTCATCAGTATGCGGATCGCGGGGTGCGCGGCTCGCTCCGAAATGCTCAGTTATCCACAGGATTTCGCTTCATCCACAAGGCGGCTCAGGCGGATTCGCCGCCCTCTTTGCCCAGGTCGGGCCCGGTGTCGTCATCCTTGTGCTCGCGCGCGGCCTGCTCGCGCGCCTCGGTTTCGGCCAGTTGCGCGAGCGGATCGTCGAACACGGCCGCACCGCCGCCGATCACCGAGTCGATGAAGCCGGCGGGGGAGTCCAGATCGTCGGAGTCCGGCAGCAGGTCGGGGTGCGCCCAGACCTGGTCGCGCGCGGTCATGCCTGCATCGGTGGTGAGCCTGCGCCACAGCGCCGCTGCCTCGCGCAGCTTGCGCGGACGCAATTCCAGACCGACCAGCGTCGCGAAGGTCTGCTCCGCGGGCCCGCCGGTGGCGCGCCGCCTGCGCAGCGTCTCGGCCAGCGCGCCCGCGCCGGGCAACCGGTCGCCGACGGCTTCGGCGACCACGACCTGCACCCAGCCCTCGATGAGCGCCAGCAGTGTTTCCAGCCGTTCCAGCGCCTGCTTCTGCTCAGGGGTGGTCTGCGGCTCGAAGGTGCCCTGGGCGAGGATCTCCTCGAGCTTCGCGGGATCGGCCAGCGACATCGGGTCGATGTCCTGCGCGGCCTGCTCCAGCGCGGAGAAGTCCATCCGGATGCCGCGCGCGTAGTCCTCGACCGCGCCGAGGACCTGCTGGCGCAGCCACGGCACATGGGCGAACAGTCGCTGGTGGGCGGCTTCCCTGGCGGCGAGGAACACCAGGATCTCGCTCTCCGGCTGTTCCAGCCCCGCACTGAACTCCGAGATCGCCGCGGGCAGCAGCGCCGCGGTGCCGGTGGGTCCCAGCGGGAGTCCGATGTCGGTGGAGGTCAACACCTCTTTGGCGAGCTGGCCGAGCGCCTGACCGAGCTGTGAGCCGAAGGCCAAGCCGCCCATCTGGCCCAGCATGCCGACCATCGGCGCGGCGAACTGCTTGGCCTCCTCGGGCAGCGCCGAAGTCCACATTCCCGAGATCTGCTGGGCCACCGGGTCGCACAGGCGTTGCCAGGTGGGCAGGGTCTGCTCGATCCAGTCGTTGGCGGTCCACGCGACCGTCTTGGTGGCGCCCGCGGGCAGGGTGGTCGCGCTGTCGAGCCAGAGTTCGGCCAGATGCGCGGCGTCGGCCACCGCGCTCGCGGCGCCCGCGGAGACAGGGGCGATGGTCGAGCCGAGCTGCTGGCGGGCCAGCCGCTTGGCGACGTCGTAATTCACCGGCCCGGCCTGCGCCGAGCCGGGTTGCCCCATGCCGCTGAGCATCTGGCCGAGCGAGGTCAGCATCTGCCCGAGTTGCGCCGGGTCGAATCCGCCCGCGCCGGACCCGCCGATACCGAAACCGAGCGGGTCGTTCGGACCGGGACCGCCCGGCTCGTCACCGCGCTTACGATCGTCGTCGTCGCGGTTCGAGAATCCGA
The DNA here is from genome assembly GCF_043205035.1 of Nocardia sp. NPDC047654. NCBI lineage: Bacteria > Bacillati > Actinomycetota > Actinomycetes > Mycobacteriales > Nocardiaceae > Nocardia > Nocardia sp. NPDC047654. Next base: position 81,080 of record NZ_JBIDDF010000001.1, read on the forward strand.
AGGGGAGGTCGTTCATGCCCTTCACGTTACGCGCGTAGCACAGCGTCCCGATGTTCGCGCGGCGCGAAACCGGCGGCGGCGCGCCCGGGGAAAAAGACCGCCTCCGGCGCCTCGCGTCGCCTGCTGTCATTACTGTGGTCCGGGTGAATCGTCGGATCCTCACCCTGGTGGCCGCTCTGATCCCGGTGCTCGTGCTCGGTGTCGTCGGCAGTGTGCTGACTGTGCCGTTCGTCGCACTCGGACCCGGCCCCACCTTCGACACCCTCGGCGAGGTGGACGGCAAGGACGTCGTCGACGTGCGCGGCACCGAAGTCGATCCGACCACGGGCCATCTCAACATGACCACGGTGTCGGTGCGGGACGGGCTGAGCATCTTCGAGGCGTTCGGCTTCTGGGCCAGCGGCAAGCACGGCCTGGTGCCGCGTTCGGAGGTCTACCCGCCGGGCGTCTCGCGCGAGGAGATCGACAAGTCCAACCAGGAGGACTTCAAGGATTCCGAGGGCAACGCCGAGGTCGCCGCACTGCATTACCTGCGGCTGCCCACGGTGGTGCTGCTGCGCAAGGTGACCGACGACGGGCCCGCCCATGATGTGCTGCGCGCGGGCGACGAGCTGATCAGCATCAACGGCACGCCCGTGACGGCGCCCAAGGACGTCGTCACGGCGGTCTCGTCCCAGGCGCCCGGCAGCACGCTGACCGTGGTGTACCGGCGCGACAGCGCCGAGCAGACCGCGACGATCGTCCTCGGCGCGCGCCCCGACGACCCGGCCAAGGGCTACCTCGGCGTGACGCCGGGGGAGGGCGCACGACCGCCGGTGCAGGTCGCCTTCAACCTCGCCGACATCGGCGGGCCCTCCGCGGGACTGATGTTCAGCCTGGCCCTGATCGACAAGCTCTCTCCCGGCGAGCTGGACGGCGGCAAGTTCGTGGCGGGCACCGGGACCATCGACCAGGACGGCAAGGTCGGTCCGATCGGCGGCATCCAGTACAAGATGATGGCCGCGCGCGATGCGGGCGCGGAGACCTTCCTGGTGCCGGCCGCCAACTGCAACGAGGCCAAGCAGCGGACCCCGGACGGCCTGCGGCTGGTGCGCGTCGAGAACCTGACCGGCGCGGTGCAGTCGCTCAACGAGATCAACACCGGCAAGGAACCGGTCAGCTGCGGCTGAGGCCGCGACGCGGGGCAGGTGACGCCGGCCGGAAACCGCGCGACCCGGTCCGGGTGTTCACCGCGAGCACGTAGCAGGGCACGTGGGCGGCTTCCCGTGCGGCGAGGAGCAGCAAGCTATCGCTCTCCGGTTGCTCCGATCCCTGCATCCGCGATTGCGGCGGGCAGCAGCGCCGCTCGTGGCGGTGGGTCCCAGCGGGCGTCCGATGTCCGTGGAGGTCAGCGCGCCTCGTCGGCGACCCGGCCGAGCGCCTGGCCGGGTTCGTTCACTCGAACGTATGGTGCAGGGCCTCGACCAGGTTGGGCGCCAGGTTCGGATAGGTACGCAGGTCGAGGTCACCGAAATCGTCGGCGTCGTCCTCGGGGCGCAGCTGCAGCAGGCACAGCGACGCGCCGTCGCGCAGCACCGCGGCGAACAACCGGGCCTCCCGGCGCTCCGGGTGCGCTTCGGCGGCGGCGCGCGCGGCCGCGTCGGCGGCGTCGTGATCGGCCAGCAGCGGCGCGAGCGCGTCGTCGAGCGTCGACTCGGCGTCCGGCGGGAGCACCACGATCTCCTGCACAAGCACGCAACCGCGGACGGCGGGAGGCCAGCTGGTGGTGGCCAGGAATTCGTCCAAGGCGATCGAGCCGCCGGTGATGTCGTCCGGGAAAGCCTCCTGCGCGACCGGCGTCAGCTCGTCGCCCTCGTCGAGCTGCTCCTCCAGTTCCGGCTGCGCCGCGACCAGGTCCGCGGTCGGCACCAAGGCGAACATCTGCGGGGGACGCCCCCACCCCTCGGCGTCGACGAATTCCGCCACCTCCCGGACGGATCGGGCAAGGACGAGTTCGGCGTGCAGGTCTGGGGTCACGCGACCATCCAACCAAACTGCCGACGGGGGCAGCCGGAAACCCGGACGTTCGTTTCTCCGGCGCGGCAAGCGCAACCCTGCCAGCTGCATGGTGTCCGATTTCCGTAGAGTGGGCCGGGACGGTCCGGAAGGACCACCCGCAACATCGGACTGCGGCGCATCGGCCGGGCCTCTCGGTGCGAGCGTCGCCGGACCTTGGAGAGTGGCATCGTGGGCATGCGGCCCCCCACCGGCTTACCTTCGCTGTCCCGACGCAGCCGTGTGCTGCTGGTGGCAGCCATCGTCCTGGCGGCATTGCTGTTGCTCGGGCCGCGGCTGACGGACACCTACACGAATTGGCTCTGGTTCGGCGAGGTCGGCTTCCGCAACGTGTATCTCACGGTGTTGCGAACCCGGGTCCTGCTATTCCTCGTCGTGGCGGCTTTCGTCGGACTCGTGGTCTGGCTGGCGCTGCTGCTGGCCTACCGGTCCAGGCCGGTGTTCGTGCCGGTGGCCGGCCCGAACGATCCGATCGCGCGCTACCGCACCACCGTGATGAGCAGGCTGCGGCTGTTCGGCATCGGCATCCCGGTGCTGCTCGGCCTGCTGTCGGGCCTGGTGGCGCAGTCGAACTGGGTGACGGTGCAGTTGTTCCTGCACGGCGGTTCGTTCGGCGAGAAAGACCCGGAGTTCGGCCTCGACGTCGGCTTCTACGCCTTCGACCTGCCCTTCTACCGCATGGTGCTGAACTGGCTTTTCGTCGCGGTGGTCATCGCGTTCTTCGCCAGCCTGGTCACCCACTACGTCTTCGGCGGACTGCGCCTGACCGGTCGCGAGGGCACGCTCACCCGCGCCGCGCGGATCCAGCTCGCGCTGCTGGCCGGAACCTTCGTGCTGCTCAAGGCGATCGCGTACTGGTTCGACCGGTACGAACTGCTGTCCAGCAGCCGCAAGGAGCCCACCTTCACCGGCGGTTCGTTCACCGACATCAACGCGGTTCTGCCCGCGAAGCTCATCCTGCTGTCCATCGCGGTGATCTGCGCGCTGGCCTTCTTCGCCGGCATCGTGCTGCGCGATCTGCGGGTGCCCGCGATGGCCGCCGCGCTGCTGGTGCTGTCCTCGATCCTGGTCGGCGCGGTGTGGCCGCTGGTGGTCGAGCAGTTCTCCGTGCGTCCCAACGCCGCGGACAAGGAGAGCGAGTACATCGAACGCAACATCGCCGCGACCAGGCAGGCGTTCGGCATCACCGATGACAGGATCGATTACAAGGACTACAAGGGCGAGAGCAACAAGAACCCGCTCGAGGTGCCGGTGGACGCCGCCACCATCGGCAACGCCAGGTTGCTCGATCCGAACATCCTCTCGCCCACGTTCACTCAGCTGCGCCAGCTGAAGAACTTCTACGGTTTCCCGGAGTCGCTGGACATCGACCGCTACAACCTCGACGGCGACGTGCAGGATTACATCGTCGCCGCCAGGGAGCTCTCGCCCGCGGCGCTGAGCGGCAACCAGACCGACTGGATCAACCGGCACACCGTCTACACCCACGGCAACGGCTTCGTCGCCGCCCCCGCCAACCGGGTGAACAAGCCGCCGTCGGACGATCCCAACGCCGCCGGGGGCAGCGGCGACGGCGGTTACCCGATCTTCATGGTGAGCGATCTGTTCACGCCCGCGGACAAGCAGCGGATCAGGGTGGACCAGCCGCGGGTGTATTTCGGCGAGCTGATCTCACAGGCGAACCCGGACTACGCGATCGTCGGCGCGATGGACGGCCAGCGTCCGCGCGAGTACGACTCCGACACAGCGCAATTCACCTACACCGGCAAGGGCGGCGTGCCGATCGGCAACTGGTTCAACCGGTTGGCCTTCGCGGCCAAGTACGCCGAGCGCAACATCCTGTTCTCCTCGGCCATCGGCGACGACTCGAAGATCATCTTCAACCGCAGCCCGCGCGAGCGGGTGCAGAAGGTCGCGCCCTGGCTGACCACCGACGGGAACGCCTACCCCGCGGTGGTGGACGGACGGATCGTCTGGATCGTGGACGCCTACACCACGCTGGACAATTACCCCTACGCGCAGAACACCCAGCTGGAGGGCGCGGTCGAGGACAGCATCGACAAGAAGACCGGGCGTCTGCTGCCGCGCAAGTCGGTCAGCTACATCCGCAACTCGGTGAAGGCCACGGTCGACGCGTACGACGGCAGCGTCACCCTGTACGAGGTGGACTCGTCGGATCCGGTGCTGCAGGCATGGCGCGGGGTGTTCCCCGGCGCGGTGAAGCCGGAGAGCGAGATCTCGCCGGAACTGCGCGCGCACTTCCGCTATCCGGAGGATCTGTTCAAGGTTCAGCGCGAGATGCTGTCGAAGTACCACGTGGACGATCCCCGGGAGTTCTTCACCAACAACGCCTTCTGGTCGGTGCCCGCCGATCCCACGACCGAGGGCGGGACCACCGCCAATCAGCCGCCGTATTACGTGCTGCTGGGCGACTCGAAGACGAACAAGCCCACGTTCAATTTGACCAGCGCGATGACCGGCTACAACCGGCCGTATCTCGCGGCGTATATCTCGGTGCGGTCCGATCCGGACGGGTACGGGAAATTCACGATTCTTCGATTGCCCACGGATACACAGACATTGGGTCCGCAGCAGACGCAGAACCGGATGACGACCTCGCCGGACGTATCGCGCGAGAAAACGCTGCTGTCGAATTCGAACAAGATCAAATATGGCAATCTGCTGACCTTGCCGGTCGCGGACGGCGGCATTCTCTATGTGGAGCCGTTCTACAACGAACGCAACACCGGGCCGAACACGGCGACCTTCCCGCAGCTGCTGCGCGTGCTGGTGAGTTATCGGGACGAGGCGGGCAACGTCAAGGTGGGCTACGCCTCGACATTGGCGGACGCGCTGAACCAGGTCCTCCCCGGTGCGGGCGCGCTGGCGACGCCGTTCGGCGGTGACTCGGGCACCAGGCCCAAGCCGGGCACCGTTCCGCCGCCCGCCGATCAGGGCAACAACGGGACCGGCACCGCCGCGACGCCGCCACCCGCATCGGTCTCGCCGCCCACGCCCGGATCGTCCCCCGCCAAGGACGCCGCGGCGGCCGAGCTCAACCGGAAGATCGAGAATGTGCGAAATGCCATGCGCAGCGGAAACTTCCAAGATTTCGGCCGGGCACTGGACGAGCTGGAAGCCGCCGTCAAGGCGTACCAGGACGCCGGTCGCTGAATAGCGACGCCGTTCGAACAGCCCCGAACACCGAAGACGCCGCCATCGTTCACGATGGCGGCGTCTTCGGTGTTCGTGACGCGGGAGGGTCAGCGACCGAGAGCGTCGATCAGCGCGCTGTTCTGGCTGAGGATCTGCTGGAACTGGTCCTTCACGCCGTACTGCTCGGCGAGTTCGTCCGCGGCGGACCGGGCCTGCTCGACCGCCGACTGCGCGGTGCTGACGGCCGGCTGGGCGGGTTCGGGCACGGCGGGCAGTTCCTCGGCCTCGGCGAGGGGCTCGGGCTCGGAGGTGCCCGGGCGCAGGTACTGGCCGCACACCGGCCACGCGCCGGCGCCCTGGGTGGCGAGCACGTTCTCCGCCACCCGGATCTGCTCTTCCTTGCTCGCGTTGTGCGCCGAGCCCCTGCCGCCGTTGGCGGCCCAGGTGCTCTGCGAGAACTGCAGGCCGCCGTAGTAGCCGTTTCCGGTGTTGATCCCCCAGTTGCCACCGCTCTCGCACTGTGCGACGCCGTCCCAGTTGTGGGACGCCGCGGAGGCGGAAGCGGTGGAGAATGCGAACGGGACGGCAACAAGAGCGCCGGTGATGGCGGCGAAGCCGAGGGCGCGGGTGCTGATCTTCCGGTTCTCAGTCATGGTCGTTTCCCTCCCTGCGCCCGCCGGCACGGCGATGGAACTTTGCCGCGTCCCTGTCCCCAGGTCGTCGGGGATCCTCGAACCGCGGGACAGGGTTGCCGGTGTTCGGCGGTTCGAGTTCGAGCCCGTCTCGGATGATCCGGGCCGTGGATTGACGGTAACGAAGAAATCTCAGCAGATCACATCTGGATAACGCCGGAATTGCATGAAGCGAATAACAGGAATATCCCCGTTTTTCCAGGTGGGAAACGGCATCAACACGCCGGGGCAGTGGTAAGTTATCGCATCGTTATGTGAGTGAGATCACGTCGATATAGTGAAGTACGTCACGTTTGAAGTGGCCAACGTGTGGCAAATCTTGCGCGCGGGGTATCGAATGTGCTTCTCGCCGAGATCGCATCGCGCGTTTCGGGGTTGCTATAGGGTCCCACGGGCGGTTCCGGTGGTCCGTCATCGCATCGAAACCGCTGCTGAGCTGGTGATTTGCAGACTGCGTGAACCCGTGTGTAATGTTGTGTTCACCGACGCGGGGTGGAGCAGCTCGGTAGCTCGCTGGGCTCATAACCCAGAGGTCGCAGGTTCAAATCCTGTCCCCGCTACTAGCGAAAGGCCCGGAACCTCGAGGTTCCGGGCCTTTTCGTTTGCGATGTTTCGTTCGGCGGTCTCCGGGCTCCCCGCCGGTTCTGGTGGGCCTACTGCCGGTGGAATCGCTCCCGGACCGCTTCCATACGGGCGCGCAGTTCCTCCGGGCTGATCACGCCCAGGTCCATCAGCGCGTGCGCGGTGACCACCACCGATCGGGTGCGTACCGGGAAGTCCTGGTAGATGGTCTCGCCGAGCTCGTCTTCGGCATGGCGGCGCTCCAGGTTGTCCAGGGCGCCGCGCCAGGAGAGGCATTCGCACGTGGCTTGCATGCTGGACTCCCACGGGTCCGGCTTGCGATCGAGTTCGGGCAGGGTGCTCTCCCGGCGCGACGCGCGACCCAGGGTGTTCAGCAGGACTTCGTACGGACCGCTCGTCACCGGCGTCCCTCCTGCCCTGTCGCGGCCTCGACTCGGTTCGGCGGCTGCTGCGCGGTCCAGTCGACCTGGGGCAGAGCCACGCCGATCATGGTGTCCCGGGTGACGATGGCGGCCAGCTGCTCCTCGGTCCAGCCCTCGGTGCCCTCGGGGCGCATCGGCAGCACCATGAACCGGGATTTCTGGTTCGAATCGTGCACCCGGATCTCGACGTCGGGCGGGAAGTGCAAACCGAACTCGGCGAGCACCTCGCGGGGCCAGCGCACCAGGCGGCGACGGTAATTGGGTGTGCGATACCAGTCGGGGGACATCCCGAGAACCGGTCGCGGATAGCACGAACACAGTGTGCACACGATGACGTTGTGCACCTGCGGGGTGTTCTCCAGCACGTAGAAGTAGGTGTAGTCGCTCGGCGTCCCGGAGCCGGTGGGATCGCGCCAGTCGATGCCGACCTCTTTGCACGTCTCGGTCCCGTCGGCGAGCAGCCGCGCCTTGAAGTCGGGATCGGTCCACGCCTTGGCGACCAATCGCGATCCGCCGTGCGGACCGACCGATTCGGCCCACTCGGCGAACCTGCGGTGGTCTTCCTGGGAGAAGAGCCCCTTCTCGATCGCCAGTTCGCGGATCGCCGTCTCGAGCACTTCGAATTCGCTGATCTCGTCGCTCGTCCGGATCGGCGCGTGCGCGTCGTGATCGTGGGTCCGGCTCACTGGGCGTCCTCCTCTGCGGGCTCGAGCCAGCGCTCGGAGACCTCCGTCTCCAAGGTGTCGGCGTCGAAGCCGGTGTATTTGGGCCACAAATCCTTCTGACGGAATCGCACGACGTAGAACGGCTCGACGCGACCGTCCTCGCGTCCCCACGCCTCGTCCTCGGGGATGATCCACTCCGGCCGATGCTCGACGACGACGCCGGTGTGCCCGCGCGTGTAGGCCTGGGTACGGGTGTGGAACATCGACGTGGCGTCGCGCACCCGCACACGATCGCCGATCCGATACTTCCTGCTCATGTCCGCGCCTCCCTACGGGCGCGCACTTCGTCCAACTTGGCCGAGAGTTCGTCGGGGGTGATCAATCCCTTGGCGACCAGAGTCTTCGCCGCGACGGTCGCCCAGCGCGCGTAGTAGGGGAGACCGAAATACAGCGTCGCGCCGAGATCGTTCTCCGCTCGCCTGCGTTCCTCGGAGTTCCACACCCCGCGCCACCCGAGGCATTCGCACGTGACGTAAGTGCTCATCTCCCAGGGCTCTTCCTCCTTCTCCCGGTACTCGACCGGGATGTCCGGTTGGCCGCCCACGTCGTGCAGAACGTGCCGAAGTGCGGCGAACAACTCGTTGGAGATCTCGTAGGGCGAGTCCAGCGGCTCGCGGAAGACCGGTGCGAGGTCCGCGACACGATGCTGCAACTCGTCGAATCGGTTCGGTGCGCTCATGATGACTCCGTAGCGACGGATCCGGTGCCCCCGGCGGGGCGGTTGCGGTGGATGTGCGCGCGCACGCCCGCACTCGTCGAGGCGGGACCGAGGACGAGCGCCATGGGGACTCCAACGGGACGGTCTGCCCGGCCATCGGGCAGACGGGAGCAGTCGGGCGACGGGGCTGTGACCCCAGTCACAATCGCATGGTTCGGATGCCAAGAGTACACGTCAAGATCGATTTGCTGAAGGATGTCTGCGGTGTGCGGCGCGGCCGCGCGCCTGCTCGGAGAATCGGCGGTTCGGCCTCTTGACTAGCGGAAAATGTGGAGGAAACTAGTCATTACACCGGAGCACCGGTAGGTGAGCGCACTGTCAGCTGAGACGTCGGCAGGCAGTGAAGACACCGACCCAGGATCCGGCTAGGCCCCCGGCAAGCCAGTCGAAACACCGGAGTCGTCAGCGACGACCGACGCTCACGGTTTCGATGAGACTACCGGGGACTGATCTGTGTAAGGGGTCTTTCCCCCTGAGTCCCAAACGCTCGTGAACCCGATCGAGCGGTCGGCCGAATCGGCTCACTTCCACGGAGTGCTGGTGGTTGACTAGCCGTGTGCCGGCCGCCTCGGCCGCACATCGGCAACCCGTGTCAGGAGGCACTCGCAATGCCCACTCATGACGGAAGCTGGCCGCAGGGAACGCCGTGCTGGGTCGACTGCCAGGTCGACGATCCGGCGCGCGCCCGCGAATTCTACGGCGCCCTCTTCGGCTGGGAGATCCAGGACAGCCCGCCGGAGGCGGGTGGATATCTGATGGCGATGCGCAACGGCCGCGCGGCCGCGGGCATCGGACCCAAGCCGGAAGGCATGCCGATGCCGTCGGTGTGGACCACCTATCTCGCCGCCGACAGCGCCGACGCGATCGGGGAGAAGGTCGGCGCGGCGGGCGGTGCGCTGATGATGAAACCGTTCGACGTGCTCGATGTCGGCCGCATGTTCGTCGGCGCCGACCCCACCGGCGCGGTGTTCGGGGTCTGGGAGGCCAAGGCGCACGCGGGCGCCGGCATTTACAACGAGCACGGCGCCTACTGCTGGAACGAACTGCACACCAGCGACTACAAACAGGCGCAGGAGTTCTACGCCGACGTGTTCGGCTGGCACTACGCCGAGATCGGCGACGGCGAGCACTTCGTCTACTCCACCATCAGCCTGACGCCCGACGGTGACGCCGTCGGCGGCGTCAACGACTCGACGAAGATGCCGGGCGACAACCCGTCGTATTGGCTGGCCTGGTTCCAGGTCGACAACACCGACCAGGCGTTGTCCCAGGCGGGCGATCTCGGCGCCACCGTGATGTCCGGACCCGACGACAGCCCCTTCGGGCGTATGGGCATCGTCCAGGGCCCGCAGGGCGAGGTCTTCGGCATCATCGATCCCACGACCACCGTCGGCGAAGCGCCGAGCGGCGCCTGAGCCGTGTCGACGGAGCGGGGAGGTGAGCGCCGCTCCGCCGGCCGGCGTCGAGGAGTGGTCGGGTGGTCCCGCGTCTCGGCGGCACGGGCGAGCGCGCCTACTCCGGCGTGACCAGCCCGTGCTGATGGGCGTAGACGACGGCGTGGATGCGATCGCGCACACCGAGTTTGGCGAGGATACGGGAGACGTGGGTCTTCACCGTCTCCTCGCCGACGCCCAGTTGTGCGGCGATCTCGGCATTGCTGCGCGCGTCGGCCAGCAGGAGCAGTACCTCGAGTTCACGAGCGGTGAGCTGGTGGACTTCCTGCGGGGTGCGCGGCGGTGCGAGCGTGCTCGCGAAGCGGGAGACCAGGCGGCGGGTCATCGAGGGATCGATTAGCGCGTCGCCGCGTGCCGCGATCCGGATGGCCGTGACCAACTCCTCGGGCGGCAGGCTTTTCAGCAGGAACCCGCTCGCACCCGCCTGCAAGGCGCGATACAGGTTGGCGTCGCTGTCGTAGGTGGTGAGCACCAGGACGTGCGTTCCGCCCGCGGCGACGATCGCGCCGGTGGCTGCCAGCCCGTCCAGCTTCGGCATCCGGACATCGAGGATCGCGACATCCGGTCGCAGCCGGGCGGTCTCGGTGATGGCGGCGCGGCCGTCGCTCACTTCGGCGACGCAATCGAGGTCCGTCTGGCTGTCGACGACGGCGCGCAGGCCGGAGCGGAACATGCTGTGGTCGTCGGCGATCAGGACGCGGATGGGTGGGTTCACGATCCTCCGATCGGCACGGACACCGTGGTGTGCCACTGCGCGGCGTCGCTGCCGTAGTCCAGTTCGCCGCCGAACAGCTCGGCGCGGCGGCGGATCCCGTTGAGGCCACGCGGGACCGAGGTGTCGGCGGCGGCCGGTTCGCGGGCGAGGGGATTGGTCGTGCGCAGCACCACCCGCTTCGGCAGGTACTCCACGTCCAGTCGCGCGTGCGTGCCGTCCCCGTGCCGCAGCGCGTTGGTCAGCATCTCCTGCACGATGCGGTACAAGGTGATGTTCAGCGAGTCGGGCAGTTCGACCGCGTCCCCGCGCACGGTCGTCTCGATCTCGAGCCCGGCCGCGCGGACGTGCTCGATCAGCCCGTCGATGTCGGCGAGTCCCGGCTGGCGCTGCCCGTCGTCGTCGCGTCCGTGCAACAGATCGAGCTGGCGGCGCAGATCGACCATCGCGGCGCGGCTGCTGGATTCCACCGCGGACAGCGATCGTGCGGCGGCGGGGGTCGCCGAACCGCCCAGCGCCAGCCTGGCGGCGCCGGCGTGGATGCCGATCGCGCTGACGTGATGCGATATCACGTCGTGCAGGTCGCGGGCGATGGCCGCCCGCTCTTCGGTGACCGCTCGCTCCAGAGCCGCCCGGTGCTCCTGCTGTCGCAACCGGGCCCGCTGCTCGAGGTCGGCGATGTAGGCGCCGCGCGCGGCTGTGTAACGGCCGACCAGCCAAGGCACACATCCCGCGGCGACCGTGGAGGCGAGCAGCAGCCGCCAGTCCTGGGCGGCATTGCTGCCGGTGAGCACGTGGGCCGTGGCCACGCCGCCGCACAGCAGCAGCATGGTCAGCACGGATTTCGGCCCGGCGAGCCATGCCCCCGCGCGATATCCGGCCACCAGGAAACCCACGTCCGCGAACCGCACCGGGAACCCGTGGCGGTGCAGCAGCAGTGCGGCCAGCAATCGCACGAGCACCTGCGCCACCGCCACCACCCCGGCGGTCCGGGGCGGCGCGGCCAAGGCCAGATCGGCGGCGACGATCGCGGTGATCGCGGCGGCTGTCTGCCACGGTGCAACGGCGAATACGCCGCACAGCCCCAGCACCACCGCGTCGATCAAGGCCGCAGCGACGGCGACCACGACCGACTGCCGGGCCAGCGACCTGCTCACATCCAACAGTTCGCCACCGCCTCCGTCCGGTTCAGCGTCGAGTCACGCGGCGATCCTAGCGAGTGCGCCCGGCCGCGCCGGGGACGCCGACCACTCACTGTGCCCGCCAACCGAGCCGCCCGCGTCCCCCGCGCGGGGGACGCGCGATCCCTCGTCGGCGCGATGTTCTCGCGGCCGCGCAGCCGTAGCGTCGAAGCCGACGGTGGACGATGAAGGAGAACTCATGGGCCGTGTGGAGTTGTTGAGCTATGCCATTCCCGCGTTCGCGGTGCTCATGCTGGTGGAATGGATCGCCTACCGGCGAGATCCCGACCGATCCGGCAACAGCGGGTCGGCCCGCGACACCGCGTCCAACATCGCGACGTTCACCCTGGGCCGGCTGGTGAAACCGCTGATGCAGTATCTGTTGCCGTTCTCGGCGGTGGTCGGCGCCGCCGCGATCACTCCGCTGCACCTCTCGCCGCGCTCGTGGTGGGTCTGGGTACTCGGACTGATCGTCACGGATCTCTGCTACTACTGGGCGCATCGCGCCGACCATCGGGTGCGGCTGATGTGGACCGCGCACAACGTGCACCACTCGAGCGAGTACTTCAACCTCTCCACCGCGATCCGCCTCTCCTGGCTGCATCCGGTCCCCAACATCCTGCGCGGGCTGGCGTGGGTGCCCGCTGCGCTACTGGGGTTCCCGGCCTGGATGATCTTCTTGTTGCAGGGCATCGGGCTGCTGTACCAGTTCCCGATCCACACCCAGCGCGTCCGGACGCTGCCACGCCCGATCGAGTTCCTGTTCAACACGCCGTCGCACCACCGTGTCCATCACGGCTCGAACAAGCCCTATATCGACAAGAACTACGGCGGCATCCTCATCATCTGGGATCGGATGTTCGGCAGCTTCGCCGCCGAATCGGAACCGGTCCGATACGGCCTCACCAAGAACATCGGCACCGACAACCCGCTGAAGGTCAACTATCACGAATTGGCCGCGCTGATCCGCGACGTGCGCGGAGCGAGCACCTGGCGCGGGCGGCTCGGATACGTTTTCGGTCCGCCCGGCTGGACCGAGCATGCGGCACCGGTGTCCGAGGTGGTCGAAGTTCCGACAACCGGCCGGACGGTGGAATGCGCGGGACAGCTCACGTCCTGAGCGCGATGCGGTAGCCGGGTGCGGCGGCGGACGATCCGGGGTCAGTCACCGTCGAGATAGAACGTCACACTCGCGATGCTGTCGCTGCCGATCGCGAACTCCACGACCGCGACTCCGGCTACCGCGCCGAGCCGCACACTCGCCGTGACGGTGCGGCCCGCGGCGATCACCTTGCTCCAGCGCATGTTGCGCACCCGATTCGTGAATTCCTCCACCGATACCGGCGTGCCCGCGGGCAACTCGAGATCGGCCCGATCGCCGAGCAACTCGCGCACGCGGCTCAGGTCGGTGCTCGCAGCGGCAGCGAAAAGCCCTGTCGTGGCGCGCTTTCCGCGACGACCCACGCCGCCGAGCGCCTGTAGCATGCCCAGCGCCCCGCCGACGCCCTGGTTGACGATCAGTTGCGGCCCGAGCTTCAGGGCGGCGGCGAATCCGGGCAGCCCGGTGCGCAGCAGTTGCCAGATCATGCCCGCCAGCTCCCAATGCGCGGCCAGGTAGGCGATCCGCCACGCGCCGTCCCGCTCGACCAGCCGGTAGCGCAGATGCATCGGGACGTTGACGGTGGCGCCGGTGGACATCGTGGTGACGATGGTCAGATCGCGCACCACCATCGGCGGATGGACCAGGTCGCGGTCGACCCGGAACGCGATGGTGTTCGGCCCGATGAAGGTGTCGTAGAACCGTTCGATGGCGGCGCGGCCGACGTGCGGGCGGGATCCCACTGGGTCGTTGACCTCCGCGCCGGGGGCGAACAGGTCGACCCACGCGGACCTGTCGTGCGCGGCGACCGCGCGCGGCGACGCCTCGACGGCCGCGAGCAGCGCCGCGGCCGAGGGATCCAGGGGCATGGGCAATACCTCCGTTGACAACGAGCCGGGACTGGACACATGGTAGAACAAGTTCTAGTTTTGGCGTCGCGTTCCGGTTTCACGCCGGTCGCCTCCGCACGGCAAGGGAACTCGATGGACTGGTATACCGGGAACACCGCCTACGACACCGTACTGACGATCGGCTTGGCGTTCGCGGCGTTGGTCGTCGTCGGCGGCTTCTTCGCGCAGAGTCCCTACGGGCGGTTCGCCTCGACCGAGATCGGTTTCAATCTCGATCCCAAGCTGGGCTGGTGGTTGATGGAGATTCCGGCGACGGTGATCTTCGCGATCTGCTACCTCGCGGGCCCGAACCGCTTCGAACCCACCTCCTTGGCGCTCGCCGCGATCTGGGTGTTGCACTACGGCAACCGTGGCTGGTTCTTCCCGCTGTCCATCCGGCAGATGCCAGGCAAGCGGAGCAGTTTCAACATCTCGGTGCTCGCCGCGGGCATGTTCGTCACGGCACTGCACGGCTATCTCAACGGCACCTTGTTCGGTCACGATTATCTCGATCAGTACGGACCGGAGTGGTTGACCGATCCGCGGTTCCTGCTCGGGCTCGTCGTCTATCTGGGCGGGTTCGTGTTGCTGGTGCGCTCGGAATCGATCGTGCGCAACCTGCGGGACAAGAACGATCCGGGCGCCGCCGAATACCGGATTCCGCACGGCGCGGGGTTCCGATTCGTCAGCAGTCCGGCCTACCTGGGTGAGTTGATCGCCTGGGCGGGCTTCGCGCTGGCGACGTGGTCGTTGGCCGGCGTGGTGATCTTCCTGATCACGGCGGGCAATCTGGTACCGCGCGCCTTCGCCACGCACAAGTGGTACCGGGAGAAGTTCGCCGACTATCCGGCGGACCGGAAAGCGTTGATCCCCTTCGTGGTCTGACCCGCGGCCCTGCTGGTCGAGGGGTTTCGAGCCAACGAATTGCATCGGACGACCTGTTCATCGACCGTTTCCTGTGGTTTATGAGATTGTGAGTCGAGGAACGATGCAGAAACGCTGCATCGGGTCGGTTTCGGGCTACAGTCGGGTCATGGGTATCGAGTACGCGAGCGTCATCGATCTACCCCGGTCCGAGGTGTTCGCCTGGCACGCCCGCCCCGGCGCGCTGACCCGCCTGGCGCCGCCGTGGCAGCCGGTGTCACCGCGCGCCGAGTCGGACTCGCTGTCCGACGGGCAGGCGGTGCTCGGATTGCCCGGTGGCCTGCGCTGGGTGGCCCGGCACGATCCCGGCGAGTACGACCCGCCGCGCCGGTTCGTCGACGCGGTCACCGTCGACGGCGTCGGCTCGCTGCCGGCCGGACTGCTGCCGTGGCGGCACACCCACGATTTCGAGGTCGTCGACCGGACACATACCCGGGTGGTCGACCGCGTGGACGCGCCGGTGCCCGCCACGGTCCTTCGGCCCATGTTCGCCTACCGCCACCGGCAGCTCGCCGACGACCTCGCGGCGCACGCGCGGGCGGCGGGGGAGGGTTTCGTGTCCAGAACCGTCGCGGTGACCGGAGCGTCCGGCCTGGTCGGTTCGGCGCTGACCGCATTCCTGTCCACCGGCGGGCATCGTGTGGTGCGGCTGGTCCGGCACGCGCCGCGCGCCGCGGACGAAAGACGATGGGATCCCGCGGATCCCGCGCCGGATCTGCTGGACGGCGTGGACGCGGTGGTGCATCTGGCCGGGGCCTCCATCGCGGGCCGATTCACCGCGGGGCACAAGCGCGCGATCGCGGACAGCCGGATCGGGCCGACCCGGAGACTCGCCGAAGTGGCGGCGCGCGCGGCGGTGCCGGTCTTCGTCAGCGCCTCCGCGATCGGCTACTACGGCGCCGATCGCGGCGACGAGACGCTGACCGAGCGGTCGATGCGCGGTGACGGCTTCCTTGCCGACGTGGTCGAGGGGTGGGAGGCCGCGACGGTGCCCGCCGCCGAAGCGGGTGTGCGGGTGGTGCGCGTGCGTACCGGGATCGTGCAGTCCCCGCGCGGCGGCACGCTGCGACTGTTACGCCCGCTGTTCACGGCGGGGCTGGGCGGGCGCATCGGCGGCGGGCGACAGTGGCTGTCGTGGATCGGGATCGATGACCTGATCGACGTCTACCATCGGGCGCTCTGGGACGCCGGCCTGTCCGGAGCGGTCAATGCCGTTGCCCCGCAACCTGTTCGCAACGCGGAGTACACCAAGGTCCTTGCGCGCGTGCTGCACCGGCCCGCGCTGTTCCCGGTACCCGGGTTCGGTCCCGCGTTCCTGTTGGGCCGCGAAGGGAACCGGGAAGTGGCGTCCGCGAGTCAGCGCGTCGTTCCCACCCGTCTGACCGAAGCCGGTCACCGATTCCGCGCCCCGGCCCTGGAACCGGCGCTGCGTCATCTGCTCGGCAGGGCCGCGGGGTGACTCGGGAGGACCTGGTCCCAGCCGGGCCCTAGGTGCTCCCGTTGGGGTAGCGGCTGTGGGACCCGGCTTCGGCGCAGGCGAGATAGCGGCATCGGCAGATCGGATCGGTGCCGAGTGCGACGACGTGTGCTCGAACATTGCGGCTCACTCAGCCGCAACGGTCTCCAATCGGTAGATGCATTGATTTCGCATCGAATGAAGTGCGTGAAGCAAGCTACTTGCCCGGTGGGGCCCTGAGCCCGACGTGTGTCGGGATGGGATTCGTATGGGGTCCGGCGATGGATTGGCCCACGGCCGTCCACGTCGAAGCCGAGTTGTGCGTTCAGGCGAGCCGGTCGGCGGCGTCGAGCAGGCTGTCGACTCGTTCCACGCCTTCGGGGAGGAAGACCGCCTCCCATCCGGGGCCGCCGACGAGCACGCGCGCGCCCGCGTCGAGGCAGGCGCGGACGGCGGAGGTCAACGCCGTGGACTCCTGCTGCGACCACAGCAGTACGGCGGCGGGACGGTCGAACCGGGCCAGGGTGTCGGTAAGCGCGGCGGCGGGCACGTCGGCGCCGAGCATCCGCGCTCCGGCGCCGCGTTCGGCGAGGGCCGCGCGCAGCACCTCCAGTGGAAGCGAATGCGTCTCTCCGCTGGTGCAGGCGAGCACCACCGGCGTCGTGCCGTCGGCCACCGACGGCGGGTTCGTCCGGTGCAGCACCGAGATGACGCACCAGGACAGCAGATGCTCGACATCGATGCATCCCTCGCCACCGAGCTGGCGGTCGACGATATCGGCGAAAGCGGGGCGGCACAGCAGGTCCCAGGTGTCCACCACGCCGAACGCGCGCACGTGCGCTTCGAGCTGGCCGGAGACCGCGGTGGTGTCCAGCGCGAAAGCCGCGGCCAGCAGCGATTCCCGGCGGCCGAGCGTGGGCGCGGGTCCGCGCACCGCCGCCGCCGCGCCCGCCGGGCTCGCACCCGCGCGGATCAGGGTCAGCATCCGCTCCAGCATGGCGATGTCGGCCTCGGTGTAGAGGCGGTGCTTACCCGGGCGGTGTTGCGGTGGACCGATGTCGTAGCGGCGATTCCAGCTGCGCAACGTCGCGGTCGGGATACCGAGACGTTCGGCGACCGCGCGCACCGTGTATCCGGCCGCGTCGGACACGGGGGCGGGACCGGCGGGCATCGCCCTATTCTGCCCGTCGCCGGCGATGGGATCCGTCCCGCCCGGGTTGTCGGTGGGTCCGCGCGATGACGTCACGCCGAACTCGATTTCGCGGCGGGCCGTTCAGCGCGGGCCGCCGGGCGGTCCTGGCGCGGACGCGCGAGTGCCGGTCGCCGGCATTCAGGGTGGTGAGCAGCTGCGCTCACGCGGCCGCCGATACGGTGCGCTGTCCTCCGCGTCATCGGTCCTCCGGAAAAGAATAGTTGCATCAATTATGCATCGTTCTGTGCTAATGTGGACAGCGTCGCCGATTTCTAGGAGTTAGCGTGCATCGTCGCAATCTGCTGCGTAGGTCGCCCCGCCTGCTCGCCGGGGTGGTGTCGGCACTGTCCGCGACGGCGCTGGCGGCGGGCGGTTCCGCCGCGGCGCCCAGCCCGGCCGACGGGCCGGCGCCGGTGCCGCGGCTCGAGCTGGAGCGATACATGGGCACCTGGCGTCAGCTCGCCGCGGTCCCGCAATACTTCAATCTGGACTGCGCGCGCGACACGCAGGCGAATTACGCACTCGATCCGCAGGGCGACATCGCGGTGCGCAACACCTGCACCACGTGGGCGAACACGCGCAACGAGATCAACGGCACCGCGACGGTCAACGATCGGGAGACCGGGGCGCAGCTGCACGTCAGCTTCCCCGGCGTGCCCACCCAGGATCGCCGGGAAGGGCCGACCAACTACATCGTCACCGCACTCGGCCCGGACTACTCGTGGGCGGTGGTCACCGACCCGAGCCGGATTTCCGGGTTCGTCCTGGCTCGCGCGGCTTCGCTGGACGCCGATGCCTGGCAGCAGGTGCGCACGGCGATCACCGCGGCCGGTCAGAACCCGTGCCTGTACCTGACCTCGCCGACGACGGGCGGTGAGTCGCGCATCGTCCCACTCTGCGCGGGGTGATCCGGGATGCTCGGCGCCCGCGAGGGTCGCGTCGTCGGCGGTAGGGCTGAGCCGCCCGATGCCGCGCCGGCGCGGCCCTCACGGGCGCCGAGCGCGACCGCACCTTCCGGTGAGGAGACCCGAGGATGAGAATTCGTGCCGTACGACGGGTGGGTGCGCGATGACCGTCACGATCGCTCTGTTCACCCGCGACCTGCGGGTGCGGGACAACCCGGTGCTGACCGCCGCGCACCGGGAGGGGGCCGCGGTGGTGCCGTTGTTCGTGCTGGACGACGCCATCCTCTCCGGCCGCTTCGCCGCACCGAACCGTGCCCGGTTCCTCGCCGCCGCTCTGGCCGAGCTGGACGACGAACTGCGCGCCATCGGCGGCAACCTGGTCCTGCGTCGCGGGGACGTGGCCGCGGAGGTCGATCGCGTGGTCGCCCAGGTGCACGCGGAGAGCGTGCACGTCGCCGCCGACGTCAGCGGCTACAGCCGCCGCCGGGAGCGCGCTCTGCGCGAACGCCTCGGGCGCCGCGACTGTCTGCTGCACACGCATCCCGCCACCATCACCGCCGCCGATCGGGAAGCGCTGCTGCCCGCCACCGGGCGCGACCACTTCGCCGTCTTCAGCCCGTATTTCCGGCGTTGGTCCGAAGTGCCGCGGCGCACACCGCTCGGCACGCCGCGTGGCCTCACGGTGCCGGGGGTGTCGAGCCTGCCGCTGCCGGACGCGGGGGAGCTGTGCGCGGGCCGGACATCGCCGCGACTGGCGGTGGGCGGTGCGACGACGGGACGAAAGATGATGCGCGACTGGCTGTCCGGGCCGGTCGAGCACTACGCGCGTGACAACGACGACCTCGCCGCCGATGCCACCTCGCGGCTGTCGCCGTATCTGCATTTCGGCTGCGTGTCCCCGGTGGAGCTGGTGCACCGGGTCGACCTGTCCACCGAGGGCGGGCGCGCGTTCGCCCGGCAGCTGGCCTGGCGGGACTTCCACCACCAGTTGCTGGCCGCCCGCCCGTCCGCGGCCTGGTCGGACTATCGTGCCCGCGACATCCGCTGGCGCGAGGACCCGCAAGCCGTCGACGCCTGGCGGGAGGGGCGCACGGGGCATCCGATCGTGGACGCGGGCATGCGGCAGCTGCGCGCGGAGGGCTGGATGCACAACCGGGCGCGGCTGATCACGGCCAGTTTCCTGACCAAGTCGCTGCGCGTCGACTGGCGGGTGGGGGCGGAGCACTTCTTGCGCTGGCTGGTGGACGGCGATCTGGCCAACAACCAGCTCAACTGGCAGTGGGTCGCGGGGACAGGGACCGACACCAGGCCGAATCGGGTGCTCAACCCGCTGCGCCAAGCCGAGCGTTACGACCCGGACGGCGCGTACGTCCGGCGTTGGATCCCCGAGTTGGCGCACCTGCCCGGTGCGCGCGTCCACCGGCCGTGGCGGGAGCAGATCGATCCGGCGGACTACCCGGCGCCGATCATCGATTTCGTCGGAATGTAGTGGCCGCGAACGGTCACCTGGGTGGCTCACCCGGCCGGTCCGCGGCCACCGCGGCATCGGCGACCGACTCGAAGGCTCGCACCACGTTCTCCAGTTCGTCGCCGACCTCCCGCATACCGGCCACTGTCGTCAGGTCGTCGGTGTCGAAGTACCACCGCGCGAACAGGCGGCGGAAAGCGTCGTCGGCGTCGTCGGCCAGTCGCAGGATCTCGGCGCGGTAGTGCGCCGCCCACACGGAATCCAGCGGCGTCGCGAAGGTTCGGGCCGTGTTCTGCCCGCACTCCTGCACTATGCCGATGACCTCGACGAGTTCGTCGGCAAGCACTGTCACGCGGTGCCGGTCGGCGAGCTCGGCCGTCGTCCGGAGGTGGATGACGACGCTGTGCAGCGCCCGGCCGAGCGCGCACCGGCCTGCCGACTCGCCGAGCAGTTCGCACGCGATGTCGGCACTGCGATCGGCGAGCAGCGCCAGGCGCGCGGAGACCTCCGCGTGGTCGGCGGGGATTCGATGGAGCACGCCGAGTACCGCCGCGGCTTGCCCGACCGTGTCGGCCGCATGCCGAGAACAGTCGTGCGAGTCCTCCCGGACCAACGGTTGCGACGACGTCACCTGTGCTCCTGTCGATGTATCGAAATGCCTCAGCGGTGCGCTGATCCGCCCCGCTGTCGCGACCGGTCGCGCGACACAGATGATTCGACGAGCGGGGCGCCGTGGATGAACCTCGCCGAGCCGCCCGAACGCGACCCGGCGCGCGCTTGGCGAATCGCGTTCGCGCGCGCTTGAATTGATGGGTCGTGGATTTGCCATGTCCGAGGAAAGGGGCCTGTCGTGGGCACCGTCGAAATCGCGATCACCATCGGCCGCATCATGGACACCCTGCAGAAGGCGCTGATTTTGCTCATTCTCTGATCGACTCGCGATGCCCGGGCGCGCGAATGGAGGTTGCCCGGGACTACACGAAAAATATGCCGAAACGTTGCTCGGTCGATCAGTCGCCGTACACCGACCGGTGGAAGTGCCATGCGTCGGAGACGATGTCGGCCAGATCCGGTCGCTGTGGCTTCCAGCCGAGCCGTGTGCCCGCTTTGCCGCTGGCGGCCACGCAGACGGCGGGATCGCCCGGCCTGCGCGGGCCGTCGTGGACCGGGAAGTCGCGACCGGTGACCTCCCGCACCGTGTCGAGCACCTGCCGGTTGGAGTAGCCGCTGCCGTTGCCGAGGTTGTACACCTCGTATTCGCCGGGGCGGACGGCCTCCAGCGCCAGCAGATGAGCGGCGGCGAGGTCGGCCACGTGCACGTAGTCGCGGATGCATGTGCCGTCCGGCGTCGGATGGTCGGTGCCGTAGAGCGTGAACGAATCACGTTGTCCCGCCGCTGCTTGCAGCAGGATCGGGATCAAGTGCGACTCCGGGTCGTGCCGCTCGCCCAGCCGCGCGTCGTGCGTGACGACGGCGCCGGAGGCGTTGAAGTAACGCAGCGACGCCGCGCCGAGTTCGCTCGCGCCGCACTCGCCCGCGATCATCATGTCCACGGTCGCCTTGGTCGCCGCGTACGGATTGGCCGGACGCACTTCGGCGTTCTCGTCGAACGGTGTGCTCCCGTCGCCGGTGTACATCGAGCCGGTGCTGGAGAAGATGAGTCGCGGCGTGCCGGCGGCGCGTATGGCGCGCAGCAAGGCGAGCGAGCCTTCGATGTTGTTCCACCAGTACTTTTCGGGATTCGCGACCGATTCGGCGACTTCGATCTTGGCCGCGAAGTGCAGCACGCCGTCGAAGCCGGACACGGGGGTGAGCACCTCGGCGACGCGGTGGATCGGCAGCTGGTGGAATGCCGCGCGCGCCGGAAGGTTCTCCGGGAAGCCGGTGGACAGGTCGTCGAGAATCTCCACTTCGTGGCCCGCGTCGACGAGCTGGTGCGCGACGACGCTGCCGATGTAACCGGCGCCGCCGGTGACGAGAAGTTTCACGGCTGTCCTCTCCTGGGGTGGATGGCAGAGGACCTCAGGGTAGGCCGTGGCGAATGCCCGGCGGTCGAAGTCTGTGTCCGACTCTCACTCTCGCACCCGGATCTCGCCGGAGCCTTACTCGAAGCTGCGAGTTCGCTGAAGACGCGCCGCTGCCCTGAGCCCTTCCCCCACACCGTCGTCAGGTCGATTACCTCGCAGGTAATCGACCTGATCGGCGTTATGGGCGAGGCTCGGGAGATGGTGACGAACAGCATGCGGAAAACCCGCTCCCCACTGGCCGGTGCGCTGCGCGGCCTGGCGCTCGGACGGGTCGCGCTGGGGTCGGCCGCTCTCGTGGCGCCACGGACGTTGGCCAAGGCGCTCGGCGTACGCCCCACGCCCGAACTCGACTACATGACCCGGATCTTCGGCGCACGGGCGATCGCGCTGGGCCTGGGGTATCTGACCGCACCCGCCGAGGAACTGCCACGCTGGCAGCGTCTGGCGTTGCTGGTGGACATCCTGGATACCACGCACGGTGGGGTGCGCCTCCTACGCAGTGACGCCCCGCGCCCGGCCGCGGTCGCCATGGTCGCCCTGACCGGCGGCTACATGCTCGTCGGCGCGACCCGGCTGGCCAAGGATCTATCGTGAATGCCTTTGGCACACTGGTGCGATGGCGACCGTTGTGGCATTCCACGCGCACCCGGACGACGAGACCCTGCTGACCGGCGGGACCCTGGCCAAGCTGTCCGCCGCCCGGCACCGGACGGTGATCGTGGTGGCCACCGATGGCCACATGGCGGATCTGGATGGCCGCGAGCCGTTGCGCCTGGGCGAGTTGGCGGCCAGCGCCGCCGCCCTCGGCGTGCACCGGGTGGTGCACCTCGGCTACGCCGACAGCGGACACGGCGCGGTGCTGTACGCCGACCCGCCGGATCGGGTGCGATTCGCCCGCGCGGATCCGGAGGAGGCGGCGCGGCGGTTGGCCGCGATCCTGCGCGAGGAGCACGCCGAAATTCTGCTCAGCTACGACCGCAACGGCGGATACGGGCATCGCGACCACGTCCGCGTGCACCAGGTGGGCAAGCGCGCGGCAGAACTCGCCGGTGTGTCGCGAGTCCTGGACGCCACCTTGCCGCGCGAGGGCTACACGCGCCTCGTTCGTTCGCTGGAGCGATTGCGGGTCCCCTTTCGGTATGACCCGTCGGTTCTGGCCTCGCTGTTCACTCCGCGCTCGGCGATCACCCATCGCATCGACGTCGCCGCCCATGCCGCGCAACGCAAAACCGCCCTGGCCGCCCACCGCTCGATCGTCGAGGGCTCCAGCCGCTTCGCCACCATCGCGAAAGGGCTCCTGCGCCTGCCCACCCCGATCCTCGCCCGCGTGATGCACTGGGAATGGTTCGCCGAAGAAGGCGCCGCCCCCGGCTCCATGGCCCCGCTCGACGACATCTTCCTACCCGCGCCGCGCTGAGCGGCCGCCTACTTCGCCGGCGATACGATGCGCACCGCCGAACCAGGCCATCCACCACGCGATCGGCGACTCGGTGGCGCCGCGCATCGGCACGGCGCAGGTTCCGGCTGGGATCGCGCCGAGCGGACCCGTGCTACCCGGATCGAGCCCACTCTCCTGTGGGCCGCGCATCGGCGGGTTCACGGGGCAACACCACGGTGAAGGTCGCCCCGCGGCCCGGTTCGCTGTCGACCGAGACCCGTCCGCCGTGGGCGGTTACCAGCGCTTGGACGATGGACAGGCCGAGGCCGGTGCCGCCGCTGGTGCGGGTGCGTGAGGCGTCCGCGCGGTAGAAGCGTTCGAATACCCGCGCGGCGGCGTCGGGCGACAGGCCGGGGCCCGTGTCGATCACATCGATGCGGACGCGATCGGGCGTGGCCGTGAGCCGCACCGTGATCGCCGCTTCGCGCGGGGTGTGGGTGAGGGCGTTGCCCAACAGGTTGCCCAGGACCTGGCGCAGGCGCGCCTCGTCGCCGACGACGTCCATGGTTCCTTCGCCCTCGCCGATCACCAGGGTGATCGGACGGTCCGGCGCGTCGGGCGACGGCTTCTGGCGGGCGGCGATGGCCCGCGCGTTGTGCACGGCGTCGCCGGCGAGCGCGAGCAGGTCGACGGGTCTGCGCTCCAGCGGTCGCTTCTCGTCCAGCCGCGCCAGCAGCAGCAGATCTTCGACGAGCACACCCATGCGCTCGGCCTCGGCCTCGATCCGGCCGACCACCATTACCGCATCGGTGCTGGCGCCCTGCCGGTACAGTTCGGCGAAACCACGAATCGTGGTCAGCGGCGTGCGCAGTTCGTGGCTGGCGTCGGCGACGAAGCGGCGCATCCGCGCCTCCGAGCGGCGGGCGGCTTCCTCGGAGGCCTCGGTCGCGGCAACGCCGTGCTGGATCTGCGCGAGCATCTCGTTCAACGACCGCGCCAGATGGTCGACTTCGGTGTCGACGCCGCGCACCGGCACCCGCCGGTGCAGGTCGCCGCTCGCGATCGCCGCCGCGGTCTGCTCCACCTCGCGCAGCGGCCGCAGGCTGCGCCGGATCACCAGGTAGCCGACGGCGCCCAGGGCCAGCAGAGCCGCTGCCCCTGTGCCGACCTCGAAGAAGATCAGCCGCGAGACCGTCTCCTGGTTGTCGGTCAGCGGCAGGCCGATGGTGGTGGAACCGTATTCGTTGGTCGTGGTCAGCACCCGCCAGCGCACCGGCGAATCGTCCGAGGAATCCACCGTTCTCGGCGTCTGGGCGCTCGGGCCGCCCAGATCCGGGGCCCCCGCGGCGCTGTTGCCGCCGGGCGGGTCCGGATACACCTGGCCGTCGGCTCCCGTGCGCAGTTCGAAGAACCGGCGCGGCTGCTCGCCCACCGATCTCGGCTGCACCGGCGCGGCCGGGAGATCCGCCGGAATCCATTGCGTGCGACCGTCACCGGTGATCACCTGCCGCATCGGACGCGGCTGTGCCCAGGACCGCGCCGCGTCGTAGAGCTGTTCGTCGGTGCGCTGGGTCAGCGATCGGCTCAGCGCCGAGGTCACCGCCGCACCCGACGCGAACAGCGCCGCCGCGGTCAGCAGCAGCAGCACGATCACCAGCCCCACCCGCAGCGGGACCGCCGATATCCGCCGCGCGAGTTCCGTTCGTACGCTCACCTGCGGCTCACCTGGGGTTCGCGCAGCACGTAACCGACGCCGCGCAGCGTGTGCAGCAGTTTCGGTTCGGTGGTGTCGACCTTGCGCCGCAGATACGACACATACGACTCGACCACGCCCGCGTCGCCGCCGAAGTCGTAGCGCCAGACGTGGTCCAGGATTTTCGGTTTGCTCAGCACCTTGCCCGCGTTGACCATGAAGTAGCGCAGCAGGGTGAACTCGGTCGGCGACAGCGACACCGGCGCACCCGCCTTCCACACTTCGTGACTGTCGTCGTCGAGCACCAGATCGCCCACCGTCATCCGGTTGACGCCCGCGTCAGCGGACTGTATTCCGCTGCGGCGCAGGATGACTCGCAGTCGCGCGATGACCTCCTCCAGGCTGAACGGCTTGGTCACATAGTCGTCCGCACCGAGGGTGAGTCCGGTGAGCTTGTCGTCTACGTCGTCGCGGGCGGTCAGGAACAGCACGGGCGCGGTCACCCCGTCGGCGCGCAGCCGCCGCAGCATTCCGAACCCGTCCATGCCGGGCATCATCACGTCCACGATCAACGCGTCCGGCCGGAATCCGCGCACCCGATCCAGCGCCTCGGTGCCGCTGAGCGCGGCAGCCACCTCGAACCCTTGGAACCGCAAGCTCACGGCGAGCAGTTCGATGATCATCGGTTCGTCGTCCACGATGAGGACGCGGGCTTCGGGTTCGGTGCCGGTCATGAGTCCATGATTGCCTCGCAGGCACGGAGCAACCTGCGAGCAAGCTGGGTGTTTCCTGGGAGCGCGCCAACGGCCCGGCGCGCTGTCGCCGTCGTCCGAGTCCGTCATGCCTGGTGCGGCTGGTATCCGATCCGGGCGACCGGGCTCGTCGGCGGCAAGCGAAGCGATCGTGCGTCAGCGAGGGGTCTTTGCCGATCGGCAGACTGTGCGCCGCAACCGCCGATCAGCACTGTCTGCGACGGTGCGTGCCCTGGGTCGCGGCCTCATGGTTCGTGTCGATCGTCGGACCGGCGAGCTGATCAGGTGGCGGGCTCGCTCTACGCATCGGCGCGCCCTCGCCGAGGCGATCTGCGGCGGCCGCCTCCGGCGGTTTCCGGTGCCGGGCGAACTCGAAGGGCCGTCGGCGGCGGTCCAGAGGCCCTGCCGCCGAACATGCGACAGGAGTATCGCCGCACCCCGCGGTGCGGCGATACTCCTGCGGTAGGGATCCGGGCGATCAGCTGCCGGTGGGTGCGGTCAGGTCGTAGACGGTGATGTTGCCGACCGTCTTCGCGGTGAAGTGCGCCTTCACCCACTCGGTGATCTGGTCCGCCGCCGACTTCTCCCCGCTGGAGCCGGGGCGCATGCCCTGGCCCTGCGCGACGAAGTAGTGCACCTCGCCATCGGCCACGTACTGCTGGAACTGCGCCAACGTCGGCGCGTCGTCGCCACCGCCGAAGCCGCCGATCGCGATCACCGACGTGCCGGTGCGCAATTCCAGGCTCGACGCGGTACCGGAGCCGATGCTCGCCGCCGACCACCGGCTGTCGGTGTTCTCCAGCAGGGCGTCCAGCTCCGCGTTGCCCGTGTTTCCGCCCGGCCCGTCCGCGCCGGTCGCGGGAGTCGCGTCGCCGGTCGACCGTCCGCCGTCGGCGGCGGGCATGTCTCCGGTCGGCAGATCGCTGCCGCTGGGAGCCGCGTCTCCGGTCGGCAGATCGGTGCCGTCCGTCGCGCCGGTGCGGCCGTCGGCGGGCGGACCATCCGCGCCCGCGTCTGCGCCGGGCCCGCCCATCGAACCCGCCTGCGCGGGCCCGGAGGTGGGGATGCCGCCGCTGTGCGCGTGCGTGACCGTCTCGACCGCGTAGGCCGTGGATCCGGCGAACCCGCCGAGCAACGCGGCCGCCGCGATCGTCACGGCGATCCCGCGCGACCGGTGCGCGCCTACCAGCAGACCCATCGCCGCGAGCGCGGTCGAGACCAGCACCGTCCAACGCAGCCAGGGCAACCAGTCCGGCGTGCGGTCCAGCAGGACGAAGGCCCAGACGCCGGTGACCGCCGACAGCAGCGCCAACGTCGTCCTAGCCGCCACGTGCCCGCGCCGCCGCCACAACTGCGTCACCGCGATTCCGGCGACACCGGCGATGCCCGGCGCCAAGGCCACCGTGTAGTACGGGTGGATGATGCCGCTCATGTAGCTGAATACCAGGCCGGTGCCGAGCGACCACCCGCCCCAGAGGATCATCGCCGCCCGCAACCGATCGGTGCGCGGTGCGCGGCGGCTCAGCCACAGTCCGGCGACCAGGCCGATCAGCGCGGCGGGGAGCAGCCAGGACACCTCGGTGCCCATGCTGCCGCTGAACAGCCGGGCCGATCCGGTGTCGCCGCCGAACGCGCCGCCCATGCCGCCGCCTCCGGGGCCACCCGAGCCCCCGCTCGGATTGCCGCTGCCGCCCAGTAGTCGGCCCATCCCGTTGTAGCCGAGCGCCAGCTCCCACAGGCTGTTGTCGGTCGACCCGCCGATGTAGGGGCGCGAATCCGCGGGCCACAGCTCGACCAGCAGCACATACCATCCGCCCGCGACCACCATGGCCGCGCACGCGGTGATCAATTTGACGATCCGGGACCAGAAGCCTCCCGCCGCGGCGACCAGGAACACCGATCCCAGCGCCGGCAGGACCAGGAACGCCTGCATCATCTTGGTCAGGAACGCGAAACCGATGACCGTACCGGCCAGCGCGAGCCAGCCGGTACTCGCCGAACGCCAGCGCAGCCCGTGCGAGTCGATCGCGCGCACCGTGCAGTAGGCCGCCGCGACCAGCAGCAACGTCAGCAGGGCGTCCGGGTTGTCGAAGCGGAACATCAACGCGGCCACCGGAGTGGCCGCCAACGCCGCACCCGCCAGCAGGCCCGCACCGGGGCCGCTCCACCGTCGCACCGCGCCATACAGCAGAGCCACCGAGCCGACGCCCATCAAGGCCTGGGGCGCCAGCAGCGACCACGAGCCGAATCCGAACAACCGCCCCGACAGCCCCATCACCCACAGCGACGCGGGCGGCTTGTCCACCGTGATCGCGTTCCCCGCGTCGTGCGCGCCGAACAGCAGCGCCTTCCAGCTCCGCGTCCCCGCCTGCGCCGCGGCGGCGTAATACTCGTTCGCCCATCCGGAGACCGTCAGATTCCAGAGATACAGCACCGCGGTCGCGATCAGCAGCGCGAACAGCGCCGGGCGCGCCCACCGCGGCTGGGTCGCGGGCCCGAAGAACGCACGATCCGCCCATGATCGCTCGTGGGTGGAGGCGCGATGGGCGCCGACGGGTCTCGCGACGGCCTCCACGCCCGGCGGGACGCTCGTAATCGACGCCATGATCTTCGCCTTCCTTCCGTGTGAACTTCACTTCGAAGGCTAGGAAGGCTGCCTGCCCGCAACCTGGGGCAAACCTGGGAGTGCGCTGTGCGGGCCCACCGCGCCGAGCGGGTTTCCGGCTCGGGTCAGCGGCGGCGAATTCGCAGGATGTTGTCTTTCCGCGTGCCCGGCTGCCCCTCCGGGCCCGCGTGCTCGCGCTCGACCACGTCTTCCACTTCCACCTGCCATTCGGCCGGGTCGAGCGCGAGGTCGGCGCGCACCTCGGCGGTGGTCGGGAAGTGCACGTCGGCGGGCGGTTCCAGCACCCAGCTGGGCCATTCCGCGTGTCCGACGATCAGCAGCAGCCCGCCGGGCGCCACCGCCTCCGCGGCCCGGCGCAGGATTCGCGTCCGTTCACCGTCCTGAGCCGCCGGTGAGTGCAGGTACTGCGCCGTGACGAGGTCGTAGCGCCCGGACGGGAAGGTGTGGTCGAGATCGTGCCGCTGCCAATCGATTTCGCTGGGCAGCTGCTGTCGCGCCGCTTGTGCCCTGGCGCGGGCCAGCGCGGTCTCCGAGACGTCCACCGCCGTCACCCGCCAGCCGCGCTCGGCCAGCCAGATCGCGTCGGCGCCCTCGGCGCAGCCCAGGTCCAGTGCCGTACCCGGGGCGACCGCTTCGATCTCCCGCACCAGCAGGAAGTTCGACCGTCCCGACCAGATCTGGTCGCGTTCCTGGTAGAAGGACTCCCAGTACTCGACCGTCGTCGGCGTGGTCCCGTCCCGGTGGTGGTGTGTCGCACTCATGCGTTCCACCATCCACCGGACCGAACGTATCGGCAAATATCGTTGCCGGTTCGGCAACCACCTCGGGCGGCCGCGGCGGGGCGCCGGGCCCCGTCACGCCCGCCCGAGTGTCAGCAGTCGTCGAGCGGGTCGCGCAGGATCATGCCCTCGGCGGCACGCAGGCGCGTGGTCATGGTCGTCAGCAGATCGACGGAATCCTCGGAGAGGCCGATGGCCGTGTGCAGCAGCCTGCGCAGCCGCGGGCTGGTCAGCCGGGCGGCCAGGGTGCTGTCGTGCTCGGTCGGTTCGGTGTCGAGCTGTCGGTCGAGATTCACGGGAAGGTACTCACAATCGGTCATCGGGCCCCCTGGAACCACTGTGGATGCGCCGACCGTGCCAGGAACGATGGGTAGGCACGGGCGAAATCGTTCCGGGGCGCAGCGTACATCGCACCCAGTTGGTCGCTGGACCGGGTCGGAAAGGTTGCATGTGGTCTCCGTGCCGCAGTCGGGTCGGTTCGTGCGCGCCGTGGCCGTGCCCGCTCCGGCGCCGAGACCGCACCCATTGTTCCACTGTCCCTGGTGATTTCGGCAAAACGGCCCGTCGGCGCAGGTCGCGGACGTGGCGCTGCGCGCACCGGTGGCCACGCGCGGGCGTGCCCCCCGCTCGTTCCCATCGGCGGGAAATCGCTCGACGGTGGGCCGGCCTGCCGGAAAATCGGGAGCTCGCGGTGTCCACACGTGACACGATGGGTGGCGGCCGAAGCAGGTACCGACCGATGAAGGGCCAGTGATGGGGCATCTCGACGATCGGGTGGCGGTGATCACCGGCGGCGCTCGCGGACAGGGGCGCGCGCACGCCCTCGCGCTGGCGAACGCGGGCGCGGACATCGTGGTGTGTGACATCGCCGCACCCTTGTCCGGCCTTCCCTACGAACTGAGTACTCCCGACGATCTGGCCGAGACCGCCGCGCTGGTCGGGCGCACCGGCCGCCGCTGCGTCGCGGTGCGGGCCGACGTGCGCAGCCTGGAACAGATGCGGACGGTCGCCGAGCGCGCGCTGGAGGAATTCGACCGCATCGACATCCTGATCGCCAACGCGGGCATCGCCTCCAACTCGCCCGTCGCGGAGATGGACGAGCAGTTGTGGCAGGACATGATCGACACCAACCTGACCGGCGTGTTCCACAGCTTCCGCGCGGTCGTGCCGCACATGATCGAGCGTCGCTGGGGTCGCGTGGTGGCCACCTCGTCCATCGTGGCGAAGATGGGCGTGCGCAACGCGGCGCACTATGCCGCGAGCAAATGGGGCGTGCTGGGCTTGGTGAAGTCGCTGTCGCTGGAGGTGGCGGAGTACGGCATCACGGTGAACGCCCTGCTGCCGTCCGGGGTGGACACCGACATGATCCAGAACCCCGCCACCTGGCGGCTGATGATGCCGGACAAGGAGAATCCCACCAAGGAGGACTGGATGGCGATCATCGAATCCGGCCCGCCCAACGGCGATCTGATCCAGCCCGCCGAGGTGGCCGAGGCGGTGCTGCTGCTGGTCTCCGAGCACGGCCGCCACTTCAACGGCGAGGCCGTCACCATCTCCTGCGGCGGAAGCGCGAGTACGTCCTAGGGTCGGAGCGCCTGACCGGAAAGGCGTAGTCCGCGAACACAGTTCACGCCGTGGCGCTCCTGTACAGACCTCGCGCACCATGCTTCACTGGAAGCGCAAAGTCTGTGCGGTGCCAGCTTCCGGCCAGGAGTCAGCGCATGTCCCGACACGCCGAATGGAGTGACCCGCTTCGTTTTTCGGTGTGCCGCCCGCGACGCGACGTCATCGTGCTGATGGTCGAGGGCGAGATCGATGCCGCGACCGTGCCCCGGTTTCGCGCGGAGCTGGCGGGCGCCTGCCTGCGCCCCGCGGCCACGCTCGTGCTCGACCTCTCCCCGGTCACCTTCCTGGCGGCGGCGGGGCTGAGCGTCTTGGTCGAAGCGCAGGCCGAAGCCACGCGGTCCCGCCGCAGGCTGGTGCTGATCACGATGGTGCGGCCGGTGGATCGCGCGATCGAGGTCACCGGCCTGGCCGGCCGATTCCATCGGGTGTCCTCCCTCGATGCCGCCCTCGTCGGCCTCGCGCCCGGCTACGACGAGACCGCCTGACCGCCACGGCCGGAGAAGGGTCGCCGACGCGCAGGCGGTGCGCCCCGAGGCGAGGCGCCCGCCCTGCTCGTCCGGAGCCTCAGTGGCGCCGCGACTCGATCGCCTCGCGGGCCGCCTGCGCTTTCCGGGCGCCCCGCTCGCGAGCCAGCTGCGCCGTGTGCGCGCTGCGTTCCCGGGCGGCGTCGGCGATCTCCGGTCCGCGCTCCTTGGCGACCTCCGCCCATTCGGCCCCGCGCTGCTTGGCCAGATCCGCGAGATGCGCGCTCCGTTCCTTGGCGATCTCCGCGAACTCGGCGCCCCGTTCTTTGGCGACCTCCGCCCACTCCGCACCGCGCTCTTTGGCGACCTCCGCCCAGTCGGTGCCCCGTTCTTTGGCGACCTCCGCCCAGTCGGCGCCGCGTTCTTTGGCGACCTCCGCCCAGTCGGCGCCCCGCTCTTTAGCGATCTCGGCCCACTCCGACCCGTGTTCCTTGGCGGTACCGGCCAGCTCACTGCCGTGTTCCTTGGCCGCCTCCGCCCATCCCGGGCCGTGACGCTGAGCCGTCTCGGCGAGTCCCGCGCCCTTGCTCGCCGCCACCGCTCCGAGCGCACGCGCCCGTTCCGCGGCCTCCTGCGCGTGCTTGCGCAATGCCGCGCCGGTGGCGGTCTCGGAGGTAGCGCCGAACGGCAGGGCGGCGGTGACCGCGGCGGCGGCGTCGCGGGCGGCCCGGCGGCCGCGCCAGCCCAGCGACGGCTTGCCCTCGGTGTCGGCCGCGGTGATCATCAGCCCGCCGAGGAGGCCGAGGTCCTTGAGGAACGCGGTCCGCTTGGCCGATTTGCGGGCCGGATCCTGCTCGTTCCAGAAATCCTGCTCGGTGACGGCCGCGGGCACGACGGTCGCCGCGAGCACCAGGGCGGCCAGTCGTGGCGCCTTGCCCAGCGCCAGCAGCACGCCGCCGCTCACTTGGGCGAGGGCGTTGACCTGGACGACCGTCGTCGGATTGGACGGCAATTTTGTGGCAATCTCTTCGGGCAGCTGCCGGTGCCCCCGTTCGAGCAGTGCGTTCGCGGCCTTGACCCGCTCATCCGGGCGCCGCAGCGTATCGACCCCGTCTACTACGAACGCGGTGGCCAGTAGCGGCCGGGCGAGTCGGCGCAACAACATGACAGAACCCCTTCCCTTGATGTAGTCACGAATCGGATTCCCGCCCGCCTCGTCACCAAACAAGCCGGTCCGCCGCCGTGTGAAGGCCGCCTCATCCGGGTAACAGCTAATCGAGAGAGATCGATTCAGGGGGAAAGGCGTCGCGGCTCACGCTCCCGCCTCCCGCCCTGCTCCGCTGGAAGGTATCCGCTGTGAACACCTACACGGCCACAACGGCTTTCGAAGCCGTCGTCGCCGAGTTGCCCGCTGCACCGAGGTGCACGTTCCGCTTCGACTCCGTCCCGTGTCGTCATCGCGCGGAGTGGTTCATCCGTAAACGATCCTGCTGCCACCCGGCGGGTGTGGATTTTCTATGCGAGACCTGCCATACCCGCATCCATTGGATGCTGGATATCGGCATGGTGTTCGAATGCGCCGGATGCGGCGTGCGCTCGGACAGTTTCGCCGAACTCTGCCCGACCGCGGCTCCGCTCTGAGCGCGGCTCAGCGCTCGCCCGCCCGCTCCCGCGCGCCGGTATCGGCGAGGAAGCCGGTGATGATCGCAGTCACCTGCTCCGGTGCCTCCACCATCGGGAGATGACCACAGTCGGGTAGCTCCACCGCCGTGTGCGGGCGCAGCCTGTGGTTGAGCCGCCCGCCCGCCTTCGCCGACAGAATGCGATTGCGCCGCCCCCAGATCGTGCAGATCGGCGGGAAGCCGGCAGGCGGATCGAACGTGTCCAGCGCGCGGTAGGACGGGAAATCCTGGACCAAGCCGTGCAGGGCCAGCAGCCTCCCCCGATCCGTCCAATGCGCCCGCACGCGTGGCTCGTGCCGGATGTTCCGGCCTCGGCCGCGGGGGCCGAGCTGATTGCCGACGATCAGCGACACAACCGGGTCCGGCAGCCTGATCCGGCGGGCCAGCGGCGCCAGCGGCAGCCGCGCGTCGAGTCGAGCCAGGCCGGCCGATTGTCCCGAACTGACGGTGTCCAGGGTGAGCGGATTCATCAGCACGAGCGCGCGCACCCGCTCAGGATGACCCATGGTGTAGCGCAGCGAGGTGGCGCTGCCGAGGCAGTTGCCGATCAGCACCACGTCGGTGCGCCGGTGGGCGTCCAGGAACGCCGC
This sequence comes from Nocardia sp. NPDC047654, assembly GCF_043205035.1. NCBI lineage: Bacteria > Bacillati > Actinomycetota > Actinomycetes > Mycobacteriales > Nocardiaceae > Nocardia > Nocardia sp. NPDC047654. Next base: position 114,328 of record NZ_JBIDDF010000001.1, read on the forward strand.
GAGCATGTCGACGTAATCGGTGAGGCGGTAGCCCGTGGCGGGCTGGTCGGATTGCCCGTAGCCGGGCAGGTCGATCGCGAAGACCTCGTGCTCGTCGCGCAGTGCGGCGACCTGGTCGTCCCAGATCCGGCGTTGCGTTCCCGCGTTGTGCAGGAACACGATCGGAGACCCGCTGCCCACGCGGTCGTAGACGACGGCCCTGCCCCGATGTTCGAAAACGTCCACGCCGACTCCCTGGGAACGACCGGCGACCGAGCCGCCGGTCCCCGCGATTTTACCGGCGGGCACGGCCACGCAGGGGCGCTCCGATCACCGGACGGCGGTCGTCGCGCGCAGGAACCGGCCGGTCCGGCGGGTGCCGAGGACCGCGGCGGGAGCGCCGTCACCGAAGACCCGCACGCCTCCGACGAAGACCGCGGTGACCGTGTCGTCGTTGCGGTTCACCATGCGCGGCAGGTTGTCGAACGGGGCGATCGGCGATTCCTGGTAGGCGTCGAGCGAATCGTCCAGGCGCGCCGGATCGAGGACGACGACGTCGGCTCGGTCGCCCGCCCTCAGATGCCCGGCGTCCAAGCCGTACCAGTCCGCGAGTTCGCCGGTGAGCCGGTGCACCGCCTGCTCCACCGACAGGAACGGGCGACCGGCGTCCGCGGCGTCACGCACGCGGCGCAGGAAGCGGAGCCCGAAGTTGTAGAACGCCATGTTGCGCAGATGCGCCCCCGCATCGGAGAAGCCCAGTTGCACGCCCGGGTCGGCGGCGAGCCGATCGAGCACCTCCGGTCGATGATTGGAGATCGTCGTACGCCAGCGCACCTTGTTGCCGTGCTCCACCACGAGGTCGAGGAACGCGTCCACCGGATGCGCGCCGCCGCGCTCGGAGCCCACCTGGCCGAAGGTCTTGCCGATCACGGTGGGGTCGGGGCATTCGACGATCTGCGCGTCGAAGAAGTCGCGGTGCCATACCCGTGGACCGAACTTCTTGTCGTAATCCGCGCGGAAGCGGCGCCGATAGTTCTCGTCGCGCAGCAGTTCCCGTCGTTCGTCCACCTGATCGGCCAAGTGCAGCGCTTCGGCGCCGGAGCCGAACTCCTCGAATACCACCAGGTCGATGCCGTCGGCGTAGACCTCGAAGGGCACCGGAAGGTGCTGCCAGCGGAAATTGCCGCCCAGCTTGTTCAACACCCGGGCGATCAGCGGAAACAGGTGCACGACAGCGGGAATCGCCTTGATGTCGGCGGCCGAGAGCAGGCTGACCTTCAGCGGCCTGCGGAACAGGCCGAGGCTGCTGGCCGCCATGGTGATCAGGCTGTGCGGCCGGGACACGTCCGGCCCGCCCTGCAACGCCCCGCCGCGCCGTCGCAGCACGGCGTTGAGCCGGTGCCGTTCCCGCAGCGTCGCGTAGGTGGAGGGCAGCGTGCGCGACCGGCACACCTCGCCGTCGAGCTTGTCGAACAACAACTGCTGAGAGGACATGCCGACGAATCCCGCGTCCAGCGCTTCGGTCAGTTTCGCCTCCATCCCGGCCAGTTCGGCGGCATCGGGCCGGACGTCCTTGCGGGTGGCGCGCTCCAGACCGAGTTCGGCGGCACGAATATCCGAATGCCCGATGAACGCGGCGACATTCGGGCCCAAGGGCAGCCGGTCCAGGGCGGCCGCGTACTCGTGCGCCGAGCGCCAGGTCTTGTGCTCGTCCACCGCCGTGACGACGTGCTTGCGCGGAATCGCCTCGACCCGCGCGAACAGGTCGCCCGCGTCGGAGGCGTCGACGTGCACCGTCGACAACGAACACGAGCCCAGCAGCACCGTGGTGATGCCGTGCCGCAGCGATTCGGTCAGCGCCGGATGCTGGAGCACCTCCACGTCGTAATGGGTGTGGATGTCGAGCATCCCCGGGATCACCCACTTCCCGGTGGCGTCCACGACGTTCGGGCAGGCCGGGTCGTCGATCGGCTCGGCCGAGATGGTCGTGATCCGCCCGTCGTGGATGCCGAGGTGCCTGATCGCCGAGGGCGCGCCGGTGCCGTCGAACCAGCGGCCGTTCGCGATGATGGTGTCGTACATGGATTCACACCTCGAGTCGGGCGCGTACGACCTTGCCGGTCGCATTGCGGGGGAGTGCGGTGGTGGTGAGCCGCCAGCGGGCGGGCACTTTGTAGTAGGCGAGCCGCTCGGCGGTGAACGCGCGGAGCTCGTCTTCGCTGATGGCCGTGCTGTTGTCGACCACGACCAACGCGGCGACCTGCTGACCGAGGTCGGCGTCGGGCACGCCGAGGACCGCGCATTCGCGCACCGCGGGATGCTCCTCGAGGCACTGCTCGATCTCGGTGGGATAGACGTTCTCCCCGCCGCGCAGGATGAGATCCGAACGGCGCCCGGACAACCGCAGTCTGCCGTCCTCCAGCATCCCGATATCGCCGGTGCGCAACCAGCGATCCGCGGTGAGCGCCGCCGCGGTCGCCGTCTCGTCCTGCCAGTACCCCAGCATCACGTAGGGGCTGCGCACCCAGATCTCGCCTTCCGCGCCGTCGGGGACGGCGTTGCCCGCGCTGTCCCGGATTTCCAGCGTGACCCCGACGACCGGTCGTCCCACGGTGTCCGGGAACGCCGCCAGCTCGGCCGGACTCGCCAGCGTCGCGGCGGTGCTGCATTCGGTGAGCCCGTAGCTGGTCACCAGCGCGTTGCGGGCGACGGGCAGTTGATCGCGCAGCTTCTGTTGCAGCGCGGCCGACGACGGCGCCGAGTTCAGTGAGAACGAGGCCAGCGAGGACAGGTCGTAGCCGGACAGGTCGAGCTCCAGCATCCTGGTGGCCATGGTCGGCATGGCGCCCCAGTTGGTGACCCGTTCGGTCTCGATCAGTCGCAGTACTCGGTCGGCGTCGAACGACCCTTGGTGGATCACCGCCGCGTCGCCGGTGACCAGCCGGGGGACCACCAGGTTGTGCAGGCTGGCGATGTGGAACAGCGGCGAGGTGAGCAGGAAGCGTCGCCCGCTGGGCAGCTCGGTCGCGCCGGTGAGCGCGGCGGCCAGCGCGTCGTTGAAGAGGTGGTAATCGGTGACAGCCACCAGGTTCCGGTGCGAGTGCACCGCCCCCTTGGGACGTCCGCTGGTGCCGCTGGTGTAGAGGATCACCGCGGGGTCGTCTTCGTCGATATCGGCTTGCGGCAACTCGCCGGTCCGGTGTTCGGCGATGAGCGCTGGTACGTCGTGCTCCATGGTGAGCAGGGGAATCCGGATGTCCAGTTCCGCCACCGTCGCGGCGCGCTTCGCGTCGGCGACGAGCACGGTGGGGCTGGTGTGCTCGAGGCCGTAGGCGATCTCGCGCGGCGCCCACCACGCGTTGTAACCCACCGCGATCGCGCCGAGCGTCTGGGCCGCCCAGAAGGTGATGACCCACTCGGGTGTGTTCGCCGCGAGAATGCCGACGCGGTCGCCCTTTCCGACGCCGAATCGGTCGCGCAGGGCCGTGGCCAGCGCCGCGACCGCGGCAGCGTGCTCGGTGAACGATATTCGGCGGTCCGCGGTGACCAGGTAGTCCCGGTCGCCGTGCGCCGACCCGGCGACGAGTACCTCGCGCAGCGAGGACTTGCGGTGGCGTACCACCGGCATCGGTGCGCCGAGCACGTCCTCGACCACCATCTCGAATCGACCGCCGGGTCCGGTGAGCCGGCCCGCGGCCTCCGCCACGAACGCCTGCTGGTCGAAGGGCTTCGTCATATCGGGTACTTCCTCGTGGGTCGATTCGTCACGGCTCGGGGATCAGGACCGCTCGGCCGGTGACCAGGCCGCGTTCCAGCCGGTCCAGGGCAGCGCGACCCTCGGCGAGGGGGTAGCGCTCCACCTCGACGCGTAGCTTGCCCGACGTGGCCAGCGCCACGGAGTCGATCAAGTCGGATCTGGTGCCGCCGTAGGTCTTCCGGATCGACGCGCCCCACGGCCAACCGGTGCCGTCGGCCGGCGCCGCGGTGATCTCCGGCGCGCCGCCGCCGAGGCCGATCATGCGGTATGCCCCGTTGGGCGCCACCGACTCCACCGCGAGCCGCGCGGTGGTCTCGACGCCGACGAAGTCGAACACCGCGTCGGCGCCGCGGCCTGCGGTCCGGTCGAGGATCTCGCCGGCGGTGTCGTCGCCCGCGACGAATCCCTCCGCCGCTCCACAGCGCGCGGCGAGTTCGAGTTTGTCGGCGCTCGCGTCCACGGCCAGCACCCGGGCGGCCGTGGTCGCGGCGAGGATCTGCACCGCGACGTGACCGAGCCCGCCGATCCCGATGACCACTGCCACCGACCCGGGACCGAGGTGCTCGCGAGCGCCGCGGATGGCGTGATAACTCGACAGCGCGGCGTCGGCCAGCGGCGCGGCCTGGGCGAAATCGAGGTCGCCGATCGGCACGAAGGAACTCGCGGGCACCCGGATGTAGTCGGCCATCCCGCCGTCCGGCCCGAGACCGGGGCACGGCGGCATGGCGGTGCGGCCCGCGGCGCGGCAGACGTTCTCGTTGCCGCCCGCGCACTCCCGGCAGGCCCCGCACGACCAGCACAGATACACGATGCCGCGCTCGCCGGTCCTGCGGCCGTCCACCCCGTCGCCGACGGCCTCGATGGTGCCCGCGATCTCGTGGCCCAGGGTCAACGGCTCCTCGCGCATCCGGAACGGGATGTGCAGCACGTGCAGGTCCGAATGGCAGATGCCGGCCGCGCCCACGCGCAGCAATAGATCGGTGGGACCGATCTCCGGAATGGGCACCTCGCGCAGTTCCAGCACGCCGGGGTCGGTGAGCTGCAGTGCCCGCATCATCCGCGTACCGCCGCGAACGTCGCGCGCAGATAGGTGTCGGCACGCTCGGAGCCGATCAGGCCCGGCGCCATCCGGTTCATGGTGTAGGCGAACGTGGTGCGGTGCTCGAGGTCGTTGACCACCATCGCGCCTCCGTACCCGGCCCACCAGCACACCCGGCCGTCGGGCACCTCAGGGGCGGTCTGCCGCTGCGGCAGACCGTAGCCGATGCCGAACCGCAGCGGCGTCGCGAGCGCGAGATCCACGCCGTCGGACTGCTGCCGGAAGATCAGCTCGATCGTGTCCTCCGACAGCAGCCGCCGTCCGCCGAGTTCGCCGCCGCAGGAGACCAGTGATTGCACTCGGGCCACCGAACGCGCGTTGCCGTGACCATTCACCGCGCCGATCTCGGCTTGCCGCCATGCCGCGCTCGTGGTCTCGGCGATGTCGAGCAGCGGGCTGGTGAGCGTCTTGACCAGCACGCTGTCCTGGTCGAGCGCGGCCATGTCGAACTCCGGCATGGTGGGCGGGACCAAGGTGGCGATCCGCCCGTGGTGCTCTGGCGCGGTGCCGATGTGGAAGTCCGCGCCCAGCGGCCCGGCGAGTTCCGCGGCGAAGAACTCGCCCAGCGAGCGTCCGGTGACGCGGCGGATCACCGCGCCGATCAGGTGGCCGTAGGCGAGCGCGTGGTACCCCGAGGCGGTGCCCGGCTCCCACCACGGCGGTTGGCTCGCCAGGCGGGCGGCGGACGCTTCCACGTCGTAGATGTCGGCGAGTTCGATCGGCGGCTGCCACCCCGAGACGCCCGAGGTGTGCGCCAGCAGATGACGAATCTCGATGTCTCCCTTGCCGTTCGCCGCGAACTCCGGCCAGTAGTCGGCCACCTTCGCGTACACGTCCAGCTCGCCGCGCTCGACCAGCAGCAGGGCGCACAGCGCCGTCATGGTCTTGGTGAGGGAGAAGACGTTGACCAAGGTGTCCTCGGTCCACGGCGCCGTGCGTCCGGGGTCGCGGTACCCGCCCCAGAGGTCGACGACCGGTTCGCCGTCGACGGTGACGCAGATCGAGGCGCCGAGTTCGTCACCGGAAGCGAGCCGGGTCTCCAGTTCCGTTCGGACCTGCGCGAATCGCTCGGCGCAGAAGCCCGATGTGGCGGTTCCCGTGGTAATGGTCATCGCCGCCTCACACCTGTTCGAGTGCCCGGGCCTGCACCGGCAACGCGTTTCCCGCGGCGGTGGCGCGTTTCGTGCCGCGCGCGAGTTCCCGCCGCAAGTCCCGCACGTACGGTTCGAATTCGATCTGGATGGTGTGCCGGGGCGAGTCGTAGTAGCGGCCCGTCCTGGCCGATTCCGCGGACCGGATGGCCGCTCGCATCTCCTCCTCCGATGGCAGGTGATAGCGGCCGGTGAGGTAGGCGGCGACCAGCTTGCTCTGCTGCTCGGCGAAGTTCACCAGCGTGGGCAGCGGCTGGGCCAGCCCGAGGAAGAACAGATTGTCGACGCCGGGCTTGATCATCTGCTTGAACAGCGGGAAACGGTTGTCGCGATCGGGCAGCAGCTCGGGGTCGGAGAAGAACGGGAAGGAGATGCGGTAGCCGGTGGCGCAGACGATCACGTCCACCTCTTCGACGCTGTCGTCGGCGAAGCGCACCCGCGAGCCTTCCAGCGCGGTGATCGCGGGCTTGAAGGCGATGTCGCCGCAGCCCGCGCGGTGCAGGAATTCCTCGCTCGCGGAGGGATGGGCCTCGAACGGCAGATGGTCCGGCTCGGGCAGGCCGTAGTCCCGCATATTGCCGCGGAACTTCCGGACGAATCGCTGCTTGAGCTTGAGACCGAGCTTCGGCGGCATCCATCGAGGCATCGAGCGCTTGTCGCCGACCTTGCCGTTGACGTACTTCGGCAACACCCAGACCCCGCGCCGGGCGGAGACGTAGAGCTTCGCGGCGATGAATCGCTGCGACAGCTCGGAGGCGATATCCAGTCCCGAATTGCCCATGCCGACCACCACGACCCGCTTGCCACGCATGTCGACGGGGTCGAACGGGTCGTTGTAGGCGTGGCTGTGCAGCAGCGTGCCGTCGAATTCTCCCGGGTAGTCCGGCAAGCGCGGATCCCAATGGTGCCCGTTGCAGACGACGAGCGCGTCGTAGTCCTCGGTGCGCCCGTCGCTCGTCGTGATCAGCCAGCGACCGTCCGCCCCGCGCTCGGCGGCGGTCACCTTCGTGCTGAACACGATCCGGTCGCGGATGCCGAAATGGTCGACGTAGTCGCGGAAGTACTGGAACAGCTGCGAATGATGCGGGAAGTCCGGCCACTCGTCGGGCGCCGGATAGTCCTCGAAGGCCAAGCGAAACTTCGACGTGTCGATGTGCAGGCTCTGATAGCAGGCCGACATGCCGTTGGGGTTCTTGAAGTACCAGTTGCCCCCGACTTCGTCGGACGCCTCGTAGCAGTCGAAGGGGATGCCGTGGTCGTTCAGCCGTTTGGCGGCGGTGATCCCGGAGGGGCCCGCCCCGATCACGCAGACGCGGGGGAGTGCGGTTGACGTCATTCACTGTCCTCGTGCTGGGGGGCCGTCGTCGATGACGGCCGAACAATCCGGCGCGGGTGGCGCCGGAGTGACGTAGGCAACAAAATAACACTCGCTAGACATTGCGTCCAGTGAATGACGCACTGTCTATCAAGACCGTCCATGCGTAGACTCGGTCAGCGGAAGCAGCACGTCAGCCCGGCTTTACGGAGACGAGGTACCGGTTCACCATGCGGACGAACGCGAACACGAACCTGCGGGAGGAGCAGAAGCAGCAGACCAGGGCTCGCCTGCTGGAGGCCGCCAAGGAGCTGTTCGCCACCCGTGGCTACGCGGCCGTGCGGGTGGACGAGATCGCCGCCGCGGTCGGTTGCAGCCGCGCCACGTTCTACCTGCACTTCGCGGGCAAGCTGGAGATCCTGCGCGCGATCGCCGAGCAGGGCACCGCGCCCACCGCGCTGCACTTCTACCAGGACCTCGACCGGGTGCTGGAGACCGGTTCGCGCGCCGAGTTCGCCGGCTGGATGACCCGCGCGATCGAGTGGTTCCACGAGTACAAGGACATGCTGCCCGCCTGGGACGAGGCGACCGCACTGGAGCCGGAGTTCCGCGAAATCGCCCGCAACGGTATTCTCGCGCTGCCCAACGCGATGACCGCCTATCTCGCCGCGTGGCCCGCCGATCGGCGCGACGAAGCGAGGTTGCGAGTGGAATTGCTTGTCGCGCAACTGGAACGATTCTTCACCCGCTGGGCGATGCAGGGCACCATCGACGTCTCGGCGGACCAAGCCGTCGAGGTGCTCACCGACATCTGGTTCCCCGCGCTGCGCCCACCGACGGCGTCGAGCTGACCGCGCCGAGGGGAATTCGGTGTGCGGTGGCGCTGCCGCGAGCATCGTCGTATGCCGGGCATCGCTGATGTCGCCCGTCGCCGGATACCGGTTCGAGGGGAGCGGCGCCTGATCGCCGGTGCTGCATACCGATTCGCCGGAGCGGATCATGTCGCGCATGGGGTACCGGAGTCGACTGCCGAGTCGCCGCTCGCGCAGCCCGGAATCTGTTGCCGAATATTCGCTGGTTGCTCGGATCGGACTATCCGCGGCCTCGATCCGACGGTGGCCCGCAAATCTGTCGGCGGCGTGGGGCATCATCTGTGCACGCAGCCAACCACGAAATCGCTCGGAGTCACCATGCCCTCCCCACGAACCAAGCCGCAACCATTGTCGGACAGCGAGATTCAGCAGATCGCCACGGACATCGCCGGTGGCCGCCCGCCCATGGTGTGGTTCACCGCCGCCGCGGTCGGCGTTCCGGAGGGGCGCTCGGGCAAGGTGATCGCCCTCGGCGACCCTGCCGACGGTGACTTCCTGCAGGTCCGCCCGACCGGATCGAAGGATGTACTGTCCTTCTCTCCCATCGAGGTGACCTTGACCAAGCCGCCGCGAGGGGCGGCGGGCGCCACCGCCCAGCCGAAGTCGACCCCTAGGAAGGAAAACCCTGTGACCCAGTCGTCGACCACGACGAGCACCGCGACTCAGCCCGCGCAGGCGAGCGCACCCCAGCCGTCGGCAGGCCCGAAGCCCGCGGAGACCACCGCGGCCGCGAGCCGTGCCGAGAGCGCGGGCAAGCAAGCCGCGGCGGCGACGGCGCCCAAGCCCGCCAAAACGCCCGCCGCCCGCAAGACCAAGGCGCCCGAGGTCACCGTGACGCTCACCGGCACCGCCGACGGCGAGTGGTCGATCGACGTGGTCAGCGGAAAGAAGCGCACCCTGCGCGGCCTTCCGGTGGCCGGATCCACCGTGGCGCAGGCCGCGAAGATCCTGCATCCGGAGGTGGCCGAGGTGGTCGCCGGGGTCCTGGACGCGTTGCGCGGTGTGCAGGAGGCCAAGGTGCAGCAGTTACAGGCCGAGCTCGAGGAGGCCAAGCGCCTGCTGGACGAGCTGAGCGATTGAGTCACACCGCGGGACTGGCGGATCGGGCGGCCGCGCGCCAGAGCCGGCGCTCGGCGCCGGGAGTCTCGCGCCGCACGTCGTCGTGGAACGCATAGCCGAGCGAGTACTGCTTCGCGTGGTACATGGCCGCGTCCGCGTCCCGCAACAGGCTGTGCGCGTCGGTGTTCGAGCTGCGCGGACCCACGCACGCCACGCCGACACTCGCGGTGATCGGGATCTCGCCCGCGCTCAGCCCGAACGGCCGGACGAACGCGCCGAGCAGCCGTTCGGCCAGCACCGCGGCCTCCGGCCGGGCGAGCGGGGCGAGCACGACGAACTCGTCGCCGCCGTAGCGGGTCACCACGTCCTCCTGGCGCACGACCCGCCGGATCCGGCTCGCCGCCGTCGCGATCAGCTCATCGCCGACGGCGTGGCCGTAGCTGTCGTTGACCCGCTTGAAGCCGTCGAGGTCGATGAACAGCAGGCAGATCGGTCGCTCGGCCCATTGTTCGCCGCGCTGCCGCAGCGCGCGCAGCAGCGCGGCCCGGTTCAGCAATCCGGTGAGCATGTCGTGGTCGGCCTGGTACTGCGCGCGCCGCTCGCTGCGGGCACTGCGCACGATCGCGCGCTCGCTGCGCACCAGCATCCCGATCAGCAACAGTGCGAACAACGACGACACCACCACGCGGTCGAGCGGGCGCAGGCTGGACCCGACCACCGGCACCAGCGAGGCCACGATGAGCGCGATCGCGATGAGGCTGGCGCGCTGTCGGGAGTGGTGCGGGTGGATGCGCCGCGGCATGCCGAGCGCGGCCATGGTCGGGTGCAGCGCCGCGACGCCCACGGTGGCGTAGGCGGCGAGCAGGGGAGCAAGCAGCACCTCGCGCCCGAACGCGGTCGCGCCCGCGGTCTCCAGGCTGTAGCCCAAGTCGCCGAGCAGCACCGCGATCAGCCCGGCGTGCAACAGCCACAGCGAAGTCTCCGCGCGCGTGGAGGTGGCCATCGAGTGCGCCACCAACGTGAGCAGCAGTGCGTCGAGCACCGGGTAGGTCGCCGCCACCACCGCGTCGAGCCCGGTCTCGGTGGACTGGAGAATCGGGGAGATGAGGAAGGTCCAGGAAGCCAGCAGCGCGCCGAGCCCGATGAGGGCGGAGTCCAGCAGCAGATCGTAGTTGCCGTGCACGTGGCGCGGCCAAAACCAGATCAGCGCGGCGAGCCCCACACCGAGATAGCCGAGCAGGGTGAACGCGTCGTCGAGCGGATGCAGCGCATGGTCGCCGATGTCACGCAGCGTGGTGCCGGTGGCGAACAGCACCGCCGAGCCGGACAGCAGATACCACGGCAACGGGTGCGCGGGCCGGTGGATGTACACGCCGACGGCGATCATGGCGAGGGTCTCGCCGACGATGACGGCCATCGTGGCGAACGCCACCACCTGCGAGTCGAGCGTCAGGTGGACCGCGATCGCGGCCGCGCCTCCCCCGAGAAGCACCGCGTACCAGCCCGATCCGATCCCGCGCCGGCAGCCGGGCTGTGGCTGTTCACTGGGTGTCATCAGCCCCCCTTGGTCGCTCCATCCCCGGTGTACCGGGCCGCGTAACAGATCTGGGAATCCTCCACCGCGACTTCGACGTTCGCCTGTTCGTCGAGCACTGCCGGATGCTGTCGGCGAACGAGAACCGAGTGTTGTTGTACGAGCAGATGTCCCAACCGACCGCAGCGCGCTCGGCGACCAATGCCCTGGACAACTGATTTGATCATGGCATGGAATGCCGCCCCCTCGCGGGCAGTTGGCGCAACAAGAGTGAAACCGTGTGCCCCACGTACTCCTGCACGCGCGGGTCCACCATCTCGGCGCGAAACTCCTCGGGATGCGGCACCGGCCGTGCGATGAAATCGCCGCGCGGGTGTCGTGCATCATGATGCCCTCCCGGTCCGACGCGGCCACCGAATTCGCAGGCCGGTCTTGCGTCGGAATCGACTGTGCGTGACGAGCGCGATCGCGCGGCGCGAACAACGGTCGGGCGGGGTGTCTCGTACCCTGACACGACCGACGAGGACAGCGAGGGACGAGCTTGCGGACATGGGTGGCGCCGGGGCGGGTCAACATCATCGGTGAGCACACCGACTACAACGACGGTTACGTCCTGCCGATCGCGTTGCCGCTGGTGGTGCGGTGCGCGGCGGCGGCGCGCACCGACGGGCTGGTGCGGGTGGGCTCGCGGCAGCGGCCCGGCGCGCCGGTGCTCGTCGCGGTATCCGATCTCGACCGGCAGCGGGCACTGGTGCCCGGGTGGGCGCGCTATCCGCTCGGCGTGGTCGCCGAGTTCACCCGGCGCGGGCACCGGATTCCCGGCGTGGACCTCGACCTCGACGGCGCGGTGCCGATCGGTGCGGGGCTGTCGTCCTCGGCGGCGCTGTCCTGCGCGGTGGCCGTCGCGCTGCGTGACCTGTTCGCGCCCGGCCTGACCGACCGGATGTTGATCGACATGGCCCGTGCCGCCGAGAACGACTACGTCGGCGCGCCGACCGGCTTGCTCGACCAGTCGGCCGCGCTGCTGTGCACGGCGGGGCACGCGCTCTTGCTGGACGTGCGCGCATTCGCCGCCGACACCGCCGCGCCGCGCGGGACCGGGCACGAACAGATCCCCTTCGACCTCGCCGCGTTCGGACTCGAACTGCTGGTGATCGATACCGGGCAGCCGCACGAACTCGTGGACGGCCGCTACGCCGAGCGACGCGACCAGTGCGCCGCGGCGGCCGAGGCGCTGGGCGTCACCGCTTTGCGCGATGTGGCGGCGGCCGACGTCGACCTGATCGCCGACGACGTGCTGCGCCGCCGCGCCAGGCACGTGGTGACGGAGAACGCCAGGGTGCTCGCGGTTGCCGAGAAATTGCGAGAAGGTGTCGACCCCCGGGGAATCGGGCCGATACTCACCGCGGGGCACGCCTCGCTACGCGACGACTTCGAGGTGTCCACCCCGGCACTCGACGCGGCGGTCGAGGCCGCGGTGGCGGCGGGAGCGCACGGCGGGCGCATGGTCGGCGGCGGGTTCGGCGGAAGCGCCATCGCGCTCGTCGACCGGGAGGGCACCGAGGCGGTGGTGGCGGCGGTGCGGCGGCGTTTCGCCGACGCGGGTCTGGCTGCTCCGCGCACCTTCGCGGTGGTTGCCGCCGCCGGAGCGCACCGAGCCCGCTGAGCGACCGACCTGATTGTGCGCGAATGTGCCGCGCCGGTAGGGCATGATCACACAGAGTGGTGTCAGCCGACACCATTCGGCGGGCGACGAGGAGGTCGCGCGACGCCGGGCAGGACCAGCACGACGCATGCTCTCGCACGACGGACGATCTCACTCGCCGCCCCGGTTTCACCGCCAGGAGGAACGCTGTGCCGCTCGCCGATCCGTCCGTTCTCGCCGCCGTGCCGATCGTGTCCGACCTGCACCCGGCCGCCCCGCCCCCGCACCTGGTAGCCGCCGAGACCCTCCGGTTGGACGCGCAGCCGGTCGATTACGCGCTGGTCGCCCTGTATTTCGTGTTCGTGATCGGCATCGGCCTGCTGGCCAGGCAGCGCGTGTCCTCCAGCATCGACTTCTTCCTGTCCGGGCGCTCGCTGCCCGCGTGGGTGACCGGCCTGGCGTTCATCTCCGCCAACCTCGGCGCGGTGGAGATCATGGGTATGTCCGCCAATGGCGCGGAGTACGGGTTCCCGACCTTCCACTACTTCTGGATCGGCGCGGTACCGGCCATGCTGTTCCTCGGCGTGGTGATGATGCCGTTCTACTACGGCTCCAAGGTGCGCAGCGTGCCGGAGTTCATGCGCCGCCGCTTCGGCACCGGCGCCCACCTGGTGAACGCGCTGAGTTTCGCCGTCGCGCAGATCCTCATCGCCGGGGTCAACCTGTATCTACTCGGGTCCATCGTGAACGTGCTGCTGGGCTGGCCGCTGTGGGTCTCGGTGATCGTGGCCGCGGTGATCGTGCTGTCCTACATCACCCTCGGCGGTCTGTCGGCCGCGATCTACAACGAGGTGCTCCAGTTCTTCGTGATCGTGGCCGCGCTGCTGCCGCTCACCCTGGTCGGCCTGCACAAGGTCGGCGGCTGGGACGGCCTGCGCGACAAGATCGGCGCGTCACCGGGCGGAGCGCAGCAGTGGGAATCCTGGCCGGGCAACGCCCTCAGCGGGTTCGGCAACGACTTCCTGTCGATTCTCGGCATCGTGTTCGGACTGGGTTTCGTGCTGTCGTTCGGATACTGGACCACGAACTTCGTCGAAGTGCAGCGCGCCATGGCGACGCATTCCATCTCGGCGGCGCGGCGCACCCCGATCATCGGCGCCTACCCGAAGATGTTCATCCCGTTGATCGTCGTGATCCCCGGCATGATCAGCGCGGTGCTGGTGCCGCAGATGTCGGAGTACAAGGCGGCGGTGACCGCGAACCCGGACTTCGAGAGCGACACCACCTACAACCAGGCGTTGCTGTACCTGATGAAAGACGTGCTGCCCAACGGCCTGCTCGGGGTGGGGCTGGCCGGCCTGCTCGCGGCGTTCATGGCGGGCATGGCGGCCAACATCTCCGCCTTCAACACGGTGTTCAGCTACGACCTGTGGCAGCAGTACGTGCGCCGCGACCGCCCGGACGGCTACTACCTCGGCGTGGGCCGGTTGGCCACCATCGGAGCGACCGTGGCGGCGATCTTCACCGCGTTCATCGCCTCCGGTTTCAGCAATATGATGGACTACCTGCAAACCCTGTTCAGCTTCTTCAACGCGCCGCTGTTCGCCACGTTCATCCTCGGCATGTTCTGGAAACGGATGACGCCGACCGCGGGCTGGATGGGGCTGGTCTGTGGAACCGGTTCGGCCATCCTGGTTTTCCTGCTGCACGAGACGGGCGTGTTCGAGTTGTCCGGGCAAGGCGCGAGTTTCGTCGCCGCCGGTGTGGCCTTCGTGGTCGACATCGTGGTCAGCGTCCTCGTCACCCAGGTGACGCGGCCGAAGCCGGCGTCCGAACTGGTCGGGCTGGTGTACTCGGAGACGCCCAAGGAGGTCCGCACCGATCCCGAGGCAGGCACGCTGCCCTGGTATCAGCGCCCGGTCCTGCTGGCGGGCATCGCGCTCGCGCTCGTCATCGCGCTCAACGTTGTCGTCGGATAAGGAGCCGCCACAATGCTTTTCGATATCCGCACCATCGTCGGCGCGTTGCTCGGGTGCTACGCGGGCGTTCTCGTCGTCACCGGCCTGGTGCACGACACCGCGGCGGAGCAGGCCAAGACCGGCGGGATCAACGTGAACCTCTGGGCCGGGCTCGGTATGGGGGCCGTGGCGCTCGCCTTCGTGGCTTGGGTCTTGCTGCGCCCGGTCCAGGTGCCGCCCGAACCGCGCCCGGCGGACGACGCCGATGAGGAGCGCGACTCCGACTGACACGACGGTGCCCCCCGGGAAAACCCGGGGGGCACTGGTTGTCGCGAGGATCAGGCGTCAGGGCCGGGTGGTTCCGCCGGGCCAGGTGCCGGTTCCTCCGGTGCCCGGCGTACCACCGACGCCCGGCGTGCCGGTTCCGCCCATTCCCGGTGCGCCGGTCCCGCCGACACCAGGGGTGCCGGTCTGGCCGGCGCCGGGGCGGGGAGCCGCGCCGCGCTCCGTGGCGGTGTCCGCGGCACCCGGACGCGGAATATCACCGCGCCAAGCGCCTGTTTCGCGGCCTCGTTCTTCGACGAAGTGCTTGAAGCGCTCGAGGTCACCGCTCACGCGGTGCTTCAGCACCCCGAGCTTGTCGGCGACGTTCTCCACGAACCCTTCGGGGTCGACGTCCATCTGCGCGGTCACCCGGGTGTGGGTGTCGTCGAGCCGATGGAAAGTGACGACGCCCGCGTGTTTGGGTCCGCTGTCGGACTTCCAGGCGATCCGTTCGTCGGGATGCTGCTCGGTGATCGTCGCGTCGAACTCACGCGTCGACGGGCCGACATGGACACGCCAGTGCGTGTGCCGGTCGTCGAGCTGGTTCACTGCTTCGACACCCTCCATGAAATGCGGAAACGACTCGAACTGCGTCCACTGGTTGTAGGCGGTACGAACCGGAACCTCGACGTCCACCGTGGCGGCCATTGTGCTCACTTGCTACCCCTTTCCTCGCCCACCCACACCATCTCGCGTGGACGGGCGTCTTTCGGTTGACAAGCGCTCCCTTGGGGGCGACTCGGGACATTCATCGCTTACCCGAGGGTTGGGAGGACAAACAGGGCGAGGCCTACACCAATACGGTCGCCGCGTAAAAGTCCAGCTCCCGGACCGGTTGTGTCGTGGCCCACGGTTCGAATCGCGCCCGGGTTTCCGTGTACGCCCGGCGCAGCCGCGGCGAGGTGTTCCGCGCGGCCAGGTCGAGGGCATGCCTGGCGGCCGCGCACGCACGGTCGACGTCACCTGGCACGGTCAGTTGTGCGAGGCTGAGATTCCACAAGGCCCGGTCGCGGGCCGCATGGGCCGGAATCAGTCCCAGCACGCCGTCGATCGTGTCGGCCGCCGCTTCGAACTCGCCACCCGTTTCCAGGCAGCGGGCGGTCATGGCGCCGGTCGTCCACGCGCTCTGGTAGTAGCAGTACGACTGGTCCGGAGTCGTCTGCTCGGTGAATTCGTCGCGTACTCGAAGCAGCTGTCGCCACGCGTCGAAGTTCCGTCCGGCGGAGGCGAATGCCTGCGCGGCGCACAGCTTGCGAAAGTCGTCGACGCGACCGTCCTTCACCTGCGGCCGCAGCATTCCGTCCGCGAGGGCGGCGGCAGTTCGGAATTCGCGCATGTGGACCGCCAGTTGGGTCCGGTGACAGAGGATGCCGGTCGCGATATGGGGGTCACCGGATTCGTCCGCGTGCCGATAGGCGATTCGAAACCGCTTGTCCGCGTTATCCAGATCGCCCTGATCCCACGCGGACCACGCGCTGCTGGCCATGGCCTCCGCGGTCAGCGATTGCAGTGCCGGGCGCAGACTCGGCGGACAGTCGCGCAGCAGCGACACGCATGTCTGCGCTTGGGCTTCGATGATCGGTCGCGCCGCATCCGACCCCAGCTGGTCGTCCAGAAGTTGTGCGGAGTGCACGGTGTTGCGCAGATGGCCGATCGCGTCGGACGTGACGGTTGGACAACCACCGCTTCCGCTCATCGTCGCCACGCCGATGACCGCGCTGGTGGCGGCGATGAAGTGTCGCCGGTTCACGTCCAGGTCTCCGATCAACGCCCGGAAACGCTTCTGCGCCCCAGGGTCCGCATCTTTCAACACCCTGTCCAGCCGCGCTTGATGGCCGATACCGACGTGGCGGTTCGGCCGGCTCTCCCAGAAGCTCACCGTCCGTTGACCGCAACGCAGCAGCTCCGCGAGTTCGCTCTGCGTCAACCTGCACGCGTGGCGGAGCGTCTTCACATCCGTGCCGGTCCACATCGTCACTTCTGCCACGGTTCCCCCTCGGCCCGCTGAACGGTTGTTGCTGCCGATTGCTCGAACTTGCGTGTCCGTTGCCTTCCACCAGGCATTTTGCCCCGGCATTGTGGCCTGTGTACCTGGAACCGGGAAACCTTGTCGCACAACCGAACCCTGTGTGACGGGACATCCGAATCGTGCACGCCACCTCGTGCCGGCTGGCGTTACGTCCCCGGTCCCGGCTCGACCGACGATCGCGAAGGGCCTGTCAGTGCAGAACATTCCTGATGGGGACGCTCCGTCGCCCCGCCGCGGTCGACGACCACCAGCGCGACCCAGGGGCGACCGCATGATCTACGACGAACGCGCCGAAGCCGAGATAGCCGTTCTCACCGACGTCATCGTCGCGGTCGACGCGGCACTGACGGTCGCCGCGTGCCGGGGCCGCCACCCCAGCGATCAACGCGCTCACGTGGTCGCGATCGTGCTCTACGAATTGATCGCCAGTGCCCGAATGGTGGCCGGACCCGATACCGGCCGCCTCTACGCCGCCCCCCTTCTCGATCACCCTGTCGACAACGCGGCCCCCGACCTGTCTCCGCTCGACCTCTTGATCCCCCTCCTCGTCAACCGGCACACCTCTTGACGCCCTTCGCGCGGCCACCTCGGGCCAGGTGCGAGGACCACCCGAAATGTGCGAGGACACCCGAGAACGCGCTGCGCCATTCTTGTGGACGCGGCAGTGACCGCTTTCGTAATGGCGACTGCACATGACCATCGAGTCGAGGAGGGTTCGAATGAAGAAGGTCGATATTCTCGAGATGCCGACCCGGAGCGAGATGCGGAATCCCGAGGCACTGAAGAATCGCATGCAGGCCTCCAACGGGGGCCGGGCCGACGCGTTCGACACGTTTCGGTTCGCCTGCTTGATTGCGGCCACCGGGGCGGAAGAGAACGGCAGCGACGACAACGCATGTGTCCAGCAGTTCGCGGACGCGCTGCCGGGCTGGCTGAGCCGCCTCGGCTTGAACTTGGACGTCCACGCGTGCGGCGTCCTCCACACGGCGGACGGCAACAACACCACCGATCGTGGCGATGCCTCATCGATCTATTGGACGATGACGGGATTCAGCGACCGCCCTCGTGTCTACGAGGCCATCGCTTTCCCAGCCGGTACACCGGCGCCTTCCGGCTCGTTGATCCAGCAATACGATGGCTGGTCGCAAAATGCCGCCAGGATAGCGGAGGAGGAGTCCAGTGACTCGGCGCGATTCTCCGCGTTCGTGGAAGCGATGTCCGGCTCGCTGAACTCCTCGGGCAAGAACTTCGGCGGAACCTCGTTCAGTTACTGCAACTGCGACGGCAGCGAAACGTACATCCCCGCCACCGAAGACATCCGAATGCTGTGGAGCGTTGCGGGATTGCCCTCCTTCGCATCCAGGGCCTCCTACGACAACCACATGTACGAGTGTGTGTCCACCCTCCCGAAGTAACCTCTCCGGCGATTCTCATGATCAACGGCACGTGACCGCGGCACTTCGCGAGGAGTCGCTCCACCATGTGCCGTTGATCGTGACGCAGACGGCGAAGGCGTTCAGCGGCAGCAGTTGGGGTCGAGGACTACGCAGAGAGCTGCCAGGGCGTCGCGTCGGGCGCGGTGGAGGGTGTTCATGCCGCGACGTTCGGAGTCCACGAGACCGGCTTTGCGAAGTTGGCCGAGGTGGTGGCTGACCGTCGATTCCGACACTCCGACCGCTGCGGCGAGGTCGCCGCCGTTCTCCTCGCCGGGAGGGCTGGTCAGCAGCAGCGACAAGAGCTTCACGCGCACCGGGTCGGCGATCGCCTTCAGGCGCAGGGCCACCTCCAGTGCGGCAGCGTCGTCGACCGGACCGGCGGCGACCGGCGGGCAGCAGACCGGGGCGGACATGTCGATCACGGGCAGCGTCTTGGGCATGCGATCAACACTACCGGCTCTGTTGACATATGTCGAAAAGGTGGCAGACTCGGCACCGGAGAAGTTCTTCGATATATGTAACACAAGTGGAGGTAGTCATGTCCCGCATCCAACTCGCCCTCAACGTCGACGACATCGACCGGGCCGTGCAGTTCTACTCGATCCTCTTCGCCGCCGAGCCCGCCAAGCGCAAGCCCGGCTACGCCAATTTCGCCATCGACGAACCGCCGCTGAAACTGGTGCTGATCGAGAACCCCGGCCACGGCGGCAGTGTCAACCACCTCGGTGTCGAGGTCGAGACCTCCGGCCAGGTGCACGCCGAGATCGCGCGCCTCTCGGAAGCGGGATTGTTCACCGAAGAGCAGATCGCCACCACCTGTTGCTTCGCCACCCAGGACAAGGTCTGGGTCGCCGCCCCGGACGCCGAACGCTGGGAGGTCTACACCGTCCTCGCCGACAGCGACACCTTCGGCGTAGCGCCCGAACCCGAGAGCGCGTCCGAGCAGTCCGACGCCGAGGCGGTCCAGGCGTGCTGCGGCACCGCCGAGGAAGCCGCCGTCGAGGGCGCGTGCTGCGGCTCGAACGCGAAGAGGACGGCGGTCGCCTCCGGCGCCACCTGTTGCAACTGATCCGGCACGGCTCGCGGCAGTCAGTTCACCGGATGTTCGCTTGCCTGCGGATTCGATACACATCAATATCGATAGGTGTCGAAATCCGAGTTACAGCTGATCGGCGTGACCTCACCGTCGTGTGAGGTCACGCCGCTGGTCCGCCGACCGCTGACCACCAGCGCGGCCGCGGAGCTGGCCGGCATGTTCAAAGCCCTGTCGGATCCGGTCCGGTTGCGGCTGCTGTCGATGGTCGCCAGCCGCGCGGGGCGGGAAGCGTGCGTCTGCGAACTCGCGGAGGGCTTCGATGTCGGCCAGCCCACCATTTCCCACCACCTGAAAGTGCTGCGCGAAGCCGGACTGCTCAGCAGCGAGCGGCGCGGCTCGTGGGTGTATTACCGCGTCGAACCCGCCGCGCTGCGGCAGTTGTCCCAATTATTGGATATCACCGCTCCCGAAGGGCCCGCGCGATGACCGAGCTGACGCGCAGGCTGCTGGCCGAATATCTCGGCACCGCGCTACTGGTCACCGTCGTGGTCGGCTCCGGCATCGCCGCCCAGCAGCTGTCCCCGAACGACAGCGGCTTGCGATTGCTCGAGAACTCCACCGCGACTGTGCTCGGACTCGCGGTGTTGATCCTGGTCTTCGGGCCTGTCTCCGGTGCTCACTTCAACCCGGTCGTCTCCCTCGCGGACTGGCTCCTGGGACGCCGCCACGGGACCGGTCTACCTCGCGGAGATCTCGCCGGTTACGTCGCCGCCCAGCTCGCGGGCGGCAGCACCGGCGCGATTCTGGCGAACGTCATGTTCGACCGACCGGCAGTGCAGATCTCGACGCAGCACCGCATCACCAGCGGACACCTCATCGCGGAAGTCGTCGCCACGGCCGGACTCGTCGCGGTCGTCTTCGCCCTGGCGCGATCCGGACGGGCCGCGCTGTCGGCAGCCGCGGTCGCCGCTTACATCGGGGCGGCCTACTGGTTCACCAGCTCCACGTCTTTCGCCAACCCCGCCGTGACCATCGGCCGCGTCTTCTCCGACACCTTCGCAGGAATCGCCCCCGCCTCCGCGCCCGGCTACATCGCAGCCCAGATCATCGGCGCGCTGATCGGCCTCGCGCTCATCACCCTCCTCTACCCGGCCACCACGGCGACAGCCGCCGACAGTGCCGTCGTTCCCGCCGACACCACCGCAACCCACTGAAAGACACCGAGCCGAATGTCAGCCAAACCGACCGTGCTATTCGTGTGCGTCCATAACGCCGGGCGTTCCCAAATGGCCGCCGCATTGCTCGCTCACCTCGCGCACGACCGAGTCGAAGTCCGCTCGGCGGGCTCCGCGCCCGCCGACCGCATCAATCCCGTTGTCGCCGATGTCATGCGCGAGATCGGCATAGATATCACCGACCGGAAACCGAAGATTCTCACCCCCGAAGCCGTCGAGGCCTCCGATGTCGTGATCACCATGGGTTGCGGTGACGCCTGTCCTTACTATCCGGGAAAACGTTATCTCGACTGGAAACTGGACGACCCCGCCGGACAAGATCACGACACCGTGCGTGCCATCCGCGACCAGATCGAACGCCATGTGCGCGCCCTGCTCGCCGACCTCGCGATAGCGACGGCATGACGTCGCCCGCCGCGTATCGGAGCCCTCGGCGCGCTTCGCACAGAGAAAGCCGGGTGGGTTCGTGACCCGCCCGGCTCGTGTAGATACTTGGAATTCGGTCCTCCGTATCGATCAGAACGGCGTGAAGAAGAAGCCGATCCAGGCACCGATGGCAGCGCCGACCGCGCAGCCGACCACGGCGCCGACGACGAAGAACCAGATGCCGATGGCAATGCCGATCGCGCAACCGATCGCCGCGCCGAGCACGGCGCCGCCGAACAGGGCGTCGTGCATCAAGCCCTGCACCTCGGGTGCCACCGCGCCGGGTGACGGCACACCGGCCGCCGG
Source organism: Nocardia sp. NPDC047654 (assembly GCF_043205035.1). Lineage (NCBI taxonomy): Bacteria > Bacillati > Actinomycetota > Actinomycetes > Mycobacteriales > Nocardiaceae > Nocardia > Nocardia sp. NPDC047654. The sequence goes on from NZ_JBIDDF010000001.1 coordinate 135,489, forward strand.
TGTCAGCGTCAGTGTCCTAGCCGACGGGTCGACCGATGGTATGACGCTGAAGTTCTGACCGGTCTCCATACGCAGTGTCGTCGGGATCGCACCGACGATCGCGCCCTCGTCGGAGAGCACGTTGACCGCTGCCGGTGTGACTTCGAACCGTCCCGAAGCCAGGTCGACCGTAGCCGTGCGGTGATCCGCCGCGAGCGTTGTCGTGTAGGAGATAGGCCCATCCACCCCGTTCATCGTGAGGTCTGCCAGGGTGCCCTCACCGTGTGCTGTGGCCATTGCTATGCCCGTTGACGCGACGGCCAACAGGGCGGTAGCCACCAATTTCTTGATAAACATTGGAAGTCCAATCATCGGACGATGTTGTTGGATTTCCCCCGGACGGGCGACAGTGACCGTCGCGTATAATCTTTCACCTGCAACCTGAGCATTGTCGATAGGTGTCGGGTATGAGAAATTTTCGTATTCGCGGTCGGATTTCTCCCCCAACCATCGGCGCTGCCGCGCCCCTCCGCTTGCTACTCGGCCGCATCGAATCGGCGAAGCGCTACTGCGCGCGGGCTCTCTGATTCTGCCTGGAGAGAAATAGGCCGATATCGGGTCGGAATTGAACAGTGCCCTCCCTCCCTGGCTCACGCCGAAGCCCCGGCCCCGGCACTGGGGCCGGGGCCGGGGCCGGGGTCGAAAGGGTTTACTTCTGGGGTTCGGGTGCCTTGGGCATGGGCGAGTTGATCGTGCTGAAGTACATGATGGCCGCGCCGACGGCCACCGGGGCCGTCACCAGGATCTGGCCCGCGACCGTGCCGAGGGCGCCGACGGCGACGATGCCGCCGAGGCAGCCGACGGCGGCGGCCGGGATGAACGGGCCGAACATGCCGACGATGGTGGCGGCGGCGACGGTCGCTCCGGCGATGCCGCCGAGAATGCAGCCGACCGAGGCGCCGCCGATCCCGCCGACCAGCGTGCCGATGGTGGCACCCATGGAGACGGTGCTGGTCAGACGGGACCAGGCGGCCTGCTCCCGGTCGTACTCGGTCTTCCACGGCGCCTTGTCCTCGAACGGCAGGGCGACCGGCTTGTAGGTCGCGTGCGCCAGGTCGAACTGTGGCGTCAGCGTCGCGGTGCGGTCGGAGATCTCGGCGGCGATGGGGAATTCGAACTCGTCGAGGTGGAAGGTCAACGGTGCGCCCGCGACGACGGTGCCGTCGGCGGCCTTCAGCTTCAGCACCTGGTCCTCGACCACCAGCGAGCCGGAGTCGGTGGTGATGATGCTGGAGGTCTCGGTGGCGTGCGCGGTGAAGCCGACACCCGCGGCGGCGGTCGAGGTAGAAGTGGCCTCTGTGGACGTGGGCTCCGTCGACCTGGGCTCCGTCGACGTGGCCTCCGTGGACGCGGTGTCCGCGGGTACGGCGGGCGCGGCGGAACTCGTGCCCGCGCAGATGCTCACGGCAGCGGTCGTGAACGCGGCGGCCAGGGCGAGTTTCGTGATGTGCATGGAAATCCTTGGTTTCGGAGGCATGGCGAAGCGACGGCCATACCTTGTGAGGTTCGGTAGGTCGTGGAAGAACGGGCGTTCGCCCGTGGATATGTGGGTTCAGGCGGTGGCGCGCCTGCGTCCGGCGACGCCGATCAGCACGTCGATCGCCAGGAAGACGAGCAGGCTCCATCCGACCAGCGGGACGAACCACCCCACCACCAGCGCGGCGGCCGCCAGTGGGATGACCAGCCACAGCGAGGACTTGCGCAGCGCGCCGCGTCGCGGAGCCCGGCCGAGGGCGAACCGGCCCGCATCCCGGGTCGGCCGTCTGCGCCACCACATCAGATAGCCGCGCACGATCACGGTGATCAGGCCGATCATCGCCGCGAGCAGCAACACCTGATTGAGCAGCCCGAACATCAGTCCCATGTGGAACTGGATGCCCCAATTGGTGAGCTTGGCCATCAGCGGCCACTCGGCATAGGGCAGTCGATCGGTGACCGCGCCGGTCGCGCCGTCGACGGCCACCGAGTCGACGGTGTAGACGCCGGACATCCGGCGTTCCTTCACCGCGAACGCCTTGCCCGGCGCGGCCGGGACGGCGATCTCGGCCGCCTGCGTGATGCCTTCGGCGCGGGCGCTCGCGTACACCCGATCCAGCTGGGCGATCCGCTCGGCCGGGTCGGCGGGCGCGTGCTCCGCGTGGCCGCCGCCGTGGTGCTCGGAGCCCGAATCATGCTCGGACGCAACCGCTCCCGGCAAGGCGGTGCCGACCGCGGGTGTGGTCCAGCTGAGCTGCTCACGCAATTCGGTGATGTGCTCGCCCGCGTAGGTCGACCAGGTCATGCCGGTGGCCGACAGCAGCAGCGCGAGCGGAAGCACCCACAGCCCCACCGCGCCGTGCCAGTTCAGGGTGCGGCCCCGCGCACGCTGTGAGCGATCGGCCGCCCAGAGCCATCCCCAGCCGTTGCGGGCCCGGCGGCTCCGCACCCGGCGCACCCAGATGACCAGACCGGCCAGCGCGACGATCCACAGCCAGGACGCGGCGAGTTCGCTGTAGAGCCGGCCGGGCTCGCCCAGATGCAGGTCGCGGTGCAAACGATCGATCCAGGTGCGCATCGGCAGCGCCCCCGAGCTGCCGTACACGACGGCGTCGCCCACAGGCTGCGCGGTGTACGGGTTCACGAACACCGCCCGCCGCTCGGATTCGCCCAGCGACGGGTCGCTGAACAGCACGCGGGTGGTGTCTTCGGCGCCCGCGGCCGGGGCGACCGCGACGAGTCGCAGGTCCGGCCGGACGGCCACGGCCGCGCCGACCTGCTCCGACAGCGGCTTCGGTGTTCCGGCCTGCGTGACCGTCAGCAGATCACGCGACACGATCGACTCCAGAGTCGGCGAGATCGCGTAGAGCGCGCCGGTGACGGCCGCTATCAAGATGAACGGCCCGACGAACACTCCTGCGTAGAAGTGCAGCCGCATGGTCAGCGCGTACAGGTTGTTTCGCGCGGTGGTCCGGCGTGGGCCGGGGGAGTCCGACGGCTCCGATAAGTCGGCGTCGGAAGTTGTTTCTGTTGTACTCACGGTCGTTTCGTTTCTGACGGCGGAACCCGGTTCGGGCGCGAATCACTTCCGGGCGGGCACAGACCGGCACGGCGACAGCGCGTTCTCACGGACACGTGTCGCGGAAACCAGAAGGGCGAACGCCCAGTCGACGGCGAACGCGCTCAGTCGTGCGAGCGCGGCCGTACCGCCGCGTGCGGAAGGAAGATTCGCGACCCCGGACGACGCAGCGCGTAGGCACGCTCAGGCGTGGGCACGAGGGTGCGAGGCGAGCGGCGCTTGCGCCACGGCACTACGTGCGCCGGGTATGGGAAGAATTCAGAGAACGACCGCGAGGGGCGGAGCCCGCGTGCGCAGCGCCTCGGCGGCGAACACGCGAAGGACGACCCGATCGCGATGGACCGTGCGCAGCGGAGCGCGCTCAGCGACGACGGGCGGGGTATGGCGCAACGGGAGCACACGGCGTACCACAGCGGTCCCGATCCGGTACGCGGCCTCCGCGCCGTGGATCACGATGGCCGCCGCGAACGCCGCGCACAGGTGCGCGGCCAGCATCGCCGGAGTCAGCTGGGCATCACCGTGATGCAGATGCCCTGAGCCGATCCCCATCGTGCAGTGCCCGAGAAGTTGTCCGAGGACCAGTGCCGCGACCAGCCCGGCCGACGTATCGCGCAGCGGGGCCAGGCCTGCCACCAGCGCGCCGATCACGGCGGACGCGGCGGCGAGCAGCGCCAGCGAGGTGGTGTCCGGCAGCATGCCGCCGGAAGCCCAGCCGTGCGCCGCTACCGAAATCGCCCCCGAGATCGCACCGGCCGAACCACCGCGCACCCGCGCGACGGCGCCGCGACGTCCCGCGGCGGACCGGTACTCGTAACTCACCCGCTGATGATAGCGGACCGATTGCACGCGTTCGACCGCGTCGGGCCGCCCCGACAGCGGCTCGACGTGCGGTTCCGCGTAAAAGATTCCACGGCCTTCCGGGCAGGCGGGGAGCCGCTGCCCGGAAGACCCTGGAGGCGCGCCGGTCAGCCCGCCTCGACCTCCATCTCGATCAGCGGCTTGCGCAGCAGCTTGCCGGTCGCGTTGCGGGGCAGCTCGTCGAGGAAGACCACCTCGCGCGGGACCTTGTAGCGGGCGAGGTTCGCCTTGACGTAGTCCTTGATCTCCTGCGGGTCGCGCTTGGAGTCGGGGCCGGGAACGACGAAGGCGCGCAGCCGCTTGCCGAACTCACGGTCGTCCACGCCGACGACCGCGGCTTCGAAGACGTCGTCGCGGCCCGCGATGAGGTTCTCCACCTCGAGCGGGAAGACGTTCTCGCCGCCGGAGACGATCATGTCGTCGTCGCGGCCGTCGATGTAGAGCAGGCCGTCGGAGTCGAAATGTCCCACGTCGCCGCTGGACATCATGCCGTCGACGACCTCCTTTGTGCGGCCGTCGGTGTAGCCGGTGAAGGCGAAACCGTTGTCCACGAAGATGGTTCCGGTGACGTTCGGCTCGGTGATCGGCTTGCGGTTCTCGTCCAGCAGCACGATCCGGATGCCGACCGGCGCCTTGCCCGCGGTGGTCGGCGCCTTGCGCAGATCCTCGGGGGTGGCGACCGTCATGACGGCGCACTCGGTGGAGCCGTACAGGTTGTAGAGGCTGTCGTTGAAGTGGTCCAGCGTGCGGGTCACCACGTCGGGCGCGATGGCCGAGCCCGCCGCGAAGATCACCTTGACGCTGCTGACGTCGTACTTCGCCAGCACGTCCGCATCCAGGTCGAGGATGCGTTGCAACATGGTCGGGACCACGACCAGCGAATCCGCCTTGTAGGTCTGGATATTCGCCAGCGTCTGCTCGGGATCGAAACGGCGCTGCTGGAAGACCACTCGATTGCCCAGCGCGAGACCGAGGGTGAACTGGGACAGGCCGGTGCCGTGGAAGATCGGCGCCGCCATGAGCATGGTGCCGTTGTTGGGCAGCGGCACCCGGTCGACGAACTGAGCCGAGGCGAAGGGGCTGACCCGGTCGCGCGGCGCGCCCTTGGGGGTGCCGGTCGTGCCGCTGGTCAGGATGACCATGCCGCCCGGCTTGGCGGGCGCGGGCAGCGCGGCGCCGGACTGCCCGGTGATCAGCGAGTCGATGGTCGGTATCGCGGGATCGGCGTTGTCCTTCTCGTCCACCCAGGTGAGGATGCGCGGGATCGCGGCGGGAATGGCGCTCATCAGGTCGATGAACTCGCTGTCGTGCAGCACCGCCTTGACGTTCTCCCGCTCGGCCACGTCGGCGAACTGCGGCTTGGCGAACCCGGTGTTCATCAGCACCCCGCGCACGCCGAGCTTGCCGGTGGCCAGCAGGCTCAGCACCATGCCGCGGTGGTCGCGGGCCAGGATCGCCACCACGTCACCGGGATTGATGCCTTTGTTCTGCAATCCGCGGGCGAGGGCGTTCGACTGCTCGTCGAGCTGGCCGAAGGTCAGCTCCCCGCCTTCGTCGACGATGGCCACGGCGTGCGGCCTGGTCTGCGCGGCGTGCATGACGACCCCGGCGAACGGGCCGAACTTCAAGATATTGAACGCCGACCGCGCGGCGTGGTCGGGGCGCAGCGGATTGAACAGCCGCCGCTTGACCATCACGTTCACGCCAAGGGCCAGATCGCCCGCCTTGCGGGCGGTGCCGCCCAGCGCGGGGAGGGAAAGAGACATCGACGACAACCTTCCGGCGGTGTCACCCGGTGGTCCTCCGGGTGGTGCGGACCGCAATTTCGATACCCAGTGCTGGCGCTAACAGTAGCAAGCTCGTGTAACCGGCTGTGTCATGTATCTCAGCGGGCGCTACCCGCTGGTAGCGGGCCGGGCGGGGAAGCCCGGCCCGCTGCGGATCAGGCCTGGACCTCGTAGTCCACCAGCACGCGGCGCAGCAGCTTGCCGGTCGCGTTGCGCGGCAGGTCGTCGAGGAACACCACCTCGCGCGGCACCTTGTACCGCGCCAGGTTGTTCTTCACGTACGCCTTGATCTCCTCGCCGTCGGGGGCGTGGCCCGGCTCGGGGACGACGAAGGCGCGCAGACGCTTTCCGAACTCCACGTCGTCCACGCCGACCACCGCCACGTCGAAGACGTCGGGCCGCTCCAGCAGCAGGTTCTCCACCTCCTGCGGGAAGACGTTCTCGCCGCCGGACACGATCATGTCGTCGTCGCGGCCGTCCACCATGAGCAGGCCGTTCTCATCGAAGTGGCCGACGTCGCCGCTGGACATGTAGCCGTCGATGATCTGTTTGTGCCTGCCGTCGGTGTAGCCCTCGAACGGCGCGCCGCTGCGGATGAAGATCCGCCCCGTGGTGTTGATGGCGGTGACGCGCTGGTCGTTCTCGTCGTAGAGCCGCACTTCACAGGTGATCGGCGCGCGCCCGACGGTGCCGGGCGCGAGTGCGAGATCCTCCGGATTCGCCACGGTCGCGACGGCGCACTCGGTGGAGCCGTAGAGGTTGTAGAGCACCGGGCCGAACGCCTCGGTGGCCTTGATGGTGAGTTCGGGCGACAGCGCCGAACCGGCCAGCACGATCGCCTTCAGGGAGGACGTGTCGTACTTCGCCCGGATCGCCGGATCGAGCTCGACCATCCGGTGCAGCATCGTGGGCACCGCCACGAGCATGTCGGCCTTGTGCTCGGCGACCAGGGCGAGCGTCGCCTCGGCGTCGAACCGGCGGCGCACCACCACCTTGTTGGACAGGGCCGCGCCGACCAGCCAGGTGGCCAGGCCGGTGCTGTGGAAGATCGGCGAGACGATCACCTGGGTGCCGCGCTGCGGGAACGGGATGCGATCGACCATCTGCGCGGTGGACAGCGGAGTGACCTTGGTGCGCGGCGCGCCCTTCGGCAGGCCGGTGGTGCCACTGGTCAGGATGATGAAGCCACCGGGCTTGCTCGGCGCGGGCAGCGGATCGGCGGAATTGGCGGCGACCAGATCGTCGATGGTCTGCGCGCCCTCGGGCAGTGCGGTGCCCTCGTCGACCCAGGTGAGGTAGCGCGGCAGGTCGGTGGGCAGCGCGTCGAGCAGGCCGAGGAACTCGCTGTCGTGCAGCACCGCCCTGACCTTCTCGCGCTGGCACACCTCGGCGAACTGCGGCTTGGCGAACCCGGTGTTCATCAGTGCCACCCGGACGCCGAGCTTGCCCGCGGCGGCCATGGCGATGATCAGGCCGCGGTGGTCGCGCGCGAGCAGGCCGATCACCATGCCCTCGGTGATGCCCGCTGCCTGCAGTCCGCGGGCGACGGCCGTGGACCGGTCGTCCAGTTCGCGGTAGGTCAAGGCGCCTGCCTCGTCCACGATGCCGGGCGCGTCCGGCGCCACCCGCGCGGAGTGCCTGATCAAGGTGGCCTGGGGGCCGAGAATGCGCGATTCCTTCATCGTCCGCAGCGTTTCCAGTGGCTTCCGGGGATCGGTGACACCCCGGGAGCGCAGCACACCCAGTGCCTTCACGGCCTCCAGCGTGTGGGCCAAGTTCATGTCGAATTACCTCCACAAAACCCTCGCGTCGGTCCTCGACCTAGCGAACCGGTACGGCGTGTTGACTTGCCACCGTAGCAGTGCGGAGTGTGACAGGTCACAATTGAACCGGACAAATCAGTCTCGGATCGGTAGCGTCCGCCGCTGGTAGGAGGGGTGCGCGGCCCGATTCCGGGTTTCGGCTAGTGGCTACCGGTCGGTAGCGCTACTCTCGCAACGTCCCGAGCCCGCTCGAAGGGAGATGCGGCCGATGTCCGCTCCGCAGGACCGCCAACCGTTCATCGATGTGCCCGGCGATCTGCCCGGCATCCGGAGTCTGTTCGCGTTCAAACCCGAAACCGGCGCGGCGCTGAGCGAGTTCGCGCAAACCTTGTTGCGTGGGTCGTCTCCGCTGACGCCGGGGGAGCGCGAGACGATCGCCGCGTACGTGTCCTCGCGCAACGAGACCTATTTCTGCACACAGTCGCACGCGGCGACGGCGGCGGTGCTGGTGGACGGCGGTCGCGACGTGATCGATGCCGTCATCGAAGACGTGGAGTCCGCCGCGATCGATCCGAAACTCCGTGCGCTGCTGCGGATCGCGGACAAGGTGCGGCAGTCGGGACTGGCGGTGACCCCCGAGGACGTCGAGCAGGCGCGCGCGGCGGGCGCGAAAGACGAGGACATCCACGACGCGGTACTGGTAGCGGCCGCGTTCTGCATGTTCAACCGCTACGTCGACGGCCTCGCCACGATCGCGCCCCGGGAACGCGCGGCCTACGAGCAGATGGGCGCGGTGCTCGCCACCGCCGGATACGTCGCCGCCGGGGCGGCACCCGGATCAGCGCCTGGCGCTGGCGAGGGCGACCAGTAACGGAACCACCCTGGCGGCCGGCACCTCGAACCGGCCGCGGCCCGCGGTGTGCAGCCAACCCACCGCGGCCAGCTGCCGCAGATGGTGATAGATCTGGCCGGAGTCGCCGACACCGTCCACCCCGGCGAGTTCGGCCGCGGTTCTGCGCCCGCCCATGATCTCGCGCAGCAGACGCAGCCGGACCGGGCTGCCCAGTGCGGCAAGGCATTCGGCGGTCTCGGCCCAGTCGTCCTCGATGAGGTCGCCGGTGGTGAACCTGGCCTGCCATGCGCGCTGCTGGTCGTTGGGCAGGCGGACCGACCCGGCGAAGACGACGCCGCCGTTGGGCTCGTCGGCCGCCGCGAACTCCTCCTGTAGGCGAGCCACCGCCCACTCCGCGGTGACCGGAGGAAGGCTCTCCGGCCGTACATTCTCTTCCAGCGCGCTGAGCCGCCGCTCCAGCTCGGCGACTCGGTCTTCCAGACTCACGAATCCAAAAGTTACGGAAGTACGTATTCTCCGACAAACCGAGGGCTCCGGTCCCGCGGGCGGCGGGAGCCGGAGCCCGCGATCTCAGTTGTAGACGGCGCCGAACGACGGGACCGAGATCGTGCCCAGCCGGTAGGCGTATCCGTCCGGATTCTCGTCGCTCACGGGCACCGACCAGCGGTGCCACAGCGATCCGTACACCGCGGCGACGACCGGGCCCGCGCCGGTGTCCAGGGCGCGGGTGCGAATGGTGGTGTCCACCGGAACATCGTTGTGCTCGTAGAGAAGTTCGGTGCCGCTGCGTCCGTTGGCCAGGTTGATCCACAGCACTTCGAGCTTCGCGCCGCCTTGGTTCGGCGAGATGGTGCCGGGTCCGCCGAAGAACCCTAGACGGAATCCGTCGACCCCGAGAGCGATTCCCGATCCGTATACGCCAGGACCCTCACCTCGTCCGATATCCGACTGCGCGGGAATCTGGAACGGTTGCGCGGGCAAGGCCACCTGCTCGGCCTCGGCCAGCTGCCCGGAGGCGATCAGCCGATCCACCGCCTGCTCGGCTGCCGCGTTCCCGGCCGCGGCGGCACGCAGTTGCTGCGCGGCGGCAGTCCAGTCCATCGTGGCCGGCTGCGCGGCGGCGTGCCCGGCGAAGGGCGCTACCAGCACCGCGGAGGCGGCGAAGGCGGTGGCGAGGCGACGCGTAAGACTCAGTCGTTGCATAACCAGTTCTCCTCGAAGTTTTCTGGTACAGCTCGAGTGAAAATACGTCCGCTGATTCGTCGATCCAGCGACTCAGGGCGATAGGCTGCCTGGTCGGTGCGCCGCCTGTCCAGGGGTGAACGTCGAATGGCGTGATCGTGTCGTTGACTCATCGACGCAGCGACGTGCTCGTCAGCGGGCCGAGCGCGATGGATCCCAGGGGCGCAGCGGTTTCCGCGCCGCGCGAGGCCGCTGCGAAACGGGCCACCGACGCGTTCGGATGCCCGCTCGTGGACATCATGGCGTCAACCGATGTGGCTGCCGACCGGGGGCGTGCGGGGGCGCATCCTCGATAAACCGTTCCGTATGGTCTGGCCGAGGGTAGTGTGGGTTTCGAGGCGACCGCCGAATCCGCGGCGGCGGTGACCGTATCTGTACGGTGTGCCACCCAATCGGGCGTCATCGATCGCGAATGAGCGGAGAATCCAGAAAATGCATCGAAGTAACCGGTCACCTTTGTTCAGCCATCCGAGTGAGCCCGCCGAGGTCGGCGCGCCTGCGGCCGGCGTTCCCGTGCCCGTATTCAGCGACGTCGCCGCCGCGACGCCGTCCGCGGCGACCGACGAAGCGGGACCGGTCGACTCCGGCGGCGATTAGTGCATCCGGCCGGCCGGTTTTGGGACCTGGGTTACGCCGCCGGCTGGCGGCTGGTGCGCGCCCTGCCGGAATCGCTGGCCGTCCGCCTCTTCGACGCGGGAGCCGAACGCGCGGCCCGCGACGGTGGACCGAACCAGTTGCGCCGCAATCTCTCCCGTGTCCTGGGCACCGCGCCGGACGAGGTGCCGCATGCGCTGGTCCGGGCGAGCCTGCGCTCCTATGCCCGGTACTGGCGCGAAGCCTTTCGGCTGCCGTCGATGGACCCGGTGCGGCTGGCCGACACCATCGAATCCTCGGCGACCGGACTGGAACACATCCACCAGGCGGTCGAACGCGGCACCGGCGCGGTGCTCGCCCTGCCGCACAGCGGTAATTGGGACCTGGCCGGAGTCTGGCTGGTGCAGCGCGTCGGCTCACCGACTGTGGTCGCGGAGCGGCTCGCGCCGGAATCATTGTTCCGGCGCTTCGTCCGTTTCCGTGAACGTCTGGGTTTCGAGATCATCCCGCTCACCGGCACCGCGACGCCGGCGTTCCCGCAGCTGCTCGCCAGGATCCGGCAGGGACGGATAGTCGGACTGCTCGGTGAACGTGACCTGTCCGGTACGGGCGTACCAGTCACCTTCTTCGGTGAGCCTGCTCGGCTGCCTGCCGGTCCGGCCCGGCTGGCAATCGACACCGGCGCGCCGCTGCTTCCCGTGCACTGCTGGTTCACCCCGGACGGTTGGGGAGTCCACGTCGATCCCCCGCTCGACACCAGCCGTGGAGTGGGCGAGACCACCCAGGCGCTGGCCGATCGCTTCGCCGCCGGTATCGCCGCCCACCCCGCCGACTGGCACATGCTCCAGCCCCTCTGGACGGCCGACCTCACCGCCGCGCAGCTCGCGCGCCGGAGTGCCGCCCCGCCGGACCGAACCCGATCCTGAGCTGCCTCAGTCGCCGGGCAACCCCCACGCGAAACCAGCGGCGATCACGAAACAACTGACAAATCGAAATGAGAACAATGCTCCACATGTGCGCGAAGAATACGGAACATCCGGTCCGGAAGCCATAGACGCCTGATCACCAAATCTGCTCGGTGGACACGTCATTCGTTCTGCTCGATGACCTGGAAACGGAAAATCCGGTGCGAGTCCGAGAAGCTCGCACCGGATTTCACTACCCGGATCGTCTACGCCGGTATCACTTCAGCTCGGCGCTGGTCTTGCCGAGGACGCGGCGGGCCACGATGAGCTGCTGGATCTGTTGGGTGCCTTCGAAGATGTCCAGGATCTTCGAGTCACGGCCCCACTTCTCCAGCAGGGTGCGCTGGGAGTAGCCGATGGCCCCGGCCAATTCGACGGCCTTCAAGGTGACGTCGGTGCCGGTGCGGCCCGCCTTCGCCTTGGACATGGAGGCCTCGAGCGAGTTGGGCTTCTTGTTGTCGGCCATCCACGCGGCGCGCAGGGCGAGCAGGTAGGCGGCCTCGTAATCGGCTTCCATCCGCAGGAATTCGGCGGCGGCGGCGTGCTGGTTGTTGGCCGGGGTGTCGTAGGAGATCTCCACGCCGGCGCCGGTCAGGATCGAGCGCAGCTCTTCGAGCGCGGCGCGGGCGACGCCGATCGCCATCGCGGCGACGAGCGGACGGGTGTTGTCGAAGGTCTGCATGACCCCGGCAAAACCCTTCTCCACGTTGACTTCCGGGCTGCCGAGGATGTTGTCCTTCGGAATCCGGCAGTCCTGCAACAGCAGCACGGCGGTGTCGGAGGCCTTGATGCCGAGCTTGTGCTCGAGCCGGGCCACCGAGAGGCCGGGAGCGTCGCGCGGCACGACGAACGACTTGATCGCCGCGCGGCCGAGGCTCTTGTCCACCGTCGCCCAGACCACGATGTGGGTCGAGCGCTGGCCCGCGGTGACGAAGATCTTCTCGCCGTTGAGCACCCACTCGTCGCCGTCGAGCACGGCGGTGGTGGACACGGCGGCGGAGTCGGAGCCGAACGACGGCTCGGTGATCGCCATCGAGGCCCACACCTTGCCGAAGCGCTTCAACTGCTCGTCGGTGGCCACGGCGGCGATGGCCGCGTTGCCCAGGCCCTGGTAGGGAATCGACAGCATGAGGCCGACGTCGCCCCACGAGGTCTCCAGCGCGTTCAGCAGCGCGGACATGTTGCCGCCGTTGGTGTTGCCGAGCAGCTCGGTGGCGTGACGGTCGGTGTCGCCGTCGTCGGAACGGCCACCGGCGGCGCCGCCGATCTTCTGGGTGCCGGAGTCGGCCAGACCCTCGACCATGGCGGCCATGGTGTCCAGCTCGACCGGGTAGTCGTGCTCGGCGAGGTCGTACTTGCGCGAGATCGGGCGGAAGATCTCCTGCGCGACCTGGTGCGCCTGGTTCGCGCTGGCCCGCAGCTTCTTGGGGAGTTCGAGATTGATCATGGGTGAGGTCTCCTGGAAAACGGAACGGGCCGGTTAGATGAGCACGACACCTTCGGCGATGCCGATGGCCCGCAGGTCGCGGTACCAGCGCTCGACCGGGTGTTCCTTGGTGAAGCCGTGACCGCCGAGCAACTGCACGCCGTCGAGGCCGATCTGCATGCCCTTGTCGGTGGCGAGCTTGCGGGCCAGCGCCGCCTCGCGGCCGAAGGACAGGCCCTGCTCCGCGCGCGAAGCGCCGCGCAGCGTCACCAGCCGCAGGCCGTCGAGTTCGATGGCGATGTTGGCGACCATGAAGGCGACCGCCTGACGGTGCGAGATCGGCTCGCCGAACGCTTCGCGCTCGTTCACGTACGGGATCACGTAGTCCAGCACGGCCTTACCGGTGCCCGCGGCGAGCGAAGCCCAGCCGAGGCGGGCCAGGCGCACGGCGTCGGCGTACTCCTCGGCGCGGGTCGCCGCGTCACCATCGCCCAGGATGGCGTCGGTGCCGACCGCGACGTTGTCCAGGATCAGGCGGCCCAGGCCCGCGGCGCGCAGACCCATGCTCGGGTCGGCCTCCACCACCAGGCCCTGCGCGTCCGACTCGACGATGAACAGCGCGGGACGGCCGTCCAGCTCCGCGGCGACGAGGAACAGCTCGGCATCGGCCGCGGCGGGCACCAGGCTCTTCACGCCCGAGATGCGGTAGCCGCTCGGCGAGCGCACCGCCTTAGTGTCCAGGGCGAACGGATCGAACAGGGCGCGCGGCTCGCTGATCACCACGGAGGCCTGCGGCACGTTCTCGCCGGTGAAGGACGGCAGGTAGGTCTTCTGCTGCGCGTCACTGCCCCACTGCGAGAGCGCGACCGCGACGCCGCTGGGTGCCAGGATGGGCAGGGCCAGACCCATGTCGCCGTGCGCGAGCGCCTCGGCGACCAGTGAGTTGGTCACCGCACCGCGCTCGGAGGCCGCACCCTCGAGTTCCTCGGGCACGTTGATCAGGGTGATGCCGAGTTCGGCGGCGCGCTCGAGCAGGTCGCGGGGCGCCTTGGCGGCGTTGTCGGCCTCGTAGGCGGCCGGGCGCAGGATCTCGGCGGCGAACTCCCGCACCGTCTCGACGATCATCTGCTGTTCGTCGGACGGCGTCAGGTCGAAGAAGTCCTTGTTCTTCGCCTCGTTGGTGGCCAGGCGCTTCGGCGCGCCGCTGCCCGCCACCCTGGCGAACGCGCGGGTCGCCGCGCCGAGCGTGCGGAAGCCGGTCTTGGTGCCCTCGTAGGTGACGCGCTCGATCGGCTTGCGCAGGTTGTATTTCTCGGCGAGTTCCGACCCGGTGAGAGTCGTCATGACCCGCATCGCCGCGCCCATCCAATCCCGCTTGGGTTGGGTCAGGCCGACCGCGGACGTGTCTGGACGTCGCTTCGTTGCGCTGTCTCGAGTGCTCATCATCACCTGTTTTCTCGGACGTTTTGGTGCGGTCTGTCTCCGGCTATCTTACTCCAGAGTAAGGCTATCTTACTGCTGAGTAAGAACCGCGTCGAGAGGCAGAATACGCGGGGAATCCGCGCTTTGCTGGACGAGTGCCCAAAGCTGGGTAGCCGGCGGTCGACCGTCGTCCGCACCGGGCGCGGCAGGACGCCCTGACGGGGCGGTGAGCTGCACTTTCCGGCCGGCCCGAGGAGCGCTCGGGCCGCGCGGTCCGAGCGGCCGACACCGATCCGCACTGTCCCAAGGCGAGAGCGGCGATCGATCCTGATTCGTTACCGGAACTCCCAGCCCGACCGCCGCACGGGGAAGGGACGAGCCTGTTCGGGACCGACCGGCGCCGGGAGTCCGTCGCACGGATGAAACGGCGGTGCTGCGATATGCCGTGAACGTCCTGGTGGCGGCGTAGTGAGATGTGGTCGGCGCGGCCGGTCGACAGTGCCGCCGTGATTACAATCCGACGCATGTCAGCGATCTTCGACTGGGCCCGGCCGGACAACGTGCAGCCGGAGCCGATCACGGTCGACATCTGGCGCGAGCTTCCCGACGAGTTCTGCCGCTTGGTAGAGGTGGTGAACGGGGACGCGGTGCGATGCGAATCCCCGACCAGGGCACACCAGAAAGCCGTTCATCGGCTGCTGGCGATGCTGGAAGCGGCGGGCCGCGAATATATGGCCGAAGATCCCTCGTCATGTCTGGACGCCAACCACGACTTCGACGTGGTGCTCTGGGAAGTGCCCCGCGCGACGATTCGACGTCCCGATATCGCCCTGTTCGAGTGCGTACCGGCGGACGTGCGACCGGTGCCCGCACGCTATCTGAAGATCGCCGTCGAGGTCATCTCACCCAGTCATGTCAAAACGGACCGGCTCGAGAAAATGGGCGAGTACGCGGCTGCCGGAATCCCGTGGTACTGGCTGGTCAGTGTGTCGGACACCGAGGTGACCGCCATCGAGACCTATGGTCTCGACCACAGCGTCGGCCACTACCGGCTCGCCCGCGTCCTGAAGCCGCAGACCGCGTTCGCCGTCGACCTGCCGATCCGGATCCAGCTCGACTGGGATCAGTTGACCGACCTCGTGCTGTGACGTTCGCACATGGGAAGGCCCGGCCCGGGCTCGGTCGAGCCGGTGGCGCGGTGGCCACCGGCTCCGGCGCTCACTCGCGCACGTAGTAGCGCAGTGTCGCGTAGGCCGTGATCGCCGCGAAGACGATGCCGACCGGGGCGATGACCAGCGCGGTCATCGCGATGTCGTCGCCGGTGATGCGGGGGAAGACCTTGCTGGCGAACAGGTCGCCGAGGGCGCGGTCGATCACCAGCGGGCGGGCGATGAGCAGACCCAGCACCGCGAGCACCGAGCCGGCCAGCGCGGCGACCATGGCCTCGAGCAGGAACGGCAACTGGGTGTACCAGCGGGTCGCGCCGACCAACCGCATGATGCCGACCTCGGTGCGCCGCGTGAACGCGGCGATCTGCACCATGTTGGCGATCAGCATCACCGCGGCCAGCGCTTGCAGCACGGCCAGGCCGAAGGCCGCGTTGCGCAACCCGTCGAACAGGCTGACCAGCCGGTCCACGATGTCCTTGTCGTTGCGCACCATGCCGACGCCGGGGCGATCGTAGAACTTCTCGTAGATCGTGGGGTAGAGCTCCGCGTCCTCCATCTTCACCCGCAGTGACGCGGGCAGCGGCGTCTCGCTGACGTATTTGGCCAGCTCGGGCTGGTCCTTGAAGGTCTTCTCCTTGGCCTCGCGGACGGCTTCCTCCCGATTGAGGAACTGGACCGACTCGACGCCGCCGGTGGCCTTCAGGTCCGCCATGAGCGACCGGCACGGGTCCTGCGAGCAGTCCGGGTCGTTGGCCGAGACGTCCTCGGTGAGGTACAGCCGCACCTCCAGCCGGTCCAGGAAGTACTGCTCGGTCTTGTCCGCGATGCGGACCGCGAGCAGACCGCCGCCGAGCATGGTGAGTGAGACCGCCGTGGTCAGGATCATCGCGATGGTCATCGTGACGTTGCGGCGCAGGCCCGCGAAGACCTCGCCGAACAAGAAGCTCGCGCGCATTACCGGCCCACCCCGTACACGCCCGTGGCCTCGTCTCGCACCAGGCGCCCGTGGTCGAGCTCGACCACCCGCCTGCGCATCGCGTCGACGATGTGGTTGTCGTGGGTGGCCATCACCACCGTGGTGCCGACGCGGTTGATCCGCTCCAGCAGCATCATGATGTCGGCGCTGGTGTCGGGATCGAGATTGCCGGTCGGTTCGTCGGCCAGCAGGACCAGCGGCCGGTTCACGAACGCCCGCGCGATCGCGACGCGCTGCTGTTCACCGCCGGAAAGCTCGGTCGGCAGCCGGTCGGCCTTGCCGCCGAGCCCCACCATGTCGAGCACCTCGGGAACGGTGCGGTCGATGAACTGGCGCCGCTTGCCGATCACCTCCAGCGCGAATGCGACGTTCTGGTACACCGTCTTCTGCTGCAGCAGCCGGAAGTCCTGGAACACGCACCCGATGCGCTGGCGCAACTTGGGCACCTTGCGGCCGGGTAACCGGTCGACCCGGAAATCGGCGACTCTGATCTCGCCCGCCGTCGGCGCCTCCTCCTTCAGCAGCAATCGCATGAAGGTCGATTTGCCCGAGCCGGACGGTCCGATGATGAAGACGAACTCGCCCTTGCCCACATCGACGGTGATGTCGTCCAGCGCGGGTCGCGTCGAGGTCTTGTACGACTTGGTCACGTTCCGCATGGTGATCACGGGGAGCCAGTGTAACCAGCAACCGGTCGCGGCCTGCGTCGTCAACCATGGGTGACAGCGTGGCGGCGGGCCGTCGCGCTCGGCTCAGCGGCCCGGCGGTTCCGTGATCACCGCTGCGGGAACAGCGTTGACCAGGGTGGCCGGAGCGGTGGTGGTTTCGTCGGGTTTGACGAAGACGTACAGCACGAACGTGGCGACCCAGGTTGCCAACAAAATCGCCGTGGATCTACGTGGTCTCACTGATTCCCTCCCGGCGCAGCGCCGCGGCGACTCGCACCCGCAGCTCGCGTCCGACTTCGAACTGTTTACCCGGCAACGTCCGGGCAACCATTCGGATGTTCATCTGGTCGACGGTGAGGTCTTCCACACCCATGACGGTGGGCTCGTCGAGCAGCAACGGCTTCAGACGAGCGTCTTCGTACGCCTTTGTACCGACCTCGTGCAGGATCTCGTTGACCCTGGTGATGTCAGCGCTGGCGGCCACCGGGACGTCGATCGCGGCGCGTGCCCAGTCCTTCGACAGGTTCGTGACCTTCACGATCTGGCCGTTGGGCACCGTGATCACTTCACCGTCGGCGTTGCGCAACGTGGTGATCCGCAGCGTGACGTCCTCGACCGTACCTTCCGCCTGCTCCGCGGCTCCAGTCACCGCGATGCGGACCACATCGCCGAACCCGTACTGCCGCTCGGTGATCAGGAAGAATCCGGCGAGGATGTCCTGCACGATGCGCTGGGCGCCGAAACCGAGCGCGGCGCCGAGCACCGCTGCGGGCGCGACCAATCCGGTGACGGCGAAGCCGAGCCGCCGCAGCACCTCCATGGTGATCAGCACGTAGACGATGGTCAGCACCACCCAGGTGATCACCTGGGCCAGCGCGTGCCGATGCTTGGCCGCCTCGGTGCGCACCAGGGCGTCGCTGCTGTGGAATCCGGCGTCGATCCGGCGGGTGACCCGGTCCCTCAGGTAGGTGGCGAACCGGCTGAACAGGATGGCACCGAGGATGAGCAGCACGATCTCCAGGCCGGCGCCGCGTAGCCACGTGGTGAAACCGGTGGAAGCGATCGCCTGGATGCCCGCGACATTCATCTAGCTCGCCTGCTCTCGCATTCGCCAGCGGATACCCGACTCGATGAACCCGTCGATGTCGCCGTCGAGCACCGCCGATGGATTGTTGACCTCGTAGTTCGTCCGCAGGTCCTTGACCATCTGGTAGGGGTGCAGTACGTAGGAGCGCATCTGATTGCCCCAGGACGCACCCTCGTTGGTCTTCAGCGCGTCCATCTCGGCACGCTCTTCCTGCCGCTTGCGCTCCAGGAGCTTGGCCTGCAGCACGCGCATGGCCGAGATCTTGTTCTGCAGCTGCGATTTCTCGTTCTGGCAGGTGACCACGATGCCGGTGGGCAGGTGGGTGATGCGGACCGCGGAGTCGGTGGTGTTGACGCTCTGGCCACCCGGGCCCGACGAGCGGTACACGTCGACGCGGATCTCCGTCTCCGGCACCTCGATGTGGTCGGTGGTCTCGACCACGGGTAGCACCTCGACCTCGGCGAAGGAGGTCTGGCGGCGACCCTGGTTGTCGAACGGGCTGATCCGAACGAGCCGGTGGGTGCCCATCTCGACCGACAGCGTGCCGTAGGCATAGGGCGTCTTCACCGCGAAGGTGGCGCTCTTGATGCCCGCTTCCTCGGCGTAGGAGGTGTCGTAGACCTCGACCCCGTACTTGTGCCGGTCGGCCCAGCGGATGTACATGCGCATCAGCATCTCGGCCCAGTCGGCGGCGTCCACGCCACCGGCGCCGGAGCGGATGTTGACCAGCGCGTCGCGCTTGTCGTACTCGCCCGACAGCAGCGTGCGGACCTCCATCGCCTCGACGTCGCTGTGCAGCGCGACCCGCTCGGCGTCGGCCTCGGCGAGCGCGCTGGTCCTGGCCTCGCCCTCTTCCTCCTCGGCCAGTTCGTAGAGCACCGGCAGATCGTCGAGCCGCTGACGCAGCTCCTCCACCCGGCGCAGTTCACCCTGGGCGTGCGACAGCTCACTGGTGACCTGCTGGGCGTGGTCCTGGTCGTTCCACAGGTCGGGGTCGGCGGCCTGATGCTCGAGCTCGTCGATACGACGGCGCAGCTCGTCGATGTCGAGGACCGATTCGACCGTCTTCAGGGTGGCGTCGAGTTCGGCGAGATCAGCGGAAACGTCAGGATGCACGATCGTCAAGCCTAGCTGCCCCTCTGTGACGGCAGCACACGAGTGCGCGCGGGACGACCGGGGACGGCGTCGCCGGGGGTGGGCGCCGTCGTGCGCGGGACGGCCG
This sequence comes from Nocardia sp. NPDC047654, assembly GCF_043205035.1. Lineage (NCBI taxonomy): Bacteria > Bacillati > Actinomycetota > Actinomycetes > Mycobacteriales > Nocardiaceae > Nocardia > Nocardia sp. NPDC047654. The sequence continues at coordinate 154,615 of NZ_JBIDDF010000001.1, forward strand.
GTCGGGTCGCCGGGACGTCACACGCACGTTCCCGGCTCCCCGCGGCACGGGTGCGCTGTGACGGACGCCTCATGGGTTTCCACCCTAAACGGCGACCGCGCTTGGCGCAGTTGGTGATTGGAATTCGTGGGGTCGATGACCGTTCTGTCGCGCGGTGAGAGGCCGTCGCGGCCGATCGTTCGTCTTGTCGGACCGACGGACCGGGCCCGGCCGGGCGGTGTGTCGAACTCCACTGCTTCCGCCTGTGGGTGAAGTTCGTGCTCCGCCCGCGCCGCGATACCGACCGTCAGCCCGAGACCGCGTGCAGTCCGCCGGGACGGCGTCCGTTGAGCGTGTCGAGGGCGGCGGCGGTGGCGTCGTCGGCGGGCAGGTAGACGATCACCCGCTGGTCGTCGTCGGCGGAGAGTTCGAGGGATTCGTAGGCCAAGCGCAGCGAACCGGCCTCGGGGTGGGCGAGACGAGTGATGCCGGTGGCGGCGGCCAGACTCGGCACCGTCTCGACCCGGTCGGCGAACGCCGGGCCCACGGTGACGGTGAGTTCGTCGGCAAGGGCGGCGATATGCGGGTCGGCTCGGAACGGTCCCTGTTTCAACGTGGCGACCGTCGCGTCGGCGATGTGCTCCCAGTCCGGGTAGAGGTTCTGGGCGCCGGGCAGGCAGAAGACGAAACGCGCCAGGTTGGGCGGGGTGTGCGGGCCGTCGAACAGTCCGGTCGGCGCCATCAGCCGGTGGTAGCCGCCGGTGTAGGCGAGCACTTCGGTGAGGCGGTTGACCACGACGGCGGGCGCGGGTTCGAGCCGATCCAGGATCGCGCGCACCGTCGGCCGCACCTCGCGCAGCGGCTGCGCGTCGCCCATGCAGGTGAACCCGCTGTCCACCGACTTGCTCAATCGGTGCAGGTGGATGCGCTCGGCGGGGCTCAACCGCAGCGCGTCCGCGAGCGCGGACAGCACCGGGGCCGAGGGATGCCGATCACGCCCCTGCTCGAGGCGCGTGACGTACTCCACGCTGACCCCGGCCGAGGTGGCCAGCTCGGCGCGCCGCAAGCCCGGGGTACGCCGCCGCGGGCCGGTGGGCAGGCCGACCTGCGCGGGTGTCACCGCTTCACGGCGGCTGCGCAGGAAGAGCCCGAGTTCGTTGTCGCTCACCTCTCGAAGCTAACAAGGCGCGCGGCCCGGAGGGTGTCCCTGTCACTACCACTCTTACGGCGGTCTCCCTGCTCTGCGCGCCGGGCAGCAGATTGAGTGGGCGGCCCGAGCCGGGCCGCTTCGTGATCCGAGGAGGAACAGCATGTCCAACGCTCCCTTGAAGCTCGCGGTGATCATCGGCAGTGTCCGGGAGGGCCGCTTCGGGCCCGTGGTGGCGACCTGGTTCAGCGAGCAGGCGCGGCGGCACGGTGGGTTCGAGGTGGACGTCATCGACCTGGCGGAGGCGCACATTCCCCTGGAGTTGCCCGCGGTGCCTCCGGCGATGGACCCGAACCCGCAGCGGCCCGAAGGCATGACCGACCTCACGCGCAGGCTCGCGGCGGCCGACGCCTTCGTCATCGTCACGCCCGACTACAACCGCAGCATCCCCGCCTCCCTCAAAGCCGTCATCGATTGGCACTTCACCCAGTGGGACGCGAAGGCGATCGGCTTCGTCGGCTACAGCGGAGCCTCCGGCGGCCTGCTCGCCATCGAGCACCTGCGGCAGATCTTCAACGAACTCAACGCGCACACCGTTCGTCACTACGTGTCCTTCCCGCGCTACTACCTGCTGTTCGACGACGAGGGACGGTTGCGGGAGCCGGAAGAGCCCGCGGCCGTCGCGACGGCGATGCTCGACCAGCTGCACTGGTGGGCGAGCGCGTTGGCCGCGGCACGGTCGCTGGAACCGGTGGGGTGAGCGCCGGACGGGAACGGCGGCGGCCGGGCGGACCGATAGGGTGCGGAGCGTGGCTGTGTACTCCTCCGATCTCGAACTCGCCCTGCGGCTGGCCGATGCCGCCGACGCGATCACCCGGGCTCGCTTCGGTGCGCTGGACCTGAAGGTCGACGCGAAGCCGGATCTGACGCCGGTGTCGGACGCCGATCTGGCCGTGGAGCAGGCGATCCGGCAGGTGCTGTCCGAGCAACGACCGGACGACGCGGTGCTCGGCGAGGAGTTCGGCGGCGACGCCGAATTCAGCGGAAGGCAATGGGTGGTCGACCCGATCGACGGCACGAAGAATTTCGTGCGCGGGGTGCCCATCTGGGCGACGCTGATCGCGCTGCTGGAGGACGGCGAACCGGTTGTCGGCGTGGTGAGCGCGCCGTCCCTGGTACGGCGCTGGTGGGCGGCCGCGGGGTCGGGCGCGTGGTCGAGCTTCGACGGGCAGGCGGCCGAGCCGATCTCGGTCTCCGCCGTCGGCGAGCTGGGTTCGGCCAGCCTGGCGTTCTCCAGTCTGTCCGGCTGGCGCGAGCGCGGCCTGCGCGAACAGTTCATCGCCCTGACCGACGACGTGTGGCGCGTGCGCGGCTACGGCGATTTCCTCAGTTACTGCCTGCTCGCCGAAGGCGCCGTCGACATCGCCACCGAACCGGAGGTCTCGCTGTGGGACCTGGCCGCCCTGGACATTCTCGTCCGCGAAGCGGGTGGACGTTTCTCCGCGCTGGACGGCGCACCCGGTCCGCACGGTGGCGACGCGATCGCCACCAATGGCCTGCTGCACGAGAAGGTCCTCGACCGCCTGCGCGGCTGAGTTGTTCTGCCGTCGCCTCCACTATGTCCTCGGCTATGTCCTCGGCGTCGCCGGGCGGCCGCCACCGTGGATGCGGCTTCGACCACGGCTTCCCCCCTCGGATGTGGACAACGCGGCGACCTCCGCATGCCGGAAGGCGCTCGAGCTATCCGGCCCGCGCCGGGTTCGCCGGGGTGAGATCGATCCCCGGGGGTGGGCGCAGGCGGCGCAGGGTGCCGTCCATGCTCGTGACGTAGAGCGCCCACGCATCGCCGTCGCGGTCGATGCGCACCGACGTGGCGCCGTCCGGCGGATTGCGCAACGGGCCTGGCTTGATCAGGCCCGTGATGATCGCGCAGGTGGCGCCGGTCGTGGTATCCACCCGGTAGACGGCGCCGAGTATGTGATCGGCGACGAACAGCGCGCCCGCCCGGGTGGCCTCCATATCGTCGGGCAGCGCGACCAGGTCCGGGATGCCGGAGACGACGGCGGGATGCGCCGGATCGTCGAGCCGCACGCGCAGGATCTGCAGCGTCATGGTGTCGACGAAGACCGATTCGCCGTCGGCGGCCAGCGCGAGGCCGTTGGACGGCGGCAGCGCCGCCCAATCCCGCTCGTACTCACTCGTCTCGGGCCAGTAGCGGGAGATGCCGCTCGGACCGCTCAGGCCGATGGTGGTGAACAGCAGGCTGCCATCCGGCAGCAGCAACAGGCCGTTCGGCCCGTTCAGCCCGGTCAGCAGGACGTGCACCGCGCCGGTCTCGATGTCGTAGCGCTGGAGCGTGCCCGGCGGTTCGCTGAGGCCGTCCCCGGTGAGGAAGTAGACATAGCGCCCGGCGACGCGCACCCCCGCCGGGCGGTGCAGATCGGTGACCAGCTTCGTCATTCGCCCGGCGTCGTCGACGTGCGCCAGGTAACCGTCCATCAGGCCGGTGACGTAGAAACCGCCGCGTCCGTCGGAATCGAGATTCTCGAGATTGCCGACTCCTTCGACGATGGTCGTGGTCTCCCAGCCGTCCGAGCACATGGCGGGAAATGTCTCCGCCTGTGCTGGCGGCATCGCCGTGGTGAGCCCGGCGACCACGGCGACGGCGCTCAGTACCGCGGCGCGCACCCGGATCCCTGTCCCTTTTGCCATGAGCGACAACATAACAGCGCCGAACCGAGCGGAAAGCCTCGAGATTTCCGCTGGAGTGGAGAAAACCCGAGGTCGGTGCGCCGCGGCGAAGGCGCCGGATCCGGGTTGTCCCCATGTGCACAACTCGGGCGCCCACCAGGGTGAACGCCGAACCGTGCCGGTACCGCCCCGCCCTGGCGCTCGTAGGATGGGCCGGGTGACTTCCCCCGATGATTTCGCGGCTGTAGCGACCGGTGTCGCGTCCGGATCGGACGCCGGATCCGTTGCGGCGCAACAGGTCCTACGCCGAGTCTTCGGTTACGACAGCTTCCGCGGCGATCAGCAGGCGATCGTCCAGCACGTGATCGACGGTGGCGACGCGCTGGTGCTCATGCCGACCGGCGGAGGCAAGTCGCTTTGCTATCAGGTCCCCGCACTGGTGCGTCCCGGCGTCGGGGTGGTGGTCTCCCCGCTGATCGCCCTCATGCAGGATCAGGTGGACGCGCTCAGCGCATTGGGCGTGCGTGCCGGCTTCCTCAACTCCACGCAGTACCCCGACGAGCGCCGGACCGTCGAGGCGCAATTCGTCGCGGGCGAACTCGATCTGCTGTACCTGGCGCCGGAGCGGTTGCGCCTCGACTCCACCGGGCAGCTGCTGGATCGCGGCAAGGTCGCGCTGTTCGCCATCGACGAGGCGCACTGTGTCTCCCAGTGGGGTCACGACTTCCGCCCCGACTACCTGGGTCTTTCCATGCTGCACGAGCGCTGGCCGGACGTACCCCGGATCGCGCTGACCGCGACCGCCACCGAGAAGACGCGCGACGAGATCATCCAGCGTCTCGACCTCGGCACCGCCCGCCGGTTCGTGTCCAGCTTCGACCGTCCCAACATCCAGTACCGGATCGAGCCGAAGAACCGCCCCGAGCGTCAGTTGCTGGAATTCGTCCGCAACGAGCATGCGGGAGACGCGGGCATCGTCTACTGCCTGTCCCGCAACTCGGTGGAGAAGACCGCGGCCTTCCTCACCGAGAACGGCGTCACCGCGGTGCCCTACCACGCGGGCTTGGACAATCGCACCCGCGCGGCGAACCAGTCGCGCTTCCTGCGCGAGGACGGACTGGTCGTCGTGGCGACCATCGCCTTCGGCATGGGCATCGACAAGCCCGATGTGCGCTTCGTCGCCCATCTCGACCTGCCGAAATCGGTCGAGGGGTACTACCAGGAGACCGGGCGCGCCGGCCGCGACGGGCTGCCCTCCACGGCGTGGATGGTCTACGGTCTCAACGACGTGGTGCAGCAGCGCAAGCTGATCGACTCCTCCGAGGGCGACGCCGCCCACCGTCGCCAACTCCAGCTGCACCTGGACGCGATGCTCGCGCTGTGTGAGACGGTGGGCTGCAGGCGCACCCAATTGCTGGCCTACTTCGGCGAGCCCGGATTGCCCTGCGGCAACTGCGATACCTGCCTGTCCCCACCGCAATCCTGGGACGGCACGGTGGCCGCGCAGAAGCTGCTGTCCACGGTGCTGCGGCTCAAGCGGGAACGTGGCCAGAGCTTCGGCGCCGGTCACATCGTCGACATCCTGCTCGGCAAGAAGAATCCGAAGGTTCTGCAGTACGACCACCACGAGCTGAAGGTGTTCGGTGTCGGCACCGACCTGCGCGATACGGAGTGGCGCGGCGTGGTGCGGCAGTTGCTGGCCCACGGGCTGCTGGCCGTCCACGGAGACTACGGGGTGCTGACGCTGACCGAGGCCAGCAGCGAGGTGCTGTTCGACGGACGGCGAGTACTGCTGCGCCGCGAGCCCGAACGCGCCACGAAGCCCGCGCGGGCCGCGAAGGCCGCCAAAGCGGCCTCGGCCGAGCTGCCGCCCACAGACCTGCCGCTGTTCGAGAAGCTGCGCGAATGGCGCGCGGCCACCGCGAAGGAGCAGGGCGTGCCCGCCTACGTCGTCTTCCACGACGCCACCTTGCGCGAGATAGCGGCACGCAAACCCGCCAGCCTCGCGCAGCTCGGCGGCGTCAACGGCGTCGGCGAGAACAAACTCGCCAAATACGGCGAACAGGTGCTCGAAGTGCTCGGCGCCGAATGAGCCGCTACCGTCACGCGGGATACGAGGGGTGAGGATGGCCACCGGGCGAGACCGTCGAGGACTGTGGAGGACAGCGTGAGTCGGAGCGAGACGATCGGGCGCCGGGAGTTCCTGGCCGGTGCGGCCACTCTCGCGGCCGGGGCCACTGTGGTCGGCCGCACTCCGGCGCACGCGGTACCCGTCGCCGAGGGGGTCACGAAGTTTCCCTTCCCGGCCGAGCGCCGGGTGCGGGTGCTGGTGACCGGCGACGCGGGCACCGGTACCCGCACCCAGTGGGCGGTCGCCGACGCCATACGCGCGCTGCACGGCCGCGAACCCGTCTCGCTGGCACTCGGCCTCGGCGACAACATCTACGAACACGGACCCGACGGCGCCGCCGACCAACAGTTCGCCGACAAGTTCGAAAATCCCAATATCGGTTTGGATTTCCCTTGGCTGATGGTGTTGGGCAACCACGACAACAGCTCGGTGCTCGGCGGTGACGGCGGGTGGCTGCTGCGCGGCAACGCCGAGGTGGAATACTATGCCGGCTCCAGGCGCTGGTGGATGCCGAGCCGCTACTACTCGGTGCGCATTCCCGCGCAGAACCCTGTCGTCGAATTCTTCGTCCTCGACGTCAACCCGCTCGCCGCCTACCTGCCGCCGGCCTTCACACCCTATTGGGCGGTCGACGGACAGTTCATGAACGAGCAGCGCGACTGGCTCGATCACGCCCTCACCGAATCGCCCGCCACGTGGAAAATCGCCTGCACCCACCACCCGTATCTGAACAACGGCCCGCACGGGGACGCGGGCCGCTACGAGGGCTTGTCGCTGGAGCCGATCAACGGCGTGCACGTGAAGAGGTTCATCGAAGACCATGTGATCGGCCGCTGCCAGTTCATCCTGTCCGGGCACGACCATTCGCTCCAGGTGCTCGAACCCACGGCGGCGACGAAGGGAACCAGGCAGATCGTGTCCGGCGCGGCCGCCAAGACGGTCGGGTCCGAGCCGCGGCTCACCGCGAGCGCGGGCCACAGCGCGCTGTACGAGAACTATCACGAGCTGGGCTTCATGGTGCTCGAGCTCAACGAGGACGGAGTCGAACTGGGCGTCCACACCGTCGACCTGACGACCGGCGCGTCCGCCGAGGCGTTCCGGCGGCGCCTGGCCTGAGTTCCAACTGGGTTGCGCCGCGCGGGAATTGCGGCGGGTCGCCGTCGTGGCGGCTACCGTTCTGGCTATGGCACCGGGTGAGGGTTCCAGTGACGCGGGCGATGACATCTCTACCGGCTCGGTGGGCGGCGAGACTCCGGACGCGCCGCCGTACGTCCGCAGCAGAACCGATCCGGCGGTGGAGAACGTATGGCTGCGGCGTCAACCACCGCCACCGCGCCCCGGCCTGCCGCGAATGTCGACGGTGGCGCTGCTCGCCGCGTTCCTCGCCGTCCTCACGCTCTACGTGGTGCTGCATCAGGGTGGTTAGGGCCTGCGCGACCTGCGGGAATAAACCGGTTGCCGGGTCACTTAGAGTGGACCGTTATGAAGGAGAAGGGGCGCAAGGTCATCGCGACCAACCGCCGGGCGCGGCACAACTACACGATTCTGGACATCTACGAGGCCGGAATCGCGCTGGTCGGCACCGAGGTGAAGAGCCTGCGCGAGGGCAAGGCCTCGCTGGTGGACGCGTTCGCGACGGTGGACAACGGCGAAGTGTGGCTGCGTGGGCTGCACATCCCCGAGTTCAGCCACGGTACCTGGACCAATCACGCGCCGCGCCGGGTGCGCAAGCTGCTGCTGCACAAGCGTGAGATCGAGCGGTTGGTCGGCAAGTCGCGGGAGGGCAACCAGACGCTGGTCCCGCTGTCGATGTACTTCTCCGACGGCAAGGTGAAGGTCGAGTTGGCGCTGGCCAAGGGTAAGCAGGACTACGACAAGCGCCAGGACTTGGCCCGGCGCACGGCCGAGCGAGAGGTCACCCGTGAACTAGGACGGCGGGTCAAAGGCATGCGGTGACTGCCGTCTTGCTCGCGCTGGTAGCCGCGGTGGGTTACGGCGTGAGCGATTTCTACGGCGGCGTGGCGTCGCGGCGGGTGACCGCACTGCGCGTCGTCATCTATTCCTATCCGTTCTCGGTGCTGCTGGTGCTCGCGCTGCTTCCGTTCGTGTCCGGGAGCGCGGACGCCGCCTCCCTGTGGTGGGGCGCGGCGGCGGGTGTCGCCAGCGGTGTCGCGGTGTGGTGGTTCTACGCCGCGCTGGCAGGCGGTCCGATGGCAGTGGTCTCACCGCTGACGGCGGTGCTGGTCGCGGGCATTCCGGTACTCGCCGGGCTGGCGACCGGCGAGCGCCCCGGCCCGCTCGCCTTCGCGGGCATCGTGTTCGCGCTGGTCGCGGTACTTCTGGTGAGCCGGGAGTCGCCGGACGAGGTGACGGAGGAGATCACCGGGGGACGCGAACTGCGGTTCACCCGCAAGGTCGCCGCGCTGACCATCGGATCAGGCGTCGCGTACGGATTCGCCTTCGTCTTCTTGCACGAGACATCGGCCCAGTCCGGACTGTGGCCGCTGCTCATGCAGCGCCTCGCGGCCACCGCGGTGGTGTGGCTCACCGCGCTGACCGCCCGCGATTTCGGGCGGCTGCGGGGCGAGCCCCTACGACTGGCCTGCTATATCAGCGTGCTGGACGTCATCAGCAACGCCGCGCTGCTGTATGCCTTCCACGGCTCGCTGCTGTCGCTGGTGAGCGTCATCGGCTCGCTCTATCCGGCCGTGACCGTGCTGCTGGCGATGGTTCTGCTCGGCGAGCGGGTCCACCGGCAGCAGCAGGCAGGCCTGGTCCTGGCGTTGGCTTCGGTCGCCCTCATCGCCGCGGCCTGAGTCCACCGAGCGGCTGCGCAGGTTCGACCGCCCAGGCCGACTCCGGCCGATCGCGCGGCTCATCGCGTGCACGGTTCGCGCAGCGATATCCGTTTCAAGGTCGGACTGCGGTAGTCGGCGACCACGGTGCGCGACCCCAATGACGTGGACGGATCGGGCACGTTGACCACCGCGCGCTGCGCCGCGACGTCGGGTTCGTCCCGCCCGTAGATCTGCTGCGCCGCCATTCCCTCGGAGTCGACGGTGAGCCCGGCAAGGGTCTTGCGCAGGGTCGGCCGGTCCAGTCCGCCGGTCTCGGCTGCCTTGGTCAGCAGCGCCTTCATCGGATAGGAGATCGCCCAGCCCAGGTTGTAGCCGAAATTCGTCGGTTCGCTCGGCGCGGCGTTCCTGGCCCGCTGGGCGCCGAGGCTCACGCCGTCCCAACCGTCGAACGGCGAGGTGTAGTTGTAGAGCGACATCAGCGCGGGCGCGGCCGGGGTCTTGAGCAGTGCGCTGTTCCAGGTCGGTGTCGATCCGAGGAACCGGCCCGTGTAACCGGATTTCGCCAGTTTGCCGACGATCTCGGCGGCTTCGGCCGGTCCGGTGGCCAGCAGGACCACGTCGGGCGGATCGGCCATGATCTCGGCGACCGGGTAATCCTGGTTGCCGACTTCGGGGTTGGGCCCGGTGTCGATCCGAGCGGTGATGCTCGCGCCGTTGTCCAGTGCCCACTTGAGCGCCCCGCTGGCGTAGTCACCGCCGTAGTTGCCGCGGTAGGCGACCACGCCGAGCGTGCGCGGCTGGTAGTGGTTCTGCGCGAACCAGTCCAGACCCAGCACGGCTTCCGTGCAGTACGAGAAGCCGTCGTCCAGCACCAGGTCTCGGTCGGTGGAGCGGTACTGCCAGCCGGACCAGAGGGTGCCCGCCCCGGTGACCAGGTCCGCGTCGTCCATCTCGCCCAGGACGGCCAGGGTCTGCGCGGTCCCGAAGCTCATCGCGAGGGCCAGCACATGGGGGGCTATGTTCTCGAATTCCGTGACGTGCCTGCGCGGATCGTAGGCGGTGTCACGCGTGTAAGTCGCGATGTCGATCTCGTAGCCGCCGATACCGCCCTGCTTGTTCACCTCGTTCCAGAACGCGAGTTGCCCGTCCTGCAGCGACTTTCCGAGCGGAGCGAAGGGGCCGTTGTTCAGGTCCGACAGAACACCCAGATAGATACAGCCCTTGTCGCGGTGGATCGCGTGCGGGCACGCTTCTCGGGTGACGCCCGGGGCAGCGGCGGACTCGGAAGCCGAACAGCCGCCGGTCAGGACGAGCCCGAGCGCGAGGGGGGCGGCCACGAGACGCAGCAGCCGACGGAGATTACGGTGGAAAGGCATGTCTTGCTCGCTTACGGCTGCACGCAGGGCTCGGTGAGGGTGACGCGGTCCTGGGTCGGGCCGTGATAATCGGTCGCCAGGGTTTTCGCGCCCAGCGGCGCGGTCTGATCCGGCGCTTCGATGACCGCTCGCTGCCGGGTGAGGTCGGGTTTCGCCGCGCCGTAGGTGTATTCGGGTATCGCGCCCTCGTAGTCGACGCGCAGGCCGTGTACGGCTTGGCGGACGCCCTTGCGGGTCAGCTTGCCTTCGTTGACCGCTCGGGTGAGCAGCGCCTTCATCGGATAGGAGAACATCCACCCGGCGCTGTAGCCCCAGGTGGAGGGCTCGCGAGTCGCCGAGGCCCTGGCCTTCTTGGCGCCGGCGCTGATGCCGTCCCAGCCGTCCAGCGGCGAGGTCATGTTGTAGCGCGTCGTGATCGCGGATGCCGCAGGGCTTTTCAACATGCCGCCGTTCCAGGTCGGGCCCGAGCCGAGAAACCTGCCCGGATAGCCGGCCAGCGCCGCCTTGCCCATGATCTCGCCCGCCTCCGCGGGGCCGGTGGCCAAGAGCACGAGATCCGCTCTGGCATTGAGGATCTTGGCGACGGCGGCGTCCTGGTTGCCGATTTGAGTGTTCGGCTCGGTGTCGATCTGCGCCACCATGTCGACGCGGTTGGCGGAGGCCCATTTTTTGGCGCCGGTGGCGTAGTCGCCGCCGTAGTCACCCTGATAGCTGACCGTGGCGATCGAAGACGGCTTCGCTTGGCGCTCGGCGATCCAGTCCAGGGCGATGATCGCCTCGGAACAATAGGAGTAGCCGGACTCCAGCAACAGACCCTTGTCGCTGTTCTCGAATTGCCAACCCGACCAGAGGGTTCCGGCAATGGCGATCATGTTCGCCGCGTCCATCTCGGGAAGTACCTTCTGCGTCTGCACGGTGCCGAAACTCATGGAGAGCGCGAGGACGTGCGGCTCGATTCGCCGGTACGCCTCGGCGTGCTTCTGCAGATCGTAGTTCGTGTCCTCGGTGTAGGTGGCGATGTCCACCTCGTATTTGCCGCCGATGCCGCCCGCTTCGTTCACCGCCTTCCAGAACGCCAGCTGGCCGTTGTGAATGTCCTTGCCCAGCGCGGCGAACGGCCCGCTGGTGAGATCGGACAGCACGCCCAGGTAGATACACCCCTTGCGGGAGTCGACCGCGTTCGGACACGGGTCGGAGGTGACCCCGGGTTCGGACGCGGCGGCCGACTTGTCACCCAGCACAGAGCACCCGGTCAGGACGAGTCCGGCGATGGCGGTGAGGGCGGACAGGCGCAGCAACCTGTCCCGAATGGTGCGAACTGCCAAAGTGTTTCCTTAGTCTGAAATCGAGATCCGCTGCTCAGAGCCGATCGTACGGCTCGTGCAGTGTAAGTCGGGTTCCTCGCCGGGCCCGGAGAACCGGCTACCAGCATCCGGGAAGGATGGGGTGTTCGAGCGGGCGGTGACGGGGATCCGGTTGAGCTGCGTGCCGTAACCCCCGGACCATATCGGAGGAACAGAGAACACGGTGCGTTCTCGACACCGCCCGAGAGTGGGGAGTTCGGAGGTTCCGGTCCGGGAACACGGCCACTTCGAAGGCTTCCTCCGACCCGCGGTGCCCACCTACCTCACCCGCGTCAGCGGCCCGGCCGACGCTGCCGGGCGTGGGGTCCACCGCGACCCGATATCGGGATGATCCGGCCTCTCGCCGGTGTTAACATGAACAGCCCGGCAAGGCGCCGGGGCGTACGGGGCTGAACGGTTTCGACTGCGTACGTAGATCTAGGGGAAGCGTGTCGGTGCAGGCAAGAGACCACCGTAAGCGTCGTTGCAACCAATTAAGCGCCGATTCTCATCAGCGCGAGTACGCTCTCGCTGCCTAACCAGCGAAGCGTCTCTGTCGGCCCGGGGCATGCCCTCGGCTCCGGTGCCGGCATCAGCTAGAGGGCTAACCGTCCTACTCGGTCGCGGAGTAGGACGGGACATCGAACAGCGACTGGGATCGTCATCCGGGCTTGTTCGCGGGACCCGGAGATCCGAGTAGAGGCACAGCGGACTGCACACGGAGAAGCCCTGGAGACGCGGCGGAGGACCCGGGTTCGATTCCCGGCAGCTCCACGACGGCGGTCTTACTCGAACCGGAGTCCACAAGGACCTCGGGGACGGTAGGACCGCCTTTCTCTTTCCTGGGGCGGGCATCGGCGCAGGCCATGCGCGTTACGGCAGCGTGGTCGGGTCGGCGAAGGGCTCGCTCGGACGATCGTCGCCCACCCCTTCGACGGTGCGGCTACTGCCGTGGGAGTTGCGGAGCTGCGACCCGCTCCTGCTGGAACTGTTGACGAGGCGGTGGGGCGGTTGATCAACCCCTGGGTTCACGCATTCGGCTCGCCGTAGGTTGCGGCGATGTCCTGGGAACTGCTCCACCGGCTGTAGGTGGGCGACTGTGGCCAGCCGTCGGGGGAGTCCTGCCAGTCCTCCTGCCTGCCGTAGGGCAGTAGGTCGATCAGGGCGAAGGAGTGGCTGAGCTGTTCTGTGCCGCGGCCGTTGGTGTGCCAGGTGCGGTAGACGGTGTCGCCGTCGCGGAGGAATACGTTGACCGCGAACCCTGCGCCGGGCGGTGCGCCGACATCGGCGCCGAAGGAACTGTTCGCGGTGGAATACCAAGCCATCTTGTTGCCGACTCGCCGCTTGTAGGCGAGTGCCTCTCGGATCGGGCCTTGGGTGACGATGACGAACCGGGCGTCGTAATTGCTCAGGAACTCCAGCCGGGTGAACTGCGAGGTGAATCCGGTGCAGCCCCCGCACTGCCACTGCTCGCCCGGAAACCACATGTGGTTGTAGACGATCAGTTGCGACATTCCGCCGAAGAGGTCGGCGAGCTGGACCGGTCCCTCCTCGCCCTCGAGGGTGTAGCCGGGCATCGCGACCATCGGCAGGCGGCGGCGCTGAGCGGCGATCGCGTCCAGTTCCCTGGTCGCGGCCTTCTCCCGGACGCGCAGCGCGTCGAGTTCGCGCTGCCAGGTATCGGCGTCGACGACGGGCGGCAGTGCTTGGGTGCTCATAGGGTCCTCCCTGTCCGGGTTCATAGCTCGAGGGCTGTAGGTGTAGACCCCGCCCGCTCGCGGAACTCATCGGTGACCGGCTACTTCCTCTCAGCCGGGGTCTCGCACCCGCCTTCCGTGGGCCGAAAACGGCAAAGCGGGGAAAACGGGCGGATTCTGTTTGGTTGCTGACTGTGGTGGAATTGCCGGGGTAATGTCCACTGAGCAGGGAAAATGGGGTGTTTGCCCCCCGGTATCTGGATGGCTGCCATGAAGCTCGAAGCCGAGATTCGCAACTTCTCCCGAGACGGGAGCGGGGGGCTTGGGAGGCTGACATGACTGCGGGAATCGCGGGTAACGGGATGCGGTCGATCCTGCGTGCCGCCTGTGTGAGCGCCGGGATAGATGCGAGCGATGCCGAACCGGTGGGGTCGCAAGGGGTCTACCGGTTGCGCGGCGGGCTCGTCGTGCGGATCGGCGAGCGGGGACAGAAACTCGCGACCGGGCGGGAAGTCGCGGTCGCTCGATGGCTGGAGACCTGCGGGGTGTCCGCGGCGCGCGTCGTCGCGGACATTCCGCAGCCGGTAGTGGTCGACGGACGCCCGGTGACCTTCTGGCAGGAGCTGCCGCCGCATCACCCGGGCACGCCCGGTGAGGTCGCCAGGGCGCTGGGACAGCTGCACCGGCTACCACTGCCGGGCTTCGAACTACGCCGGATGTCGCCCCTGGCCGGGGTGGAGGAGGAGATCGCCGCCGCGCACACGGTGACCGAGGACGACCGGCGCTGGCTGGGCAAACACTTGGAGGAACTGCGCGGCCGCTGGAAGGCGCTGCCGAAGGGCCTGCCCTGGTCGGTGGTCCAGGGTGGCGGTTGGGAGGACGGCGTGGTGGTCGGCGACGACGGCGACGTCATCCTGGCCGGCTTGGGGCAGGCGATGATCGGCCCGCCGGAGTGGGACCTGGTGCACACGGCGATCGAGTGCTGGACCGCGGGCGAGCTCACCGCTTCGCAGTACGCGGAATTCTGCGCCGGTTACGGCCGCGACGTGATGCGCTGGGACGGCTTCTACCTGCTGCGCGACATCCAGGAGTTCCGGATGGCCTTGCAGTCGATGCGCGCCGCCACCGTCGACTCCACCTATCAGCGGCAGGCGCTGCGCCGCCTCGCCTACATCCGCGGCGACGAGGGCATGCGGCCGTGGCCCGAGTGGGCGGACCTCGACTAGTCCGCCCACGACGCCGCAACCGAAGGTGTCTTCTCCGCCGGCCGGCAAGCGGGTGATCAGCCCTGCTGAGTCGGGACGACGACGAGTTCGGCGATATTGACGTGCTCGGGCAGGCCGACCGCGTAGGCGATCGCGTCGGCGATGTCGCGGGGTCGCAGGATCTCGATCGCGGTGCGCCACTGCTCCAGCCCGGCGCGCTGTTGTTCGTCCTGCATCCCCGCGCCGAGTTCGGTGCCGACGAAGCCGGGTTCGATGTTCTTGACCCGCACGCCGCGCGGCCCGAATTCGGCGCGCAGGTTGCGGGTCAGGTGCGCGACCGCGGCCTTGGTGGCGGTGTAGACGGCGTAGTTGGGGAACACCGTGTGGCCGCCGATCGAGCCGACCAGCACCAGATCCGCTCGCGCGCCCCGTTCCGCGGCCGCGAGCAGGTCGTCGATGAACGCTCTCGCGGTATAGAGCAGGCCGGTGATGTTGGTGCCGACCATCTGGTCCCACTCGTCGGTGAGCGCGGACTCGAACGGTGCGGCGAGCATGACGCCCGCGTTCGCGACGACCAGGTCGACGGAACCGAATGCCGCCCGCACGGTGGCCGCGGCGTCTCGCATGGACTGCTGGTCGGCGACGTCGGCGACCACCGCGAGCGCGTCCCCGCCGATCTCGGCGGCGAGTTCCTCGATGCGATCCTTGCGCCTGCCGAGCAGGGCGACCTTCGCGCCGCCCCGCGCGAGCTGCCGCGCGGTCGCTGCGCCGATTCCACTGGATGCTCCGGTGACGACCGCCACGCGGCCGGTGATGTTGTTCGTCATGTCCACAACGTTGCGCGCCCGCGCGGCCGCCTGACAGGCTGCGGTCCTCCTGGTAGTCGCGGGACCACCCAGGCTCACGTCGGCTCACCTAGGCTCGGATCATGGACTCCGACAATCGACTGGGCGCTTTCCTGCGTGCGCGCCGCGAGCTGGTGCGACCGGAGGATTTCGGGATGTCCGGTGGTGGTCAGCGGCGGGTCGCCGGACTGCGCCGGGAGGAGATCGCCCTGCTCGCGGGGGTGAGCGCCGACTATTACGTACGGCTGGAGCAGGGACGCGACCGGCATCCCTCCGAACAGGTGATCGCCGCGCTGGCGCGGGTGTTCGCGCTGGACGAAGAGGGCACGGCGCATCTGCGGGCGTTGGCGCGGCCGACGGCCGCGCGATCGCGGGCGCCGCGACGGCCCGAACGGGTGGCGCCGGGGCTACTGCGCCTGATGGAGGCGTGGCCGCATACGCCCGCGGTGGTGCTCGGCAGATACCTGGACGTCCTGGCGGCGAATCCGCTGGCCGCGGCCGTCAATTCGTGCTCGGTGCCGGGCGTCAATCAGGTGCGGATGGTCTTTCTCGATCCCGAGGCGCGCGATCTCTACGGCGACTGGCCGACCATCGCGGCCGATACGGTCGCCAGCCTGCGGGCGACCGCGGGCGCGGACCTGGACGATCCGCGATTGACCGAGCTGGTCGGGGAGCTTTCGCTGAAGAGCGAGGAATTCCGGCAACTGTGGGCGCGCCACGACGTCCGGGTGAAGACCGCGGGCGTCAAACACTTCCGCAACCCCATGGTCGGGGACCTCACGTTGTCCTACGAGACGTTCAGCGTCAACGGCGCACCGGGCCAGATACTCATCGCCTACCACGCGGAACCGGGATCGTCCTCGGAGCGATCGCTGGCCCTGCTCGGCAGTTTGATCGCGGACGACGGGAAAACGACCGGTGCCGAGCGCCGCGACGCCGGTACGTCTCGGCCGCAGCGCTGAGCGAGTCCGGCGCCGATCGGCCGAGTCAATCCATCGTTTCGGTCCGGGTCGCCCCCGCCGACGCCGCCACCACACACCCGACGCCCGCCCACTGTCCGAGGTTCATGACCTGACCGAGGACGACCAAGCCCGCGATCGCCGCGACCGCGGGCTCCAAGCTCATCAGCACGCCGAAAACGCGGGGCGGAATGCGCCGCAGCGCTTCCAGCTCCACCGAATACGGCAACACCGATGACAGCATCGCGACCGCGAATCCGGCGGCGAGCACGGCGGGCTGCAACAGCGCGGCGCCCGCATCGATCACGCCGACCGGCAGCATCACAAGTCCGCCGAATGCCATGGCGAGCGCCAACCCGCCCCCGCCGCTCGTCCGTTCGCCCAGCGCGGCGCTGAGCAAGATGTAACCCGCCCAGCACGCCGCCGCGGCCAGCGCGAACATCACCCCCACCCAGTCCACGTCCCCGTCCGCCCGGGTCAGCAGCAGCACCCCGGCCCCGGCCAGCACCGCCCACAGCGGGTCGATCCAGCGCCGCGATCCGGCCAGCGCGACGGTGAGCGGTCCCAGGAACTCGATGGTCACCGCCATGCCGAGGGGGATCCGGTCGATCGCCTCGTAGAACGAGAGGTTCATCAGCGCGAGCACCGCCCCGTACCCGAGCACGACCGGCAGCGCACCACGCCCCACCCGTAGCGACGAACGCCAGATCACCAGCAGGACGATCCCGGCGAAGACCAGCCGCAGCATGACCGCTCCGGCCGCGCCGGTCGCCGCGAACAGCTGGGTGGCCACCGCCGCGCCCACCTGCACGCTGACGATGCCCGCCAGCACCAGCGCCGTCGGCGGCACACCACCGAGCCCCTGCGCGGCGACCCTGCGTCGTACCGACAACGGCCTCGCGCCGCGCACCATCCGCTCGAAGTCGATCGCTACCACACCAGCACCTCCGTCGCTCCCCGGGAAGACCCTCGGATACACAACCACGAGGGGACGACACGATCGTCAGGCGGCACGAGATCCCCTCGCCGGGCCGGGCCGGGCCGGGCCGCGCCGCACGCCGCCGGTGAGGTGAGCGGCTGTGGTGCGGTCGTTGTCGCGCCGCGTCGACACGACGGAACGGACCCGTTCGAGCGAGCCACCGAGGAGCACGTGCGCCGACGGATCTCGGTGCGCCGGTGCGAGCCGATTTCCGCGGTTCGCACCCCGTCGAAGCCGTGCGGGAGTGAGGATCTAGTTATCGCGTCGGTGCGCGCGGCCGGCGTCCGTTCGACGAGGAGCGACTCACGACCGATAGGACCACCCGAATGCGGAGACGAATCGGTGCGACAGCGGCGGCGCTCGGAGCCGTCGCGGCGGTCACGATGGCCGACCCGGCCTCGGCCGGGGCCACGGTGACCCAGGTGGGGATGTATCCCGGCCTCAATTTCGGGTTGGTGACCAATTACGGGACGGGCTGCACGTATACCGCGCGAGCCACCGTGACCGACGTCGTCGCACCGGTGGTGTTCTACGACAACGGCATTCCGTTCGGTGTGGTCCGGCCGTCCGGCGGCGTCGCGCTGATCGACTGGGTGCCCGCCACGCAGGGACCGCACACCATCAGTGCCGTGCAGGAGCCGGACGCGCCGTATGTGGCGAGTATCGACCTCCCGGTCGGCGAAGGCATCCGCCTGGGCAACGCGTGCGTCGTCCGCGGCGGTTGACGGCGACGTCCGCCGCACCGGTGATCGGCGGTCCGAGCTCGATCTCTTCGGCGGGAAGGAATGAGCATGCGAAGCAACGGGCCGATCATCGTCGGTGTGGACGGGTCCGCCGGGTCGGCGGTGGCGGTCGCGTGGGGAGCACAGGCCGCCGCGCAGCATCGGGCGCCGTTGCGTCTGGCGCACGTGGTGGATCCGGTCGCCGACTACGGGCCCGGTGTCACCGAACCGCTCACCAGCACCGACTACGCCCGATTGGAGGGGCACGGTCGCTGGGTGCTGGACACCGCGGCCGAGGAGGCGCGCATCGCGGTCCGGGCGCTGCACGACATCGAGATCAGCACCGAGCTGGTGCACGAGCCGGTCGGTCCGGCGCTGCTCGACCGCACCGGCGGCGCGCGGATGATGGTGGTCGGCACCCGCGGTCGCGGGACCGTACAGCGTGCTCTGCTGGGATCGGTCAGCGCGGCGCTGGCGCGACGGGCGCGCTGCCCGGTGGTCGTGGTCCGGGAGGGCGCCCCGCTCACCGGGGGTGCCAGGAAGAAGCTGATCGTCGTCGGCGTAGACGGCACCGAGATCAGCGAACCCGCTATCGAAGCGGCGCTGCACGAGGCCTCGGCGCGGGGTGTGCCCCTGCTGGCCCTGCATGTGTGGACGGGCGTCGAACTGCCGTCGGTGAGTGCTGAACTCGCGGTGGATACCGAGAAGCAGATCGTGCTGGCGGAAAGCCTCGCCGGGTGGCAGGAGCGTTTTCCCGATGTCGAGATCCGGCGCGAGATCGTGACCGACCGGCCCGAGCGCTGCCTGCTGGAACGTTCCGGGCAGGCCCAGTTGCTGGTGGTGGGCAGCCGCGGTCGAGGCGGGTTCGCCGGCATGCTGTTCGGTTCGACCAGTCAGGCACTGCTGCTGTCGGTGGCGTGCCCCATCATGATCGTTCGCGATGTCTCGATGGCGGTCCGCTACCTGCCCGACTGAGCCTCACACTCCGGTCGTCGAGCCCGGCCGCACGATCATCAGAACGGTGACCGCCGCCCACAGCAGGTTGAACACTCCCGTGTCCATGGCGAGACGGCGGATCAGCGCCGGAGTGGTGCCGGTGAGGTCGGCGAGGACCTTCTGCTGCCCGGGCAGCACGAGCAGTGCGAGCACGCCCGCCGCGGCCGCGGTCAATCCGATCGACACCACCAGCCAGGTGTCGCCGAGCACGCCGAGAGCGAGCGCGGTGAGTACGCCGAAAGCCGGGACCGCCACGCCGAGCAGGGCATAGACGCGGCAGATGCGATGCAGCGTGCCGAGGACGGCCGGGTCGTGCCCGGTCGCGGTGGCGGCGAGGGCGCGGCGGGTGGTGGCGGGAAACATGCTGGCCGCCACCGTCACCGGGCCGACGGCGATGATCACGGCGAGCACGTGGACCGAGAGCAGGAACTTCGTCACGGCGGTCGACACTAGCCAGGATCTGGCGCGGGCGAAATTGGCGAAAGTGCCATATACCGCTCGTTTCTCGCCAAGGGCCGTGAAATGCGGATATTCAGCAGAAGCCAGTTCGGCGCATTGGCTGGAATCAGCCGGACGCCTAAACTATCGCCATGCACACCGTGGTCGTCCTCGCGCTGGACCAGGTGATCGCGTTCGATCTGGCCACGCCGGTGGAAGTGTTCGGGCGTACCTGCCTCCCCGATGGCAGGCCCGCCTATCGCGTGCTGGTCTGCGCGGGCACCCCGACGGTCGACGCGGGGCTGTTCACGATGCGGGCCCCGCGCGGGCTCGACGCGCTGGGCGAAGCCGACACGATCGTGCTGCCCGGCTGCGCCGATCCGGCCCTTCCGGTGCCGGACGAGGTGCTCGAGGCGCTGCGCCGCGCCGCGGCCGCGGGCACCCGTCTCGCGTCGATCTGTTCCGGCGCCTTCATCCTGGCGGCGACCGGATTGCTGAACGGGCACCGCGCGACCACGCACTGGCTCGCCGCCGCGGACCTCGCGGCCCGCTACCCGGACATCGACGTGGATCCCGACGTGCTGTACGTGGACAACGGCTCGCTGCTCACCTCGGCGGGCGCCGCGGCCGGAATCGATCTGTGCCTGCACATGATCCGCCGGGACTACGGCTCGGCGGTCGCGGCCGACGCGGCCAGGAAGTCGGTCGTCCCGCTGGAGCGGGAAGGGGGGCAGGCGCAGTTCATCGTGCACGACCAGCCGCCGACGCCGCGCGGCTCGGCGCTGGAGCCGGTGCTGCGGTGGATCCAGGACAACTCCGCGCGGGATCTCACCCTCGACGACATCGCCGCCCAGGCCGGGATGAGCACCCGCACGCTCAACCGGCGGTTCCGCGAGCACACCGGGACCACGCCCCTTCAGTGGCTGCTGCGCGCGCGAATCCGGCAGGCCCAGCATCTGCTCGAAGCCACAAGCCACCCGGTCGACCGGATCGCGGGCCAGGTCGGTTTCGGCTCGCCCACCGCGTTCCGCGACCGCTTCAAGCGAGTGGTCGGGACGAGTCCGCACAACTATCGCGCGGCATTTCACGGCTCCGATGCGAACCTGTCCGGCTAGCGCGGGGCCGTGCCGGATGGGGCGCGGTGACGGCGGCCGCGCCGACCGATGAGTTCTCGCGCGCCGTCCCGTCGGATCAAGCGACATCGCAACGCCGATCCAGGAGCAACGCACATGAGGAAAATCACCGCCGGCCTTTTCATCGCCCTCGACGGCGTCATCGAGGACCCGCAGGACTGGCACTTCCCCTACTTCGACGACGCCATGGGCGCGGCGGTCGACGCCCAGCTCGGCGCCGCCGACACCCTGTTGCTCGGCCGCAAGACCTATGACAGCTTCGCGGGCGCCTGGCCGGAGCGCGAAGCGGCGGGCGGCACGGACGCGGCGTTCGCGAAGAAATTGGGCGACGCGCGCAAGATCGTGGTTACCCGGCAGGATCTCGACTTCACCTGGCGCAACTCCGAAGTGATCGACGGCGATCTGATCGACGCGGTGACGGCGCTGAAGAACGAGCCCGGCGGCGACATCGGCATGAGCGGCTCGGTCTCGGTGGTTCGTCAGCTCCTGGCCGCCGGTCTGCTGGACGAGTTGCACCTGCTGGTGCATCCGATCGCGGTCGGGAAGGGCGATCGCCTGTTCCAGGACGGCGCGGCCACGGTCCCGCTGCGCCTGCTGTCCTCGGAGACCTTCCCCACCGGCGTGCTGCATCTAGTCTACACCCGCGACGAGGCCGCGTCCACCGCGTCCTACGACGACGCGAAAGCCCATCTGTCGCAGAGCGTTCAGTAGGCGTCGTCGCCGTCCGGTCGGACCGTCGTGGTGAAGCCCCTAGTGCCCCAGCGCTTTCGCGACGATTCCCCCCGTGACTGCTTTGATGAGATAGCTGGTCGAGTCGTGTGGCGACGCGCCGTTGTCGAAATGCTGTTCGGTGACCGGGATGACGGCGCTGCCGGGGTACGGCGGAAAGAACGAAGTGAGGTCGAGGTGTGCCGCCACGAGGTCGTCCTCGTCGACCAAGTTGTGCCATTCCGTCACCGATTTCGGCACGGTGCTCGGCTGGGGGCGCAGCCGGTCGTACACCACCGAGCGCAACCCGAGCGGCGAGCCCATGGTCAGCAGGGTCACCGGATGGTCGGTGCGGTGCAGCGCCTCGTAGGCCACCACGCTGCCCAGCGAGTGCGCGACGACCAGGCGGGTGTCGGGACCGACCTGGTCGAGCACCTGCCGCTGGGCATATTCCCGCACGTCGTCGTCGGTGAAATACCGGGCGACCTGGGACAGGGCGCGGATGACGAACTTCTGCGCCAATCCGAAACCGAACGGCGCGAACCAACGCAACCGCATCAGCGCGTTGAGCGCGGGCCGCAGTCTCGCCTGCGCTCCTTGCGCCACCGCGTCCGGCGGCGGGGGAGTGCCGAGGCGACGGGCCGTCGCCCGATCACGCTCGTCGCCCGCGTGCGCGGCGGCCGTCGCCAGCCACTCGGCGGCGAGCTGTTCCATCAGGTCGAGCTGGGCGTCGTCGGGTTCGATCCCCGCGCCCTGAGCGCCCTCGACCAGGAAACGATTGCCGTAGAAGGCCATCCGGGTCGACAAGTCGCCCGGAGAACCGTTGCGCCACAAGCGGTCCGCCAGCTCCGGGGCGCCGTGGTTGCGGACGCCTCCCGCGAGTCCGGGTAACCAGCGCGCCTCCAAGGTGTCGGCCGATTCCTGTTCCTGCGCGATGCCGTGTACAAGGACGATCGTCGCCAATGTCCCCACCCCTTCCGATCCCCGGTGTCGCCGAACAGTGTCCCTCATCGCGGCCTGATCGTCAGCACGGGTCTTCCTTCGGGCGGCGCCGCGTGTGAATCGCTTGTCGAGTGGCGCAATCGAATTGGCGAGACCGAACGGCTCGAGTTCGGCGGCCCGGGAATCGAAAGACGTGGGGGATTGATCCCGAACTGCCGGCCGAGCGGGAAGCAGGGTCGTTCCACTGCGCACACCATGGCGCTCCCGGCGACGATTGACACCCGGTCAGTGCAATGAAACGCTGATTCTTTCTTTGACTCATAGTCGGAAATGGGGCGACGATGACCAGATCCGAGGGGTGCGGACCGGGGACGACTGTGCGGATCGCGATCGTGACCTATCCGGGGATGACGGCGCTCGACGCGATCGGCCCATACGAGGTGCTGCGTTTCGCGCCGGGCGCGGAGATTCGCTTCGTCTGGCACGAGCCGGGGCCGATCATGACCGACAGCGGGGTGCTGGTGCTGGGCGCCACGCATTCGTTCGACGAGACGCCCGCACCCGAGATCCTGCTCGTTCCCGGTGGCCCCGGTTCGGCGGCAGCCGCCGTCGATGACGCGCTGCTGGCCTGGCTGCGCCGAGCGCACCAAAACACCGTGTGGACGACCTCGGTCTGCACGGGTGCGCTGGTGCTGGCCGCGGCCGGGCTGCTGGACGGACGGCCCGCCACGACCCATTGGCTGGCGCAGCCGGCACTGCGCGCACTCGGAGCGGACGCTCGGCCGGACGAACGGATCGTGCGGGACGGGAGAATCACCACCGCCGCGGGGGTCTCCGCGGGTATCGATCTGGCGCTGTGGCTGGTCGGGGAAGTCTTCGGTGCCGAGCAGGCGCAAACCGCCCAATTGATCATCGAGTACGACCCGCAACCGCCATACGACGCGGGTCACGTCGGCAAAGCATCGCGCGCCGTGCGGCTGGCCGCCACCGCCCAGCAGGCCCGGACCGTGGTGGAACCGGGGAACTTCGGAGAATTCGCCAGATTGTCGGCCGCCGTGCCGCAGCTGGCGTGGCGCAGTGCGATCCGTCGGGTGCGCGCACGCGGGAAGGTGCTCAGGCGTCCCGCCACTTGATCGAGCAACCCATGCTCGGTCGGTGCGGTTCGGGGGCGGGCCTGCCTGCCAGCACGGCTTCGACGGCCGTGCGCAGGTCGTTTCCGGTCAGCGGCTTCCCGTTTCCGGGCGTCGATTCGTCGAAGGCGCCGCGGTAGGCGAGCCGGAGGTTCGCGTCGTAGAGGAAGAAGTCGGGAGTGCACGCGGCGCGAAAGGCCCGGCCCACGTGCTGCTGCTCGTCGACGAGATAGGGGAAGGTCCAGCCCGCGCGGATCGCTTGGTCGCGCAGCCGAAGCGGTGCGTCGTCCGGATAGGCGGACGCGTCGTTGGTGCAGATCGCCACGGTGGGTATGGACGGCAGGGAATCGACCAGTTCGCCGAGCGCCGCCTCGATGTGCTTGACGTAGGGGCAGTGGTTGCACGCGAAGACGACCAGCAGTCCGGGGCCGTCCGCGAAATCGTCCCGGGAGTAGATCCGCTGGTCGAGGTCGGGAAGCGAGAAGTCGGGTAGCGCTGTGCCGATGGGGACCATGTTTGAGGTATGCGCCATGGTGTGCCTTCCGTCGGGATCGCAGAGGACAGCGGGAGCCTAACCCCGAGTCGTCCGATTCGTCGGAAATACGCCGCTGAGCCGTCAGTCGGCGTGGCGGCCGTCCGAACCGGTCAGATCGGACGGATCGGTGTTCGCTCCGCACAGCACCACGCATACGCGTTGGCCCGGGCGAGGCCGGAACGCGGGCTCGTCGCCGAGGATCGCCGCCACGGCGGTCGCCGCACCGTGCTCGACGGCGATGCGGCGCTCCTCCCACAGCTCGCGGCGCGCTGCGACGATCGCGGCGTCCTCCACGAGCACCGACGCCACGTCGTAGTGTCGCGCGGCCGCCAGCGCCAGTTCCGAGGCCCGCCGGGCGCCGAGCGAGTCGGCGGCCACCGAGTCGACCGCCACGTCGACGACCTTCCCGGCCGCGATCGCGGCATGCAGCGCGCGGCAACGGGCGGGCTCCACGGCGACGGTCCGGACACCGTAGTGATCGGCGGCGGTGGCCACACCCGAGAACAGCCCGCCGCCGCCGACGGCGACCACGACGGCCCCCAGATCCGGGATCCGCTCGCGGATCTCCGTCATGAGCGTGCCCGCGCCTGCGGCGATGAGCGGGTGGTCGTAGGCATGGGAGAGCAGGGCGCCGGTGGTGTCGGCGAATTCGCGACTGGCCGCGAGCGCGTCGGCGTATTGCGTCCCCACCAGATGGACGTCGGCGCCGTAGGAGTTGAGCCGGTCCACCTTGACCCGCGGGGCGGTGGTCGGCAGGAACACCGTGGCCGGAATCCCCTGACTGCGGGCCGCCCACGCACAGGCGAGTCCGGCGTTGCCGCCCGAGGCGATCGTCACGCCCACCCGCGGGAGCGTGCCGCTCTCGCGATGCGCGAGCAAGAAGTTGAGCGCGCCGCGGGCCTTGAAGCTCCCGGTGTGCTGGAGGAACTCCAGTGCGAACCACAGTTCGCCCGTCTGGTCGGCCTGCGCCACCGCCACCGGCCTGACCAGTCCGCTCACGCGTGCGGCGGCGGCCTTCACGTCGCTATGGGTCAGTTCCACGTGGCTCCTCGGGGCATGGTCGTGCGCCGCCGCTCAGTACTCGCGGCGATGCGGGACGAACTCCAGGGTGAGCAGGGCGGCGGCCGCGATCACCACCTCCCGCCAGCGGACCAGGACGTAGCGCTGATCGGACAGCGCGTGGAACTTCCGCAGGAAGCGGTAGAGCGATTCCAGCCGGATCAGCGGATCGGCCAGGTGTGCCAGCACATAGAACAGGGTGGCCGTGCGCGATTTGTCCTTTTCGGCGAACAACTCCGGGAACGGCGCGAAGGCCAGGGAGATCCGCTGGATGTCATGCGTCGCGGCGTAGTCGACCAAGTCGACGATCATGCGTTCATCCAGGCCGTTGGGCGCGTCCTTGCGCCGCCACGGGACGTCCAGGCTCAGTTCCCGCCCGCGCCCGGAAATGCCGTAGCGCTGGAAGCCGACGGGACTGCCGTCCGCGTCGTTGGCGATGACCACCAGCATGTTCGGATTCCGCCCGTCGAGCAGATGGTCCAGGATCATCGAATAGCCACGGGTCTGCCTGCCGCGGCGCCATTCGTCGACGATGGCCAGCAATTCCTCGCGCCGCGCAGGGGTGAGGGCGGACTCGTACACCACCTCGGTGGTGACCCCGAAATTCCTGGTGCGGCTCACGGCTTGGCGCAGGTTGCGGTACTTGCGTCCGACGAGGTTGAACTCCTCCACGTCGATCGCCACGTCGCGGCCGATTGGCACCGCGCGCAGCCCGCGATGCTCCAGTGCCCACACCTGCCACAGCTCGGCCAGTTCCGGGCTCGCGCCCAGCACGGCGACGCGCCAGCCATGGTTGACCGCGAAGTCGGAGAACGCCGCGACCAGTTCGGGGAATGCCGCGCGATCGCCGATCGGATCGCCCGCGACGACGGCGATGCCGAAGCGGGTGCGGTAGCCGATGGCGGCGGTCGAGGACGTGTTGAAGAAATAGGCTTTGGACGAGTGCAGGGCGAAAGGAGCCAGCGGGTCGCCCTCGGTGCGGCCGACCAGTTCGGCCACCCGATACACCTCGCCTGGCTGCGGTCTACCGGTGCGCGGCAGCACCACGACGAATCCGGTGGCGGCCAGCAGGACGAATCCGGCGTCGGTGTGCTCGGCGCGGTAGGCGAGATGCGCGACGGCGAGCACCAGCACCGCGGCGGTGACGTGCGGAAGCGTGATCGGCCTGCGCAGGTGCAGTCCGCGCGCGACGAACACTCCGGACAGCGCGACCCCGACGAACCACCCGTGGTCGGCGCCCTCTCGCGAGGTCGTGTTCGACTCGTAGGCCAGGATCACCGCGATCAGCAGTGCCATCGTGATCAGTGCGGCGCGCGTGCCGGGAGTGGTGGTGAAGGCGGCTGCCCGGTAGCCGCCGAGTGTGGTGGCGCGCAGCGTGCGCGAGCTGGAGGTTCGCTGACCGTCAGGCACGATCGAGCTCCGCCCTACCCTCGCGCTCCGTCACCCACGACAGCTTCGCCATGGTGGTCCTCCACATGATCGCCTACCGAACACACTATGCGGCCCCCCTGGTCCAGGGGAAACACCTTTTCGAAACCAGCCGGTAGGCGGCACGAACCAAGGCGTCACAGACCAACGGCGCCCTACGGCAAACATCGGACGAATCTTGTCTTATTCCTTCGTCGCCGAAGTGATCGGGCCGGGAGCGCGAACGGTCGCGGAGGAGTCACGCGTCGGCGTCGTTGTGCGAGAGGGTCGATTCGCAGATGGGGAAGCCGTGCTGCGTGCCGTAGCTCACGGACTTGGAGAGACCCGGGTAGCCGGCGGCTTCGGGCCGTGCGATCCGATGCGCGACCGGGACGCGTCCTGATCGGCGGCGTGGAACGGTTCCGCGGCGATGCCCGTCGCGGGGACGCGGGCGGTCGGATCGCCGCCGCGACGATCCGACCGCCGGAGATCGCCGCGGTCCGCAGTGCGAGCGGTCCGCAGTGCGAGCGGTCCGCCGCTGCGGTCGCCGATCGCGGCCAGTGGTGCGAGTGCGACGAACTTCGAGCACGTCCTCGGATGCGCGCCGATTGCCCGAATGTCGGCATAGGCTCATGGCGGGGAATCTGAAATTCAACCCTATTTCTTTCTCCGGCGGGCGCTTTCGGACATTTGCGGTCTAATTGCCGATTTACCGGCGTGTATCCGAGCTTTTCCTCTTTCCCGTTGTCATGCTCAGTGCCTGGCTGCTCCGAACCAACCGCCTGATGAGTGGGCGCGACGAGAGGTCCGACTGTGAAACTGAGCTGGATGGTGATTCCCGCGCTGGTCGCCGCTGTGTCCGGATGTTCCGACGATACTTCGGCGAGTGAGGCGGCGACCGCGACGAGTACCGTCGCCGCCCCGAGTGTTCCGGCGACGACGACCGGGGCGCGCGACGAGGAGGTGGCGGACGGCGGTATCCGGATATTGCTGGGCGAATCGAAGAAAGTTCCGGTGCCGCCCGATATGGTGCTCGATATTCGAGCGCCTGTCGCATGGGGGCAGGCTGCCAACGGGATTCGCTGCACGGTGACCGACAGTTCCGGTCGGAATGAAGATCTGCGCTCTTCCGACGCGAAGAAGACCGAGACGTTCGGCGGGAAGGAGTGGGTGACGGTGTGGACGTTCTCCTCCGTGCCGAACAGCGACGTCACCGTGGGCTGCCGGGACCCGGAATCGAAGATCGCCGCGGACCATCGTGAGCCGTACCTGCGCGTCGTGCCGCGCGTGATCGTCCCGATCGCTCCGCCGCAGCGCTGATCCCGCGGGCCGCCCCCTCAGGCGGCGCGCACCGCGACCGGCCGGTAGACCCGGGACGCCAGGGTCTGGAGCACCATCAGGCGGGTCAGCTGGTTGCGCAACCAGATGTGGCCGCCCGTGGCCGGGATCAGCATGGAACTGCTCGCCCGTACCGAGCGCTGTGCCCGCAGTACCGTGGGCCGCAGGGCTTGTTCATAGCGGTGGAAGGCGGTCCGATGGTCGCCGCCCGCTGCGGCGAGTTCCGTCGCGAGCAGGTGTGCGCCTTCGATGGCCAGTGCCGCGCCCGCGCCGGACAGCAGGGTCGCGCAGTACCCGGCGTCACCGACCAGGGCGACCCGTCCGCTCGACCAGGCCGGCAAGCGGACCTGGCTCACCGCGTCGAAGTAGAAGCCGTCGTCGGCGGTGGCCTGATCGAGCAACGCGGGCACCTGCCAGGCTCGGTCGTCGAAATACGCGCTCAGCAGGGCTTTCTGGGCGTTCTCGTCGCGGTGGTCGACATCCAGCACGCGAGCCTCCCGGAAGGCGAAGAACGCCGTGGCGCCGTCGTGCGCCCCCGATCGGTAGACGCCCGCCACCTTTCCCGGCGTGTTGTAGAGCGTCACCGCGTGCGGGCGTCCGAGACCGGCGTCGACGCGGGCGGTGGCGAAGTACACGCCGAGGTGATGCAGCGCGTCGGCCTCCGGTGTGACGGCCAGATTCCTGGTCCGCGAATGCAATCCGTCGGCGCCGATGACCAGGTCGAACTCGGCCTGCTCGCCGCTGTCGAAGGTCACCTCCACGGCGTCCGGGCGCTGGGTGATCGCGGCGATCGAATCGCCGAAGGTGAACTCGACGTCGTCGGCGGTCGCCTCGTACAGCACCTGGGCAAGGTCGCCGCGCATGATCTCGATGTCATCGTCGGCGTTGAAGACGCGCGTGCTCATCCCAGCGACGCGGCGATCGGCCGCGTCGACGAACGTCAGCTCCCGGATGTCGGTGGCCCGTTCGCGCAACCGCGGCAGTACGCCCATTCGCTCCGCGATCCGTACCGAGGACCCCCGGATGTCGACGCCGTTGCCGCCTGGGCGCAGCGCCGGGCTGCGCTCGACCACGGTGGGCTGGAAGCCGTTGCGCACCAGCCAGTACGCGAGCGTCGGTCCGGCGATGCTCGCGCCGGAGATGAGAATGCGGGGATCGTTGGCCATGGATGCCTCCGTTGTATCGACTGACCGTTGGTCAGTCACGAATGTAAGACACTGACCAACGGTCAGTCAACGGGTAGGATCCGAGGCGTGAGCGACGAGACGACGACCCGTGCGCGCATCCTCGAGGTGGCCATGGACCTGTTCGGGGCGCATGGTTATCACCGCACCTCGGTGCGCGCGATCGCCGAGCAACTGGGCATTTCCAAGGCGGGCGTGCTCTATCACTATCCGAGCAAGTACGACATCCTCGCGGGCTTGGCGGAGCCGTTCCTCGCGGCGATGGAGCGCACGGTCGCCGAGGCGGGTGATCCCGATCCGTGCGAGTCGCGCCGCCGGGTGATCGAAGGATTGCTCGACGTCTTCCTCGACCATCGCTACCTGCTGCGGCTCAACGTCCGCGATCTGGCGCTGGCCGCTCCCGGTAGCATCTTCGAGCGGTTCAGCAAGGTCATGATGCAGGCGAACATCCTGGTCGCGGGCCCGGATGCCAGCTTCGCCGAGCGCGTTCGCGCCACCCAGGCGGTGGCGGGGCTCAGTGACCCGGTGGTGCTGTACGCCGAGGCTCCGGTCGACCAGTTGCGTACGGAGGTGCTGGAAGGTGTGCGTCTGTTGCTGGCGCCCACGGACTGGACGCCGCCCGCAGCCGCGTCCAGGGGGCGGCCGGTGGCACTGACCCCGCAGCAGGTCGAACTCGCTAGGCGGCGGCACGACGTGCAGGGACGCGGCGTCGCCGAAATCGCCAGGGAGCTGGGTGTCTCCCGGGCGACGCTCTATCGCTATCTCAAATAACGGCTTATTTTGAGACGATATTTTTGAGACGCCGCGCGTGTGGTCGGCGGTCCGGAGGGTAGCGTCGGTGTCATGAACGATGCCGCCTACCGTGAGCGGCCATCGCGGTACGACGGCGCCGTGCTGTGGATCAAGACCGTCGACGGCGGTGGCGCGGCGCTGCCGGTGCTACCCGACGGCTGCATGGATCTGATCTGGATGGACGGCCGGTTGGTCGTCGCGGGGCCGGACACCCGCGCCCACCACCCCGGTGGAATCCCGGGTGATCGGTACGTCGGCATCCGGTTCTTTCCGGGTACCGCGCCGGCGTGGCTGGGCGTTCCGGCGCGCGAGTTGCGGAACCGGCGGGTCGAGTTGGCTCAGCTGTGGCCATCGGCTGTGGTCCGGCCGCTGGTCGATCGGATCGCGGCCGCCGACGATCAGGCGGCAGCGCTGGAACGCGTCGTGCGGTGGCGCGCGGCCGAGACCGAGCCGGCCGATCCGCTCATCCGGAAGGTGGTCGGCGCGCTCGACGCCGGATGGCCGGTGGCGGCGGTCGCCGACGCGGCCGGACTGGGGGAACGGACCTTGCACCGCCGTTCCCTGGACGCCTTCGGCTACGGCCCGAAAACCCTTGCGAGGGTATTGCGTCTGCAACGCGCGCTGGCAGCGGCACGCAGCGGCGTGCCGCTGGCCGACACCGCGATGCGGGCCGGATTCGCCGACCAAGCGCACCTCTCCCGCGAGGTGCGCGCGCTGGCGGGACTTCCGTTGGGCGGCCTGCTCGCCAAGTCTTGACCACGTCGATGCGCGCGGGCTGGTCGCTGTCCCGGGACGCATCCGACCGGTCGCGACGGCGTACGCGGCGGATTCCGTCGGGCAGCGTGTCCGGCTCCGTCTCGCGCCGTGCGGGTGGATATGGTTCAGCTGCTTGCGGCCGGAAGAGCGGCGTACAGGTCGACGCCGTTGCCATCCGGATCCTGCACCACCGCGTAGCGCTGCCCCCAGAACGCGTCCCACGGTTTCAGCTCGCCGTGGTACCCGGCATCCACGAGTTCTGCGTACACGGCGTCGACTTCCGTGGGATCGGCGCAGCGAAAAGCGACTGCGAGACGGCCCGCGCCGGTCGGGGGCCGCCACCCGGTGTGGAACGACTCGATGACGGCTTCGGTGTCCAGTGTGAGCCGCATGCCGTTGGGCAGCGCCGCCTCGGCATGCCCTTCCTGCTCGGAGCCCTCCGGGAAGGCGAGCCCGAGGCGGCGGTAGAAGGCCACCGAGGCGGCCATATCGCTGACGACGATGCCGATGACGTCGAGTTGTGGTGTCATACCGGCAGCGTAGGCAGCGGCGCGGGGGCGCGTCTTGAACGAATCGGACAGCGCCTAGCGTGCGGGCGCGGGGACCAATTCGGCGATGAGGTTCTCCACCAGGATGCGGATGTGGTCGCGGATGGTGCGCACCACGTCGAGGGACTGGTCCGCGGGGTCCGGCAGCATCCAGTCGCGGTAGCTGATGCCGGGGAAGAACGGGCAGGCGTCGCCCGCGCCCATGGTGACCACCACGTCGGAGATGCCGATCGCGTCCATCGTGAGCGGCTTGGGGGCGTGGCCGGAGATATCGATGCCGATCTCGGCCATGGCGTCCACCACCGTGGCGTTCAGGGCCTCGGCCGGCGCGCTGCCCGCCGATCGCACGTCGAACCGGTCACCCGCGAGGGCGGTGAGGAATCCGGCAGCCATCTGCGAGCGGCCCGCGTTGTGCTCGCAGACGAACAGCACACTGGGCTTGTGGGACATGGGAACGCCTTTCGATGTGCAAGGTGGAGCATAAGTGTGCTGGCCGTCCGGCCGCGGTGAACCGAAACGCTTTCCTAGCGTACGAGATACGTATACCAGCGCGCCGCGAAGCGTTACGGCGCGACGTGCTCTCGCGGGTGCGCGCGTACGGCGACCGCAGGTCACAGGCCCGAATCCGTTATCACGCAGCTTTTGCGACGCCTCGGGCTGCCGGAGCACGGGAGCGGACTGGACGGTTGTGCGACGAGGGCGTACGGCAAGGCGCGACCGGAAAGCGCGCCGCCACGATCCGCGGGTCGCAGCGGCTGTCGTACGCGGACTTTCCGCCACTCGCAGGGCAACGCCTCGCATCGATGCGCCGCGCTGCGCTGCTGAGGAATACGCGGCGCGTTCGGCGCGGTCGGTGCGGCGCGGTTCGACCGCTATGTCGCGTCGCGAAAGACCGGCTCCGAGTTCGCGCCTCCAACACGCGTACCCCGGTCGACGCGGGTCGACCGGGGTACGGGCAGTGTCGGCGAATGGGATCGGGTCACCCCGCCCCACCGACCGTGGTCACCCGGAAGCGGTTTCCGGGCACGGGTCAGATCGGACGCAGGTCGATCATCTTGCGCAGCCGCTGCCGGTCGCGTTCCAGGCGGCGTGCTTCGTAGGCGATCGGGAAGTAGCGCAGGCGCTCCGGCAGCAGCGGGACCAGTCGCGCGATCAGCCAGCCGAGCACGCGCAGCTTGCGTTCGTCGGCCGCGGTCCAGGTCAGCCCGAGCTTGCGCCGCGCGACCTCGGGCGTGGTGCCGACCGTCACGAAGTACTGGAGCCAGCCGATCGGCCCCACCGCCGCCTTCCAGGCGGGATGCAGCGCGCGCGGCAGCTGCTTCGGCGGAGCGACGGAGCGGATCACCCGCAGGTAGTCGCGCGCGGTGTCGGTGGCGACCAGGTGGTTGGCGACGGTGTCTTCGAAGAACTTCTCGAACTCGGTGTAGTTCGCGGGGATCTCCTTGGGCGCCACCGAGAAATTGCGCAACAGCTGCAACGTCTCCTGGAAGTACGCCTCTTTGTCCGCCGCGGTGAGCGGTCGCTTGGCGAAGTACTTGGCGCTCTCGGTGAAGGCGAAGGTTCCGGTGTGCAGCACCCAGGCCCACGGGGCGCTGGACAGCGCGGTGTGCCGGACGCCGTTGGCGTCGGTGGTGTTCAGCGACGCGTGCAGTTCGCGCAGGCGGTCGGCCTCGGCGAGCGCTTCCTCGCCGCCGTAGACCCACATCATCACCGACGCCAGGCTGCGCATCGCGCGGCCCATGGGATCGGTGCGGAAGGTGGAGTACTCGTCCACCACCGCGGAGATGGTCGGCTCCATGGTTTGCAGCAGGAAGGCCGAGCCCGCCGTGAGGGAGAAGGTGACCAGACCGGTCTGCTCCCACATCTGTGTCCCCGGTTCGATCGGGCGGCGGGGCGGCAGCGTTCGCGCGCCGGTGGATTCGCGTGCGACGGACGCGGTCATCGTGATCTCCCTTGATCGGCCGAACTCAATACAATGAGATGATAACCCTACAAGTCTCTCATCGTCTATCCATGATCGGCGATCTCCGCGCTGCCCCTAGGCTGTGCGGATATGACGACCGAGTGGCGCAGTCGTGGCGGCCGGATCGGGGTGCTCACGGGCGCGGGCATCTCCACCGATTCCGGCATCCCGGATTTCCGCGGCCCGCGCGGGGTGTGGACGAAGGATCCGATCGCCGAATTGCTGTCGACCTATCAGAACTATGTGGCCGACCCCGGCTTGCGGGAACGCGCGTGGCTCGCCAGACGGGACAATCCGGCCTGGCAGGCCGTACCCAACGCCGCGCACAACGCCCTCGCCGACCTGGAGCGGGCCGGGCGGGCGGTCACCATCATCACCCAGAACATCGATCGCCTGCATCAGCGAGCAGGGTCTTCGCCGGAGCGGGTGATCGAGATCCACGGCAACATGTTCGAGGTGGTCTGCATCGAGTGCGACTACCAGACCTCGATGTCCGCCACCTTGGAACGGGTGGCCGCGGGTGAGCCCGACCCGCCGTGCCCCGGCTGCGGCGGCATCCTCAAGTCGGCCACCGTGATGTTCGGTCAGCAGATGGACCGCCGCACCATGACCAAGGCCGCGCTCACCGCGCAGACGAGCGACGTATTCCTGGCGATCGGAACGTCGTTGCAGGTCGAGCCCGCCGCGTCGATGTGCTCCGTCGCGGTGGAGAACGGCGCGGATCTGGTCATCGTGAACGCCGAGCCGACGCCCTACGACGACATGGCCACCGAGATCATCCGCGAACCCATCGGCACGGCCGTGCCCCGCCTGGTCGCGGAGATTCTCGCCGCGTGACCGCGGCGGCGGGCGTGCGGTGAGCCGGGTTCAGCCGACCGGCCCGAGCACCCGGTCGAGGTAGGGATTGGCGAAACGCCCCTTCGGGTCGAAGCGCCGCCGCACCTCGGCGAACCGATCCCAGTCGGGATAGCGATCCCGCAGGGTCGCCGCGGTCTGGAAGTGGCGTTTGCCCCAGTGCGGGCGGCCCTGGTAGCGGTCGAACACCGCTTCGCAGGCGCGGAAGTACGGCTCGAAGTCCATGCCCCGGTATTGGTGCACCGCGATGTAGCAGGTGTCGCGACCGGCCGCCGGGGACAGGAATGCGTCGTCGGCTGCGACCCATCGCACCTCGATGGGCATCGGGGTGTCGAAACGAGTGGTCAGTTCCTTGATCTCGCGGATCGCGTCGACGGAATGCGCGCGCGGGATGGCGTACTCCATCTCGGTGAAGCGGATCAGGCGGGGCGAGGCGAACACCCGGTAGGAGCGGTCCACCTGACGCCGGTAGCTGCCCGCGTAGGCGGCGCTGCGCTGGATGAAGGGGACCAGGCGCGGTCGCCTGCGGCTCAGTCTGCACAGCGCGTCGAACAGGTGATTGGACATCAGGATGTCGGCGAACCAGTCCACCGCCTTGGGGCGCGGCTGCTCGGGCAGGGTCACGCGATTGTTGCGCTTGGTCATGGCCAGCGGACTGTGCGCGAACATGTAGAACTCGAAATGGTCGTTGCCGTCGACGAACGAATCCAGGTCCGCCAGCACCTCCTCCACCGGGATCGGCCGTTCGACGCCCTCCAGCACGAACGACGGCGCCATCCGCAGGGTCACGGCGGTGACGACACCCAGTGCTCCGATGCCGACCCGCGCCGCCCGCCAGCCGTCGGGATCGGTGTGCTCGTTCAGTTCCACCCGGGTGCCGTCCGCCTGCGTCAATTCCAGCGAATGCACCGCGGCGGAGAGGTTCTGCAAGGTGGCGCCCGTGCCGTGGGTGGCGGTGGCGATGGCGCCCGCGACGGTCTGCACATCGATGTCGCCCAGGTTCGGGAAGGCGAGGCCGTGCTCGTGCACGGCGGTGCTGGCCGCGTTCAGGCTGATGCCCGCTTCCACCCGCACCAGGCCGCTCGCCCGGTCGACATCGAGGACGCGGTTCAGCTTCGCCAGGCTCAGCAGCGTGCCATCGGTCAGGACGGCGTCGGTGAACGAATGACCGGTGCCGGCGACGCGCACGGTCCGGCCGGCGGCTTCGGCGTCGGCGAGCAGGCCGACCACTTCCTCGACGGAGCGCGGTGTGGCGATGATCGCGGGCGCACACTGTTGATCGCCTGCCCAGTTCACCCACGAGTTGGTCATGTGACCAACTTTACGGGAGCGAACGTGACGCGCGCTACTTACGGTGCGATTTCGCTACCGCTTGCGCCAGCCGCAGGTCAGATGCTGCTTGGCGTGCTCGACCTCGGCGTCGGTCAGCGGGGGGACGTCGAGATGCCTGCGCGGCGTGCCGTCGCCCCGCAGGCCGTTCAACATGATGGCCATATATCGCTGCCAGACATCGGGATTGACCGGCTTGGCGAACTCGGCGAGCCCGTCGACCATGTGCACGAGTGCGAAGAAGTCCGAGGGCTCGATGCCGTCGGCGAGCACGCCCGCGTCGCGCGCGCGAGCGCAGATGGCGGTCACGGTGGGCTTGATGCGATCGCGCACGACCGCGAACCGGTCGGTCTCGTCGTCCTCGAGTTCGAGCATGACCTCGCTGAAGCCTCGGTTGGTGGCCATGTGTCTGCACGCGTACTCGAAGAATTCCACGAGTCCGAACCAGGGGTCGGGATGTCGGTAGGCGGCGTCGGCCGCGTCGGCGAAATCGTTCAGGTTCTGGTCGAAGACCTCGACGATCAGTTCCTTCTTGTTCGCGAAGCGGCGATAGACCGTACCGACACCCACGCCCGCGCGTTCGGCCACGTCGTCGAGTGTGATCTCGAGTCCGTGGTCGGCGAACAGTTCCCGCGCCGCGGCGATGATGCGCTGCTGATTGCGTGCGGCATCGGCCCGCAGACGCCGGGGTGGAGAGGCGACCGTGGCGTGATTCACACCGCCATTCTACCAACCTCGGGGATTAACCGGAGGCGTTGTCTCCGTTATCGTGATAGCTTCTTCAGGCAAGCGGAGGAGTTTCCTCCGGATCAAGGTTAGAGACAAAGGGGACACATGACTACCGTCATCGACCGTGGGGCCCCCGCCCCTGAGCAGACGGGAAGCGAGCGGCGCGGCTCGCACGCCCTGCGCTGGTGGGTGCTCGCCGTCCTCGGTGTCGCCCAGCTGATGGTCGTGCTCGACGCGACCGTGGTGAACATCGCGCTGCCCGCCGCGCAGGCGGATCTCGGCTTCAGCGACGGCGACCGCTCCTGGGTGGTCACCGGCTACGCGCTGGCGTTCGGCAGCCTGCTGCTGCTCGGCGGGCGTCTCAGCGACCTGTTCGGCAGGCGCAACACCTTCATCATCGGCCTGGTCGGCTTCGCGGTCGCCTCCGCCATCGGTGGCGCGGCCACCAGCTTCGAGATGCTGGTCGCCGCCCGGGTGGGGCAGGGTGTCTTCGGCGCGCTGCTGGCGCCCGCCGCTCTCTCGCTGCTCACGGTGACCTTCACCGAGCCGTCCGAGCGGGCGAAGGCGTTCGGCATCTTCGGTGCCGTCGCAGGCACCGGCGGCGCGATCGGGCTGCTGCTCGGCGGCGCGCTCACCGAATGGGCCTCGTGGCGCTGGGTGATGTTCGTCAACCTCGCCTTCGCGGCGGTCGCTCTGGTCGGCGCGGTGCTGCTGCTGGCCAAGCACGCGAGCACCGAGCGGCCCAAGCTCGACATCCCCGGCACGCTCGTGGTCACCGCCGGTCTGTTCGGCATCGTCTACGGGTTCTCGCACGCGGAGTCGGACGGGTGGACCAACGGCGTCACCCTCGCGTTCCTGCTCGGCGGCGCGGCGCTGATCGCGGTGTTCGCCTGGCTGGAGACCCGGGTCGCGCACCCGCTGCTTCCGATGCGGATCGTGCTCGACCGGATGCGCGGCACCTCCTACCTGACGGTGTTCGTCATGGGCATCGGGATGTTCGCGATCTTCCTGTTCCTCACGTACTACATGCAGCTCACCCTGGGCTACTCGCCGATCATGACCGGCGTCGCGTTCCTGCCGATGGTCGCCGCCATGGTGGCCTCCTCGACCACCGCGCCGTCGCTGCTGCTGCCGAAGCTCGGCCCGAAGATCGTGGTCAGCGGCGGCTTCCTGATCGCGGCGGCGGGCATGGCCTGGCTGACCCGGATCGGCTTGGACACCGGCTACGCCAGCCACATCCTGCCCGCCCTGATCCTGCTCGGTCTCGGCCTCGGCGGCGCGATGTCGACCGCCTTCCAGGGCGCCACCTCGGGCGTGCAGCACGAGGACGCGGGCGTGGCCTCGGCCATGATCAACACCAGCCAGCAGGTCGGCGGGTCGATCGGCACGGCGTTGCTGAGCACGATCGCGGCGTCCGCGGCCACCGACTACCTGTCCACCCGTACACCGGACCCGCTGTCCGTCGCCCAGGCCGCGATCGAGAGCTACACCACCAGTTTCTGGTGGGCCACGGCGATCTTCGTGGCGGGCGGCATCCTCACCGCGGTGCTGATGCCGAGCACGGTGCCGGTGCCCGCCGAGGGAGAACCGGTACTCGCGCACTGAGCCGAGTGCGCCACCGCCTATCCGGTTCCGTACCGCACAGCCGCCGCTCCCGCGACATCGTCGCAGGGGCGGCGGCCGTCGTCGTCGGACCGCACGGCGCGCGATCCGCTTCGTCGGTGAGCGCGGAGGTGCACGCGTCGTACCCGAGCCGAATCTGTGCTCCGCGATTGCCAATCGGCCGCTCCCGGCGTGCGAGTGCCGTGGCGATGATGAACCCTTCCGTCCGCCGCCGCCATCCGAATCAGGGTTGTCCGCGGTGCCGCTCGGTGTCGCGCGGACCCGCGCCACCCGTCCGCCGGGCAGGCAAGGTGCTCCAGAATCACCGTTATCGGTGCAAAATACAAGGTAAGTAAATGCGGCGGGCTGTGCCGTGAGCGGTCCCCTTTCCGACCTACGCGGTAAATATCATGGGATGCTTTGCGCATCGGAATCCGCGAGGATTCCGGCCGCTCACGCATGGGTAGCCAAGAGACTGCTGCGCACCCTTCTCGGCATCGGCGCACCCGGCGGTCGCACCACCCTCTCCACCCCACCCGCGGGGTTCGTAGACTCCTCGGACCGGGCGCGGCACTCCCCGCGCTCGGCCGCCTCGGGGAGTGGCGGTGGTGCGGCCGGGACGGCGGAGCCCGGCGGGCATGGCACGGTGGGTACCTGGTTCGGCTTCGGCGATCGACGGGAACGGCACGACGGAAGGGGGCAGGCAATGAGTGGTTCGCAAACGGGCGCTGCCACGGCGGGACGATGGCGGCCCGCCGCACGGCTCACCGTGCTGCTCGACGAGGACGACAAGTGGCGGCACACGCCCCTGTATCACGAGATCGTGCGCCGGGCCAGGGATACCGGCCTGGCGGGAGCCAGC
This sequence comes from Nocardia sp. NPDC047654, assembly GCF_043205035.1. Classification (NCBI taxonomy): domain Bacteria; kingdom Bacillati; phylum Actinomycetota; class Actinomycetes; order Mycobacteriales; family Nocardiaceae; genus Nocardia; species Nocardia sp. NPDC047654. Next base: position 192,793 of record NZ_JBIDDF010000001.1, read on the forward strand.
GTGTGGCGTGGCATCGAGGGCTACGGTGCGTCCTCGCACGTGCACACCACCCGGATCCTCGACGTCGCCGGCCACCTTCCGCTAATGCTGATGCTGGTCGACGAGCCGGGACGCTTGCGCGCCTTCGTCGAGCGGAATGCCGAGCTGTTCGCTTCGGTCAACGTCACCTTGGTGCCGGTGGACCAGTGGCAGGAAGGTGAGCGATGACCAGACGCGGCAAGCCCGCCGGCTCCGCCGTAGCCCCTGTGGCCGCAGCGGGTTTCACCTCGCCGCCGCTGTCACACGCGGCGGCCGTTACCATTGTCGGTTCGGCGCGGCTCGGCGATCTGAGCGGCGCGTCGGGGGGCCATCGGCCGCTCGCCGCCGCGGAAGCAGGCTTCCGCACCGTGCCGACCACGTTCAACATGTACGGCTACGAGATGTTCCGGCGGGTGGCCGTCGTGAACGACGTGGCCGTGGGGTCGGCGGTGGTCGGGCGGTCGTGGACATGATCCTCATGACGAGCCGGGCGCAGCCGATACGGAAGGGAGACCCGAGCATGGCCCACGATCGAGCCGGGCGTTCCGCACGTCCCACCGATCTGGAAGACATCGCGCACCTGGTGACGGCGTACTACAGCCGTGTTCCGGACGCGGCGGATCCGGCCCAGCGGGTGGCGTTCGGAACGTCGGGACATCGCGGCTCCAGCTTGGACGGCGCCTTCAACGAGGCGCACATCCTCGCGATCACGCAGTCGATCGTGGAGTACCGCGCCACCCGGGGCATCACCGGCCCGGTCTATCTCGCCAGGGATACCCACGCTCTGTCCGAGCCCGCATGGACCACCGCGCTCGAGGTGCTCGCCGCCAACGACGTCACCGCGGTGATCGATGCGCGCGACCGCTACACCCCCACGCCCGCGCTGAGTCACGCAGTGCTGCGCCACAATCGGGGCGGCGCCAAGCATCAGGCCGACGGCATCGTGGTCACCCCGTCGCACAACCCACCTCGCGACGGCGGCTTCAAATACAACCCGCCGCACGGCGGCCCGGCGGACAACACGGCCACCGACGCCATCGCCGCGCGCGCGAACGAACTGCTGCGTGACGGGCTCACCGGGGTCAAGCGCACCACATTGCAGCGCGCGCTGGCCGAGGGCGTGGAACGCTACGACTACCTCGACAACTACATCGATGACCTGCCCAACGTGCTGAACCTGGACGCGATCCGCGGTGCGGGCATCCGGCTCGGCGCCGACCCGATGGGCGGCGCCAGCGTCGACTACTGGGAGGAGATCGGTCAGCGCTACGATCTCGAGCTCGAGGTGGTCAACCCGTTCGTGGATCCCACCTGGCGGTTCATGACCCTCGACAGCGACGGCAAGATCCGGATGGACCCGTCCTCCCGCTACGCGATGGCTTCGCTGATCGGGATCAAGGACGACTACGACATCTCCACCGGCAACGACGCCGACGCCGACCGGCACGGCATCGTCACGCCCGACGGCGGGTTGATGAATCCGAACCACTTCCTCGCGGTGGCCATCGAATACCTGGTCGCCAACCGGATGGGGTGGGACGCGCTGACCAAGATCGGCAAGACCGCGGTGACCTCGTCGATGATCGACCGCGTCGTCTCCGTACTCGGGCGCGACGTGCACGAGGTGCCCGTCGGATTCAAGTTCTTCGTTCCCGGATTGTTCAGCGGCAGCTTGGCATTCGGCGGGGAGGAGAGCGCGGGCGCGTCGTTCCTGCGGATGGACGGCACGGTCTGGACCACCGACAAGGACGGCATCCTGCTCGCGCTGCTGGCCGGCGAGATCGCCGCGGTCACCGGCCAGAGCCCGTCGGCGCGCTACGTCGAACTCGAGCGCCGCTACGGCAGCCCCGCCTACGCGCGGATCGACGCACCCGCCACCGTGGAACAGAAAGAGCTGCTCGCGAAGTTGACTCCGGACATGATCACGACGAAGGAGATCGCCGGGGAGCCCGTCACCGCCGTGCTCACCAGGGCGCGGGGCAACGGCGCGCCACTGGGCGGCCTGAAGGTGACCACCGAGAACGCGTGGTTCGCCGCGCGCCCCTCCGGCACCGAGGACAAGTACAAGATCTACGCGGAGTCGTTCCACGGACCCGATCACCTCGCCGAGGTGCAGACGGCCGCGGAGGAATTGGTGGGGCAGGCGCTGTCCGGTGACCGGTAGATCCAAGCCCCTGCCCAGCGAGATCTGGGTGCTGGTCGGGGGCGCGTTCGTCATCGCCATCGGGTTCGGCCTGGTCGCCCCGGTGCTGCCGCAGTTCGCGCGCGGATTCGGCGTCGGCGTGGCGGCCGCCTCGGCCATCGTCTCCGCGTTCGCGCTGATGCGGTTGCTGTTCGCACCGGTGAGCGGGCGGCTGGTGCAGCGGCTGGGGGAGCGCTCGGTCTACCTCGGCGGGCTGCTGATCGTCGCGGCGTCCACCGGCGCGAGCGCCCTGGCCCAGAGCTATTGGCAGCTCATGGTGCTGCGGTCGCTCGGCGGCATCGGCTCGACCATGTTCACCGTGTCGTCGCTGGCGCTGGTCATCCGGATGTCGCCGCCCGAACAGCGCGGCCGGGTCTCGGGACTGTGGTCGACCAGCTTCCTGGTCGGCTCGGTGAGCGGGCCGCTGGTGGGCGGCGGGTTGTCCGGGCTCGGGCTGCGCTGGCCGTTCGTCATCTACGCCGTGGCGTTGTTCGTCGTCAGCGTCGTGGTGTACTTCAGCCTGCGCAATTCGGAGTTGGCCGCGCCGGAGCCGGTCGGCGGCGCCCGCATGATGTCCTTCCGCGAGGGTTGGGCGCGGCCGGAGTACCGGGCGGTGCTGCTGTCGAACTTCGCCAACGGAGCCGCCGTGTTCGGTGTCCGGATGGCTCTGGTGCCGCTGCTCGTCGTCGAGGTGCTGCACCAAGCGCCGGGTATGGCCGGTGTCGCGTTGACGGTATTCGCCGCGGGCAACGTCACGGTGCTGTTCGCCGCGGGGCGGCTGTCCGACCGGTGGGGACGGAAACCGTTCGTGATCAGCGGCTCGCTGGTGTGCGCGGTCGGCACGGCGGGCCTCGGCCTGGCCACCGACCTTCCCTGGCTGCTCGCCACCTCGTTCCTGGCCGGGCTCGGTTCCGGCATGTTCACCCCCACCCAGCAGGCGGCCGTCGCCGACATCATCGGCCCCAAGGCGCGCGGTGGGCCGGTGCTGGCCGGTTTCCAGATGGCCGCCGACCTCGGCACCGTCATCGGGCCGGTCGCCGTCGGAGCCCTCGCCCAGCAGATGTCCTACGGGCTCGCGCTCGGTGTGACCGGCGCCCTGCTCGCGGTTGCGGCCCTCGTCTGGACTGTCGTGCCCGAGCCGCTGCGGCGGGGGTCTCCCGCTCACTCGGAGATGCCGTCCGAACGCTCCGCGGGAGCGGACGACGCCGAGCGGCAATCGGCGCGGATCGACCGTGCGCTGAACGAAGTGTCCGGCGCGCCGGTCGCCGACAGTCCGGTGCCCGTGGTGGCCGAATCCGCGGCGGTTCCGGGAGAGGGCTCGGCAGATCCGCAGACCGTGGTCGATCGGCGCGAGTCGGCGGCGGACGGTGTCCGGACGGTGGCGGAGTCCGACGGACCGACGAGCTGTCCCCCGGCCGGGATCGGCGATCGCCGCGGTGCGGTAGCCGACAGACCCGTGCGGACCGCGCCGGGCACCGCGGTTGTCGACTCGGACGAGGCGGAATATCCGCCGGGGCGCCCGATGTCCCGCGGCAAACGTCGGCGACCGGAGCGGCGTGCCCGCCGCAAGCGCTGAGCTACCCGGAAGCGGCACCGGATTCCCGGCGAGCATTCTAGTAGCTGCGCGGTAGGCGGCCGTCGGATCAGTGGCCCGGCGGGGGGAACGGTGGTTCGTTGCGGCAAAGTGTCAATGTGAGCGAATCGCGTTCGAACTACACTCCGCGGCCGATGTCCAGTGCGACCACCTACGCGCTCGGTGCGGTCGCGCTCGTGCTGATCGTGCTCATCGTCATCGCGGCGATCCGCTGGGGGCGGGACGACGTGGCCGTCCGCAACGACGGCTACGGTTCGGTGCGGGACCCCGCGGTGCACTCGGTGCTCGAGCAGAACGGCTCGATCCTGCTCGGCCGCCCGGACGCGAAGAAGACCATCGACATCTTCGAGGACCCGCTGTGCCCCGGCTGCGGCAGCCTGGAGCGCATCTACGGCCAAGAGATCGCGCAGCAGATCGATGCGGGCGCGCTGGCCGTGCGCTATCGCCTGGTGAACTTCCTCGACGCCCGCTCCCGGAGCAAGGACTACTCGACTCGCGCCGTCGCCGCGAACCAGTGTGTGGCCGAAGCGGGTTCGGGGCCGGTCTACTCCAAGTTCCACACCGAACTGTTCACCACGAAGCGTCCTAGTGAAGGCGGCGCCGACCTGAGCAACGAGGAACTCGCCGCGATCGCGGGCGACGCCGGAGCCGCCGAGCCCGTGCGGCAATGCATCGCGACCGGTGCCGAGGTCGACTCCGCGCGCAGCACCGCGATGGCGCAGACCGCGGCGCTCGGCGAAGCGCTGGGCGGCTCCGCGGCCACCCCCGCGGTGTTCGACGGCACGACCAAGGTCGACACCAACGACGAGAACTGGGTGGTTTCGCTCGCCGGTTGAGTGGGACCGTAGTCGCTGCGGGCGAGTGTAGGGCCGACATCCGCCGAGCACGTCCCGACCTCAGACACAGCGGACCTTCACTAGCTGCATCAACGGGTGCTGGCGGCATCCTCGGCCGCTCATGGGGAGAGGGGATGGGCGCGGTAACCGACTCAGGCCCAGCTCGTACCAGGCAAGGCCGGTGATCTTGTCCTTCCGGCGGGCTCCATGGCCGGATGCCGACCCGGCAATGTAGTCGAGTTCCTTGTGATCCGGCAGCTTTTCCGGCGAACGGAAGGGCCGGAACGCCGACTCCACCAAATCGACGCCCCGGCCCACTCGACGGCACGACCCGACATCCCCAGCCCCCGAGGTCGCCGCTCGCCGAGTTTTCAGTTGGCCTGGGGCCGGGCAGTGGCTCCACCTGCCGCTGCCCGGCCCGCGCACTCGACGGCGCGATCCGGCCCCCTGTCCCTAGACCGCACCTCGAGGTGTCTCACATCCGCTCCGACTCCCGTCGGGGAGCTGGACACTCGAGACGAACAAACCAGCAACCCCATCTGCTCTGGCCGTTCCGAGCGTCCAACCGGCTATCGCCCTACGCCCTGATCGAAATTCGATTCGAACACGTGTTCGATACTAAGCCCATTCGCCCCCTCTGTCACCCCCCGAATCGAGGCGATTTGGTCGCCGACATACCGTTGGTGTAACTTCATTCAAGCGCGGCCGGGAAGCCGGAGCGCAACCAACCAGGGGCTATGGCGCAGCTGGTAGCGCACCACACTGGCAGTGTGGGGGTCAGGGGTTCGAGTCCCCTTAGCTCCACTCGAACAAAAGACCAGGTCCGGCGAGTTTCCGGGCCTGGTCTTTGTTGTTCCGGCAGCTCTCGAATCTCGGGCTTACGACACGACTGACGACAGTTCAGATCGCGGTGTCGTCGGAGGAGTCGAACAGGGTTGCCATCGAATCCAGCGCGTCGCGCCTCACCGCCTCGATCGCCTCCAAGTAGATGCCGGTCGTCACGGTGATCGAGCTGTGTCGGAGGATCTTCCGCACCGTCGCGGCCTCCACACCCTTCGTGAACAGCAGCGTCGCGCACGAATGGCGAAGATCCTGCACCCGGACCTGTGGAACACATGCCTTCTCGCGCAGCCGCTTGAACATGCGATTGACATTGCGCGGCTCGATGGGACGCCCGAGTTTCGTCGTAAAAACCAGCCCGGACTCACGCCATTGGTTGCCGGCGGTGAACCGCGAGTCCTTGTCGAGGCTGACCGACAGCACTCATGGCAACAGTCCGAGGTGATCTCGGAGTGTTGGTCTATTGGGCGCTGTGCGGCCGCTTGTAGCCGCGCGATACGCGGCAGAAGAGTGTGTTCGGCAGGCGACCTCGTCGAGGGCCTCCGAAACCTCTTCTGCACCGGCGGAGCTGACGGAAATCCGCAGTGGTCGCCCGGACTCGGTCCAATACACATCGACTGTCGCGTCGGTGTGTACCCGGAGATCGGCAAGGACCGAATCCGCCGCAGCCACGGCTCTCGCCGGAGTCACACGTCGTCATAGTTGACCGCGTCCGTCGCTGCGCGAGGCGATGGCCGCCGACGAGGGCGCTCCCGCAGCCAAGGGCGACCAGATCGGTTTCGGCAGATCCGTCACGAACACCGCAGTCCGTGATGGTCTTAGCCGTGCCCCCAAGACTTGGGGCGATCTTGAGTCCATGCGCTGCGGTATCTTCCATGCGATCGCCGCACCCTGGTCGGCGCGCAGAGGAAGCACGCCACATGTTCAAAAAATCCTTTGCGGCCGCCGCGCTCTCGGTGAGCGCCGCTGCCGTTCTTTCGGCACCGCCCGCCGCCGCCGACCCGGTCAACTGGGGCGCCGTTTCCCTCAGCGTGTGGGGCAACGTCTACGCGTTTTCGGTCAACCACCCGACGGAAGCCGACGCCATTCGAGCCGCCGACCGAGCGTGCAAGGGTCAAGGCATCATCGACTGCCGGATGATGGTGACGTTCGCGAACGGCTGCGGTGCAGTCGTGACGAGTCCGCTCGCGATCGTCGCAGGGTTCCCGATCGTGGGCTTCGGCAAGGGGGCGACGCCGGGGGAGGCATACGCAGACGCCACCCGCAACCTCCCCACCGGCACCGGAAGCGTCGGCTCGTTCAATCGCGAACATGCCTGCACCCAGCCTTGATCTAGTTCCAGCACGGTCCTCGGCAAGAGCGGATACTCGTGCGCTGAGGTGCTGTCGCGGTGTGATCCGGCCTGGGCGTGCACTATTCGCTCTAACGAGGGGGAAACCCCTCGAATCAGCCGAAAGTGCACGCCCAGACCGGGTCCACTCCTGGCCGGTTCGAACAGCGCGGCACGCGGCAATATAGGACGTTCACAAGATCAGCCCGCAGATCAGCGGCACTCGGTAATCAAGACCTCGATCCGGGAGGCGAATTCGACACTAGCGCCTTCGAGAACCTGGATCTCGAGCTCGAGGAACTCGCCCGCAATCCTGAGCGAATTTGCCGGGTTCTCCACGTCCCAGCCGTAGCGATCGCCATCCGTACCCAGTTTTGATCCCACGAATACCGCATTATTAGTCGGATGAGGTGCCGTACTCATCGAGGCGCTCGAGAGCCAGACGCACAGCCTTCTCACGAACCTCGGGCGGGTAACGCTTCGACAGGATGGGAACCATCTTCCTCTAGGAAGAAGCGGTCCCCAACTCGTGACGGTTCAAGCACATCCACGACCAACTCCAGCGCGAGCCCGGCCTGACCATCACCTGGCACGAACCGCACACCCGACCAGCCTGGTACGGACTCACGATCGTCTACCACGATGAATTCTTCGATGACGTGCCGGTGGAGCGCTTCCACGCCGCATTGCAGGCCGAGGGCTGCAGCGAGTTCGACCGACCCGGATCAACCTGCCCCCTCAATCTCCTGCCGCTGTTCCAAGATCCAGGTTCACTGTTCCCGGCCTTCACCGGCAAACTGGCCTACGCCCCCGGTGACTACCCGCGGGCGGAAGCGCTGCACCACGCCACGCTCAAGCTCCCCGTTTGGCATCGAGACGAGGACCTGCCGCTCGTCGACCGCTACATCGAAGCACTGCACAAAGTGATCACCCACCGCGCCGACCTGAAAGGATAGAACTCGATGATCGAGACCACACTGCTGAAGAAGTTGACGTGGGAAGCCGACCGGGACGAAGTGCAACAACTCGTCGTCGGTGCCGTCGTCCACCACGGCGGCAAAGTCCTTCTACTGCAACGCCCCGCCGACGACTTCATGGGTGGGATCTGGGAACTTCCGAGTGGCAAAGTCGATCCCGGCGAAGCCATCGACCAAGCCCTCATTCGGGAAGTCAAGGAAGAGACCGGCCTCGAGGTCACCGCCATCACGAACTACCTCGGCGAGTTCGATTACCAGTCCGGCAGCGGCAAGAAGAGCCGACAGTTCAACTTCACCGTCGAGGTCGGCCATGCCGAGCCCGTGGAACTGACCGAACACGACGCGTACACCTGGACCAGCCTGGCCGAAGAGCCACCGGTCACGGATGCCGTGAAGCAGGTTCTGGCGCGCTACCGCGAGAGCTCACCACACAGTCGAATCGGCCGCGCCGACGGGTACAAACCGAAGTCTCCGCAACGCCCAGCAGCCCGCTCCTGAAACGGAGCGGGCTACGTTGACTGGTGCAGTCCCTACTGGTCAGCTACAGCGTCCGGGAAAGTTCACAAGAACGCGCTCCGAAGCATCGAACCTTGACAGCATCCGACGACCTCCGCCCGGAGGCCACCTGCAAGACACAGCGTCCGTGCCGTCTCCGCCAGTGCTCGGGTGGTCGATCCGCCTGCCTCCGCGGCGAGGGCATTCGCCCGAAGCGCGCACCGGCGTTCGCTCGACGAACACCGGGCCGGTGACCCCCGGTGCGCAACCGCTACGGCGAATGAGACCGCCGCTTCTGGTCCCAGGGCATCGAGGTGGAGAGGTGCTTTCTCCGAAGACTTGGGTATCCGCTCGATGTCCTGCGGGGCTTCGCGCCGTGGTATCTGGATGGAGGAGCAATATGACCCACACCGGTCTTTCCGACACTGCCGGTCGGATCGCCCAGAACGACATGTTCGCGCGGTTCGCCCGGGCGGGCTACGTCATGTCCGGCCTGGTTCATCTGCTGATCGGCTACATCGCCATCCGGCTCGCGCTCGGTGGCGGGGGTAGCGCCGATCAGTCGGGGGCGATGGCCGAACTGGCCGCTAAACCGGGTGGGGTGGTCACCCTGTGGATCGGCGTGGTCGCGTTCGTGCTGATGGCGCTGTGGCGGCTGGCGGAGGCGGTCTTCGGTAAAGCGTCCGAGCCGGGCTCCGGCAGCTTGAAGTCCGAGGCGTTCGACCGGGTCAAGGCGCTCTCGCTGTCGGTGGTCTACCTCGCGTTCGCGATCACCGCTTTCCGCTTCGCGCGGGGCGGCGGACAGTCGAGCAGCAGTCAGAGCGTCGGGCTCACCGCGCGGCTGATGCAGCACACGGCGGGCACGGTCGCGCTGGTCGTGGGCGGGTTGATCATCATCGGGGTGGGCGGCTACCACGTGTACAAGGGAGCGAGCCGGAACTTCCTCGACGACCTCCGGGGGACCCAGGGCGCCTTCGTGCGGCGGCTCGGCACCGTGGGGTACATCGCGAAGGGGCTTGCCGTCGCCGCGGTCGGGTTGCTGGTCATCCTCGCCGCGACGAAAGACGATCCGAACAAGTCCGCCGGACTGGACGGAGCCTTGAAGACGCTCGGCGCGCAACCCTTCGGCGTGGCCCTGCTTCTCATCGCCGGGCTGGGCATCATCACCTACGGGCTCTACAGCTTCGTCATGGCCCGTAGCGCCAAGATGTAGGGCCGGTCAACGCACCGCGGTCAGCAGCCGGGGCTGCCGCCACAGGTTGTCGAGTTCCTCGGGGAGGTCCGGCACCGATCGCCCGTAGGACGCGGCCAGCTCGCTCGGGCTGAAGCAGCGCACCGACCAGCCGTGGCCGGACAGCCACTGCGCGGGATCGGCCCGCTCGTCGTCGTAGAACAGTTCGGCCGGGTCGATGTCCCCGAACGGGTTGTAGCGGTCGAAGTACTTCGTCTCGATGCTCGCGAAGCGTTTGACGTCGACGCCCGTCACGAAGCTCTCCACGGCGAGGTGGCTGCCGGGTGCGGACAGCTCGTCGATGTGCTCGAACAATCTGTCCTGCGCCGCGCCGGGCAGATAGGGCAGCAGCCCCTCGGCCGACCATGCGGTGGGCTCATCGGGGTGGAAGCCCGCGCCGCGCAGGGCGGCCGGCCAGTCCTCGCGCAGGTCCACCGGCACCGTGCGCCGCCGGGCCTTCGGTCGTGCGCCGTTCTCGGTGAGCACCTTCTCCTTGAACTCCAGGACTTTGGGCTGATCGATCTCGAACAACGTGGTCGCCGAGGGCCAGTCGAGACGATACGCTCGCGCGTCCAATCCCGCCGCGACGATCACGGCTTGCCGAACGCCGTCCGCGACGGCCGACAGGAAGAACTCGTCGAAGAACTTGGTACGGAAGCCCATGAAGCCGGGGACCAGCGGCGTGTCCGCGAGCGGGGAGGGATCGGCCAGCAGCCCGGTGAAATGCGGATGACCCGCGGCCGCCACGAACAGCGGTGCGTAATTGTCCTGGATCAAGGGATCGGGAGAGGCCGCCTCCAGCGCACGGAACGTCGCCACACCCAACGCGGTGAGCCCGACGCTACTGACGATGTCCCAGACGTCTCCATCGGTTCGCATACCGCACCCACTTCCCGTCAGCCCACCACGGCGGTCTCGTGTTCCATGACTTCGCTGGCCGCGCGTTCGCCGGAGCGGATGGCCCCGTCGATCCAGCCGCACATCACCGCGGAACTCTCCGTGCCCGCCCAGTGGATGCGCCCGCACGGCTCGCGCAGCGCGTGGCCGAATTGCGTGAGCACGCCGGTCGGCGCGTGGCTGAGCATCCCGCCGCCGGAGTACCGCTCGGCGCTCCAGTCCTGTTCGATGTAGTCGACGGGTGAGCCCGCCTTACGGCCGAACCGCTCGACGAGTGCGCCGAGTACCGCGCTTCTTCGTTCGGTCTCGTCGAGTCGGCCCACCTGTCGTGCGATGGGCCCCTCGATGATCACGCACAGCACCCCGGGGCGTCCGGTGTCGGTGCACGCGTCGATGGTGACCGTGGCGGGCGAGCCCGGGGCTACCGACTGTCCCGACAGGCCGTCGTCGCGCCAGAACGGTTCGTCGTACACGGCGGAGACCTTGATGATCGAGCCGCTCGGCATGCGCTGATGCAGGAACGATCGGTCTACCGGCAACATCGGCCGGTAGGAGATCTGGCCTGCGATCGCGAGGGGGACGGCCACGATCGCCCGGCGCGCGCGCACCGTCAGATCGGTCGCGCGGACCATGACCCCCTCGTCGTCCTGATGGATGCAGCGCACCGGCTGCGACAGGTGGATCGAATCGCCGAGTTCGGCCGCCATCGGCCGGTAGATCGCGCCCATGCCACCGACCGGCCGCGCGTCCTGCGCCGCGTCCTTGACGCCGAGGACGAAGCTGGGCCCCCCGCCCGACGCCATCTGGTACAGCACGAAAAGCAATGACACCTCCGAGGCCGCTGACGTGTAGCAGCCGGCTATGGCCGTCTCGAGCAGATCGTGCGCGGGCTTGGACAGCACATTGCCTTCCAGCCAGTGCGCCAAGCTGACCTGATCCCACTTGTCGGCCTTCTTCGCCGACCACGGCGCTTCCAGGGGAACCGACTTGCACATATGCCCCAGCTCGAGGAACACCGCCCCGAGGTTCATCGCCGCCCACGGACTCATGGTCCACGGGATGGTGCCGGTGTACCGGTGCTGCTTGCCGTCGACGACCATCATCGCCTCGCCGTCGGTGTACTGCTTGTAGCTCGGTACCCCGTACTCGGTCATCAGCGCCCGGACGCGGTCTTGACCCGGCCCGATCCAGGCGCCGCCGAGATCGATCCACGACCCGTCGTCGCGCACTCGGGTGAATGTGCGCCCCCCGAGCCGGTCGCGCGCTTCCAGCAGCGCCACCGATCGGCCCGTTTGTTTCAGCCGCAGCGCGGCCGTCATTCCCGCGAATCCCCCGCCGATTACGCAAAAGTCGACGTCAGTCATGGCGTGCCGTCCTCGTGTCGCAGTAGCGCGCACGGCCGCCGTGTCACCTGCGCTCGACCGGAGCTATCAGCACAGCGGGTGCATTCGCCTTCGATCAGGTCTACGCGTCGAATCTCGGGCAATTCTATAGCAAATTGCACTGGGCGGTCATCTCTCGCCATTTGCCGTACGGACGCTCGGCAAGCTGCCTACGCTTCGGATCTTGTTGTCCGACCGCCTGGAGCCCTTTCGATGACGATGTCCCCGTCCTCCGCGCACAGCCACGCGCCGCATGGTTCGCCGATCGATACCGACGGACCGCGGATCCCTTTGTACTCCGCCGAATTCGCCGCGGACCCGCACGCTGCCTATCGCGAGATGCGGGCGCGGTACGGCTCGCTGGCGCCGGTGGAACTGGCGCCGGATATACCGGCGACGTTGGTGATCGGCTATCACGCCGCCGTGCGGATCGTGAACGACCCGGAGCACTTTCCGGCCGACCCCCGCGCGTGGCAGCAGGACATCGCCGCCGACTGCCCGGTGTTGCCGATGATGCAGTGGCGGCCCAACGCGTTGCGGAATGCCGGGGCCGAGCACGCCCGCTACCGGCAGGCCAACGTCGCGGGGCTGGAGAAGATCGACCTGTACGGCTTGCGCGACACGGTCGCGCAGCTGGCGACGCCGCTGATCAACTCGTTCTGCGCGGACGGGTCCGCGGATGTGGTGCGCCAGTACGCGTTTCCGCTTTCCTTCGCGGTGCTGAACGCCATGCTGGGTTGCCCGGCCGAGATCGCCCAGCGCGCCGCCACCGGCATGGCCGCGATCTTCGAGGGTGTCGAGGCCGAGCGCGGGAACAAGATGCTCATCGATTCGCTGGGGGAGCTGACCCTGCTGAAACGGGCCGAACCCGGGGACGACATCACCACGCGCATGCTGCGGCACCCGGCCGAGCTGAGCGACACCGAAATGGTGCACCAGCTGGGCACGCTGTACGGCGCCGGCATCGAGCCCCAGCAGAATCTGATCGTCAACACGCTGCTGCTGATCCTCACCGACGAGCGGTTCGGCGGCAGTGTGCTCGGCGGCAGCCTGTCCACCCGGGACGCTCTGGACGAGGTGCTGTTCAACGATCCGCCGATGGCGAACTTCTGCTTCAGCTTCCCGAAGCAGCCGATCCTCATCGACGACGTCTGGTTGCCCGCTCATCAACCGGTCGTGATCAGCATCGCCGCCTGCAACACCGATCCCGCGATCCGCGCCGGACAATTCGCGGGCAATCGTGCCCATCTCGCGTTCGGCGGGGGTCCGCACGCGTGTCCGGCGAATTCGCTGGCCTATCTGATCGCCCAGGACGCGATCGATCAACTGCTCGACGCCCTGCCGGAGATCCGCCTCGCGGTAGAGCCCGGTGAACTGACCTGGCGGCCGGGCCCGTTCCACCGAGCGCTGACCGCTCTGCCGATCGTCTTCCCGGAGTCTCCGCCCTTGCCGCTGCTGTGAGCCACGGGCAACCACTGGACGCGAACAAGCGCGAGGTGTTTCATTCGCTCGAACTTGTAAGTTAGGCTCGCCGAACTTATCATCTCTGTGCATGAAGGTTCGGCTCCACCGCGTGTTCGCTCGGTCTCCGCGTCGATGGGTGGCGGCAATGGCGGTGGGCGCCATGGCATGCGCCCTCACCGCCTGCGCCGCGACCGAGGCGGGCGCCGACGACCGGCCGGTGGTGCTCACCACGTTCACGGTGCTCGCGGACATCGCCCGGAACGTGGCGGGCGAGCACTTGACCGTGGAGTCGATCACCAAAGCGGGTGCGGAGATCCACGGCTACGAGCCGACACCGGGCGACATCAAGAAGGCGTCCAAAGCGGATCTCATCCTGGACAACGGGCTGAATCTGGAGGCGTGGTTCGCCCAGTTCGTCTCCGACCTGCGGGTGAAGCATGTCGTGGTGAGCGAGGGCGTCGACGCGCTGCCGATCCGCGAGGACGCCTACCAGGGCAAACCGAACCCGCACGCGTGGATGTCGCCGCACAACGCCCAGATCTACGTCGACAACATGGTGCGCGCGTTCGATGAACTCGCACCTGCCCACGCGGCCGATTTCCGCGCCAACGCGGAGCGGTACAAGTCCGAGCTGCGCAAGGTGCACGACGAATTGACCGGCACCTTGAACGCCCTACCGCCGAACGAGCGCGCTCTGGTCACGTGCGAGGGCGCCTTCTCCTACCTGGCCCGCGACGCCGGACTCACCGAGAAGTACATCTGGGCGGTCAATGCCGAGCAGCAGGCCACACCCCAGCAGATCGCGTCGGCCATCGACTTCGTCCGAGGGCAGCGGGTGCCTGCGGTGTTCTGTGAGTCCACGGTGTCGGACGCGCCGATGCGCCGGGTGGTCGAAGCCACCGGCGCGGCGTTCGGGGGCGTGCTGTACGTCGATTCGCTGTCGGAGGCAGACGGGCCCGTGCCGACCTACCTCGCGCTGATCAGGCACGACGCGCAAACCATCGGTTCCGCCCTGACGGGGCACCGCCCATGAGCACGCCCGCGATCGAGGTGCGCGGCGTCACTGTCCGCTACGGCGAGGTCCCCGCGCTCGAGAATGTCGACCTGACCGTCGATGCGGGGCGGGTGTGCGGTCTGATCGGGATGAACGGCTCCGGCAAATCCACCTTGTTCAAGACGATCATGGGTCTCGCCCGGCCCGACCGGGGGACGGTGCGGATCGACGGCGGCGCCCCCGTGACGGCGCGCCGGGCGGGGATCCTCGGTTACGTCCCGCAGAGCGAGGACGTCGACTGGACTTTCCCGCTTTCGGTGCGGGATGTGGTGATGACCGGGCGATACGGGCGGCTCGGTATCACCCGCCGGGCGCGCAGGGCCGATCGGGAAGCCGTCGCGCAGGCGCTGGAGCGGGTGGAACTGACCGATCTCGCCGACCGGCAGATCGGCCGGTTGTCCGGCGGGCAGCGCAAGCGCGCCTTCGTGGCGCGCGGGCTGGCGCAGGGCGCGACCGTTCTGCTGCTCGACGAGCCGTTCGCGGGCGTCGACAAGCGTTCGGAGGCCACGATCACCGCGCTGCTGCGCGAGCTCGCCGCCGGCGGGGCCACCATCCTGGTGTCGACGCACGATCTGCACGCCCTGCCCGGCCTCGCCGACGAGGCGGTGCTGCTGATGCGGACGGTGCTCGCCCAGGGCAGCCCCGACGCGGTGCTGCGCCCGGAGAACCTGGCCAGGGCGTTCGGCCTGGATGTGATGAACCGGGTGTGAGCCCGGCCGAGTGTGGGACGGACGTATGAGCTTCACCGAAATCTTGACCGACCCCTTGCGTTACGAGTTCATGGTGCGCGCGCTGGCCACCACCGTGACCGCGGCGCTGGTGTGCGCGGTGCTGTCCTGCTGGCTGGTGCTGATCGGGTGGTCGCTGATGGGGGACGCCGTCTCGCACGCCGTGCTGCCCGGCGTGGTGCTGGCCTACATCCTCGGGCTGCCGTTCGCGGTGGGCGCGATCGTGTTCGGGTTCCTGGCGGTGGCGTTGATCGGCGTGGTGCGCGACACCAGCCGGATCAAGGAGGACGCCGCCATCGGCATCGTCTTCACGACACTGTTCGCGTTCGGCCTGGTGCTCGTCTCGGTGACGCCGAGCCAAACCGACCTGAACCACATCGTGTTCGGCAACCTGCTGGGTGTGAGCCGCGCCGAGCTGATCCAGGTGGTGATCCTGGCCGCGATCACCCTCGCCGCGCTCGTCCTCAAACGTCGTGACTTCACCCTGTACGCCTTCGACCCCACGCACGCGCACGCCATCGGCCTCAGCCCCCGGTTGCTCGGCACGGCACTGCTCGGCCTGCTGGCCCTCACCGCCGTGGTCGCCCTGCAAGCGGTCGGCGTGGTCCTCGTGGTCGCCATGCTCATCATCCCGGGCGCGACGGCCTACCTGCTCACCGACCGCTTCGGCCGGATGCTGGTCATCGCCCCCACCGTCTCGGTGACCTGCGCGGTGGCGGGTCTGTACCTGAGCTACCACCTGGACACGGCTCCCGGCGGCATGGTCGTCGTGGTCCAGGGACTGTTCTTCACGGCCGTGTATCTGTTCGCGCCCCGGCAAGGCGTGCTCGGACGGCGGATCTTCGCGGCGCGTCGCGCGGATTCGATGAGCGCTTGATCGGCGAACCCACGGCGACCGAAAGGTCGAGTTCCGTGCCGTCAAGACTGGATTTCGTTGCGGCCGAGCGGTTCTCGGGGAGGCACGCGAGCGCCGGTCGCGGATGCCGCTCTTCAACCAGCGCGTCCCGGCCGTCCGCGCCTTCCCGGCGCCGGACCGACATGGCCCGCACCGTGGTGGACCGCGCGCCGCATGCGCGAAGATGATGTCTCGTGGTGGATTACACGACGATCTTCGATCGGGTCCGCGGTTCTCTGCTGGGCGGAGCGGTGGGGGACGCGCTGGGGTGGCCCATCGAATTCCTGCGGCTGGAGCAGATTCGGCAGCGCTACGGCGACGACGGGGTGACGGGCTTCCTGCCGCAGCACGCCGTGGACGCACCGCAGCAGATCACCGACGACACCCAGATGACGCTGTTCACCGCGGAGGGATTGCTGCGGTCGCAGCCGGGCGCCGATCCGGTGCCCGCGCTGCGCCGAGCGTATCTGCGCTGGTTGCAGACCCAGCGTCAAGAGGAGCCCGCGCCACACGTCGACGGGTGGCTGGCGAGTCTGCCCTTCCTGTACGCGACGCGCGCCCCGGGGAACGCGTGTATGTCCGGTCTGAACCAGCAAGCGCGGGGATACCTCGCGCCGGCGCCGCTGGGCGAACCCGGTCCGGTGAACGCGCATTCGAAAGGCTGCGGCACGGTGATGCGGTCCGCGCCGTTCGGGCTGGCCGGTGTGGGGCCGGACCAGGCGTTCACCACAGCGGCACGGGCCGCGCAGCTGACCCACGGACATCCCACCGGATATCTGGCCGCGGGCGCGTTCGCTGCACTGATCGATCGCGTGGTGACCGGTATCGAGTTGCCGATCGCGGTGCGCGAGACGGTCGATCAGCTTCGGGCCCATCCCGCGAGCGCGGAAACCGTGGAAGCACTGTCCCGGGCGGTCGAGTTGTCCGAGGGGGCGGTCTCCGCCGAACAGGTGGAGCAGGTCGGTGAGGGGTGGGTCGCGGAGGAGTGCCTGGCCATCGCGGTCTATTGCGCTCTGCACGCGGCCAGGACCGGCGATGTGCGCGCGGCGCTGCTGCTGTCGGTGAACCACTCCGGCGACTCCGATTCCACCGGTGCTGTGGCGGGCAATCTGATCGGCGCCGTGCACGGCGTCTCGGGACTGCCGATGGAGTGGGCGGCCGCGGTCGAGGGACGCGACGTGCTGGTCCGGGTCGCCGACGATCTCGTCATGAACTTCGGTCTCGGCGACCGGGCCGCGCTCGCCCCGCGATACCCCCGCGACGAAGGTCTGTGACGACGATCAGGACGAGGCTTCCTCGCGCACTGCGTTCTCCGCTCCCGTGCCGTCCGGTCGCCGGCACACCTCGAGCACACGGCCGCGCAGCCAGCGGTGCGCCGCGTCCGCCTCGAACCGGACGTGCCACAGCAACGACACCGTCACCTCGGGAGCGCGAAAGGGCAGGGCGAACGAGTGCATCCCGCGCCGCAGGACCGTGGTGTGGCGCTCCGGAACCGTCGCGACCAGATCCGAGGATCTCGCCAGCGCCAAGGCGGCGCCGAAACCGTCCACGACCGTCACGACCTCCCGCCGGTGGCCGGTGGGGTGCAGAGCCTCGTCGACCAAGCCCTCGTCCAGGCCGCGCCGTGAGACGTGCACGTGCCGCGCGGAGGCATAGCGGGCCGTCGTGATCATCCCGGTGCGCAGCGGATGCTCGCTGCGCACCACCCCGATGAACCGGTCGGCGAACAGGGACGTGCTCGCGATATCCGGAGGCAGCGCGCGCTCGATCACTCCGACCTCCAGGTCGACGCTGCCATCGCGCAAGGGACCGGTGTCCTTCTTCGTCTTCTGCACGAAGCGCAGCCGAACGCCCGGGGCGGCGCGGCCGACCTCGGCCACCAATTCGGGGCCGAACCGCTCCACGAAGCCGTCACTGCTCCGCACCGTGAAGTTCCTGGCCAGCCCGGCCAGGTCCAGCGTGCCGGCCGGCCGCAGCACCTCTTCGGCCTCCCGGACCAGGTCGCGTACGCGGTCGCGCAGTTCCACCGCGCGCGGTGTGGGCGTGAGCCCGCGGCCCGACCGCACGAGCAGCGGGTCACCGGTGGCTCGGCGCAGCCGCGCCAGCTGGCGGCTCATCGCCGATGGGCTGAGCGCGAGCCGTTCGCCCGCCCGGGTGACGCTGCCCTCCTCGAGCAGGACATCCAGAGTGATCAGCAAGTTCAGATCGGGCCGAGCCATGCGCACACGATCGCACAAGCTCGTTCGTGACATGGCGTTCGGTGCACAATCGGCTTTCCATTTGTGCGCCTTCCGCCAGGTGGGGGCGGGACCTAGCGTCCAGGGAGACACCCCCGATCGAAGAGGTCATCGTCGTGAAACCAGCGCAACCACTCGTGCGGACATCGCCCGTTCACCCTGCACCCTCGGCCCGGCCGCTGCTCGCGCTTTCGCTGTCGATGCTGCTGCCGTCGCTGAGTATCAGCATCGCCAATGTCGCGCTGCCCACCATGGCGGTGGCGTTCGCCGCTTCCTTCCACCAGGTGCAGTGGGTGGTGATCGCCTATCTGCTGGCCACCACGTCGCTGATCGTCGGCGCGGGCAGGCTCGGTGACATCACAGGTAGACGACGGCTGCTGCTCGTCGGCATCGGCGTGTTCACCGGCGCGACGCTGCTGTGCGGTCTCGCCCCGAATCCGGCCGTCCTGGTCGCCGCTCGGGCGCTGCAAGGAGCCGGCGCCGCGTCCATGATGGCGCTGACGATAGCCCTCGTCGGCGAAACCGTCCCGAAGAACCGCACCGGCAGCGCCATGGGTCTGCTCGGGACAATGTCGGCGGTGGGCACCGCGCTGGGTCCCTCGCTCGGCGGAGTCCTCGTCGTCGCCTTCGGCTGGCGCGCCATCTTCCTGGTCATCGTGCCGCTCGGGCTGCTCACGATCGTCCTGTCGATGCGCGCGCTGCCCGCGTCCGCGCCGGAGAAGAAGCCCGGGCGGTCGCGTTTCGACGTCCTGGGCACGTTGTTGCTGGCTCTCACTTTGGGCGCTTACGCCGCGGCCATGACGATCGAGGGGAGGTTCGGCCCGCTCGGTATCGGGTTGCTCGGCGCGTGCGCGGTGTGTCTCGGTCTGTTCGTCGTGGCCGAGCGCCGGGTCGAGGCCCCGCTGCTCACCTTCGGCATATTCCGCGACCCTGTCCTCGCCGCCGGTCTGGCGACGAGCGCCTTGGTCTCGACAGTCGTCATGACCACCCTTGTCGTGGGCCCCTTCCATCTCGCCCGTGCTCTGCATCTCGCGCCCGCCGTTGTCGGGTTGGTGATGTCGGCGGGTCCGGCGGTGTCCGCCCTCACCGGTGTGCCCGCGGGGCGCGCCACCGATCGCTTCGGCGCCGGGCCGATGGTGGTGGTCGGGCTCGGCGCCGTGATCGGCGGCACGACCTCGCTCGCGATGCTGCCCACCACCGCCGGTGTCATCGGATACGTGCTGCCGCTGATGATCACGACCTGCGGCTACGCACTGTTCCAGGCGGCCAACAACACGATGGTCATGAACGACGTCGCACCGCACCAGCGCGGGCTGGTGTCGGGCATGCTGAACCTTTCCCGCAACCTGGGCCTCATCACCGGAGCCTCGGTCATGGGAGCGGTCTTCGCCTTCGCGGTCGGCGCGAGCGATGTCACCGTCGCCGCACCGGAGCAGGTGGCACGTGGTGCGCAGTGGACCTTCGCCGTCGCAGCGCTTCTCGTCACCTGCGGTCTGGTGATGGTTCTGGCGGTACGAGTGCGCAGCTCTCGTCCGCGCCGGCCATCGGACGCCGGAAAGCTCGATGGCGGGCATCGAGACCGCCGCGAATAACGCTGTCGGACAACGGCGCCCGCCCTCGGATCTGGGGCCTGACGGGGTTCGGCCTCGCGTGCTGTCCGGCAAGACGGGGGTCGTCGGGGCTCCGCCCTGCGGGTAGCGGGGGGAGCGCCCGACGGCTTGAAAGAACCCTTATGCGCCCAGTGTGGGGGCCAGGTGCGGCCAGGACTCGTGCAGGTCGGTCTCGAATTGCCCCCAAGTGTGCGAGCCCTCCGAGCGGTTGACGTGAATCGCCGGTAGCCCGAGTTCCTCGAGACGGTCGGCGAAGGCCGCCGTGCAGGAACCCGCGATCGCCTCGATCGGGGGGAAGGGCAGGCCGCGATCTATCGCTCCCGGAGTGCCCGAAGCGGCGGACAAGAAGATGGTTTTCCCGGCCAGCGCACTCGCATTGGCGAAGGCGTCGTGTGCCCGCCAGAGCGCGTCGCCCGGCGATCCCCACATGTTGCCCGGGTTGCCCCCGCCACGGATGACCTGCGCGGTGACCATCGCCGCGCCCGCGGCGTCCGCGGCCCACGGGCACCCGCTGTAGGCCGCCACGGCGTCGTACACCTCGGGCGCCTGGATCGCGAGGTCGATCGCGGAGCCCGCGCTCATCGACACCCCGGCGATCGCGTTGCGTCCGGTCGTCCCGAGTTCGGCGTCGAGGGTCGGCGGAAGTTCCCGGGTCAGATAGGTCTGCCACCGGTTTCGTCCGACCGCCGGATCGTCGGCGCGCCAGTCGGTGTACATGCTGTACGCGCCACCGACCGGCATCACCACATTGACTCGCTTGTCGGCGAAGAACTCACGCACGTCCGTGTCGTCCCACCACGAGATCCCGTCCACGCCACCGCCGATTCCGGTGAGCAGATACAGCGTGGGCGCCGGACCGCCCCCCGCCGCACGGATCACCCGATTGGTGACCACCCGATCCATCGACGGCGAATAGACATCGATCTGCGATACCGAGCCGCCGAGCGGAACCTGCCCGACCACGTGCGCGCGCGCCGCCTCGGCGGCGGCGGGTTGTACGGCGAAGACGGACACTGCGACGGCGGTCGCCAGCGCGCTGACGAGCACGCCCAAATATTTAGAAGCACTCACTATTCCGTTGTACCCATCCGCGGACACGGCACTCATTGCGCCGGAACGTTTCTCGGCCGACTGTGAGTCGAAACATCATAAAGGCAACGCTTTTCGATGACGCGTCAATCGATTGTGTCTCCCGGTTCGGCGCTGTGCCGTCAGGCCACCGTGTGCTCCGGAGCGCTCCCTGCTGAAAGGCCGCGGTCACCTCGTCGGGTGGACCGCAGGACACCGGCCGCCCACAGCGCCGCGCCGATGTACAGCGCCTGCTCCGGAATACGTGCCCACAGCGGTGTCGCGGGTGCGCCGTTGAACGGGATGCCGGAGACGGCCGCGTAGATGTTGGCGGGCAGCATCACCACGAACAGGGCGGTGAGCCCTAGCCCCGCGGCCCGGCGGGTGCGGGTGCGGAACAGGCCCACCGCGCCGAGCAGTTCCAGGACGCCGGTCAGGTAGACCATCACGCCGGGGAACGGGACGACCGGCGGCACCATCGGGAGCAGATCGCCGTGGGTGGGCACCGGGGAGTCGGCGAACGCCTCCGGCAGGAAATGCGTTGTGCCGGTCATGATCAGCATCACGCCGAGGGAGTAGGCGGCGCAGGTGGGCCAGGCGGCGAACCGGCGCGCGCCGAGGGCCCCCGCCGTGCGCAGCGCGAGCAGGGTGGTCAGCAGAACGATGAGGGTTTCCATCATGCCTCCATGGGGACGGTCCGGCCGGGCGCCGGGGTCGTGGTGAATCGGATGAGCAGGTAGAGCAGGACGCCGAGCGGCGCGAAGAGGATGGTGAGCACGAGCAGCGGGCTGATCAGTAGCGATGGCAGGCCGCGGGTGCGGCTGTCGGAGAAGATCCAGCGCCCGAGGAACAGGTCGAAGGCCACGAAGTGCGCCCATGCCGCCGCTGCCCCGGAACTTTCCCCGAGTACCGCCCGCAGGCCGGACAGCTCAGGACGGATCAGCGCCGCGGCGAACGCGCCGAACTCGGGCACGACCAGGGCCGCGTAGATGATCAGCGGCGGGAGGCAGATGAGCGGCGAGGCGACGAGCGCGGCGGTCCTCCGCCATGTCGGCGCGAGGATCATCAGTGCCCAGAACGGCGCCGTGAACCAGAAGGTGAGGTCGAAGAGCAGTTCCGTCATCGGCTCGCTCCTGCCGGGAAGTGCTGCGCCGCAATGTGTTTCGGTCGCAGCGCGGTGGCCGTGAACGCCGTCGCGCCGAGCGCGATCGCAGCGAAAGCCGCCAGGGTGGCCGCGTCGGGATGGACCACCGACTGCCCGCGCAGCGCCTGCCAGGTCAGCACGGTGAGCAGCGCCGCGTAGGTCGCCGCGGCGGTTACGACGAGCGTTCGCCTGGTCTGCGCGGAGCGCAAGGCCGGGATCCGCCGCGATCCGAATTCGAGCGCGAGCAGCACCAGCGGAATCGCCTGCAAGGCGTGCATTCCGAGAAAATGCGGGACACGCAGATCGCCGCCCGCCGTGCTCCAGCCGAGCAGGGGTAGTCCGGGGCCGCCGTCGGCAAGCCCCACGGTGTGGGCGCCGCTGATCGAACCGCCCGCCGCTCGCTGCTCGGGCGTTGCCCGCACCATCAGCATCCCCAGTGCGGCGCCCGCGAGCGAGAGCGCGGCGCCGTACCGGATCGCCGTGTTGCGGGCCGGGTCGGCCGCCGGGTCGGCGAACAACGCCGCCGACGCGATGAGGGTGGCGATCCAGACCACCACGATGGATGAACCCATGACGTTCCACAGCGCCGCGTTCAACGGCGTCGTGAAATTGAAGTGGCTGGTCGTCCCCCGCACGATCTGGGTGGTGATGACGATCAGTTCCACCGCCAAGCCGAGCGCCGCCACCGTCCCCGCCCACCAGGCGATGCGCTGCCATCGAGTGAGCTGGGCGAGCAACCACGCCCAGGTCACGGCATAGATCAGCACCGAAAGGGCGAACTTGGCGGATTTGGCCCAGATCGGCAGCCCGGTCAGGGCGCGGTCGTCGACGATCATCCCCCCGATCGACCAGGCGACCAGCAGGGCCATCGCCACGGCCAGCAGCATCAGCGGCCGATGCCAGGAGAGAGCGGGGAAACGCTGGAAGAGGGCGGTCACGACACGTCGGCCTTTCAGGAACTCAGACTATCGATAGTTGCACTATCAGTTCTGATTATGGATAGCTGTACTATCTACTGTCAAGAAGCCGAACCAGTCCGAGGAGTCCGATGCGGATCGCCGAGCTCAGCCGCGTAAGCGGCGTCCCCTCCGCGACGATCAAGTACTACGTGCGCGAGGGGCTGTTGCCCTCCGGTGTGCGCACCCATCGCAATCAGGCCGAATACAGCGATGTCCACGTCAGCAGGCTGCGGCTGATCCGGGCGCTGGTTGACATCGGCGGTGTGTCCATCGAAGCGGCGAAGGAACTGCTCGCGGCGCTCGACAGCGGCAGCCTGTCGGCGCGGGAGTCGCTCGGCCATGTGCAGTATGCGCTGGGCGGGCGGAGATCGCAGGTCGGTGACGAGCAGCGGGAGGCCGCCGCGCAGAACGTCGCGGCACTGCTGGACCGGCGTGGCTGGCGGATCCACGACGACAGCCCGGCGCGTGGCACCCTCGTGGACGTCTGTGCCGCCCTGCGCCTGCTCGGCCACGACGACGTGGTCGCCGCGATGGACGACTACGCGGGCGCGAGCGAAGCCATCGCCGCCACCGACATCGCCCTGGTCCGCGACCAACCCGGCCTGGAGCGGATGACCGAAACCGCCATCGTCGGAACGATTCTGGGCGACACCCTGCTCGCCGCGCTGCGCAGGCTGGCGCAGGAGCATCTCTCCAGCACGCTGTTGCCGCCGGAAGACGACGCGGACCGCGCCGCCGGCGAGGTTTAGCCCGGCCTTCGCGCGGCATGCCGAAAGAGGACCAACCCGAGGCGAAAGGAGAGTCGCTCATGACCGATCAGTTGGATGGAACGCGCGTGCTGATCATCACGTCGAACACGGGGGTGGAGCGGGACGAGCTGTTGGTGCCGCGCGACGAACTGCGCAAGCGCGGCGCGCGGGTCACCCACGCCGCGCCGAAGCGGGAAGAGGTGCAGACGTATCAGCACGACACGGAGAAAGACGCCGTCGTGCAACCGGATACGTCGCTGCACGAAGTGTCGGTGGACGATTTCGACGTACTCGTCGTGCCCGGCGGCACGGTGAACGCGGACAAGTTGCGGGTCACCGACCGGGCGATCGAATTGGCCAAGGAGTTCGCGCGCGCGGGCAAGCCGATCGCCGCGATCTGTCACGGCCCGTGGCTGCTGGTGAACGCCGAGCTGGTGCGGGGTAAGACACTGACCTCGTACTTCTCGCTTCGCGCCGACATCGTCAACGCGGGCGGCGATTGGGTCGACGAAGCGGCGGTGCGCTCCACCGAGGACGGGTGGACGCTGCTCACCTCGCGCAACCCCGGTGATCTCCCCGATTTCGTGCACGCCATCACGCGCGAAGTGGTCCCTGCCGCACGGTGACCAGGCGATCTCGCGCGACGTGCCGGTTCAGTTGCCCGGCAGTGGTTTTCGCGGGTCGATCGCGATGCCGAGGTCGCGCAGGCGGTTGTCGATGAGCAACCAGCACTCGGTGGTCAGGCGGTCGACGAGGGCGGTCTCGGTGGTGTCGTGGTGCTCCAGCCACCAGCGCACCGAGGCGTCGACCAAGCCGAGCAGCGCGACCACCACCCGGTCCGCGGCCAAGGGGTCGGCCCCGAAATCCGGCAGGTAGCGTGCCGCCGCCGCGGAGATCTCGGCGGCGAAAGCGCTTCCGCCGACGCGCGGCTCGTTGCGGCCGCGCCGGTAGTCGCGTCCGACCAGGAAGCGATACAGATTGGGATGCTCGGCGGCCCACCGCACGTGCTGGGCCAACGGCGCGCGGATGATGTCCAGCGGGGTGCCGTCCACGGCCAGTTGCGCGCGAATCCGTTCGGTGAGATCCCGGTGCGCGTGCCGAGCGACCGCCAGGTCGAGTTCCTCTTTGCTGGCGAAGTGCCGGTAGACGTGCGTGCGGGCCAATCCGGCCCGATCGGCGATCCGGCCGGTGAGCGCGTGCGGGCCGTCCTCCTCGATCGCCGCGATCGCGGCTTGCACGATGGCGCGGCGACGCTCGTCCCGGCCTGGCCGGTTGCTGGTGGACCGTCGCGCGTCGGCGGTGTCCACCCAGGGTTGTCGTGCCACGCGGCTCAGCGTATCCGTCGGCCGATCAGGTGGTACACCTTGTACCCGGCAGTCGATTGGTACACACTGTACCCGTAACTGTCGGTATCAGACTTTCGCAAGGACACACCCGATGACGACCTACCGGTCCGCCTGGCTCGACGACGACCTGGACGCCCTGCGCGAGCTCGCCCGCTCGTTCTTCGCGAAGGAGTTGACGCCGAACATCGACAAGTTCATCGAGCAGCACCACGTCGACCGTGACTTCTGGACCAAGGCGGGCGCGCTCGGCCTGCTGTGCGCGTCGATCCCGGAGGAGTACGGCGGGGGCGGCGGCACCTTCGCGCACGAGGCCGTACTCATCGAAGAGCAGGCCAAGGCGTTCGACACCTCGTGGGGCGCCACGCTGCACAGCGGCATCGTCGCGCACTACTTGCTGCACTACGGCACCGAAGAGCAGAAGCGGCAGTGGCTGCCGAAGATGGCCAGCGGTGAGGTCGTCGGCGCGATCGCCATGACCGAGCCCGGCACGGGGTCGGACCTGCAGAACGTGAAGACCAAGGCGATCCGCGATGGCGACGAGTACGTGGTGAACGGGTCCAAGACCTTCATCACCAACGGCAGCCAGGCCGACCTCATCATCGTGGTCGCCAAGACCGACACCAGCGAGGGCGCGGGCGGCATCTCGTTGGTTCTGGTCGAGGCCGACCGGCCGGGCTTCCGGCGCGGCCGGGTGCTGGACAAGGTCGGTCAGAAGGGGCAGGACACCTCCGAACTGTTCTTCGAGGACGTCCGGGTTCCGGTGTCGAACCTGCTCGGCACGCAGGAAGGCCAGGGCTTCGTCCAGTTGATGCAGCAGCTCCCGCAGGAGCGGTTGATCATCGCCGTCGGGTCGGTGGCCGGGATGGAGGCCGCGCTGGAGGTGACGCTGCGCTACACGAAGGAGCGGCACGCCTTCGGCAAACCGCTGTTCGCGTTCCAGAACACCAAGTTCACCCTCGCCGAGGCGGCCACCGAGACCAGGGTGGCCCGCGTCTTCTTGGACGACTGCATCGCGCGGCATCTGCGCGGGGAACTGGACATCCCGACCGTCGCCATGGCCAAGTGGTGGACCACCGACCGCGCCATGTCGGTGGCCGACGACTGCCTCCAGCTGCACGGCGGCTACGGCTACATGACCGAATATCCGATCTCCCGGATGTGGACCGACAGCCGGGTGCAGAAGATCTACGGCGGCACCAACGAGATCATGAAGGAGATCATCGCCCGCAGCCTCTGATCGGGTGACCGGCGGTGTTGGCGCAGTGCCAACACCTTGTCGGTGCGCGGACCCGGGGGCCTACGCTTCGGTGAGGTCCACCCAGGTGGCCGTGGCAGAGACAACGAGGTGCTGGCCACCTCCGGCGTGAAGGGACGATTGCGATGAGCGACGTCGAAACTCCTCCGTTCAAGGACATCGTCAACGGGGCACTGGAATTCACCATCCCGATCGCGCACAAGATGGGCGTGCAGGCGGTGGAGGTGCGCCGCGGTTTCGCGGCGACCTCGGTGCCCGCCGAGGGCAACGGCAACCACTTCGGCGTGATGTACGCCGGTGTGCTGTTCACCGTCGCCGAGATCCTCGGCGGCGCGATCGCGGTCGCGACCTTCGACAACTCGGCGTTCTATCCGCTGGTGAAGGACCTGCGCATCTTCTTCCGCAAGCCGGCCAAGACCGACGTGCGCGCGGAGGCGACGCTGTCGGAGGAGGAGATCGCGCGCATCGGCGAAGAGGCGGCCGCGAACGGCAAATCCGACTTCACATTGCGTGCGGTGGTGACCGACGCCGACGGTGTGGTCGTCGCGGAAACCGAGGGGCTCTACCAGTTGCGGGCGCACGGGAAGTAGTCCGAGTCGTTACCCACGGCAGTGGTTGCGGCCGCTGTCGTGGCCGGGGTGGCGAACCGTTGGTGTGTCGATAGGCGGGGGCCGCGGAGGCGAAGACGCTCTCATCTCCGCGGTCCACCGCTATAACGCCTGGTCCGCGCCGTTTTACCAGGTCGGCGTGAGCGCGCCCGCGGTCGTGCGACGCATGCGCGGAGGCCCGTATCCAGGTCACGGATCGCTTCCGCGCCGCGCCGTCGTCGCATCGGGCGCGCGGCGGGGAAAGTGGTCGATATCGAAGATAACGAGTCGGTCGCTGGAGTCGCCCGCGCGCCCCGCAGGGCGGTTGTCTACCTACTACCGCAAGTCGTGGACCTGGGAAAATGCGACTCGTTTCACGATCTAATCGTGATCTCGAACACATAACGGAAGCATTACGCACGTTCTATATGGCGGATTTTCCACCGATCGACCTGCGGGAATGGCTGCGAGTCTCGACCAGGGGTCAAATGTCGCGGCGCGTTATTCGAACGTGATCTGCCGCGACATCTCCGCTAACGTCGGTGACGGCTCGGGGCAACACCGAGATCGAGCTCGAATCGCAGAACGCCGGAAACCCTGTCCCGCGGTTCGAGTGTCCACAACCTTCCTGGGGACAGGGGCGCGGCGATATACGTCGAGCCGGTGGGCGCAGGCGGGAAATCTCATGTCGCATAACCGTAAATTCACCACTCGTGTTCTCGGCTTCACCGCGGCCATCGGCGCTTTCGTCGCCGTGCCGTTCGGTCTCTCGACCGCCACCGCGTCGGCCCATAACTGGGACGCCGTCGCGCAGTGCGAGAGCAGTGGCAACTGGTCCACCAACACCGGTAACGGCTTCGCCGGCGGCCTGCAGTTCACCCAGAGCACCTGGGAGGCCAACGGCGGCTCCGGCAGCCCCTCCAGCGCCAGCCGCGAAGAGCAGATCCGCGTCGCCGAGAACGTGCTCGCGACCCAGGGTCCGGGCGCCTGGCCCGTGTGCGGCGCCTACCTCTGATGCGCCACCGGCGCCTACCGCCGAGTTTCGGTAGGCGCCGGGCTAATTCTCGGCGGTAAATGCCGGGCGGCGATTACGCGTAATCGCCACAATCGAGTCGGGCAATTCAGCGTCGAATTGTCCGACCCGAATCGGAATTCACCGAACTCGGATTCGCGCGCTACTTCCGGCGACGGACCCGCGCTTCGGTCGCTGTCCGGTAACGGTGCTCAAGCGCGCCACAGCTGGTCACCGGCACGGGACAGCACGATGTTCGGCACCACCGCGTTGCGGGACAACCGGGTGATCGCCAGTACCATTTCGGCGATGTCACCGGTGGTGAGCATGGCGGACCGGTCGAGCACCTCCCGCTTCCACGCGGTCATATCGGTGTCGACGTAACCGGGAGACACCGCCGTCGCACTGACGCCGTTCCCGGACTCCTCCAGCGAAACCGTCTCGCACAGCGAGATGAGCGCCGCCTTTGTCGCGCCGTACGCGGCTAGGCCCGCTTCCCCCGCGACGCCGGTGATCGACGCGAGCGCGACGATCTTCGCGCCGCGCTCGCGGTCGGTGCTCGCGCTCTTGCGCAGCAGCGGAAGCGCCGCCTGGATCAGGGTCAACGGCGCGCGGAAATTCACGTCGAGCATGCGCTCGTTCGCCTTCGCGGGCAGGTCGGCCACGGCGCCCGCCGTGCCGGTGCCCGCGCTCAGGACCAGCACGTTCATCCCACCGAAGCGTTCCTCGTGTGCCTGTGCCAGAGCGCGCACCTGATCGAGGTCGGTCATCTGCGCGACCACGGTGTGCACCTCGGCGCCCGTCTCCTCGCGCAGGCGGGCCGCGGTCTGCTCGAGGGTTTCGGGCGTTCGCGCGGCCAGGGTCAGGTGATACCCCTCGCCCGCCAGGCGGCGCGCCACCTCCGCGCCGATACCGCGCGACCCGCCGGTTACCAGTGCCGTGCGGTCGCTCATCCGAGGCGTTCGATGATCGTCGCGTTGGCCAGACCGCCCGCCTCGCACATCGTCTGCAGGCCGAAGCGGCCGCCGGTCTGCTCCAGGTGGTTGACCAGGGTCGACAGGATGCGGGTGCCGGAGGCGCCCAGCGGGTGGCCGAGGGCGATGGCGCCGCCACGGGGGTTGAGCTTGTCCGGATCGGCGTTCACCTCCTGCTGCCAGACCAGCGGCACGGGCGCGAACGCTTCGTTCACCTCGTAGGCGTCGATGTCGTCGATGCTCAGTCCGGCGCGATCCAGCACCTTGCGCGTGGCCGGGATGACGGCCGTGAGCATGAGCAGCGGATCGTCGCCCACCACGGCGAACGAGTGGAAGCGGGCGCGCGGGCGCAACCCGAGCTTCGCCGCCGCCTCCTCGCTCATGATCAGCGCGGCGGAGGCGCCGTCGGTCAGCGGCGAGGAGTTGCCCGGGGTGATCGACCACTCGATCTCGGGGAAGCGCGCTGTGTACTGATCGTCGACGAAGGCGGGCCGCAGCTTCGCGAGGCTTTCGCCGGTGGTGGCGGGCCGGATGGTCTCGTCGGCCGTCAGCGTGCCCGCGGCCACCAGTTCGTTGTCGAAGCCGCCCGCCGCCGCGGTCTCGGCGGCGAGCCGATGTGAGCGGGCCGCGAACTCGTCGAGCGCGGCGCGATCGAACTTCCATCGGGCGCTGATCACCTCGGCCGCGATGCCCTGCTGGATCAAGCCCTCCGGGTACCGGTGCGCGAGCGGGCCGCGGTTGGCGTCCTTGCCCTGGCCGTTGGAGAACATCGGCGCGCGGCTCATCGACTCCACACCGCAGGCGATCGCGATGTCGTAGGCGCCCGCGATGACACCCTGCGCCGCGAAGTGCGCCGCCTGCTGGCTGGACCCGCACTGCCGGTCCACCGTGGTGGCGGGCACCGACTCCGGGAACCCGGCGGCCAGCGCGGCGGTCCTGCTGATGTTGAACGCCTGCTCCCCGCTCTGCGTGACGCATCCGCCGACCACATCGTCCACCAGCGCGGGATCGAGGTCGTTGCGGGCGACGAGTTCGGCGAGCACGCCCGCCAGCAGGGTGGCCGGATGCACTTCCGACAGGCCGCCGCCTGCCTTGCCCTTACCGGACGGTGTACGGACGACATCGACGATGACGGCGGACCTCATAGCCCTCTCCGATCAGTTAAGTTAACTGCGATTCACAGTGAAGTTAACACAGGTTCGCCCTCTCGGGCCAGGTCGGGTGGCGCTCACGTGGGATCGCGAACGCGGCGACGGCGCAGCCCCGCGTATGAGCCCGGCGCCGGTGAGGACTGCGATGGCGGCGCTGCGGCCGACGCCCGCGAGCGCGTCGGCGATCCTGGCTTGCTCGGGCCCGGTCAGGTCGCGATCAATCGCAGCATCGAGCGCGCCCCGCGCTGGAACTCGAAGTCCACTTCGGCGATATCCGTTCGAATTCCTCCGGCGTGCAACGCCTTTCGGAGGCGATCGAGCAGGTCGTCCAGCGGCCCGCCCGCGTGGTCGACGAGTGGGAACACCCGTACCTCGCCACGGCTCGATCGCGCCAGTTCCCGCAGCGTCGCCAAGTGGAAGTCGAAATCGAGGCGGTCGGCGTAGGTGAACAGCAGATGCGAACTCAGCACCAGGTCGAAGGCGCGATCGGGAAAATCGAGCGCGGGCAGGAGGCCGAAGCGGTAGCGCTCCGGGTTGGCGCGCAGATCCTCGGCGAACCGGGCCGCGGCGGCTTCTCGCACAAGCCGATGGCCGTCCAGATCCCCGTAGAAATCCCAGACGTAGCGGTCGGCGGCGGCTGTCGTGTGGGACGTGCTGTGCTCGAGTTCCTCAGCCGCCAGAGCGATCAGCTCCGCGGCGGGCAGTCGATAGACCGGATCCACAGCGACCACCCGCGCGCCGAGCGCCGCCGCCTCCACCGCGAAGCTCGCGGCGCCTCCGGGGCAGTCGAGGATCTCGCCACGCAGGTCGTCGTCGGTGAGCGCGAACATGGCCCGGTATTCGCTCAGCGATCGACCGGTCAGCAGATAGCCGCCCCCTTCGATCGACCCGTGCTCGTCTCCCATGCGTCGGACGGTAGCCATGACCGGCGCGCGGCGCGAGCGAGTTCCCGGCTAGGACCTGCCCTCACCGGCCGGCCGGACGGGATACAGGCGCTGAATCGTCAGCGCGGCCGCCAGTAACCGTGAATCGCGCGGATCGGTGGGATCGACGCCGGTGAGTTCGGCGACGCGGCGCAAGCGATAGCTGAAGGTATTGGGGTGCACGTGGATCTCGGCCGCCGCGGCTTTGCGGTCGGAGCCGTGGCGCAGGTGCGCGTCGAGCGCCTCGAGCAGGTGCGGACTGTCCAGAATGGGGGAGATGCGCTCGGCCAGCCGTGCGCGCGCGGTACCCGGTCTGGTGAGCTGGTATTCCAGCAGCAGGTCGTCGAGCCGGTAGACGCCCGCGGGCTTGCCGAGCAGCCGCGCGAGTTCGGCGAGGTCGGTGGCTTCCTTCGCCGTCTGGGCGATGGCGTCCTGCGGCACGGACGCGTATTCGGCGAGGAACACCGGCGCCCCGAGGTGTTCGGTCAGTTCCTCGGCGAGCCGGTGGTAGCGGGTGTCGTCGAGTTCGGCGTCGGAAGCGCTGGGCAGCAACGCGATTCCGGTCCAGCCGTCGAAAGTGACCAGTGTGGTGGTGCCCGCGAGAGCGTCCAAGGCGCGGTGCAGCAGCCGGATGCGCCGCCGCCCGACGAGCGTGGCGACCGTGCTCGGCTGGTCGTGGTGGCGGATGTGGATCGCGAGCACCGTGTATTGCTCGGCGAGTGCGGTGTCCGCCCGCGCCGCCAGCTCGGCGGCGGGCAACCCGTGCAGCAGCGCCGAGCACAGGGCGCGACGCGCCTCTCGTTCGGCGTTGTAGATGGACTGCTCGACCTCGGTGTAGGCCTCGACGACGGTGATGTTGATCCGCATGAGCAGCTCGAGCAGTCTGCTGCCGACCAGGACGAGTTCGTCGAGTTCTTCGCGGGAGGCCAGCGCGGCCGCCTCATGGAGCACCGTCTGCGCGGAGCCGTGGATGGCCTCGATCAGCACGGGCAACGGGAGCCGGTCCTCGGCGTGCCGCTCGGCCACCGGAGCGACGAACGTCGCGACCTCGGCCTGGGTGAAGCTGCGCTGTTCGCCGATCGCCTGGAGCACCGCGCGGCCGCAGGCGTAGATCGCCGGAAGCACCTCGGCCGTGAAGTGGCCCTCCGGCAGGTCGGCGGCCGGCGGGGTGGTGCCGAGACCTGCGGCGAGCATGCGCTCGGCGATCTGGGGCCAGCGAGCCAGCAACCGGGCGACGAGCGGGGCGTCTCCGGCCACCGGGGACAACACGACGGACATGGGCCGATTGTTTCCGACCACACAAACAGCGGCAAGGCCATGGGCGTGGTCGCCCGAATTTTGGCTCGCGCGCCAATATTCCGGAGGGAATCTTCTCCTCTAGGTGCAGTGACACCGGCCCGGAGAGCGCCCTACATTCGAAAAGCGGCTCATAGATATGGCCCCGATCACATCTCCCTCCGAATGTGGCGCGGGATACATTCGGAGGCGGTGCTCGACGCACCGCCGAGTCGCGTTCGTTCGGTGCGAATGAAAGTGAACTCGATGTTGGCAATGATGCACAACGCTCGGCAGGCGATTCTCGGGGCCGCGGTGATCGCAGGGGTGACAATGGCGACCGCGCTCGGCGGCGGGATGGCGCAGGCACAAGAGGAGATCGAACCGACCCAGCAGGCCCTCGCCGATTACATCAGCGCGGGCCTCACCCCCGCCCCGGACGGCAGGCAGCCGCGCGCGATCGTGGACACCGGCAGTTCGTCGGGATGGGCGACCAGCGTCGCGTCCGACGCGTCCGGCGAAGGTCCGGAGATGTCGGCGTATCTGGCCGCTTTCGGCTACGGGCTGACCCATCCCGACGCGGCTCCGCCCGGCGCCAACCGCTGGAACTGCGCGCCGTCCGCCGAACACCCGCGACCGGTGGTGTTGCTGCACGGCACCTGGCTGAACGCCTACGACACCTTCTCCTCCCTGTCGCCGCGGCTGGCGCGCGCCGGAATCTGCGTGTTCGCCTTCAACTTCGGGCGATCCGGCCTGATGCAGGGCGGCGGGCTCGGACCGGTCCTGCCCGGGCGCTTCGGTGTGGGGCGGATGGAGGATTCGGCGGTGCAGTTGCGGGACTTCATCGATCGTGTGCTGGGCGCGACCGGCGCGCAGGCCGTCGACATCGTCGGGCATTCCCAGGGTGGCACGGTCGCCAACCACTATCTGAAATTCGAAGGCGGTCAGGGCAAAGTGGGCAAGCTGGTGAGCCTGGGCGCCACCCACCACGGCACCTCGCTCATGGGCATGGCGACGCTGGGCCGGATCATCAACAACCTGGGCGTCGATATCCTCGGGTTCTACGAGCCGCTGGTCGGCATCGCCAATATCCAGCAGGCGGTGGGCTCGTCGTTCTACGCCGGCCTGAACGCGCAGGGCGACACCGTGCCCGGCGTCGAGTACACGGCGATCGGCTCCCGGCACGACGAGGTCACCAACCCTTATCAATGGACATTCCTGCAGGCCGGTCCGGACGCGACGGTGGACAACGTCACACTGCAAGACGGGTGCGAGCAGGATATGTCCGACCACCTGACGATGATGTATTCCCCGCGGGCGGCCTCGATCGTGCTGCACGCGCTGGATCCGGTCGCGCACCCGTCGCTGGAATGCGCCTTCAATCCGTGGATGATCGGCGGCAACGGCAGCTTGTGAGCCACGCTGTCACTGCATCGGCGCGAGAATTCGCGAGCGCTTGATTGGCGCGCGAGCCAATTCTTTTCCGGCCGGCGCATTGGTTGGGTGGAATACGGGCCACCCCGCTGTCGTCGGCACGGCGGCGCCCGCGATCACGGCCGTGCCGTCGGAAAGGAAAACCGGATGAGTGTGGAGCTCGAATGGGACGGCGGCCCGGTGCCGCCGGAGCCGGCGACGTTCTCGGATCGGCCGATGTTGCCCGAAGACGATCCGTTCTACGTCCCACCGCCCGCGGTCGAACGCTTGCGCCCCGGTGCGATCGTCCGCACGCGCGCGGTGGAGATCGGATTCTTCGGTATTGTGCCGCAGCGTATCTCGGCTTGGCAGTTGCTCTATCGCACCTGTGATCTGGATGGTGTGCCGGAGGTCGCGGTGACCACGGTGCTGCTGCCGTGGGGCGCGGATCCGGCCGAGCCGCGCCCGCTGGTCTCCTTCCAGTGCGCGATCGACGCGGTCGCCTCGAAATGCCTGCCCTCGTACTCGCTTCGGCGCGGAGCGCGGGCGGCCGGTTCGATTCCGCAGCTCGAGCTGCCGCTGATCGTCAGTGCCTTGGCGCGCGGCTGGGCGGTGTCGGTTCCGGATCACGGTGGAACGGCCGGCCGGTTCGGGGTGGCCAGGGAGCCGGGATATCGCGCGCTGGACGCGGTCCGCGCCGCCCTCGCCTTCCTGCCGTTGGGTCTGGATCCGGCTACACCCATTGCGCTGTGGGGATATTCGGGCGGGGGATTGGCCACCGCCTGGGCCGCGGAGGCGGCCGCCGAGTACGCGCCCGAGTTGAATGTCGTCGGCGCGGTGGCCGGGTCGCCGGTGGGTGATCCGGCGGCCGCGTTCGTCCGGCTCAACGGCACGCTTTTCGCGGGCTTCGCGGCCGTCTTCACCGCCGGACTGCGCCGCGGGTACCCCGAATTGGACCGCATGCTGCGCGCCCACCTGGACGCGCGGTATCTGGGCTGGCTGGCCGAGACCGAGACCACCGCGACGTTCCCGCTGCTGTATCGCTTCGCCCGGCGCGACATCGACAAACACAGTGGCGCGGGGCTCGCCGCCATGATCGCGCAGGACGGGTTGCGGCGGATCCTCGACGACATCCACCCCGGCCGCCGGGCGCCCGCGCTGCCCATGCTCGTGCTGCAAGGCGTGCACGACGAGGTGATCGCGGTCGCCGACGTCGACGGCCACGTCGCGCGCTACGTCGAAGCGGGCGTCCACGTGCGCTACCTTCGCGATCGGCTCAGCACCCATCTGTTGTTGCAGTTCCTTGCGCTGCCGGTGATGGTCGACTGGCTCGCCGGCCGCTTCGCCGGCCGCGAGCTGCCCGCGGCCGGTACGTGGACCCGGTGGTCGCTCGCCTTCGCCGGTCCGGCGCTGAGCGGTCACCTGAGTTTCGCGGCCCTGCTCGCCCGCATGTGGCTGGGACGGCCGATCCGTGGAGCGCGCCCGCCGGTGCTGGCGCGCCCCCGACCGCGCCGCCCCTCCGTCCTCTCCGCCGCCCTCCGCAATCCGTTGTCCTGACCGCGACTGACGCCACCGAGTGCCGCTGAGCTGGCCTGATCCCGCACCGGCACGCCGTGCGGACGAGATTCGGGTGTCGCCTCACAAAGGTGTCCGTTTTGCTCTAGCGTGAGCACGGTTGGTGCCGAGAGGGGTCGTGGATGCGTAGCGGGATGCTGAGTGTGGCGCAATTGCGGGACCGGGTCGACACCGGCGAGATCGACACGGTGCTGGTCGCCATGACCGATATGCAGGGGCGACTGCAAGGAAAGCGCTGCGCGGCACGTTATTTCCTGGACGAGGTGGTCGAGCACGCCACCGAGGCGTGCGGGTACCTGCTCGCGGTGGACGTCGACATGACGACGGTCGACGGTTACACGCTGTCGTCCTGGGAGACGGGGTACGGGGACGTCGTGCTGCGACCGGATCTGCGGACGCTGCGGACGACGCCGTGGTGGCCGAGCACGGCGCTGGTGCTGTGCGACGTCGAGCACGTGGTGCCGCAGGGACGGCCCGTGCCCGCCTCGCCCCGTCAGGTGCTGCGCAAGCAGCTGGACCGGCTGGCCGAGCGCGGCCTGCACGCGTTCGTCGGGACCGAACTCGAGTTCCTGGTGTTCGACGACAGCTACGAGGCGGCCTGGAACGCCGGGTATCGCGGGCTGACGCCGGCCAACCAGTACAACGTGGACTACTCGATGCTGGGCACCGGGCGGATCGAACCGTTGCTGCGCCGCATCCGCAAGGAGATGGACGGCGCCGGGATGTATGTCGAGTCGGCCAAGGGCGAATGCAACCCCGGCCAGCACGAGATCGCCTTCCGATTCGACGAAGCCCTGGTCACCTGCGACAACCACAGCATCTACAAGACCGGCGCGAAGGAGATCGCGGCCCAGGAGCGGCGCAGCTTGACGTTCATGGCGAAATACAACGAGCGCGAGGGGAATTCCTGTCACATCCACCTCAGCCTGCGCGATGACGCGGGCAAGCCCGTGTTCGCGGGTGACGGGGCGGACGACATGTCGCCGCTGATGCGGCATTTCATCGCGGGCCAGCTGGACTGCCTGCGCGAGTTCACCTACCTGCTGGCGCCGAACATCAACTCCTACAAGCGGTTCGCCGCCGGTAGCTTCGCGCCGACCGCGATCGCGTGGGGGCGGGACAACCGCACCTGTGCCATCCGCGTGGTGGGCGAGGACCATTCGCTGCGGTTCGAGAACCGGGTGCCCGGCGGCGACGTGAACCCGTACCTGGCCGTGGCCGCCCTGGTCGCGGCGGGACTGCACGGCATCGATCGCCGGCTGCCGCTGGAGCCGGAGTTCCGCGGCAACGCCTACCACTCCGAACGCCCCCGGGTGCCGCGGACGCTGCGCGAAGCGGCCCAGCTGTTCTCCGGCAGCACGGTGGCCCGCGCGGCCTTCGGTGATGATGTAGTGGAGCACTACCGCAACGCGGCGCGGGTCGAGCTGGACGCCTACGACGCCGCGGTCACCGACTGGGAGCGTATCCGTGGTTTCGAACGACTCTGAGGTCGCGGGAGCCCGTCCCGTGATCGGCCTGCCCACGTATGTGGAGCGGACCCGGTTCAACGCGTGGGATCTGCCGAGCGCGGTCCTGCCCCACGCCTACGTCGAGATGGTGGCGGCAGCGGGCGGCATCCCGGTGTTGCTGCCGCCCGCGGGCGTCGCGCGTCCCGAGCTGGTGCGGCGGCTCGACGGATTGGTGCTGACCGGCGGCGCGGACGTGGATCCCGCTCGCTACGGTGTCTCTTCGGCGGGGATACCCGGCTACACCAGGCCCGACCGCGACGAGTCGGAGTTCGGCCTGTTCGAGCTGGCCAGAGCCGCGGGCCTGCCGATTCTCGCGGTGTGCCGCGGCCTGCAACTGGCGAATGTCGCGCTCGGCGGCACGTTGATCCCGCATCTGCCCGATGTCGTCGGTCACGAGGAGCACTCCGGCGTCGAGGGCGGGTTCACCGCCACCCGGGTGCTGACGATCGCGGGCAGCCGCGTCGCCCGCCTGGCCGGTCCGGAGCTGAAGGTGCACTGCCACCATCACCAGGCCGTCGACCGGCTGGCCGAGGGCCTGACCGCCACCGCGTACGCCGCCGACGGCACGATCGAGGCCGTGGAATCCACCGACGGCTCGTTCCTGGTCGGTGTGCAGTGGCACCCGGAGGCCGACGCCACCGATCGCCGGTTGGTCCGGGCACTGGTGGTAGCGGCGGAGACTTATGGAAGGGAGCGCGACCGGTGACGACAGCGCAGGTGGTCAACCCGGCGACCGAGCAGGTGGTCACCACCGTGGAACTCGCCGGGGAAGCGGAGACCGACGCCGCCATCGCCCGCGCGCAGCACGCCGCGACCGCGTGGCGGGAGGTGGCGCCGGGGGACCGGGCACGATTGCTGCGCCGGTTCGCCGAGGTGGTCGAGTCGGATCTGGAGCACCTCGCCGGGCTCGAGGTGGTCAATTCCGGGCACACCATCGGCAACGCGCGATGGGAAGCGGGCAACGTCCGCGATGTCCTGCACTACGCGGCCGGGATGCCGGAACGCCTGCTGGGAAACCAGATTCCGGTGGCGGGCGGGGTCGACATCACCTTCCACGAACCGCTCGGCGTCGTCGGGGTGATCGTGCCGTGGAACTTCCCGATGCCGATCGCGGCGTGGGGCTTCGCGCCCGCGCTCGCCGCGGGCAACACCGTCGTACTGAAACCCGCCGAGGTCACGCCGCTGACCGCCCTGCGGCTCGGCGAACTCGCGCTCGAGGCGGGCCTGCCCGATGGCGTGTTCCAGGTGCTGCCCGGCAAGGGGTCGGTGGTCGGGCAGCGCTTCGTCACCCACCCGGCCGTCCGGAAGGTGGTGTTCACCGGCTCCACCGAGGTCGGCACGCAGATCATGGCGGGCTGCGCGCGGCAGGTGAAGCGGGTGACGCTGGAATTGGGCGGCAAGAGCGCGAACATCGTCTTCGCCGACGCCGATCTGGAGCAGGCGGCGGCGACCGCGCCCTACGGCGTCTTCGACAACGCCGGGCAGGACTGTTGTGCCCGATCGCGCATTCTCGTGCAGCGCAGCGTGTTCGACCGCTTCCTCGAACTGCTGGAACCCGCGGTGCGCGGTGTGCGGGTCGGTGACCCGTCCGACGAGTCCACCGAGATGGGCCCGCTCATCTCGGCCGCGCACCGCGAGCGCGTCGCCGCGTTCGTGCAGCCGTCCACCGAGGTCGCGTTCACCGGCAGCGCGCCCGACGGACCGGGATTCTGGTATCCCCCGACCGTGGTGCTGCCCGGGGCTCCGACCGACCGGGTGCTCACCGAGGAGGTGTTCGGCCCGGTGGTCGCGGTGCTCCCCTTCGAGGACGAGGCCGACGCGCTGCGCATCGCCAACGACACGAATTACGGCTTGTCCGGCTCGATCTGGACCCGGGACGTCGGCCGGGCGCTGCGCGTGGCCCGCGGTGTGGAGGCGGGCAACCTGTCGGTGAATTCGCATTCTTCCGTGCGGTATTGGACGCCGTTCGGCGGTTTCAAGCAGTCCGGGCTCGGGCGCGAACTCGGCCCGGACGCGGCGCTGGCCTTCACCGAGACCAAGAACGTCTTCCTCGCCACGCGGTGACACCCGCCAATCCGACAGGAGATACGTTGCAGCGCTTACAGGATCGAGTCGCCGTCGTCACCGGCGGCGGGAGCGGTATCGGTCTGGCCACGGTCCGTCGTTTCGCGGCGGAGGGCGCGAAGGTCGTGGTCGCGGATATCGACGCCGGGAGCGGCGCAGCGGCCGCCGAGGAGGTCGGCGGGCGGTACGTCCAGGTGGACGTCACCGAGGAAGCGCAGGTCGAGGCGCTGTTCCAGACCGCGGTCGAGATCTACGGCGGGTTGGACATCGCGTTCAACAACGCGGGCATCTCCCCGCCGGAGGACGACTCGATCCTGACCACCGGCATCGACGCGTGGCGGCGCGTCCAGGAGGTCAACCTGACCTCCGTGTATCTGTGCAGCAAGTACGCCATCGGGCACATGCTCGAGCGCGGCAGGGGCTCGGTGATCAACACCGCCTCCTTCGTCGCGGTGCTGGGCGCGGCGACCTCGCAGATCTCCTACACCGCCTCCAAGGGCGGCGTGCTGGCGATGAGCCGGGAACTGGGAGTGCAGTTCGCCCGCAACGGCATCCGGGTGAACGCGCTGTGCCCGGGACCGGTGAACACCCCTCTCCTCCAGGAGCTGTTCGCCAAGGACCCCGAGCGCGCCGCACGGCGTCTGGTACACGTTCCGCTCGGCCGGTTCGCCGAACCGGAGGAGATCGCCGCCGCCGTCGCCTTCCTGGCCAGCGACGATTCCTCCTTCATCACCGCGTCGCAGTTCCTGGTCGACGGCGGCATCGCGGGCGCGTACGTGACGCCGCTGTAGGGCCGGGACCTATTTCGGCGCTCCCAAGCGGCCGGTGTGTCGGTCACGAAGCCGGGCCGATAGCCGTGGTCGCTGCGAGTTGTTGTGACCGACATCACAATTGATGGCTCCGTCGCAGGTCAGCGCGACCGCTTCTGTGTGTTTCTCGGGTCCGGGACTGTTTGCCGGGGGCTGATCCTGGGTAACGGTCTGTTTCGTGCCACACCTTCGGTTCTCGTAGCCCGAGGTGAAACGAACCGAGGTCCGTGGACGGACTGGAGAGGACGTGCACGTGACCGACCGGACATCGGCGAGTTTCCCGCTGCGGCGTTCCGTGGCGGCCTCCGCCATGGGCAACGCGACGGAATGGTTCGACTACGGCGTCTACGCCGCTACCGCGACATACCTGACCGATGCCTTCTTCCCTGGGGAATTGGGCACGCTCGGCACCATGCTCGGCTTCGCCATCTCGTTCGTCCTGCGGCCGCTCGGCGGCATGGTGTGGGGACCGCTCGGTGACCGGATCGGCCGCAAAGCCGTGCTGGCCACCACGATCCTGCTCATGGCCGCCGCCACCGGAGCCATCGGCGTACTGCCCACCCACGCGTCCGTCGGTGTGCTTGCCCCGGTTCTGCTCATCCTGCTGCGCGTGGTGCAGGGCTTCTCGACCGGTGGCGAATACGGCGGCGCCGCCACCTATCTCGCCGAATGCGCGACCGACCGCAAACGCGGTTTCCTCGGCAGTTTCCTGGAGTTCGGCACGCTCGCGGGCTTCGTCGGAGGTTCCGCGACCGTGCTTGCCTTCCAGCTCGCGCTCGGTTCGGACACCATGCACGAATGGGGCTGGCGCATCCCGTTCCTGATCGCCATCCCGCTCGGCCTGACCGGCTGGTACCTGCGTGCCAAGCTGGAGGAGAGCCCGGTGTTCACCGAAGTCGCCGAGCACAAGCGTCCGGCCGGTGGCCTGCGCGAAGTGCTGACCACCTACCGGCGCGAGACGCTCACGCTGGCCGGATTGGTGGTCGCGCTGAACGTGGTGAACTACACGCTGCTCACCTACCAGCCCACCTATCTGCAGAACACCATCGGTATGGGGGAGTCGGCCACCACCGCGATGATGCTGCTCGGGCAGGTGGTGATGATGGTGGTGCTGCCGTTCTTCGGCAGGCTGTCCGACAGTGTCGGCCGCCGCCCGATGTGGTTGTTCTCCCTGCTGGGTCTGGCCGTGCTCGCGGTGCCGATGTACTGGCTGATGGGGCAGGGCACCGCGTGGGCCATCATCGGCTTCATCGTGCTCGGACTGTTGTACGTGCCGCAGCTGTCCACCATCAGCTCCACCTTCCCCGCGATCTTTCCGACCCATGTCCGGTACGCGGGTTTCGCGCTGGCCTACAACGTCTCCACCGCGGTCTTCGGCGGCACCGCCCCACTGATCAACGAGGCCGTCATCGAGGCAACCGGCTGGACGCTGTTCCCCGCCCTCTACATGGTCGGCGCCTCCCTGATCGGCCTCGTCGCCTGGACCTACCTGCGTGAAACCGCGGGCACCTCGCTACGCGGCACCGAGGTCCCCGACGCGGGCGAACCAACCCCCGACCCGGATCTCCCCGCCCAGCCCGCGTACTGAGCCACTTCCGCGGAATCGGCACGGCGACGAACGGCTACTGGATGGCGGACCAGACGGTGACCGAGGCTGTGTAGGCGTGGACCGCGTTGCTGAGGGCCACTCCGGTGATGAAGGCGGTGCGGCCCGCGGCGGTTCTGACGCAGTAGGCGCTGTCCTTGGTGACCGGTAGGGTTTCCACGCCCTGGGTGGAGATGAGTTCCGAGCACTGTTGCCGGGTGGGTTGGCCCGAGGTGGTCCACAAGGCGAGGGTGGGCTTCGTCGTGAAGAATCCGCCGCCGAGTCCGTAGAGGGTGGCGTCGGAGAATTTACCGACGGACTCCCAGTCGTAGCTGACCCAGGCGCTGGCGCCGCTGTTGCTCGACAGGACGCGAGGCGGGACGGAGTCCAGGTCGAGGTAGGTCAGGTTGATCGTGCCGGACCAGCGGACCTCGTCGGCCGACGCGGTTGCCGAGGCCGCCGGTCGGGAGGAAGGGGGCGAGGGGTCCTTCGGGCTGTCACCGCGCGTGGTCTGCTGAGCCGAGGTCGAGGCTCGCGCGGCGGAATCCTCGTCTTTGCCCTCGTCGGTGAACTTCTCCACGGCCAGAACGATCAAACCGGAGACGATCGGGAACAGCAGCGTGGTGAGAATCGTCCCGGAGTGGCGACGGATCCAACTCTTGCGCTCGGTGGAGTCCTGCTGCCGAGGGGGGTCTGTCTCGCGCGCATTCTCATCGGGATCGTCGTCCCCCATGGAGAAACCCGCCTCCTGTGGCTCGGTTCCGAATGCCTGACGCTTGCCCGGTGCGGGCCCGGTGCGGGCCCGGGCCGCTGATCATGGTTGTCCGACCGGTATCAATTGTCAATGGGGACAATGGTTCCGGCTTGCGGACCGGCCGAGTCGGCAGCGGCTCGCGGCGCACTACGCCTGGTTGGGGAGCGGTACGGGATGCCGCCCGCACGGCAGGACGACTCGGTCACGTGAATGACTCGTCGTCATCCGCGGGCCAGTCGTCCTCGATGACCAGGCGACCGTCTCGCAGCGCGGTCGCGTACTGGTCGGCCACCAGGTCGGCCGGGTAGGTCGGCCAGTAGGAGACCGCGCCGGTGGGCTTGTCGATGACGCAGACCGAACCGCCGACGATCACCGGCGGGCTGGCCGGATCGGCCTGCGGCGGGCGGGGGAAGGTGGCGACGGCGACGAAGCAGGTGTCGAACTCGGTCAGGTGGTAGCTGATTCCGCGATCGGCATAGTCGCCGTTGGCCAAGTGGTGGTCGGCGATCCGGTGCGCTTCGGTCAGGTCCACCGGTGTGGTCGCCTCGGTCGGGTAGGCGTGGATGTCCATATGTCGATGGCAGCTGGGAGTGGCCGCCCGCTCCTTCCGGGTCTCTGGATAGCACGGTGGCGGCTCGGCGCAAGCCGGTTTCCGGTCAGTCGAACCGGATAGTGGACAACATCTTGCGGGCCAGGGCCTCCGGATCGGAATCGGCGGCCAGTGATGAATTATGCAGTGCCCCTTCGCGCCACAGCGAAGCGAAGCCGTGCACCAGCGACCATGCGGCGAGTTGGGTCGCCTGCTGCCGGTCGTGACGGTGACCCGGTTGGAGGTCCGCGACGCCGGAGCGCAGCGCCAGCGCGGACCGTTCGCGCGCGGCGCGCAACGCCGCGTCCTCCGCGTGCAAGAGGCTGTGCCGGAACATCACGTCGAAGTGCCCGGGGCGCTCGCGCGCGAAGCGGATGTATGCCACCGCGACCTCGCGGAAGTCCTCGCCTGCTCGCGCGAGCTGTTCGGCCAGCAACTCGAAACCCTCGGTGGCCAACGCGGTGAGCAGACCGGCTCGATCGCCGAAGTGGTGGGCGGGCGCGGCGTGTGAGACGCCCGCGTGCCGGGCCAGGTTGCGCAGCGAGAGCGCGTCCACGCCGTCGGCGGCGATCCGCTCGGCGGCCGCGGTCAGCAGCGCCGCGCGAAGATCTCCGTGGTGGTAGCCGTCCTTCGCCATCCCTCGATGGTGACCGATCATCTAGACATTGACAAGTTTGCGGCGCCGAGCCTAATCTTTCCACTGTCAAGATTTGCTCTCGATGCACAGGAGATCCGATGGCCCCGCTGGTTGTCCTCGTCGCCGTCACCGCACTCGCCCGGCTCATCGGCCGGCTGATCGGCGACGGCCTGCTCGATTCGTGGGCGCAGGCGACCGCACTCGGCCTGGCCGCGATGCTCGTCCTCACGGCGAGCGCGCACTTCCTCCAGCCGCGCCGCGACGCCCTGATCGCCATGGTGCCGCCGCGGCTGCCGAACGCGCCCGCGCTGGTGACGCTGACCGGCGTCCTGGAATTGGCGGGCGCGGTCGGCGTGCTGATCCCGGCCACCGCCGACCTGGCCGCGGCCTGCCTGATCGCCCTGCTGCTGGCCCTGTTCCCCGCGAACGTCCGCGCCGCTCGCGCGGATCTGGGCATCAAGACCATGCCGCTGCCGCTGCGGGGTCTGGTTCAGGTGCTCTTCATCGCGGCCTGCGTGGTCGTCATCATCGGGTGAACCTGCGAAAGACCCGCTCACATCCGAATTCGATGTGCGAGCGGGTCTTTCGCGTGGTCGGAGTTCAGTTGCCGCGCAGTGCCTTCGCGATGGTGCGGCGCATGAACGGCCGCGCCAGATCCTCGGGCAGGTTCGCCCAGGCCAGGAAGAACCGCGTCAGAGGGTCGAGGGCGATGTGGTGATGCCCGCGTTCCATTCCCCGCACCGCGGCCTCGGCGACCCGTCGGGCCGGCATCGGCTCGATCGATCCGGTGATCGCCTTGGTCTCCACCGGCTTTCGCTGGTTCTCCATCGCCAGCCCCGGTGTGTCGGTGTCGGCCGGATAGATCACCGTGACGTCCACGCCCTTCGGCTCGACCTCGTAGCGCAGGCACAACGCCAGCTGCCGGATACTCGCCTTGGTGGGTCCATAACCGGTGTAGCCGGTGATCCCGAGAAACGCCGAAGTCGAGCTGACCAGCAGGATCTTCCCGCCGCCCCGCTGCACCATCCCCGGCATCACCCGGCGCACCGCGTGCACCGCGCCGAGATAGTTCGCCGACATCTGTACCTCGAACTCGCCGGCGTCGACTTCGAGGAACCGTCCGGGCAGTGTGAGTCCCGCGCAGCAGGCGATGACGTCGCACGGCCCGTTGCGCTGCTCCAGTTCCGTGATGGCCGAATCGAGTTGGTCCGGACGGGTCACGTCCGCGGCGGCCCAGTTCGCACCCAATCGTTTCGCGGTGTCGCGCAGCGGAAGCTTCCGGCGCGCGATGATCGAGACCTGCGCGCCACGCCGCGCGAAGACCTCCGCCACCGCGGCGCCGATCCCTTCCGATCCGCCGGTGACGATGACGTGCTTGCCGACCCAGTCCCTGACCCGTGCCATCCCGTGACCCTCAGGCTCGGCTCGCGGTGACGATATCGGCGATCCGATCCCGCCACAGCAGGTAGGTTCCGGAGGTGCCGTCGTCGGGCAGGTCATCGAGCGAACTCTCGATCAGCGCGTCGGTCTTCGCGACGCTGGTCCCGCAGAAGACCTGCGCCGCCGCCTCGCTGTGCTCGTTGACGCTGTTGGTCTGCTGCCGGATGCGCGCGACCATGGCCGAGCCCAGCGACAGCTGCGGCCGGA
Source organism: Nocardia sp. NPDC047654 (assembly GCF_043205035.1). Classification (NCBI taxonomy): domain Bacteria; kingdom Bacillati; phylum Actinomycetota; class Actinomycetes; order Mycobacteriales; family Nocardiaceae; genus Nocardia; species Nocardia sp. NPDC047654. The sequence continues at coordinate 237,587 of NZ_JBIDDF010000001.1, forward strand.
ATTCACCGGCCACATCCCAGAGTTCCTCCATGGCAGCCGATTGCACGCCGCCCGCGAACGTGACGGCGATGCCGACGCCGCTCCACAGATCGGCGTGCCGCTTCGGGTCGAACTCGCCGATCAGGCGCACGACACCGGCCGGATTGCCGCCGCCGATGAACCACAGCGCGCGGCCCATGCCCTGATCGGCAATGCGCTTCAAGTTGTCCCGGTCACCGAGCCAGCCGGGGTAGCGGGTCTCGACGTGCTTGTCCCGCACATAGCGCTGCATCTGGAAGAACGCCTTGTAGAAGCCGTACCCGTCGATGGCCAGCCAGCGGAACAGCGGGTGCTGCGGAAACAGCTTCTTCCAGCGCAGCTTCGGGATCTTCGCCATCGCGAGGCCGACACCCACATACATGGTCAGGGCGTAATCAGCGGCCGGGCCGTCGATCAGATCGGCGGCGCGCCGGCCGGGCGACAGCGAGTCGATCGCGGTGAGGCCGACCGCCGCGCCTTCGTAGGCGAACCCGCGGTACTTCGGCGGCACCTGGAGCAGCGCGGCGATCAGTTCGTCGTTGTCCGAGCTGCGTACCGCGGAGTCGATGCCGCCGACCAGGTGCATGGTCACCTGCTCGAGTTCCAGCGCGGTGTGCTGGTCGGGCTGCTCGAATCCGCTGAGCACCCTGCGGACACTGGCCGGACTGGGGACGAAGAGGGCCGCGCGCAGCGGACCCAACGGCGAGGGCATGGGTTCTCCAATCGTCGGGGTGGAGTCTTGGGCCCGGTGCGGGAGCGCCGTGTGGGCGACGCACAGGGGATTCGGTGAGACCGGACGTGAACGCGTCGGCGGTAATGCCGTGCGGCCGTGGTCACCCGGTGGTGACCACGGTGACGCCGGTGGTGAAAGCGCCGAGCACGCGGCGCGGCTCGGCGCTACCGGTCATGAGCGGGCCGCCTCCTTCGCGGGCTCGGGTTCGCGTGCGATGTCGGCTTCCAGGTCGTCGGCCACCACGGGCTGCTCCGCGGCCGGCGTCGCGCCGCGCCGGCCCCACCACTCGGCGATGCCGCGCGCCCACCAGTACACGCCGCGAGCGCCGCAGACGACGACCAGCGCGATGAACAGGCCGTAGGAGATGTGCAGCGCCGTGACCACGCCGTACATGATGCCGACCGAGGCGCCGAACATGATCTGCTGCTTCTTGCCCGACGGCGTGGTGCCCGGGTCGGTGACCATGTAATTGGTGAACAGCACGAACGCCAGGCCGGTCATCACGCTCAGACCGCCCAGGATCGAGATGTTCGGTTCGATGAGCCCGCGCACGATGGCCTGCAGCGCGAACGCGCCCACCCACGCCATGATCAGCGGCATCTTCAGTGTCAGCTTGGCGTTGAGCATGGTGCCGGTCATCAGCAGGCCGAGCACGATGAGCGCGTCCGCCGGGCCGGTGATGTATTCGGTGAAGTGGTACGGCGGCGCCACCGCGATCATCGGGAACACCAGGAAGCACACCACGACACCGAAGTTCGACGGGTTCATGAAGTGGCGCATCTTGCCGTTGATCTTGGCGCGCAACACCCACTTGGTACCGACCGCGACCACGATGCCGAAGATCACCGGCCACAGCTTGTCGTGCGCGAAGGTCAGGAAGTTGAACGCCAGACCGGTGATGTGCGCGGGCAGCAAGAACTCGAACAGCCCACGCGGCCCACGGCCCCGGAAGGCGGGCGGCCGCTTGTACGCCCATGCCGCGAGGACTTCCAGCCCGATCTCGGTGGAGTACGCGGTGGCCAGCGCGATGAACGGCCAGAGGAACGGTTGCTCGAAGCCGAGCAGCGGGAATCCGATCAGGTTGAAGATCGTGATCGAGATGGCGAAGTTGCGCAGTGCCAGGTAGCGGGGGTCTTTGGTCGCCGCGGGCTTCTCCACCCATTCCTTGGCGAACTCGGTGCCCGAGCGCTGCACGGCCGAGATGCGCTCGGCTGCCGTAACGCTGGTCCCGTTGCCGTTACCCGCCGTGGCGGCCGGATTGTTCTCCGGGGCCACGCCGTTGCCCTCGGGACCGCCGTGGGCGGCGCTGCCGTTGCCGTCGGCCGCCGGGGTTTCGTGATGACCGTTCGACGCGGCTTTCGCCTCGCCCGGATCCTTCTTGTCGTTGTCGCTCATCGCTGCTTGACCTCCTGCGCGTCCGAGGCGAGGTTCACGGTGTGCCAGCCCGGCGCGAGCTGGAGGGTTTGGTCGTGCGGGGTGCCGTTGGTCTCCCGCCAGCGGAGCACGACGTTCAGCGGGGCGGCGGGGTCGACGTCGCCGAGGCCGATGTGCACCTCGGTGGCGCGCTTGCCGGTGTGCCCGCTGCCGCCGTCGAGGTGGCTGGTGAGCAACCGGCCGTCCGCCGTGCGGACCTCGACCTGGGCGTCCACCGCGGGAACGCCCTGCGTGGGAAGACCGGCGATGGTGTTCGTGGTCGCGGTGCCATCCCAGGCCTGCTTGAACAGCTTCAGGCCGAGGAACCGGCCGTTGCCTGCCTTGTTGTTGTGGTAGAAGGTCGGATCACCCCATTGGCGCGCGACGGCGAAGCTCAGCGCGCCGTTGCCCGAGGTGTCGCCCACGGCGATGCCGCGGGAGGGGACGGGGGTGTCCATGCCGAGGGCATGGGTGAGGTTGGCGAATTTGCCGTCGTCGCCGCGGCTGAAGAAGCCGACCGGATCGCTGCCCGCCAGATCGGCGTCCGCGCCGATGATCGGCCAGGACCACGGGTACTTGGTCAGGTTGTCGTTCATGGTGCCGAGTTCCTGGATCTGCGGCCACCGGTTGGTGTCGCCCTTGATCATGCCGGTGGCCTGGACCACCTCGTTGCGACCGTCGTTGTCGAAGTCGTCGATCTTGGCGTCCCAGCCCCAGGTCTCCCAGGCCAGTCCGACGTCGGTGGCGCGATTCTTGAACGGGGCGACGCCCTCGGCGAGCTGACGCGCCGCGTCGGCGGTGTCCTTGGCGGTGTTGTAGAAGGCGAAGTGGCCCTCCATCAGCGCGAAGCGCACGGCGATGTTGCTGACGAACAGGTCCGGCATGCCGTCGCCGTTCAGGTCGCCGAAGTCCGCGGCCATGCCCTTGTCCGAATCATGGCCCATCACATACGACTTCGGCTCGGTGATGCCGCGCTCGCCCTCGGCGAAACCGAAGCGGATCCGTCCCGGTGTCGACTGGTTGACGAACAGGCGGTCGCGCCCGAAGTCGTTGGCCACGTACAGCTCCGGCAACTGATCGCCGTTCAGGTCGGACGCGGCGGCGGCCAGCGCCCATCCGGTGTCCATTCCGATCGGGAACGGGTTGGCCACCTCGCGGTAGTCGGCGGTCGGTTCGTTGCCCGACGCGGCGGAGGTCAGCGTGAAGATCCGATCCTTGCCGCCGTTGCGCGCGTTGGACAGCGAGTCGGTCATCCACAGCGCGAGCTGGCCCTCCTTGGAGAGCACGTCCATGTCGTTGAAGTACTGACCCAGGTAGATGTCCGGCTTGCCGTCGCCGTCGAAGTCGGAGACCGACACCGCCGCGGTGATCCAGCGCTCGCCCTCGTAGTGCCCGTCCGGGGTGTTCGGGGAGGGGACGATGTCGACCGGGCGGAATGCCTTGGCGTCCAGTCGGGTCGCGTTGGCGCGTTGCAGGTACAGGATCGGCGTGCGGCCGTAGTACGACACCAGCGCGTCCATCCGGCCGTCACCGTTGAAGTCGCCCGGGATGCAGCCCGACGGGACGGTGGAGGAGTCGACGGGCAACGGCTTGGGGTCGAGGACGAACGGTTCGTACCGGCCGGTGTTGCTGTCCGGCGTCGGCGTGAGGAAGGCCGTGTCCGAACGGGGATCGACCACGCACAGATCGTCGGCCAGCCGGTTGCCGTCGAAGTCGTTCATCGCGATCGCCGCGCCGACCGAGGAGATCCAGGCCGACAGGTGCTTGTACGGCTCCCGCAACTCGCGGATCTTGCGGTCGGTCGGCAGGCCCTTGGGCAGCGCGATCGGCATCGCGGTGAAGTCGAACCTGCTCGCGATCGGGCCGCCCGCCTCGTCGTAGGTGGGCAGCAGCGCCGACCGCGCGGGAATGAACAGCGAGCCCATCAGCAGCAGGGCCACCCCGGGGACCACCGCTTTTCGGAGGAGGGATCGGTTGATGGGAATTTTCACGAGTGCTGCTCCTCATGGGCGAGAGTGAATTGCTGTCCCGCGGTGTCCGCGAGTCCGTCGAGCACCTCGCGCAGCGTGGCCAGCGCTTGGTCCATGTGCTGCTCGGTGTGCCTGCAGTTGATGAAGAACCGCAGCCTTGCCTCCCCGGCCGGGACGACCGGGTGGGTGATGGCGTTCACGCTGAAGCCGCGTTGCAGCATGGCGAGTGCCGCCAGCACGGCCGGTTCGTCGGCGCCGGTCATCACGGGGATGATCGGGGAATCCTCCGACGTGCCGATGTCGAACCCGTGTTCCTTCGCACGGCGGTGGAAGTACTCGCTGTTGTGCCGCAGCCGCGCCACCCGTTCCGGCTCGTCGCGCAGTACCTCGAGCCCGGCCAGCGCGGCGCCGATGGCCGAGGGGGCGGGCGCGGCGGTGTACATGCTCAATCCGCCCGCGACGTACTTGAATCCGTCGACCAGTTCCCGGTTGCCCGCGAGGTAACCGCCGACGCTGCCGAGTGCTTTGGACAGGGTGCCCATCCAGACGTCCACGGCGTCGCCGGGCAGGTCGAACAGCTCGCGCACGCCGTGCCCGGTGGCGCCGAGCGTGCCGAACGAGTGCGCTTCGTCGATCATGATCGAGCAGTCGTAGCGCCGGGCCACCTCGATGATCTCGGGCAGCCGGACCACGTCGCCGTCCATGCTGTAGAGGCCCTCGATGATCACCATGGCCCGGTCGAAGCTGCGCCGGGACATCTTGAGGATCGTCTCGAGCGACTCGGGATCGTTGTGCCGGAACGAGACCCGCTTGCAGCGCGACCACTCCGTGCCGGAGACCACGCTGTGGTGGATCAGCGCGTCGCAGACCGCGAGATCGCGCTTGCCGAGCAGGAATCCGACCGCGGCGGCATTGGTGAGGTAGCCGCTGGCGGTCACCAGGGCTGCCTCGGTGTCGTAGACGCGGGCGATCTCGGCTTCCAGCGAACGATAGATCGGCAGCTCGCCCGCCACGATCCGGACCGCGGCGGCGGAGGTGCCGTACTGATCGATCGCGTCCTTGGCGGCCTGCCGCACCCGCGGGTCGGCGGCCAGGTCCAGGTAGCCGAAGCTGCTGAAGTTCACCACATCCCGGTCGGCCATCCTGGTCACCGCACCGCTGACGCCCTCGTGCGGCAAGTAGTACGGGTTGACCAGACCGACCTGTTCGACCCAGGCGTCGAACCGCCCGAACCGCTGCCCTGCCTCGAGCACACCGGGGTGGTCACGGAAGGACGTGTGGGCGACCCCGCGCGGTGCGCTGTGGCCGTTGGCGGTGGTCGCGGTCGCGGATCCGTTCGTGGTCCGCGCGCCGTCGGCCGCGGGCGCGGCGGCGCCGGTCTCTCCGCTCGCGTGCCTGGCCAGCAATGCGCGGGCCAGCTCCCTCGGGTTGTTGTCGGTCATTCGTCCTCGCTCCTCGCCGCGCGCTCTTCTTCTTGGGCAATCTGCTCGGCAATCCGCGCGCCGAGCCCGCGCAACGTCAGTCCGATCACGGCGAGCACCGACAGCTGGGTGCCGAGCACCTGCACCACGCGGGCGCCGAACTCCATGCCCATCAGCGAGTCCATGCCGAGTTCGGGCAGCGGAGTGTTGAGGTCCACCGTCTCGGCGTCGACGCCGAGCACCGCGGCGAGCTGTTCGGCGAGCAGGTAGGCCACCACCTCGCCGCGCTGCTCCAGACCCAACTGGAGGATCTCCGCCCGCAGCGCACCCGCGCCCGACGCGCCGCCGCCCGCGGCCGCCACCTGGTCGGCGAAACGCGGCGTGCGGGTGGACGGGCGATGCGCCAGTGCCCACTGGCTCCAGTCCACGTCGAACAGCACGATCTGCGGCAGGTCCAGCCGCAGGCACTCGCCGAGCAGATCGGTGGCCACGTCCATGTCCACCGAGCGGTAGCCGGTCATCTCCGCATACCGGCTGACCGCCTCGTAGTCGGCCATGCCGCCGCCACCGCTCATGAAGCCCCAGTTCACCGCCAGCGCGGCAGCGCCACGGGCGCGGCGGGCGGCGGCGATCATGTCCAGCACCGAGTTGGCCGCCGCGTACCCGAATTGGGGCGAGATGCCGACGATGCTGCTCGCCGAGGAGAACAGCACGAACATGTCGAGTTCGATGTCGGCGGCGGTGACGGCGGTGTCCAGGTTGACCGCACCCGCGACCTTGGGCCCGAAGATCTCCGCCAGCGACCCGGCGGTGATCTGCGGCACCTCGAGGTTGTTCACCACACCGGCCGCGTGGAACACCCCGCGCAGCGGACGCCCGCTCGCCTGGATGCGCTCGACCAGCGCCGCGACGGCGTCGTAGTCGGACATGTCGAGGCGTTCCTCGACGACTTCCGCACCGGCGGAGCCGAATTCGGCGATCGCGGCGCGGGCCGCGTCCGTCGTGGCGCCGCTGCGCCCGGCCAGCACCAGCCGGCGCGCGCCGTTGCGGACCAGCCAGCGCGCGGTGGCCAGGCCGAATGCGCCGAAACCGCCGGTGACCAGGTAGCTGGCGTGCGCGTCGATCGGCAGACTCGGTCGTTTGGCCAGCACGGTCGGTTCCGGTTCGCGCAGATCTAGCACGACCCGGCCGATCTGCTTGGACCGCACCACGGTTTCGAACGCCTCGGCGGTCGACGCGAGCCGGAACGCGGTGTAGGGCAGGTAGTCGTAGGTGCCGTCGTTCAGGGCGTCCATCGCCCGGCGTGCCGCGCGGCGGACCAACTCGGGCCGCACGGCCAGGGCGCGGTCCATGTCCACGGCGAAGAACGACAGGTTCCGGTCGAACGGGCGCAGGTCGATCGCGCCGCCGCCGTAGATGTCGGCCTTGCCGATCTCGACGACCCGGCCGAACTCGGCGGCCACCCGCAGGTTCTGCTGGAGGATCTCACCGGGGGAGGAGTTGTAGACCACGTCGACGCCGCGTCCGCCGGTCAGCGCGAGCACGTCGTCGACGAAACTGATCGACCGTGAGTTGACCACCTCGTGCGCACCCGCCGCCGTGGCCACCGCGCGGCGCTCGTCCGAGCCCGCCGTCGCGATCACCCGCGCGCCGAGGCGCACCGCCACCTGGACCGCGGCCATGCCCATGCCGCCCGCCGCGCCGTGGACCAGCACCGTCTCACCCGGTTGCAGGTGCGCGAGGTCGCCGAAGGCGAATTCGGCGGTGAGGAAGGGCAGCACCGAGCTGGAGTGGCACGGGTCGAGCACCGTGTCCGGGTAGTCGAGGGGCATCGTGGCGCCCTCGTCCGGCCGCAGGGTGACGTGCCGCCGGACCAGGTCCCTCGCGCACACCGACATCTGGTCACCAACGGCGACCTCGGTCACGCCGGGGCCGACCCGCTCGACCACCCCGAACCCGTCCATGCCCAGCTCGGTGCCGAAGTATGTTCCGGCCAGCTCCTTTTCGGTGAGCACCCCGAGCGCCTTGAGCGCGTCCTTGTAGTTGAGGCCCACCGCGTCCATCCGGATCTCGACCTCGCCGGGGCCCGGCGCCACGCGGTCGACCGCGCGCCACGCCAGATCCGACAGCAGCCGCGAGCGCGAAATCTCCAAGCGGAACGAGCTTTCCGGGTCGGTCAGCGGCGCGGCCTCGTCCCAGACCGCCAAGTGCTCGCGCAGGGATTTGCGCAGGTGCAGCGCCCAGCACGCGCCCGCGCGCAACGCGACCTCGTCGGCGCGTCCGTCGCCGAGCACCTGCTCGACGATGTCCGCGGCGCGTGTGGCCGGTTCGGTGTCGACCAACCGCCAGTGCACCGCGGGTTGCTCGTTGCGCAGTGTGCGCCGGGCGCCGGTGAGCGCGGCCTGCGCCGGATGCGCGAATGTGTCGATCGGCAGGCAGAACGCCTGTTCGGTGACCACCACCGCGCGCACTTCGGCCGCCGTGGCGTCGTCCTCCTCGCCGACCACCAGTTCGCCGACCGCCTTCGCGACGAGGGCGAGCCCGTAGGCGTTGGGCACCGCGTCCAGCTCGGCGCCGGACACCACGACGAGCCGGCCGCGCGTCACGCCGGGCCGCTCATGAGCGGCGCGGAGGGCGGCGAGGACACGATCCGAGGCGCCGGCCTCCTCCGGTTCCAGCGTGAGGATTTCCGAGGAGGCGCGGGCGCTGGCGATTTCCTTCGCGCGCTGGGAGACGGTGCTGCCGAGGCTGACCACGAGCAGGAATTCCTCGCCGCCCGCGGGTTCGTCGGCGGTCGCGGTGTCGTCGACGATGGACCACACCGGCTCGTAGAACAGGCCGTCGAGCTGCTCGTGCAGATCCGGCTCGGCCGCGAGACTGGCGAACCGCACCCCGGAAAGCGTCAGCGCGACAGCGCCTTCCGGTGCGGCGACGGTGATATCGGCGCACAGCGGATCACCGTCGACCCGGCGGACCAGTACCACGGCCTGCTCGGGCAGCGGCCCGGTCCAGCGGACCCCGGCGACCGAGGACGGCACCACCACGCTCGCGCCGCGCGCGGTCTGGGCGTACAGGGCGGCGAAGCACTGCAGCGCGGCGTCGACCGCGGCGGGATGGGCCAGGTGCGGCAGGCTCGGCGCGCTACCGGCCAGCGGCGTGAGATCGAGCCGGGCCAGCACGGAATCGGCGCCGACGCGGGCGTCGGTGATCAGCCGGAAACTCGGCCCGTAGGCCAGGCCGTGCGCGGCGAGGCCGTCGTAGAGCGTCGCCGCGCTCACCTCCACCGCGTCCGCCGCCGGCGTGAGGTCGATGCCGCGCGCGTCGACGTCCGCTTCGATCAGCCTGCCGTGCGCGTTGACCGTCCAGGTGGTCGCGGTGGCGGCGCGCGAGCGCAGGGTGAACCGGTGGGTGGTCTCCTCGACGGTGAGACGCAATACCGGCACGTCGTGCTGCGCGATCACCAAGGGCGCGACGAACTGGACCGACTCCAGCCCGAAGGAGGTGCGACCGGTCCGCACCGCGACGGCGCTGAGCGCGGCGTCCAGATAGGCCGCGCCGGGCAGCACGACCGATCCGTCCACGACGTGATCGGGCAGCCACGGCAACGCGGCCACCGACAGCTCGACCTCCCATTCCGGAGCGGACGCCGCGGTGCGCTGGCCGAGCATGACGTAGCCGTCGACGGCGCCGACGCGGTCCGCCTCGATCGCCGGGTCCTCGGTCCACAGCGTGCGGCGCTGCCACGGATAAGGGGGCAGGTCCAGATGCGCGGCAGGCGTTTCCGCCGCACCGGGCGCGTGCGTGGTGTCCAGCCCGCCCACCTGGTACAGCTCGCCCACCGCGCGCAGCAGGTTGTCGTGGTCGTCGGCGTTTCGCGAGAGGGTGCTGATCGCCGCCCCGTCGAGACCGCGGCGCACGAACGCCTCCTTGATATTGCCGCTGAGCACCGGGTGCGGCCCCACCTCCAGGAAGACCCGGTGGCCCGCGTCGAGCAGGCTGTCCACGGCCGCGCCGAACCGCACGGGCTCGCGCACGTTGCGGCACCAGTACTCGGCGTCCCACTCGGGCCCGGACAGTTCACCGCCGGTGACGGTGGACCAGATCGGCACCCGTGCGGGTCGCGGTGCGAGGCCGGCCAGCACCGTGGTGAGGTCGCCGAGAATGGGGTCCATCAGATGGCTGTGGTAGGGCACCTCGACGCGCAGCGCCTTGGCGAAGACGCCCTCTTCGGTGAGTTCCGTTCGGATACGGTCCAATTGGGCCGGGTCACCGGACAGTGTCACCGCGGAGTGGCTGTTGATCGCCGCGACGCAGACGCCTGGCACGCCCGCGAGGCGCTCGCCCAGTTGCTCGTCGGACAGGCCGACGGCCAGCATGCCGCCGGTGCCCGCGGTGGTGGCCTGCAACCGGGCGCGGTGATAGCTCACCAGCAGCGCGTCGCGCAGCGAAAGCGCGCCGGACGCGTAGGCCGAGGCGACTTCGCCGACGCTGTGGCCGACCACCGCGGCGGGGTGGACGCCGAGTTCGGCGAGTTCGGCCACCAGGGCGGCCTGGACCAGGAAGTTCGCCGGTTGCGCGTACGCGGTCCCGGTGATCCGCGACTCCGCTTCCGGGCGCAGGAGTTCTTCGACGATCGACCATCCCGCGATCTCGCGGAAGATCTCGTCGATCGCCCGCGCCGCGGCGGCGAAATGCCCGTCGGCCTCGAGCAGGCCACGGGCCATACCCCACCACTGCGGGCCCATGCCGCTGAACACGAACACCGGCTGGGTGGATCCGTCGGTCAGCGCGCGGGCGGGCGGCTTGCCCGCGCCCACGGCGAAATCGGCCAGCTGGGAACGCAGATCGTCGGTGTCGCGGAAGGCGAACGCGGCGCGCAGCGGGTGGTGCGCGCGCTGCACCCACGCCGCCTCGGTCACCGCGTCGACGGGGGCGGTCTCGGTCAGCTCGTGCAGCTGGGTGGCCATGGTGCGCAGCGCGGTCTCGTTGCGGGCCGACAGCGGCAGCACGGTGATCGGTCCGCGCGCGGACTGCTCGGCGGGCTCGGGCGCTTCGGGCGCGCGGGTGAGGATCGCATGGGCGTTGGTGCCGCCGTAGCCGAAGCTGTTGACCGCCACCGCGGCCCGGCCGTCGTCGTTCGGCAGCGGCTCGGTCTCCAGCGGAATGCGTACCCGCAGTTCGTCGAACGCGATCTCGGGGTTCGGGTTGTCCAGCCGCAGTTGCGGAGCGATGACGCCGTGATGCAGCGTCAGCGCGGCCTTGATGACGCCCGCCACGCCCGCGGCGGCCTCGGTGTGCCCGATGTTGTTCTTCACCGAACCGACCGGCAACGGTTCGTCGCGGCCGTCGACCGCGCCGTACACCGCGCCCAAGGCGGCCAATTCGAGCGGGTCGCCGACCGGTGTGCCGGTGCCGTGCGCCTCCACGTAGCGGATGTCGTGGGCGTCGATCCCCGCCAGCCGGCGCACCCGCCGGGCCAAGGCCTCCTGCGCGGCCGGGTTGGGCACCGGGATCGCCAGCGTGCGGCCGTCCTGGTTGACGCCGCTGCCGCGCACCACCGCGTAGATCCGGTCGCGATCGCGCACCGCCGCCTCCAGCGGCTTCAGCACCACGGCGCCCGCGCCCTCGCCGCGGCCGTAGCCGTCGGCCGCCGCGTCGAAGGACTTGCAGCGGCCGTCGACCGCGAGGAACCGGCCTTTGCACATGGAGATGAAAGCCTCGGGCCGCAGCATCGCGTTGGCGCCGCCGACGATCGCCGTCTCGCATTCACCCGACTCCAGCGCCAGCATCGCCTGGTGCAGTGCGACCAGGGAGGAGGAGCAGGCGGTGTCGATGGTCATGGTCGGTCCGAGCAGATCCAGCAGGAACGCGATGCGGGCCGACAGCAGCGTGTGCGAGGAGCTGGTCGGGCTGTGGCTGTTGATCGAGGCCCGCGACACCGAACCGCTACGGACCAGCGCGTTGTCGTTCATGAAGCCGCCGACGAACACGCCGACCTCGCGACCGCCGACCCGGCCCGCCATCCCCGCGTCGTCGAGCGCCTCCCAGGCGACTTCGAGCAGGAGCCGCTGCTGCGGATCCATGATCGACGCCTCGCGCTGGGAGATGCCGAAGAACTCGGCGTCGAACTCCCACAGCGACCGGGTCAGGAATCCGCCGTGCCTGGTGTACATCCGGCCCGGCGCGTCCGGGTCCGGATCGTAGAATTTCGCGAGATTCCAGCGGTCCGCCGGTACCTCCACGATCCCGTCGCCCTTGCGCACGACGAGATCCCAGAACGAGTCCGGCCCCTCGATGCCGCCCGGAAAACGGCAGCCGATACCGACAATTGCTACATTGGGCATGCAAAATCCCCTGGTGCTCAGGTATTCGAAATCGCAGGCGTTTCACGTCGGCGACGTCGAATCAGCGTGGAGACAACCGGAATCGCGACGCCGGTATGCCTGTTCGGCCACGAGCGTCGTCCGGCGGTGAAGTGGTTCCGCGGTAGGAGGTCAGTGTCCACCCATGGTAGGAGGCCCGATTCGCGAAGGTCAATAACGAATCGTGCGGGCGTCGACCGAAAAGCATTGCGTGCCAGTCAATGACAACCGCAGCATAAATGCAGTTCAGGGCGGGTATGACAATATTATTCTCGTGTTATTACACAGTTATGGCCTGGCTGAACTCGGCCGGATTACACCGTTATTCCGGTGTTATTCCAGCGTATTCGGCAACAGCTGTCCGGAAAGTGTTGAGCACGCGCTGCATTCGTGGCTACGATGGCTCGTCGAATACGCACCGGCGAAAGGCGATGGGCGTGGATCCGTACAACACCGGGCAGTTCCGTATCGAAGCGGAGGCCGAACCGATCGAGAGCCCGGCGTGGCTGCTCGAGTTCACCGAGCGGTACATCGCCGGGTGGAACAGCGGGGACGGTGCGGCGGTCGCGAAGTGCGTCACCGAGGACACGATCTGGCACGACCCCTCGCTGGACGCGCCGGCGCACGGGCGGGCGGGTGTGGAGAAATTCGTCACCGACACGGTGCGCTCGTTCCCGGATGTCGCCTACACCAACCCGTTCCCGCCGACGCTCGCCGCGGACAACCGGATCGCCCTGGTGCCCTGGCGGATGACCGGCACCCATCTGGGCCCGATCGACCCGCCCGGTTTCGGCCCGACCGGCAAGCGGATCGACCTGCTGGTCATCGACGCGTGGCAGTTCCGCTCCGGGCTGATCTGGCGCAGCCAGGCCACCTGGGACCTGACCGAGATGCTGCTGCAACTGGGTCTGATGCCGCCGCGCGGAAGCGCCGCCGAGCGCGCGATGGCACGCGCCCAGCGGTTGCGGTCCCGGCTGCCGTTCTGACCGGTACCCGGCTAGGGGTTCAGTCGCCGAACAGTTCGGCGAAGCGCTCCACCGCGAGCAGGGCCGAGGCGCCGACGGTCTCCAGTTCGGCGCCCATGCCGACGAGAAGATTCACGATCGCGGGCACCAGTACTTCGAGTAGGCCGTCGTCGCCCAGGTGGCCGGCCATCTCCAGCTGCACGAAGCCGAACAGTCCCATCCACAGCTGTGCCGCGGCCGAACGGACGTCGGGAGTGTTGATCAGCCCCGCGTCCTGTGCGCGCTGCACCGCGCCGACCACGTGGTCGAAGGTCTCCGCGTAGTGCTCGAACTCCGAATCGTGCCCGGCCACGAGCACATTGCCGCGGTTGATCTTCATGTCGATGCGCGTGCCGGTGCCGAACATCAGCTGGAACAGCTCCGGCCTGCGCTGGGCCTCGTCCCGGAACACCAGGCCGAGCACGAGCAGATCGGTGATCGGCTCCTCGCTCACCCCGGCCGCGTTCATCCGCTCGGCCAGCTGGGCGAATCCGGCGGAGCCCGCCGCCCGGATCAACCCGGGCATGCCGCCGAAGTTGGAATACACCGCCATCGTGGAGACTCCGCACATGCGTGACACGCGGCGGACGGTGAGTGCGTGCAAACCCTCGGTCGACACCACCTCGACGGTCGCGTCGATCAGGCGATCGCGCAGCGCGGTGTTCATCGTGTCCGTCCCGGCCGGGCGCACGGCTAGTTCAGTTGTTCCGGCAGTTTGCTTGCTCATCGCTTCCGTTCCCCCCGCACGGTCACGCCGTGACGCATAGATCCGCTGGTGCGCTGTCTTCGGGAAGGCGGTACCGCCGCTCGACCGAGGGCGCCCCGGTCGCGGTCACCGCGATGGCCGGGGGTCTCGGGGCGGTGGATCGCGGCCGGAATGGTCGGCCGTGCCTCGGCCGTGCCGCCGCGGCGATGTCTATTCCGATCGATGCACCATCGATTCGCTCGGTCCGGAAAGCTGATCGTGGTTCATCGCGCACAGAAATCTCCGTTCTTGCCGCACGAACGGGCGGACAGAGCATGAGGGGAGCCGCGTTCGCGGGCTACGAAGAGCAGGCGCACCCGCCGGAGGTGCGTGTCGGAGGTGAGTGTCGTCTCCGAAACTCTATGTGATACAGCGTTACATCCACAGGCGAACGGCCAAATGTTCTGCGTTGTTTCCCATTCGCTGTGCGGCGCTCGACTGTGGCATCCGGCGCCCGAGGTGGCGAAGTTCCGGACGCGGTGACAATCGCGCTCCGTTTCCGCTCGGTTCCTGGCACACGATGGCGCAAAGCGGACAAATGGGGCATGCGCACTATGGGCGGAAGTGTTTCTCGCTCATTTGTCATCAACCGGCTGCCGCCGATTCTCGATCCGCGCGGTCATGCACACGAGACGGTATCGTTCACCGAGGGACAGTTTCGTGGGTGGGGAGGCCGATGTCGTCATCGATCTCGGGAGTCGTCGCGTGGCCGGTCATCGGTTTCGTCGCCGCCGTGCTCGCGGGCCGGTGGTTGCTGGTACGCGACACCATCGTCGACAAACTGCTGAATCAGCTGTTCTTGTGGGGCTTGCTGAGTCTGCTGCTGTATCGCTGCACCATGACACCCGGCATCGCGAGCCTCACCCACCAGCTCTCGCTCGGCTGCACGGTGATGGCGTCGATGTGCCTGCAAGGGATCGTCCGAATCTGGGCCTTCGATGTGGACCCGGCGGCGGTACGGCGCAGGCACCGCGTCTGCTGCGTGCTCGCGGCCGCGGCCACCGGCGCGATCCTGCTGGCGGGCACGGCGGCACGGCAGGAAGGCAGACTCGTCGACCTGACCCTGGATGCCGAGGGATTGGTGGTGTGGACCGCCTTCGGTCTCCCGCTGCTGGTGAACGTCTCGCTGCTGGCCCGCATGTGCCTGCGTGAGCTGCGGGCGGGCGGCATCGGCCTGGCGGAGAAGCTGGTGTGCGCCCTGATGATCTGGGCGGCAACACTTTTCGGTGTGAACCTGGTGCTGTCGACGGTGCGGGCGGTCACCGGATGGCAGCGCTGGGGTACGCATCTGATCCGGATCGAAGCGACGGTCACCATCTGTCTGGCGATCGACGCGACGGTGATCGCCATTCCGCTGATCCGGTCGCTGCTGGCCGCGGCGGAACTCGATCGAGCAGGACGATCGTGCCGCAGGTTGCGCCCGCTGTGGCGGGATCTCACCACCGCCGTCCCGGAGGTCGTGCTGCGGCCGGCGGCGGGCGAGCAGGCCGACCCGGGGACCCAGCTGTTGCGGATGACGGTGGAGATCCAGGACGCGCTACTGCATCTGGGCCGCTACGCCCCTGCGTACGGGGCATCGGCCGAGTCGGGATGTCCGATGACCTACTACGCCCAGCAATTGGCGTGCGCGGCGGTCGCGCGACAGGAGGGCTCGGCGCCGATCGGATCGACGTCGGCCCGGCTGCCGGTGCCCGCGGCGGATTTCGACGCCGAGCTGCGGCAACTGCTCGAACTGGCCCGCGTGTGGCCCGCGGCCCGCGCGGCGGCGGGCGAGCGGGTCCCGGTGGCCGTCGGCTAGAGCACCGCTTGGGTCTGGGTGACCTTCGCGACCAGCTTGTCCGCGTCGTCCCGGATCACCGTCTCCACCACGATGAACGAGCGTCCGGCATGCAACGGCGCCGCCGACGCGATGGCGTGTCCGGAGCGAACCGCGCGCAGGAAATTCGTCTTCGATTCCACCGTGGTGGTGCCCTGCTTGCCGTCCGGCAGGTTCAGGAACGCGCAGACCGCGCCGGTGGCGTCGGCGAGCGACATCAGCACCCCGCCGTGCAGCATGCCGCCCAGCGTGCACAGCGATTCGTCCCAGGCCAGGCGGCTGCGGACCAGCTCGGGGCCGTGGGCGAGCACCTCGACGCCGAGGCGTTCGGTGAACGGCATGGTCTGGTGGAAAAGCTTGGTGCCGGTCTCATCGATCATGGCCGTGATCTTGCCCGCCGCCGGTCGTGGAGTCGATTACTTCGCGGGTAGTCGCCGGCCCCGCCCCGTTGCCGGATGGAGACGTGCACATCGGTTCCGTATCGGTCCGTGGTCGGTGAAACGCGGCGACGGCTGGCGGGTATCAGCTCATGAACCCGATGAACAGGAGAAACGTGATGACCGGACTCCAGCCGTTCTATCGGCAAGTGCAGGCCCACTACGACCTCTCCGACGAGTTCTACGCGCTGTTCCTCGACCCCACCATGACCTACAGCTGCGCCTACTTCGAGCGACCGGACATGACGCTCGAGCAAGCGCAGCGCGCGAAGATCGATCTGGCGCTCGGCAAGCTCGACCTGTGGCCGGGGATGACCCTGCTGGACGTCGGATGCGGGTGGGGCTCGACCATGCTGCGTGCCGCCACCGCCTACGGTGCGCAGGTCGTGGGGCTGACGCTCAGCCGCAACCAGTACGAGTACGTCGCGGACAAGATCGAACGCGAGCGCGTCGCGGGCGCGCAGGTGCGGTTGCAGGGCTGGGAGGAATACGACGGCGAAGTCGATCGCATCGTCAGTATCGGTGCCTTCGAGCACTTCCGGCGTTCCCGCTACGAGACATTCTTCGAACGATGTCACCGGATGCTGCCGCCGGACGGCAGGATGCTACTGCACACGATTGTCGCGTACACGCTGAAAGACCTGCGGCGCATGGGCATTCCCGTGACCCGGGAAGACGCGCTGTTCCACATCTTCATCAAGCGGGAGATCTTCCCCGGCGGACAGCTGCCGCACCCCGCCGAGGTGACGCGCCTGGCCGGCCGCGCGGGGCTGGGCACGGAGAAGATCCAGGAGCTGCGGCCGCACTACGCGCACACCCTCGACTGCTGGGCCGAGGCGTTGCGGGCGCACCGGGACCGGGCCATCGCCCTCGCGTCCGAAGATGTCTATCAGCGGTACCTGAAGTATCTGACCGGGTGTGCGCGGCAATTCCGCGACGGCCGCATCGACGTCATGCAGTTCACGTTGGTCAAGTGAGCGTCGGCCGGGTCAGCTCAGCCGTGCCACCAGGGTGTCGGGCAGGTGGGGGAGCGCGAGATCGATCAGCCGCCAAGGCCACCCGGGCACACACGCTCGTCGTTGCTCCTTCTCGATGGCGGCCACCATCGATGCGACGCCTTTGTCCAGGGGCGCAACCATCCGCGCGTCACCCGCCTTGGCCGCCATGTCGGTGGCGATGAAACCCGGCAACAGCGTGGTCACGGCGATCGGCGACCGCGCCAATTCGGTGGCCAGTGCGGCGCCGAGCGCGGCGAGGCCCGCCTTGCTCGCCGAGTAGGCCGCCTTCTTGCCGGGAAGCCCGCGCACCGCGCTCATGGATGCGACGAGCACCAGGTGGCCGGCCCGCTGCGCGCGGAAGATCTCCAGCGCCGCCTCCGTCTGCGCCAGCGCGCTGACGAAGTTCGTCGTCGCCGTCGCGAGGTTCGCGTCGGCCCGTCCGCTGCCGATCGGCGCTCCCTTGCCGATACCGGCGTTGACGATCACGCGATCCAGGCCGCCGAGTTCGTCGCGCAGCTCGCCGAAGACGATCGGCACCGCGGCGTGGTCGTCCACGTCGAGGGCGCGTACCGCGACGGTGACTTCGGGGTGCGCGGCCACCAGCTCGTCGCGCAGCGCTGTGAGTGCGTCCAGCCTGCGGGCGCACAGCGCGAGATCGCGGCCCTTACCCGCGAAGTCGCGCGCCATGGCGGCCCCCAGGCCCGCGCTCGCGCCGGTGATCAGAATCCTCTTCCGCGTCATGCGGCTGACCCTAGCCTTTGTTGAACACGAGTCAATACGCCGCCCGGCGGGATGCGCCGCTCGGTCAGCCGCCGAACGAGCCGGTCGGCGGCGGTGTCGGCAGCAACCGCCACGGCCCGCAGTTCTCGGTCTTGAACCCCACGTCGGTCGGCTTGATCTGCACCCGTACCGGACCGAGCCGCGTGTAGTTGTTCGCGAGGATGTACTGCATGTTCGTGTTGTCGCCCTCTACTTTCCACAGCCTGCGCCAATCGCACGCGTAGGCCGGGTCGGGGGTGCCGGGCGCCTCCCAGATTCCGGGCACGATGTCGACGCCGACCAAGTAGACGCCGTCGTGCGTCATGGTGTTCGCGGGCTCGGCCGCCGCCGTCCCCGCGGCGAGCAGAGTCACCGCGCAGCTCATGGCTCCCGCGAAGAGGAGTGCGCTTGCACGCATACCGGTTCTCCTTGACTTGTACTACCGCCGCGTCCACGGTCGTCGTGCTCCCCGCGGCCGTGGCCGACCCGGGAGATCCCCGCATCTCCGCGGCAAGGAATACCAGAACCGACCGAGCGGTGTGCCCGGAATCCCGTAATCCGGGCGGAATGTCGTCTCGGACCTCGCCCGGTCGCGGTGCGGCGGGGCGATGGTGCGAACGGGGCGAGTCCCGTCACGCTTCGCCGACGGGTCGGCCGACGATCTCCCGGGGTGCAGTTACCCGCTGCCCACCTCCGCCCTATCGCGCGGGATGACCGAGCAGATCGAGCGTGACCATGACGCTCAGCAAGTCGCCGACAGTTTCCGCGTGCCGTTCGGTGTGGCGCCGAGCCGGATGCATTACGCTCTGCTACCTCTGCGCAAACTTACCGAGCGAGCCGGACGGCCGGGCGTCGCGCATGCTGTAACACTTCGATCACGCAACTTGCTTTGCTGATACACGCGTTGCCAGAGTTGACTACTGGGTTTGGTGTTACAAGTGGGAAGGGAGGGGTGCTCCGTTCCGGAGCGCCGACCGCACTATGAAGCCAAGCATCATCAAGGCAGGGATCTGTACCGCCGTCACAGCCGCGGTAACGGTGACGCTGTCCGGGTTGCTCCCGGTCACCGCACAGGCGGCTCCGTCGGCGCTGGATATGTCGCAAAAGCTCGCGGGCAAGACCGTTTTCCTCGACCCGGGACATCAGGGGTCGAACCATTCCCAAGATTTGGCAAGACAGGTCAGCGATGGCCGCGGCGGCACCAAGGACTGCCAGACCACCGGCATGACCACGATGAACGGCGTTCCCGAGCACACCATCACCTGGAACGTCGCCCAGGTGGTCAAGACGTCGCTGGAGACGCTCGGCGCGCACGTCGTGCTGAGTCGCCAGGACGACATGAACTGGGGCGGCTGCGTCGACGACCGGGCCCGCGCGGCGAGCCAGTCCGGCGCGGACGTCGCCGTGAGCATCCACGCCGACAGCGCGCCCGCGCAGGATCGCGGGTTCCACCTGATCATTCCGGAGCTGCCGATCCCGAATCCGATCGTCGATCAGGCCCAGTCGGGAGCGGGCCTCGCCGCGTCGAAGTCGGTGCGCGACGCGTACCGCGACGCGGGCTTCCCGCCCGCCAACTACGGCGGTGTTGTGGACGGTCTGCAGACCCGCAGAGACATCGCCGGGCCCGCGCTGACCACCGTTCCGCTCGTCTTCCTCGAGATGGGCAACGGCGCCAATCCCGAGGACGCGGCGCTGCTGGAAACACCCGACGGGCAGCTCAAGCACGCCATCGCGCTGACCACCGGAGTGGTCGGTTACCTGCTCGGCGCACCGCAGCCGGGTATCGCACCGGATCAGCAGGCAAGCCAGACCACTCCGCAGGGCACGTCGCTCGACCGTCCCGCGGTGGCGCCGGGAACGCCGCAGGGCCAGACGGATCCGGGTACTCCCCAAGCACAGACGAACCCGGTGGTGCCGCAGGCGCAGACGATTCCGGCGGTGCCGCAGAGTTCGACGACTCCCGGTGTGCCGCAGAGTCCGGCGGCCCCCGCGGTGCCGCAGGCGCAGTCCGTTCCCAGCACCTCGACGCCGAAGCCCGCGCCCGGCACCGCGACACCGCAGTCATCGGGCACGCCCGCGGCGCCGAATGCGCCGGGCACCTCCGGAACCCAGTCGCCGGGCACGCCGAACGCGCAGCAGTCACCCGGGACCGCCGGGGGCAACGCTTCGATCATGGAGTTGCTGATGCCGTTGGCGAAGATGCTCGGCCTGGACGACAACGCGATCACCACGGAGCTGATCAACCTCGGCTTCAGCCTGGCGGGCATGCTGCTGGGCTCCTCGAAATAGTCCGCACACCGAACCCGCCGGACGCCATCCTCACCACCTCGAGGGTGGCGTCCGGTCTTTCCCGCGGCGCACTAGGGTGAGCGGAATGGCTGACCGGATTCCTGTTGTGCTCGTCGCCGGGTTTCTCGGTTCCGGAAAGACCACGCTGCTCAATCACTTGCTGCGGGACAACCGGGGAACGCGGATCGGGGTGGTGGTCAACGACTTCGGGGCGATCAACATCGATTCGATGCTGGTCGCCGGGCAGGTGGACGCCATGGTCTCGCTCGGCAACGGGTGCGTGTGCTGCGCGGTCGACGTCACCGAGCTGGACGAGCTGTTCACCCGGCTCACACAGCCGAAGGCCGGAATCGACGTGATCGTCGTGGAAGCCAGCGGCTTGGCCGAGCCGCGCAGCCTCATCCGGATGGTGGTCGGCAGCGACAATCCCCGCCTGCGCTACGGCGGCCTGGTCGAGGTGGTCGACGCCGAAGAGTTCCCGCGCAGCAGTACCCGCCACCCGGAGCTGCGCACGCATCTGCGGCTGGCCGATCTGGTCGTGGTCAACAAGGCCGACCGGATCGCGCCCGAGCAACTCGCACGGCTGCGCGAGGACATCGCGGCGCTGGTCGGTTCGGTGCCGGTGTACGCGACCACCTACGGCCGGATCGATCCCGGGCTGCTGTTCGACCAACCGCACCGCACCCGCCCGATGGTGGCCGAGCAGCTGAGCTTCGACGAACTGCTCGTCGAGCACGACCACGACGATCACGCCGGGCACCGTCATCTGCACGACGACTACGCCAGCGTCTCGTTCACCAGTGAACGAGCGCTGGACCCGCGCAAGTTGATCGGCTTCCTGGAGGACCCACCGCCGGGATTGTTCCGGGCCAAAGGGTTCGCCGCCTTCGGGGTGGCCGACGAACGCAGGAAGTTCGTCCTGCACATGGTCGGCCGCCACATCGTCTTCGAGCCGGGCGGCTGGTCGCGCGGCGAAGCACGGGGCGCGCAGCTGGTGCTCATCGGGGCAGGCCTGCGCACCGATACGGCCCTGGCGCGGCTGCACGACACCGTGCACGACGACGCCGAACCACTCGACGCGCAGAGCATGCTCGGCGTGTGGCGCTATGCACCGCACTGAACGCGCCAGATTGGCGCGTTTGTTCGCGACATGTCGCGTTCGGTGCTGGTGACAGAGCAGTCTTTTCATGAGACTGAATGCGTGTCCGCCGGTCCGCGGGCACTGGGAGCGTACTGCCGCCCGCGGCGCCGCTCGGCAGCCCATCCGTGACCGACCGAATCGTTCTGCGACCGATGGGAGTTTCCCGTGTCAGATTCCATGGAGAGCGCCACCGCGTACGTCATCGAGGCGCTGGAGGCCAAGGGCACCGCCACCCGCGAGGACTTCGACGTTCCCGCGATCGTCGCCGAGACCCACGCCATCGCCAACAGTTGGGATTTCCGTGCGATCGAGGACGCGACGTTCTGGTCGATCGCCGCGCGTTTCATCAGGCCGTGAACGTCCGCTCCACCCACTCGGCGCGATACGCGCGGGTGGCCAGCGACCACCGCCGGGCCGCTCGCCGCATCGATCCCGGGTCGGAGTAGCCGAGAATCTCGGCCTGGCGCGACGGGCTCAACGGGCCGGTGGCCGTCGCGGCGATCAGCCGCGCGCCGCGTGCCCGATCCAGTTCCGCGCGCCACGTGGTGCCCGCCTCTCGCAACCGCCGCTGAAGCGTGCGAGGGCTGGTGGCCAGCCTGCGCGCCACCCGCTCGAGGGACGCGTCGCCCTCGTCCAGACAGTCCGCCAGCGCGGCCGCGACACGCTCCGGCCAGGCGGTGGCCAGCGGCGGCGGTGGCGGAAGGGCCGCGGCCAACGGCCGCAGGATGCCGGCCAGGACGGGATCACTGGTGGTCAGCGGCAGATCCATATCCGAGGCGCGAAAGGTCATGGCGTCCACCGACGCGTCGAACTCGATCGCGGTGGTGCCGAATACCTCGACGAAGGTGTCGGTCTTGGCGGGTGCGCGCTGGCGCAGCGAGACCCGCAACGGGGCCAGCGGTTCGCGCACTACGCGCCGCGCGCGGCTGAGCACCGCGCACAGGCCCCACAGCTGAGTGAGATCCCGGCCCCGGCCTTCCCCGTCGATCATGTCGAGATACAGGGTGACTTCGTCGTCGTTCTCCGCGACCAGGTCGAACCGATGGTTGGTGGTCACCGCCGTGACGTACGGCCCGCAGGTCGCCAATCCGGCGCCCAGCGTCGGGGCCGAGGAGAACAGGTAGTCGTAGAGACCCAGGCAGGTGAGTTCGTAGCGGCTCGCCACGTTCAGGGCGACGTCCGGATCGCCGAGTTCGTGCTCACCGATCTCCCACAGCCGGGAGAACGTCTGGCTGGGCAGGTGCACGTCGTCGCCCGCCATGGTCCACTCCGGCAACCCGGATTCCCGGAGCAGCCGGTCGCGGTCGACGCCGGCCGCGGTGAGCTGCGAGATGACGAACCGGTGGAGCAAGACCTGGTCGGTTCCCACGCCGACACGCTATCCCGGTCGTGTTGATTCGTCATGATATTCATGTCACGGTCAGGTCACCCGCAGGCGTTCACCCATTCGGACAGGCCGTCGGCGAACAACTGGCGTTTCCAGATCGGGACTTCGTGCTTGATCCGATCCACCAGTTCCGAGCACGCCGCGAACGCCGCGCCCCGATGCGCCGCCGCCACCGCGACGACGATCGCGCGGTCACCGATGCCGAGCGAGCCGACGCGATGCACGGCCGCGACCGGCAAACCGTGTGCGGCGGCCAGTTCCGCGCAGACGGTGCGCAGGAAGCGTTCCGCCTGCGGGTGCGCGGAGTATTCCAGGGCCGAAACGGCCTGCCCGCCATCATGGTCGCGGACCTTCCCGGTGAACACCACGACCGCGCCGTAGCGCGGTCCGCGGACCGCCTCCTCGACCTCCGCTGGGTCGAGCGGCTGGTCGCTGATCCGGGCGAGCCGGACCGTGGCCTCAGCCGTTGTCATGACTTCCACCTCCGGCGACTTGTGCGAGCAGATGATCCAGCAGCGGTTCCAGCACCGCGATGCCGTCGCGGACGCCCCCCGGCGATCCCGGCAGATTCACCACCACCGAGCGCCCGGCCAGCCCCGCCACGCCGCGACTCAGCGCCGCCAGCGGGAATTTCGCCGTGCCGCGCTGCCGGATCGCCTCCGCCACACCGGGGAGTTCGCGGTCGAGCAAGGCGAGAGTGGCCTCCGGGGTCCCGTCGGTAGGGGATGCGCCGGTCCCGCCGGTGCTGATGACGAGCGCCGGTTCGAAGCGCAACGCGTCGGCCAGGCCGAATTCGATCTCGGCGTCGGCGTAGATCAGCGGGCCCCGCACCGAGAAGCCGAGTCCGGCCAGCCAGTCCGCGAGCACCGGACCGGTGGTGTCCTCGCGGGTCCCCGCCGCCACACCGGTCGACGCGACCAGCACCACGGCCGACCGCGGTTCCTCGTCGAGTTCCGGCTCGGCGTACTCCGAGATGTCCGGCTCGGTATCCGCGTCCTCGGGGGACAGGTCTTCGTCGGCGGAAGGCGGGATGGGGCCTTCGTCGGCCGGGCGCTCCCAATGTCCGCGTTTGCCGCCTTCTTTGGTGAGCAGCCGCACGTCGGTGAGCGTCGCCGCGGGGTCGACCGCCTTCACCATGTCGTGCAGGGTGAGCCCGGCGACCGCGACCGCGGTGAGCGCCTCCATCTCCACACCCGTGGGACCCTTGGTCTTCGCGGTGGCCTCGATCGTGATGGCGGTGTCGGTGAAACCGAACTCCACTCGCACCGACGACAGCGCCAGCTGATGGCACAGCGGGATCAGTTCGGAGGTCTTCTTCGCCCCCGAGATGCCCGCGATGCGTGCGGTGGACAGCACATCCGCCTTCGGCAGGT
The DNA here is from genome assembly GCF_043205035.1 of Nocardia sp. NPDC047654. Lineage (NCBI taxonomy): Bacteria > Bacillati > Actinomycetota > Actinomycetes > Mycobacteriales > Nocardiaceae > Nocardia > Nocardia sp. NPDC047654. The sequence goes on from NZ_JBIDDF010000001.1 coordinate 261,453, forward strand.
CGTCGGCCCGCACCAGCGCGACCACCTCGGCCGTGGTGCGCAACTCGCCTGCCGCGACGGCGATCCGGGTGGTGTCGCTCTTCGCGCTCACATCCACCATGCGGGCGCGGCCTTCCTGGTCGACATGGGACAACTCGCTCATAAGGACCACACTCGCACAAGCGCTCCGGCGGGCAGCGCGGTGACCTCGGCGGGCACGTCGATCAGCACCTCGGCCCACGCCATGGCCGCCACGAGATGCGACCCGGGACCGGACACCACCTCGACCGCCCGGGGCTGCCGGTGCGCGGGAGATTCCCCCGGAAGGGCGCGGACGAGTCTGCCGCGCAGGAATTGCCGTTTCCCCTCCGGCGAGCGCGGCACGGCGTCGGCCAGCGGAAGCTCGTAGGTGTCCACCTCGGGCAGACCGGCGAGACGCCGCAGGATCGGGCGGGCGAACACCTCGAACGACACCATCGTGCTGACCGGATTGCCGGGGAAGCTGAGCACCGGCACCCCGTCGACCACGGTCAGTCCCTGCGGGCCGCCCGGTTGCATCGCGACCGAGCCGAACCGCCCGCCCATCGGCTCCAGCACGTCCTTGACCACCTCGAAGTCGCCCTTGGACACGCCGCCGGAGGTGAACACCACATCGGCGTTCTCGGTCGCCGCCGACAGCAGCGCGCGGAAGCGCGCCGGATCGTCGGTGCTGTGCGCCACCGAGACGACGTCGACGCCGTTCGCCGCGAGCGCCGCGGCGAGGGCGACGCCGTTGGAGTTGTAGATCTGCCCCGGACGCAGCGGCTTTCCGGCCGCGACCAGCTCGTCGCCGGTGGTGATCACCGCGGCGCGTACCGACCGGAAGACCGCCACCGCGGGCAGGCCGACGGCGGCGAGGGCGGCGACATGCCGGGGGGCGAGCATGGTTCCCGCCCGCACGAGCAGATCCCCGGTCCGGACGTCCGTCCCCGGTTCCCGCACGAATTCGCCTGCGCTGCGCCCGCGTTCGATGGTCACCGTGCCGTCGCCCACGTGGGTGTCCTCCACCGGCACGACGCAGTCCGCGCCGGGCGGGATCGGCGCACCTGTCATCACCTTCATCGCAGCGCCCCTCGGCAGCGGCGTGCGGCCCGCCGCGCCCGCCGCGACCACGCCGGTCAAGGGCAGGGTGACCGGGGCGACCAGCACCGATTCGGCGCGCACCGCGTAGCCGTCCATCGCGGAGTTCCGGAACACCGGCAGCTCGATCGGCGAGCGGACGTCCTCGGCCGACTGCCTGCCCAGCGCCCGCGGCACCGGGACGGACTCGACCGTGCGCGCGGCCAGTGGCCGCAGCAGCTGTTCGATGCTGTCGCGGTAGTCGTCGACGGGCCTGGCCGAGACGCCGGCGGGCCGAGGGTTCATGCGAGTCAGCCTAATGGGTGCGGTCGGACGTAGTCCGTCCTCAGCCTGCGCATGGCCGGAGCGAAGGCGGAGGTACGCCTAACGCCCGATCCGGGCGGTTTTCCGCCTCCGTCGCCGCGCGCCGGTCCGTGCGCAGGTCGCCGGCGTCGTGCTCGTCCCCGGCGCGGGCCGCACCGCTGATTCGCGGACGCGGTGAGCCCGAGGTGGGCATTCCGCCCGCAGCCGAATCGGGACAGGCGGTCATAATGGACGTGTGACTCTGGTCGAGATCGGGATTCCCGCGGTGCGTTCCGGGCGTCCCTCGCTCGCCGGCCGTCCCGACACCCCCTACTTGCTGGATCGTTTCGGACGCGTCGCCCGCGACCTACGCGTATCCATCACCGAGAAGTGTTCGCTGCGCTGTACCTATTGCATGCCGGAGGAGGGGCTGCCGGAGATTCCCCGGCACGAGCTGCTCACGGTGGACGAGATCGTGCGTCTGGTCCGCCTCGCGGTGCGCGAGCTGGGGGTGCGTGAGGTCCGCTTCACCGGGGGCGAGCCGCTGATGCGTCGCGAGCTGGAACAGATCATCGCGGGCTGTCACGCCGAGGTGCCGCACATCCCGCTGGCCATGACGACCAACGGCATCGGGCTCGAGCACCGCGCGTTCGGCCTCGCCGCCGCGGGACTGCACCGGGTGAACGTGTCGCTGGACACCGTGGACCGGGCCGGTTTCGCGCGGCTGACGCGCCGCGACCGCCTCGAATCGGTGTTCGCGGGTGTTCGCGCCGCTCGTGCCGCCGGACTGGCGCCGATCAAGGTCAACGCCGTCTTGATGCGCGAAACCCTCTCCGGTGCAGCGGATCTCCTGCGCTGGTGCTTGGACGAGGGTTGCGAACTGCGTTTCATCGAGGAGATGCCGCTCGATGCCGACCACGAGTGGGCCCGCGCCAACATGGTTACCGCCGCCGAGTTGCTCGATGTGCTCGGCGCCCGGTTCGGGCTCGCCGAGGCAGGCCGCGCCGATCCGTCGGCCCCCGCGGAGAAGTGGCTGGTCGACGGCGGCCCCGGCACCGTGGGCATCATCGCCACCGTGACCCGCAAGTTCTGCGACACCTGCGACCGCACCCGCCTCACCGCGGACGGCATGCTGCGCTCCTGCCTGTTCAGCGACCAGGAATTCGACCTGCGCCAGGTGCTGCGCTCCGGTGCGAGCGACGACGAGGTCGCGACCATCTGGCGCGGCGCGATGTGGAACAAATGGGCAGGTCACGGCATCGATGCCGAGGGCTTCGTCCCCCCGGAGCGGACGATGGGAGCCATCGGTGGTTGAGATCCGCTATTTCGCCGCGATCGCCGACGCCGTCGGCAAGGACAGCGAAACCCTCGACTTCCCGGCCGGAGCGACGGTGGCCGACCTTCGCGCCGCCCTGTCCGCGGCCTACGGCCCGGACCTGGACAAGATGCTGTCGGTGTGCGCCTATCTGATCGGTGATGAACTCACCCGTGATCCCGCCGCCGCGTTGAGTCCGCGCGTCGACGTCCTGCCCCCCTTCGCCGGGGGATAGCCCGGCGACGCGTTCGCACCGGCGGGCACGCCGCAGCAGCCGATGGCTTCACAAGCGGCGGTTCCCGGCGCGCCGTCTCGCGCCGGGTGAGTCGGCCCAGGTGCTCAGCGCCACCAGGTGTCCAGCGGAGTCACCGGGACGGTGCGCTTGTGCCGGGTGTCGCGGAAGATGCCTTCCAGCCGCTCGGCGACCTCGGGGGTCACCTCCTTGCCTTCCAGGTAGTCATCGATCTCGCTGTAGCGCAGACCGAGCGCCTCCTCGTCGGGCAGGGCGGGTCGGTCGTCCTCCAGGTCGGCGGTGGGCACCTTGGACCAGATACTGGCGGGTGCGCCGAGCTCCTGGAGCAGGGCGGCGCCCTGGCGCTTGGTGAGACCGGTGAGCGGGGTCAGGTCGACACCGCCGTCGCCGTACTTGGTGAAGAATCCGGTGACCGCCTCGGCCGCGTGGTCGGTGCCGATCACGAGCAGGTTCTCCTGCCCGGCCAACGCGTACTGGAGCACCATGCGTTCGCGCGCTTTGATGTTGCCGCGCACGAAGTCCCGCAGCTGGTCCACCTGCAACGCGGATGCCGCCTCCGCGGCCGCGGCGCTCGCGCTCGGCCGGATGTTCACCACGACCTGCCGGTCGGGCCGGACGAAGGCCAGCGCCGTGAGCGCGTCGGCCTCGTCGGCCTGCACACCGTGGGGCAGCCGGACGGCGAGGAAGGTCGCGTCCACGCCGTCGGCGCGCAGTTCCTCGACCGCGAGCTGGCACAGCCTGCCCGCGAGAGCGCTGTCCTGTCCACCGCTGATGCCTAGAACGAAACCACGTGCGGGAGTGGCGTTCAGATAATCCTTGAGGAAATCGACTCGGCGCCGGATCTCTTTCTTCGGTTCGATCGTGGGCTGGACGCCCAATTCACTGATGATCTGTTCGCGCAGGTTCCCCATGGCGCCCGAGTGTACTGGCGATTCAGCGGGTGACAACGCGACGGACGACGTCCTCCCAGTTGTCGCCGATCTGCTCGCGGGTATAGCCGAGCACGTGCATCTGGTGCATGACCAGCGCCGCGCCCAGCATCGCCAGCAGCCAGTCGGCGACGAGCGGGACCTCGCCGGGCACGTCGGCCTGCCGCAACAGCATGGCGACGTGAGCGCGCAGCAATCCGTAGGGCGCACCGGAATACCGGTCACCCGCCTCGCCGAGTTCGGCCGCGCGGTGCAGTTCCCCTTCCACTTCGATGTCGAGGAGCCTGGCCCGCCCGAAGGCGACCAGTCGTTCCACCGGAGGTGCGCCCGGGCCGAGCGGCGGCGGGCCGAAGATGAACGACTCCTGGTACTTCTGTTCGGAGTGGTCCAGCAGGGCGAGCATCAGGCCGGATCTGCTGCCGAACCGGCGGAACACCGTGCCTTTGCCGACCCCGGCGCGTTTCGCCAGCGCGTCCATGGTGAGACTGTCCACGCCGTGCTCACGCACCAGCTGCTGCGCCGCGTCCAGCAGCAGCCGGCGATTGCGTGCGGCGTCGGCGCGCTCGGCGGGCTCCGAGGTGCCGGGCAGCGGGGCCCCGACGTCGAGCAGCCGACGGGAGCCGGCGGAGGTCGGGTGGGGTGTGGGGTAGTTCACAGCGCTCACGCAGGCTCCGCGGGAAGTAATCGGACCATGGTCCGGTTAGTGTGTGGTGAACGTACGGACACCATCTAATTCAGTACACCAGGAGTGCTCATGAGCCAGACCCGCATTCTCGCACTCGTCGGCAGCCTGCGCGCCGCCTCGGTCAATCGGCGGCTGGCCGAGGCTGCGGCCCACACCGCGCCGGAGGGCGTCGAGGTCACCCTCTACGACGGACTCGCCGACATCCCGTTCTACAACGAGGACATCGACGTCCCCGGCTCGGTTCCGGCGGCGGCCCAGGCGCTGCGCGACGCGGTCGCCGAGGCCGACGGCCTGTTGGTGGTCACTCCGGAGTACAACGGCACGCTGTCGGCGGTGCTGAAGAACGCGATCGACTGGGCCTCTCGCCCGTACGGCGCCGGTGCCATCAAGGGTAAGCCCACCGCTGTGGTGAGTGCGTCGATCAGCCCGAACGCGGCGCAGTGGGCGCACGGCGACGCCGTCAAGGCGCTCGGTGTGGCGGGCGCGCGAGTGGTCGAGTCCGCGCACCTGCACTTCGGTGTCATCGGCGAGCGCTTCGGCGCCACGCATCCGCGCGACGACGCCGAGGCGCTCACCCAGCTGGCCGGCACCGTGCGCGAACTGGTCGAGGCCACGCGGGGCGAATTCGCGTCGGTGTAAGCTCCATCTCCGGTCTCGGACGAGGGTCATCGCTGCGGGCGCAGCGGTGGCCCTCTTCGTTTGCCAGTGAGTTTGCTGAAAGTGTGCTGACGTGCTGAACAGTGATCTGCGCCACTGTTTGATCCGGGGGCGAATCGAGCGTCCTGGTACTTCTCTCGATGGAATTTCATCAATGTGACTCGCTACATGTCGTGTTGTAGGAATCTGTCGGCCACTAGGTGTAGTGTCTTCGCTACTGGAAGACGGTGAGAGGCCCCACCCGGTAGGAGTCGGTCACGAGTGGCTGATCAGGGGATTCGAGTCCGGCTCCAGAAGTTTGCGCAGCATACGTCGATCGTGTATTGCAACGGATCTCAGGCTGTGGATCAGGCACAAGGAGAGAGGGACATCAATGACCGTCACCGTGTACACCAAGCCCGCTTGCGTCCAGTGCAACGCCACCTACAAGGCCCTCGACAAGGCCGGGGTGGACTACGAGGTCATCGACATCTCGGAGAACGACGAGGCGCGTGACTACGTCATGGCCCTGGGCTACCTGCAGGCGCCGGTCGTGGTGGCCGGAGACGATCACTGGTCGGGCTTCCGGCCCGATCGCATCAAGTCGCTCGCGACCGTGGCGGCCTGACCCTCCACCGGATCCGAGGTGCGAGTGCCGGGCGGTCCGCCGCGGCACTCCCGAGAAGAGGAAGGCGACCATGCCGGAGACGACGGCGCTGGTCTACTTCTCCAGCGCTTCGGAGAACACGCATCGTTTCGTCGAGAAGCTGGGGCTCCCGGCGACTCGCATACCACTGCACACCGCCGACTCGCTGCGCGTAGACGAACCGTACGTGCTGATCGTCCCCACCTATGGGGGCGGTCGGCACGTGCTGGGGGGCGATCGTTCCGACAAGGATTTCGTGCCGCGGCAGGTCGCGAAGTTCCTCAATGATCCGCACAACCGGGCGCTGCTGCGCGGCGTCATCGCGGCGGGGAACACGAACTTCGGCGACACCTTCTGCTATGCGGGCGAACTGATCGCGCGCAAGTGCGGCGTGCCGTACCTGTATCGCTTCGAACTCATGGGAACCGCTGAGGACGTCGAACGCGTCCGAGAGGGATTGGGATTGTTTTGGCAACAGCAACGACAGCACCGGCCGGAAAAACAGCTCGCTTAGAGCAGCCCCCGGTCCGTGGCGGCGACGCGGGCGAGGTCCTCGACTACCACGCCCTCAACGCGATGCTGAACCTGTATGGTCCGAACGGGGAGATCCAGTTCGACAAGGACCGTGAGGCCGCCCACCAGTACTTCTTGCAGCACGTCAATCAGAACACCGTCTTCTTCCACAACCTGGACGAGAAGCTGGACTACCTGATCGACGAGAACTACTACGAGGCGGAGGTCCTGGAGCAGTACAGCCGCCCGTTCATCAAGAATCTGTTCAAACAGGCGTACGCCAAGAAGTTCCGGTTCCCCACCTTCCTCGGCGCGTTCAAGTACTACACCTCGTACACGCTGAAGACCTTCGATGGCAAGCGCTACCTGGAGCGGTTCGAGGACCGGGTGTGCATGGTCGCGCTCACCCTCGCCGCCGGTGACGAGGCGCTGGCGGGCAAGCTGGTCGACGAGATCATCGACGGCCGCTTCCAGCCCGCCACCCCGACCTTCCTGAACTCGGGCAAGAAGCAGCGCGGCGAGCCGGTGTCGTGTTTCCCTGCGGGTACGCCGGTGGACACGATCGACGGTCCCCGCGCCATCGAGACGCTGCGGCCGGGCGACCGGGTCTTGTCCCACGACGGTTCCTATCGTGCGGTCGAAGCGTTGATCGAGAATCCCAACGATCAAGCGCTGGTGGCGATTTCGCACTTCGGCCACAAGGAGCCGATCCGGTGCACTCCTGAGCATCCGATCCTGGTGTGGACCACCCGTGAGGTCGACACACTCATCAACGCGGACGGCGCGGACCCGTTCAACGGTTTCGTGTGGCTGGCCGCGCGGGACGTGCAGCCGACCGACTACATCGTGACGACCGCGCCGCTGGGACAGCGGGACCGGCGCGTGTTCGACCTCATGGATCACACCGGCGAAGGTGTGTACGAAGAGGTCGACGGGCTGATCCAGAAGGTGAACACCGACGCGAAGCACCGCGACAAGCAGCGCCACAACCAGCGTTTCGTCGCGGTCAACCGCTTCGTCGAGGAGTCCTACGAGCTCGGCCTGATCCTCGGCTGGTATGTGGCCGAAGGCCACGTGTCCAAGCGGTCGACCGACGTGAGCGTGCCCAACGGCGTACATTTCACCCTCGGCGCGCATGAGGTCGACTACCACGTCGAACTCGGCATGGCATTCAAGCAGGTGTTCGGGGTCGACCTGTCCTTGCACACCAACCACTCCGATCACTCCACGCGGATGGTGTGCAACAGCAACGTCGTCGCATCATTGCTGTTGTCATTGGCCGGGACCGGCTATGGCAACAAACGATTGGACGGTGATGTGCTCACCGCCGACGAGGAATTCCAACGCGGCCTGCTGGCCGGGCTGTTCCGCGGCGATGGTTGCAGCACCTCGGGCGGCATGATGCTCGACCTGGTCAACCCCGAGCTCATCGACCAGGTGCAGCTGATCCTGCGCCGCCTCGGCATCGTGTCGGTCGTCCGTAGCTACGTCAACCGAGCGGGCAATGTGACCGGCCAGGTTTTCGTGCCCGGCCTGCCGGGAAACAACGAGGACTTCATCTTCGACATCGGCAAGAACCTGTACAACTACGTCGGCCGCAAGGGCACAAAGCGTGCGACGTATCAGGTCGTGCACGGCCGGCAGGTATACGGTGTGCGCGCTGTCGAGCGCACCACCGAGACCCCGGAGAAGGTGTACAACCTCCACGTCGAGGACACCCACACCTACTCGATCCGCGGTACGGTCGTCCACAATTGCTTCCTGCTGCGCATCGAGGACAACATGGAGTCCATCGGGCGCTCGATCAACTCCGCGCTGCAGCTGTCCAAGCGCGGCGGCGGTGTCGCGCTGCTGCTGAGCAACATTCGCGAGCACGGCGCGCCGATCAAGAAGATCGAGAACCAGAGTTCGGGCGTCATCCCGATCATGAAGCTGCTCGAGGACTCGTTCTCCTACGCCAACCAGCTCGGCGCGCGCCAGGGCGCGGGCGCGGTCTACCTGCACGCCCATCACCCGGACATCTACCGGTTCCTGGACACCAAGCGGGAGAACGCGGACGAGAAGATCCGCATCAAGACGCTCTCGCTCGGCGTGGTCATCCCGGACATCACCTTCGAGCTGGCCAAGAAGAACGAGGACATGTACCTGTTCTCGCCCTATGACGTGGAGCGCATCTACGGCAAGCCGTTCGCCGACATCGACGTCACCGAGAAGTACTACGAGATGGTCGACGACAAGCGCATCCGCAAGTCGAAAATCAAGGCGCGCGAGTTCTTCCAGACCATCGCCGAGCTGCAGTTCGAGTCGGGCTACCCGTACATCATGTTCGAGGACACGGTGAACCGGGCCAACCCGATCGCGGGCAAGATCACCCACTCCAATCTGTGCTCGGAGATCTTGCAGGTCTCCACGCCGTCGGAGTTCAACGACGACCTGTCCTACGCCAAGATCGGCAAGGACATCTCCTGCAACCTCGGGTCGCTGAACATCGCCAAGACGATGGACTCGCCCGACTTCGCGCAGACCATCGAGGTGTCCATCCGGGCGCTGACCGCCGTGTCGGACCAGACCCACATCTACTCGGTGCCCTCCATCGAGCAGGGCAACAACTCTTCGCACGCCATCGGCCTCGGGCAAATGAACCTGCACGGCTACCTGGCGCGCGAACGCATCCACTACGGGTCCGAAGCGGGCATCGACTTCACCAACATCTACTTCTACACCGTGGTCTATCACGCGATCCGGGCGTCGAACCGGATCGCGATCGAGCGCGGCTCGTACTTCGGCGGCTTCCCCGAATCGAAGTACGCCAGCGGCGCGTACTTCGACAAGTACACCGATCAGGTGTGGGAGCCGAAGACCGATCGCGTCCGGCAGTTGTTCGCCGACGCGGGCGTGCACATCCCGACCCAGGACGACTGGCGTGAGCTGAAGGCCTCGGTCATGGAACACGGCATCTACAACCAGAACCTGCAGGCGGTCCCGCCGACCGGGTCGATCTCCTACATCAACCACTCCACCAGCTCCATCCACCCGGTGGCGTCGAAGATCGAGATCCGCAAGGAAGGCAAGATCGGGCGCGTCTACTACCCGGCGCCCTACATGACCAACGACAACCTCGAGTACTACGAGGACGCCTACGAGATCGGCTACGAGAAGATCATCGACACCTATGCCGCGGCCACCCAGCACGTGGACCAGGGCCTGTCGCTGACGCTGTTCTTCAAGGACTCCGCCACCACCCGCGATCTCAACCGCGCCCAGATCTACGCCTGGCGCAAGGGCATCAAGACCCTCTACTACATCCGGCTGCGCCAGATGGCACTGGAGGGAACCGAAGTCGAGGGTTGCGTCTCCTGCATGCTGTGATCCCGTAGCGAACAGGGTGGCTTCCCGCTGGGCAGCCACCCGGTTTCGCATTCTCCGGCCACCGAGGTGTTCCCATTCCGGGCTTCCGTCGCGGTGCGATGCCCATCCCGCGCCTGGAATATGCTGGCGCAGAGGCGATCCGGTAGTGATGGGAACGACAATGACCGATCTCGGCGGCCACGGTAAGCCGCTCCGTCCGATTCACGACGCGAGCGTGCCGAGCAGCGCGCGAATATACGACTACGTGCTGGGCGGCAAAGACCACTATCAGGTGGACCGGGATGCGGCCGAGAAGGTGATCGCGGCCTTTCCCACCACCCGGGTCGCGGCTCGGCAGAACCGGCTCTTCATGCACCGTGCGGTGAACGCGCTCACCGCGATGGGCGTGACCCAGTTCCTCGACATCGGCACCGGCATCCCCACCGAGCCGAACCTGCACCAGGTGGCGCAGGCGCCGACGCCGGAAGCGCGGGTGGTCTACGTGGACAACGATCCGATCGTGTTGTCCCACGCCCGCGCCTTGCTCACCGGTACGCCGGAGGGTCGCACCGCCTACGTCGACGCCGACCTGAAAGATCCCGCGGCGATCCTGTCCGCCCCCGAACTCCTCGACACCCTGGACCTGAAGCGTCCGGTGGCGCTGAGCCTGGTCGCCGTGCTGCATTTCCTGTCCGACGAGCAGGACCCCTACGGAATAGTCCAGACGCTGCTCGGCGCCCTCGCGCCGGGCTCGTTCCTCGTGGTCTCGCACATCACCGCCGACCTCGAACCGGAGATGATGACCGAGGCCCTGAACGTGTACAGGCAGAGTGGGGTCTATGCCCAGACACGCACGCGAGACGAATTCGCCCGATTCTTCACCGGGCTGGAACTAATGGACCCGGGCATCGTCGTCTCCAACCAATGGCGCACCCACGGTGAGTCACCGTCCTGGCTCGACTCCCAAGTGAACTGCTGGAGCGCGGTCGGCCGGAAGTTGTAGTGCTGTGTTTGTCGGCCGCGCCTGCGGCGCGGCGTGTTCGCGGCCCCCTTTGTCTCGCGACCGAGCGACCGAGACTCGCGCCTACGGCGCATGCGCTTCGGTCGCTCGGTCGCGAGACGGCCGCGAACGGTCGCTCGTAAGACTCGCTCCGTTGTGGGCGGGTGGGTGGGGATGCCAACTCTTGCGGGCAGGGGGAGGGGCCGGGAGTACTCGGTACTGGGGATCAACCCAGGCGCTGAGGTTCGCTCGGCTGCGGACAGACCTGCCTCAGCGCGCTCAGCTCAGCGCGGGGAGCACTTCGCGTTCGAAGAGTTCGATGCCGGAGGTGTCGTAGGCGGATTCGGGGAAGTTGAAGATGGCGTAGCCGAGGCCGAGGTCGCGGACCTTGGTGAGGTTGTCGATGATCTGGTCCGGAGTTCCGGTGGCGGCGCCGCTGTTGTACAGCTGGTGGAAGTAGGACTCGGCCGCGTCGGCGCCGATGACGGGGATCAGGCGGGCGCGCAGCGCCGCGAGGCGATCCTCCACTTCGGCCTGGTTAGAGCCGATGACGACGTTGAAGTTCGAACTGCGGACGATCGCGTCGAAGTCGGTGCCGACGTCGGCGCAGTGGGCGCGCAGCACCTCGGATTTGTGGGTGAATTCCTCGGGGTTACCGCTGAAGTTGGTGTACTGCGCGTACTTCGCGGCGATGCGCAGCGTCTTCTTCTCGCCGCCACCCGCGATCCACAGCGGAATACCGTTCTCCTGCAACGGGAGCGGACGGACGATGGCGCCGTCGACCTGGTAGTACTTGCCGTCGAGGGTGGCCGAACCCGTGGTCCACGCTTGCCGGAAGATCTGCACACCCTCGTCCAGGCGGCCCAGTCTTTCGCCCGCGGACGGGAAACCGTAACCGTAGGCGCGCCACTCGTGTTCGTACCAGCCACCGCCGATGCCCATCTCGACGCGGCCGCCCGAGATCAGGTCGACCGTCGCGGCCACCTTGGCCAGGTAGGCCGGGTTGCGGTAGCTGATCGCGGTACACATCTGGCCGAGGCGGATGCGTGCGGTGGTGGCGGCGAACGCCGACATCAGCGTCCATGCCTCGTGCGTCGCCTCCTCGGTGGGGACCGGGACGGTGTGGAAGTGGTCGTACACCCACAGCGATTCCCACGCCGGGTTCGCGTCGGCGCGCTGGGCGAGGTCTCGCATCACCCCCCACTGATCCGCCGGGTCGATGCCCACCAGATCGAGCCGCCAACCCTGCGGAATGAAGATGCCGAAGCGCACGAATATCTCCTTCGTGTGTACCCGAAACGGCCATGGCGAGCGCCGCGGCCTTCCTCACTGTTACCAGTCCACCGCGCGCTGGCAACCGTTCGGCGCTCGACGCTCCGAATTCCCCCGGGGAGCCCCGGCCGCCGGGACTCGAGCGCTCTACAACCAGGTCGTAGCGAGCCAGGTCGCCACCGCGGCACAATCTCGAACGCGACGGGCTGGTCATCCGCACCGCCCATGCCGAGGTCCCGCCGCGTGTCGAGTACGAGCTCAGCGAACTCGCCATGACCTTGATCCCCCACGCGCTCGCCCTGGCCAGATGGGCCACGAAGCACAATCCCGAGATCGACGCTCATCGGGCCGCGTACGACACGCGGCCACGCTGAGCGCCCGAACGCGGCCCGGGAATCGAGAACGCACGGTGCAGCAGGCCGATTGTTCGTTGTTCCGCCGACTGCCCGCACACGAAATCCGCCGGCGAGAGGCGGACCGAATGCCGGACGCTGGAACCGTGGGAAAGGCAGCCTCGTCTCGGCGCCGCGAAAGCAAGAGGTCGGCCGATCGCAAATGGTGCGATCGGCCGACTTCGCCTGCCCTGTCCCTACGCGCCGGTGAACTTCCCTCCCGCGATGGACTTCGACGGCGCACCGTCGACGCCGACGGGAATGTCACCCTCGAGTGTGGTGCGGTACAGCACGCGGGTGACATCGAGGTGGTCGAGGTCGCTCGGTGCGAGGTGCGCGGTGGCGCGGTTGTCCCAGAACGCGAGGCTGCCCTTCGCCCAGCGGAATCGGACGGTGTAGGCCGGGTTGGTCACCTCGTCGAACAGCAGCTTCAGCAGTGCGTCGCTCTGGTTCGGCCGGAGCCCGACGATGCGGGTGGTGAAGCCGGGGTTCACGAACAGCGCCCGCTCGCCGGTCACCGGATGCACCCGGACGACCGGATGTTCGGTGATCAGCGGCGCGGCCGCGACCTTTTTCGCATAGTCGCTGTCGGAGTCCCAGGCCGGCCTGCTGCCGCCGAAGCGGTGCTCGGCGCGCAACCCTTCGACGAATCGCTTGAGCGGCTCGGGCAGGTTCTCGTAGGCCGCGACGAGGTTCGTCCAGCCGGTGTCGCCACCCTGCGCCGGGGCGATCTCGGCGCGCAGGATCGAGGCGGCGGGCGGGTTGATCAGCGCGGAGACATCGGTGTGCCAGTGGTTGGTGTAGCTGAATTTCCGCACACCGAACCGCTTCTCGTACAACCGGCTGTCGACCGCGAGGATCTCCGGGTGCTCCGTCGGCGCGTCGTCGTCGTACGGATGTGACGGCGTGACCGCGCCGAACCGGCGGGAGAAGGCGATCTGCTGCGCGTGATCGATGTGCTGATCGCGGAAGAACAGCACCTTGTAGGTGTGCAGCGCGTCGGTGATGGCCGCGACCTGCTGGTCGGTCAGCGGCTCGCGGAGATCGACGCCGGAGACGTCGGCGCCGATGTAACCGGCGACGGGCGCGACGCGCACCGGGTTGTCGGTGACGGTCGAGAGGGGGGTTTCGTGGACAGCGGTCATCGGAAGAACTCGTTTCGGATCAGAGGATCGGGCCGGCGGCAACCGGAGATGCGGGATGTGCGGCAAGGCGACAAGCGCTGCCGCACACCCGCATGAAGTCCACGACGCGCCGTTTGGTCAGCGCCCGCACGGCGACTGCCTTCCGAACATGGGACGGGCGGCCATGGTTCAGGCGTTCGCCGGGGCACGCCACCGCGACAGGCGGCGTTCCAGGGCCACCAGCACGCCGTTGAAGCCGAGGCCGAGCAGCGAGATGGCGAGGATTCCCGCATACATGTTCGGGATCGCGAAGTTCTGCTGCGCGGCGGTGATCAGATAGCCGAGCCCGGCCCTGGCCCCGAACATCTCGGCGGCCAGCAGCACGAGGATCGAACTGGCGGCGGCCATCCGCAGACCCGTGAAGATGGACGGCAGCGCCGCGGGCAGGATCACCTTCTGGAACAGTCGTAACGGCGAGAAGCCCAGGGAAGCAGCGGATTTGACCAGTAGCGGATCGACGGTGCGCACGCCGGTGATGGTGTTCAGCAGAATCGGGAAGAAGCTCGCGTAGACGACGATGGCCACCTTCGAGGTTTCGCCGATCCCCAGGATCAGCAAGAAGACCGGGAGCAACGCCAGCGCCGCGGTGTTGCGGAACAGTTCGAGGATCGGGTTCAGGAAGTCCGCCACCGGCTTGTACCAGGCGATCGCGACGCCCACCGGGATACCCGCGACCAACGCGAGGGAATACCCGGCCAGGGAACGATTCAGGCTCGCGGAGATGTGCGTCCACATCTCTCCGCTCGCCACCAGGTCGGCGAACGCCTGCGCCACCACCGAGAACGGCGGCAGGAACACCTCGTCCACCAGCCCGAGCGTGGGGGCGAGTTGCCACAGCAGCAAGAACAGCACGATCACGACCGTCGGTTTGAATACCCGCCAGGCGAACCGGCCCACCGCCCGCAGGGCCCGCGTCACGGCGGTGGGCGCCGGCTCGGCCCGCTGCACCGGGGCAGGCCGGGTGGGCTGGACCGCGCGTTCCCGTACCGGCCGCTCGCTCAGCTGAATGGCACTAGACATGAGCCGTCCTCTCGGTGGTGGGGTCGATATCGGCCGGGTCGGAAAGGGATTCCAGTTCCAGGCTCGCGGCTCGTTGGACCTCGCTGTGCAGCAGCGTCCAGATCTCGTGGCGATAGTCCCGGAAGCGTGGGGAGGAGCGGATGTCGTCGTCGGTGTCCCGGTCGAGTTCGACGTCGACGATGGCCTTGATCCGGCCGGGCCGTGAGGTCAGCACGGCGACACGCTGGCCGAGATACACCGCTTCGTCGATGCCGTGGGTGATGAACAGGACGGTCTTGCCGGTGGCGCGCCAGATGCGCAACAGTTCGTCCTGCAACGATTCCCTGGTCTGCGCGTCGAGCGCGGCGAACGGCTCGTCCATCAGCAGCACCTCGGGATCGAACGCGAGACTGCGAGCGATCGCGACGCGCTGTTTCATGCCGCCGGACAGTTCGTGCGGGTAGCGGTCGCCGAAACCGGAGAGCCCGACCAGTTCCAAGTAGTGGTCGGCGAGCTCGCGCCGCGTCTTGCGGCGCAAACCCTTGGCCTCCAAACCGAATTCGATATTGGACCGGGCAGTGCGCCAGGGCAGCAGGGCGTACTGCTGGAAGACGATGCCGCGGTCGAGGCCCGGCCCGGTGATCGGCTTCCCGTCCAGCAGGATCTCACCGGAGGTGGGCTTGCTCAGCCCGCCGAGCAGGTCCAGCAGCGTCGACTTGCCCGAGCCGCTCGGTCCGACCAGGACCAGGAACTCGCCTTCACGCAGTTCCAGCGAGATGTCCTCGAGTGCGGTGAACCGCTCCTGGGAGCCGCGCACCGCGAACTGCTTGCGCACTCCGGTGAGCGCTAGTTTCGTAGCCGTGCTCATTTCGCGGCCACCACCTCTCCGGTCGGTCCCGCCTCCGGCGTGAACTTGCCGTTGGCATACGGGTTGAACTTGTTGGTGAACAGGTCCGCGGCCTTCAATTTGCCGTTGGGCAGTTCGCCGTTGCGCACCAGCCAATCGATCCAGATCTGCAGCTCCTTGTCGGCGACCACCCCGCCGGGCACCGGTATCCCGGAGCTGAGCCAGTACGGCACCAGGCCGGCGTTCTCGTTGCGGCCGCGCTTGCCGATGATCTGGACGAACCGCTCACGCACCTGATCGCGCGGAGTCACCTGCAGCCAGCGGATCGCGCGCGCGGTGCCCTGCACGAAGTCCTCCACGGCTTCGGGATTCTTGGCGATGTAGTCGTTGCGGAAGACGTACGTGCCGTAGCCGAACGTGCCGAAAATGGCCTTGTCGGTGTACAGCGGGTGGATACCGCCGCGCTGGAGGGCGGTGTCGCGGAAGACGCTGCCCAAGGCGCCGACGTCGACCTGCCCCTTGCGCAGCGCGTCCTCGGTGTTGGCAGGCGGTACGACGACCAGCTGCACCTGCTTGATCTCGTCGTCGGTCAAACCTTGCTGGTGCAGCCACTCCCTGGTGATGAATTCGTGGTGCGCGCCGAGGGTGTTGACCGCGACCTTCTTGCCGATCAGATCGCGTGCCGAGGTGATGCCGGAGTCGTCGCGCACGTAGTAACCGGTGAACGACTGCTCGTCCGCGCCATAGGAACTGAGCACCGAGGTGACCTTCGCCCCGCCCGCGATCAGCTTCACCACCGCGCCGTTGAACGCGCTGCCGAACTCGACTTGGTTCGTCGCCGCGGCCTGGATATTGGCCGGCCCGCTGGTGGTGTCGCCTTCCCAGTGCAGGCTGATCTTCGTGAAGTAGCCGAGATCGTCGGCCAGTTCGACGGGACTCACCTGCCCGGTGGCGCCTTGATAGCGCAGCACGGTCTTGCCGTCGGTGGTTTTGGCGGGGGTGGACTCGCCGCATCCGGTGAGCACGGATAGACCGGTGAGCACCGCCACGGCGGCTGCGAGAGCGCGGGCGACGCGCCGGGAGGAGGGAGAGAGAAGCATTGTTGATCTTTCGAAGAGAAGACGCCGTGCAGTTCGATGCAGGCGTCCGGCGACACCACAGCGGAGCGATGCGGCGGTGGACGACCGCGCGGGATTCGGCCGGGAACCGATGCCGCGCTACTTCAGTGGCGACAGATTCCGTGCGGAACGCGCATGAAGTCGACCGCGCGACGGCGGATCAATGCTGTTGCTGTCGACACTTCGAGACTTCCGTGAGCTGTATATCGGTGCGGGACAGGCGCGGTGACTTCCGACACCCGCTTGGGAAACACTGTCCCGGTTCCCAAGCATGGGAGCAACAGTTCGACGCCCCCTGCGTATAACCCTGTCGGCCAGCGGACGAGCGTTCCGGAGACCGGGTGACACGGTCGCCGGCCGGTAGCGGCGTGCGCCGCACGATGAACCGCGCGGTCGCGCAACCCGGAGCGATGACGACCCGTGCGGTGCCGCACGCTCGGATCCGGTCGTTCCTGCGGCTGCCGGAGCCCGACCGCGGGCGGTCGACCGCCATCGCGGTCGGCGCGCCGATACCCACGCCGACATCCGCGGGCGAACGACGCCCGATTCCGACCGGCGTGGAGCGGCTTCCGTCACAGCGCGCCGTCGTAAGGTGATCATCGTCCCCGAAGCCATGTAAGCTGCACGAGGACGTTTCCTGTCCGCGAGATGTTGATCCGAATGGTGCGGATATCCGAGATCCGCGGCGACGACGAGAGGGAGGTGGGGTAGCGATGCGCAGCGAACCTCCCAGTCGAAGGCCGCGCGGCGCCGCCCCTTCGCATTCCTGATCAGGTCGCGACGGCAGGGGCCGGCGCCCGCGGTGTGAATTTCGCGCTCTCCGTTCACTCACGCATGTGCTGAGGTCCTCTCATGTCGCAGACCGACATCATCGAAGTACGTCCGACGCTGTCCGAATCCCTCCAGGACATCGTCGATACCCGTCGCGTGGACGCCGCGCTGGACTGGCTCGGCAACCATCCGCCGCACGTCATCGCCGATCAGCTCGCCCGCATGGACGCGGTGCGGGCCGGGATGGCGTTCCGCCTGCTCGACAAAGACCTGGCGCTGGCCGTTTTCGAGGAACTCGAGCCGGTGGACCAGCAGCAGATCCTGCAAGGACTGCGCGATCAGAGCTTCCGCGACCTGGTCGAGGGCATGGCGCCCGACGACCGCGCCCGCATGCTGCGCGAGGCGCCCGCCAAGGTGGCCAAGAAGGCGCTGGCCGGCCTGAGCCCGCGGGAGCGGCGGATGACCGCGAGCCTGCTCGGCTACCCGGAGGGCTCCGCCGGTCAGTTCATGACGCCGGAGGTGGTGGCGCTGCCGCGTGACCTCACCGTGGCCGAAGCGCTCGGCATGGTGCGCGCCAAGGGCGGCAACGCCGAGACGGTGTACACGCTGCCGGTGGTCGATTCGGGCAGGCGGCTGACCGGCATCGTCGAACTGCGCGAACTGGTGCTCAGCAAGCCCGAGACCATGGTGTCGGAGCTGGTCGTCACCGAACCGGCCTTCGCGCGCGCCACCGATTCCGCGGAGAAGGCCGCCCGCCTGATGCGCGAGACCAACGACATCAACCTGCCGGTGGTGGACAGCGAGGACCGGCTGGTCGGGCTGCTCACCATCGACGACGCGGTCGAGGTGATCGAGGCCGCCGACAGCGAGGACGTGGCGTTACAGGCGGGATCGGCGCCGTGGGAGGGCCACTACATGGCCGCCGGGGTGTTCCAGCTGGCCCGCTATCGCGCGCTGTGGCTGCTGCTGTTGCTCTTCGCCGCGACACTGACGGTGAGCGTGACCGACTTCTTCGAGGGCACCTTGCAGCAGGCGGCGCACCTGGCGCTGTTCATCCCGCTGCTGATCGGCGCGGGCGGGAACGCGGGCGCGCAGGCCGCCACCGCCTGCGTGCGCGCGGTCGCGGTCGGCGAGGTCAAGGCGTCGGACCTGTTGAAGGTGATCTGGCGGGAATGCCGGGTCGGCCTGGTGCTCGGCTCGCTGCTGGCCTCGGTGGGCTTGGCGATCGGCGCCCTGTTCGTCGGTCCGCGCATCGCCCTGGTCGTCGGCATCACCCTGGTCCTGATCTGCGGCTGGGCCGCCACCATCGGCGGCACCATGCCGCTGCTGGCCAAGAAACTGCGCATCGACCCCGCGGTCGTCTCCGCCCCGATGGTCACCACCCTGGTCGACGCCACCGGCCTGATCATCTACTTCACGACGGCCAAGCTGGTCCTGGGAATCTGAGGTCGGCGAACGAGGGATCGACCACCCCGAGCCCGGCTCCGCGGTCGCGGCGCCGGGCTCGGTCGGCTCAGAACTCCCAGTCCTCGTCCTCGGTGTTGACCGCCTTGCCGATGACGTAGCTCGAGCCCGAGCCGGAGAAGAAGTCGTGGTTCTCGTCCGCGTTGGGGGACAGGGCCGAGAGGATGGCGGGGTTCACGTCGGTTTCGTCCTTGGGGAACAGGCCCTCGTAGCCGAGGTTCATCAGCGCCTTGTTGGCGTTGTAGCGCAGGAACTTCTTGACGTCCTCGGTGAGGCCGACCTCGTCGTAGAGGTCCTGGGTGTAGTCGACCTCGTTGTCGTAGAGCTCGAACAGCAGCTCGAAGGTGTAGTTCTTGAGTTCGTCCCGCTCGGCCTGGGTGACCAGCTCCAAGCCCTTCTGGTACTTGTAGCCGATGTAGTAGCCGTGGACCGCTTCGTCCCGGATGATGAGGCGGATCATGTCGGCGGTGTTGGTGAGCTTGGCCCGCGACGACCAGTGCATCGGCAGGTAGAAACCGGAATAGAACAGGAAGCTCTCCAACAGTGTGGAGGCGACCTTGCGCTTGAGCGGATCGTCGCCGTTGTAGTACGACAGCACGATCTCGGCCTTGCGCTGGAGGTTGCGGTTCTCCTCCGACCAGCGGAACGCCTCATCGATCTCGCGGGTGGAGCACAGCGTGGAGAAGATCGAGCTGTAGCTCTTGGCGTGCACCGATTCCATGAACGCGATGTTGGTCAGCACCGCCTCTTCATGCGGGGTCAGCGCGTCCGGGATGAGGCTCACCGCGCCGACGGTGCCCTGGATGGTGTCCAGCAGGGTCAGGCCGGTGAAGACCCGCATGGTCAGCTGCTTCTCGTCGGCGGTCAGGGTGTTCCACGACGGGATGTCGTTGGAGACCGGCACCTTCTCCGGCAGCCAGAAGTTGCCGGTCAGCCGGTCCCAGACCTCGGCGTCCTTTTCGTCGGGCACCCGATTCCAGTTGATGGCCGACACCCGATCGATCAGTTTCATCCTGCCTCCACGCCTTTCCCGAGCACGCTGCCGTCACGGAATGTCTACCCTCGGAACACTACTCCTAGTGGCTGACATGTCCGCGTAGCACAACACCTTGTGTCGCCGCGACGCGCGTCCTATGTGCGGAAGAACGCCAGGGCGCGCCGCGCGCGGCCCCCTATTGTGCGGTACGCGCCTTCTGGCGACTACATCGGCATCGGTGGGTCCGATTGCTCGCTGAAAGTTTGCCAATAGGTGTCACATCAGACGGGGGCGGCGGGCTGACGACGCGGCACACCAGGTGTGGATGCCTGCCTCCGCTCGGCCGCGAAAGCGTTGCCGGGCTCGCTGATCCTTCATTTCCCCGGTGCGCCGGGACGGCGGCAGTGCCGCAAGTCACCGCCGCCCGGGGACCGAGCCGCTTCGACGCGCGGTGGTCTACCTGCCCCGAATCGATCATCCGAGCGGCTCCACCCGGCCCGGCATGGAGATTCCTGGTCGTGTCACCACCGGTTCCGGGCGTTGGTGATCGCCGTGGACGTCGTGGTATCCGGGGCCGGCCAACGCCCGGCCGGAGACCCGTGGCGGACGGGCGCAGGACCGATCGCTACCGCGGAGGTCGGCCGCCGGGTACGCCGCCGGGCGGCCGCCCACCGGGCTGCGCGGAACCATTGCCCGACTGCGTGTTCTGCGATTTCTCGGCGACGCCCACGGTGAGCGAGACGCGCAGCCCGGAGGACGGCGCGCCCGTCACGGTCGCCAGTTCGGCGTCCCAGCCGTCGCCGAAGACACCGTCCGAGGCGAGCGAGACCTTTGCCAGATTGGTGATGCTGCGCGCGTAACCGGAGTCGTAGGCGAACACCGCCTCGCAGGTGTCCTGGGGCAGCGCGATCTGCGAGGTCAGTCGCGCGTTCTGGCCCGCGACCGCGGTCTCCAGCGAGTCGTAGACCTCGAAATGGATGTGCGGCCACCGGCCCGAGTAGCAGGCCGGGAAGATCGAGGTGAAGCTCACCTTGCCGTCGGCGCCGGCCACCTGCACGCCGCGCAGGTAGTTCTGCTCGGTGACACCACTGCTGTAGAGCGAGTAATTGCCGTCGCGGTCGCAGTGCCACACGTACACCGCCATGCCCGCCCCCGCCGCGCCGCTGTTCGCCAGATCGCGCAGCGTGAGTTCGAGCGTCATCGGAACGCCCTGCGCGACGCCGGAGTACGAGCCGAACGAGCCGGTGATGTCGCTGCGCACCACGCCGGACTCGATGAGGACGTTGGGTCCGTTCGACCCGTCGCCCGGATACGGTCCCTCGGTTTCCTGCGGAGCGGCGGTGACGCCGCCGGATTGCGCGGTGGTCGCCGACGTGGTCCCGGTCGTGCCGGCCGTCGTGTCGTTCGATCCCGACGCGCAGCCTGCCGCGACCGCCGCCGCGCCCGCGGTCGCCCCGAAGAAGAGCAGGGCGCGGCGCCGGGACACCATCACCTTCATATCGTGTGTGAGGCCGAGATCGTGTTCGTGCACCTCATCGCGCCGTGCGCCCACCGTCTGTCCTTTCGATCGCCGACATCGTTCCGCACGACGTTAGGAACGGGCGCTCGTGTCCGGCTGTGTTCGTGCTGGGAGTTCGCTGTGAGCCGGGGATCAGCGTCTGCTCGCCCGGCGGTAGCCGATGGTCGCGGGCACCGCGAACAGGACGATCGCGCCGAGCGACCACACGACGGTGAGGGTGAGCGGGCGTGCGAGCGGTCCGCCGAAGGCGAGCGCGCGCATGGCGTCGACCCCCACCGACAGGGGTTGGTTGCGCACCACCGGCTGCACCCACTTGGGGAAGGCGGCCAGCGGAACGAAGCCGGTGCTGAAGAACATCATCAGGGATGTGAGGATCGTGATGCCCTCCACCAGCGTCGATTTCGCGGTGAACACGGCGACCGAGGTGACGACGGTGGCGAAGGCAAGGCCGAAGAGCACCGGGACGAACAGGAAGACGATCGCCGCCGCGACGCCCTGGTGGAAGCGGAACCCGAGCACCGAGCCCACCAGCACGACGGCGAGAGTGCAGACGAAGATGCGGCAGCCCTCGGCGAGCACCCGCGAGGCCAGGCCGGAGGCGCGGTGCACGGGCAGTACCCAGAAGCGCGCGAGTAGGCCCGCGTCGCGTTCGCGGCCGAGCAGCACGCCCCCGGCCACCGCGCCGGACAGCGCGCCCACCAGGGCGACCATGGGCACCGAGCCGTACAGCGCGCTCTCGCCGGTGAACTTCCGGATCTGCCCGCCGATCACGGTGTTGAGCATGATCAGCAGCAGGCACGGGATGATCAGCGTCTCCAGCAGGGTGACCGGATTGCGTGCCCAGCGCAGCAGCAGGCGCTGGGTCTGGATCAGCGTATGCGCTATCAGCGCAGACACCGACACTTCCGAGCCGGTCCACGACTCGTGCCTGTGATCCGCCAGCAGCGCCATCACGCCCTCCTCGAGCTCAGCCGCAGCGACAGCGGGACGCAGATGATCAGGATGGCGAGCGCCCACGCCACCGGCGGTCCCAGCAGCGACAAGCTCACCTGGCCCGCGTTCGGTCCGCTGTCGCCGGCGAACGCCCGCAGGCCGATGGCCCACTGCGACACCGGCTGGTTGCGCACGAACGGCTGCACCCATGCCGGGAACTGGTCGGCGGGCGCGATGCCGGTGGACAGCATGCCGAAGATCAACGGCGGCAACACCAGTGCCTGCGCGGTCGCCTCCGGGTTGCGCGACACGGTGCCGATCACGTCTCCGGCCCAGATCAGCGCGAGCCCGATGAGCAACGAGAACAGCACGAACCCGATCGTGTGCGCGGCGCCGAGGTAGAAGCGGAAGCCGATGACGTGGCCGCAGATCAACGCGGTGATCAACGCGATGACCAAGCGGAAGATATTGCCGGACAGGCGCGCCGCGACCGGCACCAGCGGGCCGATCGGCATCGCGCCGAAACGCCGGTTGAGCCCGGCGACCGAATCGGTGGCGGCGCGGAAGGCCGCCGAGACGGCGGTGAACGCGGCGGCTTGCAGGATCACCAGCGGCATCATGTACTGCGCGTAACTGCTGAAGCCGGTCCCGATCACGGTCATGATGATCTTCAGCGGAATGTAGAAGCTGGCGGTGAACGTCGCGGGCGCCAGCACCGAGGTGAGCACCTCGCCGCTGCGTACCGAGGGCACGACCAGCCGGCTGGTCAGCACCCACCACTGCTGCGGCCGCAGCGGCGCGGCGCGGGTCTGGCTGAGCCAGGTCGCCGCCGTCACGACACGACCTCCCGTTGCGCGATCTCCGCCGTCGTCGCCAGATGCCCGGTCAGCTGGAGGAAGACGTCGTCGAGCGAGGGGCGGCGCAGTGCGACGTCCACGAGGTCGACCCCGGCGCTGTCCAGTCGGCGCAGCGCCTCCAGCAGTGTCTTCGCGCCGTCGGGCGCGGGTATGGCGATCCGATCGGAATCCGGACCCAGCGCGTCCCGATTCTCTTGCGGCAGCAGCGGACCCAGGGCCGCGGCGATAGCGGGCAGGTCGCGCAGGTTCAGCGGCACGACCTCGCAGTAGCTGCCGCCGGTGCGCGACTTCAGCTCGTCGGCGGTGCCCTGGGCGATCACCACGCCGTGATCGATGACGATGATCCGGTCGCTGAGCGCGTCGGCTTCTTCCAGGTACTGGGTGGTGAGCAGGGTGGTGATGCCCGCCTTCTTGAAGCCGGAGACCAGATCCCACACGCCTTGCCTGCTGCGCGGATCCAGCCCGGTGGTCGGCTCGTCCAGGAACACCACATCGGGCCGGACGACCAGACCGCAGGCGATGTCGATGCGCCTGCGCATACCGCCGGAGTAGGTGCCCACCCGGCGGCCCGCCGCGCGTTCGAGATCGAACTCGGCCAGCAGTTCGTCCGCACGGGCGCGGGCGGCCCGCTTGCGCAAGCCCATCAGCCTGCCGAACATCACCAGGTTCTCGTAGCCGCTGAGCATGTCGTCCAGCGCGGCGTACTGCCCGGTCAGCATGATGCTGCGGCGCACCGCCGCGGGATCGTCCACCACGTCGTACCCGGCGACCGTGGCCCGGCCGCGGTCCGGCCGGATCAGTGTCGAGAGGATGTTCACCGTGGTGGTCTTGCCCGCGCCGTTCGGTCCGAGGATGCCGAGCACCTCGCCCGGCTCGGCCGCGAAATCGACTCCCCGCAATGCCTTGACCGCGCCGAAGGATTTCTCGATCCCCTCGACGACGACGCCTTGATCGGAATTCATCCTCGGCCTCCCAGATGTGCATCGAGCACGCGCGCGATGACCGGCAGCACCTGCGGCGCCGTCAGTTCGTCGTGGGTGACCTCGATGTCGTGATTGATGATGTCGCCGGTCACGTACGGCCGCCAGCCGTCGGGACCGAAGATGTCGGAGGTGTCGACGGTCGCGCTGAAGTACACGATGTCGCCGTCGTACACGGGTCGGCGGTATCCGGTTCTGGTCTGGGCGGCGGCGTTGTAGGACCCGGCCATCCGCTCCAGCGTGGCGGCGTCGATCAGCGAGACCCCGCCGAGTTGTTCGCGGATCAGCTCCGCCGCCTGCTGCGCGGTCGCGTCCGCCGGCACGTCGTGGATGCCGAACACCGCGCCGAAGCTGTTCACGAACGAGCCCGCGGTGAGGCGCTCGATGCTGTCGCCGTCGATGTCTGCGGTGTCGGCGTCCAGCAGCGCGACCACGCCGACCTCGGCTCCCGCGGCCTTCAGCCGCACGGCCGCCGCGTGGGCGATCAGGCCGCCGAACGACCAGCCGAGCAGGTGGTATGGCCCTTCGGGTTGCAGGGCCCGGATCTCCCGCACGTAGCGATCGGCGAAGTCCTCGATCGAGCGCGCGGGCGGTTCCTGGCCGCCGAGGTCGGGCGCTTGCAGGCCGTAGATCGGGCGGCCGGGCGCGAGAGCGTCGGCGAATCCCAGGTAGGTCCACGACATTCCGGACGAGGGGTGGATGCAGAACAGCGCGGGTTGCTCCCCGCCGAGCCGGATCGGCAGCACCACGTCCAGACCGAGCCCGCCCGCCGCCGGGACGGCCGGAACGGCCGGCGCCGCCGTGGCCTCCGCTTCCTCCTCGGCGGCGGTCCGTGCCGCCGGGGTCTGGGCGAATCGAGCCGCCGCGCGCAATGCGCCGATCCACAGATCGGCCAGCTCGGCGACGTCGTCTCGGTCGAGCAGGGTGGACGGGAAGCCGAAGCTCGCCCGCAGCCGGTCTCCGATGACGACGGCATTGACGTCGATCGCCGATTGCAGGGGCACGCCGGGATCTTCGGCCACGTGCACGTCGCCGAGTTCGTCGGTCGGCAGCCAGCCCAGCCCCTCGAGCCCGGCCGGGATATCGCCGGTGGAGTATCGGCCGAGGTAGTTGAAGCCGACCCGCCCCGGCAGGCGTTCCGGGAGCTGCCGCGCGGTCTCGGCGTTGAGATAGCGCAGCAAGCCGAAACCGATGCCTTTGTCCGGCACCGCCAGCAGTTGGTGCTTGACGGCGCGGATCGCCGCGCCCAGCGCGGGGCCGCCGGCCAGCGCGTCATCGATGTCGATTCCGGCCAGGTCCAAGCGCACCGGGTAGATGCTGGTGAACCAGCCGATGGTGCGGGAGAGGTCGGCGCCGGGCACCACTTCCTCCTGGCGGCCGTGGCCTTCCAGGCGCACCAGCGCCGAGGGGTCGCAGGCCCGCCACCGCACCAGCGCCAGCGCCAAGGTGGTCAGCAGCGCGTCGTTGACGCTGCCCTGGAACAAGCCGGGCAGGGTGGTGAGCAGCGCGTTGGTGACTTCCGCGGACACCTCTCGCTCGACCATGCGCAGTGCGGCGGTCCGGTCCACGGCGGGATCGAGTTCCCGGCCGCCGATCACCGGGTCGGGTGCGGCGAGCACGTCGCGCCAGTAGGCCAGTTCGGCGATCCGCTGCGGTGAGCGCGCCTCGTCGGCCAGCGCGTGGGCCCACCGGCGCATCGAGGTACCGGTCTCCGCGAGCACGGGGGTGTTCCCGGCCGACACCTGGGCCCACGCGGCCACCAGGTCCGGCACCAGGATGCGCCAGGACACGCCGTCGATCGCCAAGTGGTGCGCCAGCACGATCAGCCGGCCCGATCCGGTGCGCGCGCCCGCGTCGCCCACCGGGTCCAGCCAGATGAATTGCAGCACCGTGCCCTCGGCGGGATCGAGCCGGTCGGCGGCGGCGTCCAGCTCGGTCATGGCGAACTCGTGCAGTTCGATCGGGTCGAGGGCGGTGAACTCGATGCGGTGCAGCAGCGCGTCCACGTCGACCGATCCGGGCGGGCCGACCAGTAGGCGCGGCCCGTCCTCGCCGTCGGTCACCAGCCGGACGCGCAGCATGTCGTGCCGGTCCACCGCTGCGGTGAGCACCGCGATGATCTGCGCGCGCTCGATACCCACCGGCAGTTCCAGGACCGCGGTCTGGGCGAAGCGATCGTAGTTCCCGCCGCGCTCCAGCATGTAGTGCGTGATCGGCGGGAGCGGCAGCTCGCCGACACCGCCGCCGGGCAGTTCGTCCAGGGTCACCGCGGTGCCCGCCGCGTCGGCGGCCGCGGCCAATGCCGCCACCGTGCGGTGCTCGAACACCTGCAGCGGGGTGCAGGTGATGCCCTGCTGCTTGGCGCGCGACACCAGCTGGATCGCCAGGATGCTGTCACCGCCGAGCGCGAAGAACGAATCGTCGGCGCCGACTCGCGCCTCCCCGAGCAGTTCGCCGAAGATCGCGGCCAGCTGCTGTTCGGTCGGCGTTTCCGGCGCGCGGTACGCGGTGCGGTCGGCGAGGAACTCCGGTTCCGGCAGCGCCTTGCGGTCCAGCTTGCCGACCGCGTTGAGCGGGATCTCGTCCAGCACGACGAATGCCGGGGGCACCATGTAGCCGGGCAGGATATCGGCGGCGAAGGCGCGCACCTTCGCCACGTCGAGCTCGTATCCGGGTGCGCGGACCAAGTAGGCGGCCAGCGCGGTCGCGCCGGTGGGGCCGGGCACGCCGAGCGTCACCGCGAAGTCCACGCCCTCGGCCCGGCCGAGCACCGCGTCGATCTCACCGAGCTCGATGCGCTGTCCGCGCACCTTGACCTGGAAGTCGGTGCGGCCCAGGTACTCCAGTTCCGGGCCCGCGTCGCCGCGAATCCAGCGCACCAGGTCGCCGGTGCGGTACATCCGTTCACCCGGCGCGCCGAACGGGTCGGCCACGAAGCGGGCGGCGGTCAGGCCCGCCCGCGCGTGGTAGCCGCGTGCCAGCGCCGGTCCGGCGAGATACAGCTCGCCCGCCACGCCGAAGGGGACCGGGCGCAGCCGATCGTCGAGAACCAGCACCTCCCCGCCTTGCACCGGCGTGCCGATGGACACCGGGGCGCCCACCTCCAGTGGCGCCGAACCCGTCGCCCAGATGGTCGACTCGGTGGGACCGTACAGGTTGACCATGTCGCGCCCGGTCGCCCAGCGTTCGACCAGTTCGGCGCCGACCGCCTCGCCTGCCACCGCGAGCACCCGGACGCTGGTCACCTCATCGGGATCAAGGGTGGCCAGCGCGGACGGGGTGATCACCAGGTGGGTGACCTGCTCGGTGTCGATCAGCTCGGCCAGCGCGCTGCCGCCGAACACCTCCGGCGGTGCGACCACCGACGCGCCGCCCGCGCCGAACGCCATGAGCGCCTCGAACACCGACGCGTCGAAACTCGGCGACGCCACCTGCAACACCCGGGAGTGTTGGTCCACACCGAGCGAAGCCTGTTGCGCCGCGACGAGATCGGCGATACCGCGATGGGAGACCGAGACGCCTTTCGGCGTGCCGGTGGAGCCGGAGGTGTAGATCATCCATGCCGCGTTGTCCGGCCGGACCGGCGCGGGCAGATCGCGCTCGCGCGGCGGACGGCTGCTCGCGGCGCTCCAGCGTTCGACGACGGCGAGGTCGTCGAGCACCAGCCAATCCGTGCTGTCGGGCAGCATCGGCCGGAACGCGGCCAGGGTCAGGCCCAGTGCCGCGCCGGAGTCTGTGAGCATGTGGTCGATGCGCTCGACCGGGTGCTTCGGATCGACCGGAAGGAACGCCGCGCCCGCCTTCGCCGCGGCCCACATCCCGGTGAGCAGTTCCGTGGAGCGCGGCAGACCCAGCGCGACAACGGTTTCCGGCCCGGCGCCCGACTCGAGCAGGACTCGCGCCAGGCGGTTGGCGTGCGCATCGATCTCGGCGTAGGTGGTGATGTGCCCGCCGACCACGAGGGCGACGCGATCCGGGTACCGCCGCGCCGTCTCGCTCAGCAGGTCCGGCAGGGTCACGGCCGCGACGGACGCAGGCCCGCGCACGGGCACCAGCGTGGCGAGTTCGGCCTCGTCGAGGATGTCGATATCGGCGATGCGAACGTCGGGCCGGGAAAGCACCGTCGTGAGCACGCGCCACCACCGGGCGGCGAAGGAGGCCGTCGTCGCCTCGTCGAACAGATCGGTGGCGTAGGTCAGCACGGCGTCGATGCCCGCCGGACCGTTGTCGGCGAAGCGCTCGCGCAGATCCAGGGTCAGGTCGAACTGGGAGGCGTCGCGCTCGAAGTCCTCCACCTCGAACCGCAGGCCGGGCAGTTCCAGCACCGGTTCGACGAAGTTCTGCAGCGACAGCGAGACCTGGAACAGCGGGTGGTGCGCGGTCGATCGCGCCGGATCCAGCACCTGGACCAGCCGCTCGAACGGCACATCCGCGTTGGCGAAGGCGTCGAGGTCCGCGGACCGCACCGTGTCCAGGAACGTCGCGAAGCCCGCTGCCGAATCGACCGGGGTGCGCAGCGCGAGAGTGTTGACGAACATGCCGACGAGCTGGTCGAGCGCCTCCTCGCCGCGCCCGGCGACCGGGGTGCCGATCAGCACGTCGTCGGTGCCGCTGAGGCGCGCGAGCAGGACCGCGAGCGCGGCGTGCACGACCATGAACGGGCTGACGCCGTGCGCGGCGGCGAAATCCACCAGCGCCCGGTGCGTCTCGCCGTCGACGGTGAAGCCGAAGTCGGCGCTGTGCATGGTCTGTACCGCCGGGCGCGGCCGGTCGGCGGGCAGTTCCAGCACATCGGGCGCGCCCGCCAAGGTCTCACGCCAGAAGCCGATCTGGTGGGACGCCAGCGACTCCGGGTCGGTCTCGTCGCCGAGCACCTCGCGATGCCAGAGCGCGAAATCGGCGTATTGCACCGGCAGCGGAACGCGGATGGCGTGCCCGCCGCAGGCCCGCTCGGAGTAGGCGGCGACCAGGTCGGCGGCCAGCGGCGCCATCGACGCGCCGTCCGCGCTGATGTGGTGCACCACCAGCACGACGACGTGCACCGGCGCAGTGGCGGCCGAGATCTCCTCGGGGCCCGCGGTATAGCTCGACGTCACCGGCGCGGTCCCGGCTACGGGCCCGGACGAGACCGGCGCTTCACCCATGGCAGGAGCCGACGACACCGGTGCCGCACTCGCGGCGGGCTCGGCGCCCCCGTGGATGCGGAACAGGCCCACCCGCAGCGGCGGCTGGGCGGCGAGATCGAAACCGGTTCCCGCCAGCTCGGTGATCCGCCCGCGCAGCGCGTCGCCGTCCTCGGTGTCGACCACCGGCATGGCGGGCACGGCCACGTCCGCACCCACCACCACCTGACGCGGCCCCTCCGCATCCGCCGGGTACAGCGTGCGCAGGCTCTCGTGCCGGTCGACCACGTCGACGAGCGCGGCGCGCAGCGCCTCGACGTCCAGATCGCCGGTGAGCCGCAGCGCCACCGCGATGTTGTAGGCGGGTGAGGCCGGATCCATCCGGTTGAGCACCCACATGCGCTGCTGCGCGGGGGACAGCGGAACCCGATCCGGCCGGATGCGTGGCGCGAGGGCGAACCGGCCGTGCGTCCCGCCGGTGGCGGGTACCACCCGGGCGGACAGCTGGGCCACGGTCGGCGCGTCGAACAGATCGCGCAGCGCGATCCGCGACCCGAGCGCCGCGTTCACCCGCGCCACGACCTTCGTCGCGCTCAGCGAGTTGCCGCCGAGCTCGAAGAACGACTGGTCGACGCCGACGCGCTCGCGGTCGAGCACCTCGCCGAACACCGCGGCCACCGCCTCCTCGACCGGCGTGCTTGGCGCGAGGTAGGGCCGGTGGCTCTCCGCGAAGTCCGGCACCGGAAGGGCTTTGCGATCGAGTTTGCCGACCGGGGTGAGCGGAATCGAGTCCAGCACGACGAGGTAGCCCGGCACCATGTACCCGGGCAGCTCGGCGGCCACCCGCGCGCGCAGCCGCTCGACGTCCAGTCGCACGCCCTCGGCGGGCAGTACGTAGGAGACCAGCACGGTGGCCCCGGCCGGGCCGGGGCGCCCGATGGTCACCGCGTACTCGACCTCCTCGTCGCGGGAGAGCACCGCGTCGATCTCGCCCAGCTCGATGCGCAGGCCACGGATCTTGACCTGGAAGTCGCTGCGGCCCAGATATTCCAGCTCGTAACCGCCGTCGTCCTCGACCCAGCGCACCATGTCACCGGTGCGGTACATCCGCTCGCCGGGTTCGCCGAAGGGGTCGGCGACGAACCTGCTCGCGGTCATCTCGAACCGGTTGAAGTAGCCACGCGCCAGCGCCGGGCCCGCCAGGTACAGCTCACCGGGCACCCCCACCGGCACCGGACGCAGCCAGGCGTCCAGCACCACGGTGGCGGCGCCGCGGATGGGTCCGCCGATCGTGATCGGCTCGCCGGTGCGGAGTTCGCCGGGCCCGGTGGCCCAGATGCTGAATTCGGTGGGGCCGTACAGGTTCACCATGCGCCTGCCCGGTGACCACCGCTCGATCAGCTCCGGCGTCGCGGCCTCGCCCGCGACCGCGAGTACGCGCAGGTGTTCCAGGCCGGTGGGATCCATGGTGGCCAGCGCCGAGGGCGTGATCACCGCGTGGGTGACGCGCTGGGCGCGCAGCAGGGTTTCCAGTTCCGTCCCGCCGTAGACGTCCGGCGGCGACACCACCAGCCTGCCGCCCGCGCCGTGGGCGATGAGCAGCTCGAACACCGAGGCGTCGAAGCTGGGTGAGGCCACCTGGAGCACGCTGGCGGTGGGCTCCAGACCGAGCGTCTCCCTTTGCGCGGCAACGAGATTCGCGATGCCACGGTGGCTGAGCAGCACGGCTTTCGGCTTGCCGGTGGAGCCGGAGGTGTAGATCAGGTACGCCGTCTGGTCCAGATCGATCGGCCCGCCGCGCTCCTCGTCGGTGATCGGCGCTTCGGAGACCGTCATCACCCGGCGGATGGTGTTGAGGTCGTCGAGCAGCAGCCAGTCGATCGTGCCGGGCAGCGTTTCGCCGGTGGCGGTGACCGTCACGCCGATCGGAGCCTTGGAGTCGCTGAGCATGTGCTCGATGCGTTCCACCGGGTAGTTCGGGTCCAGCGGCGCGAAGGCCGCGCCGGTCTTGGCCAGCGCCCACACGGCGATCACCGATTCCAGCGAGCGGGTCAGCGCCAGCACGACGAACACCTCGCGCCCGACCCCGCGGCGCAGCAGCACCCGGGCGTAGCGGTTGGACCACGCGTCGAGCTCGCCGTAGGACATGGTGAGCTCACCGGCGGTGATCGCGATCGCGTCCGGAGCGATCCTCGCGCCCGCGCTGAGCAGTTCGGGCAGGGTGGCCTGCGGCACCGACTCCGGGCCGCGCACCGGTACCAGCGCGGTGCGCTCGGCGTCGTCGCAGTACTGCAGCTGGGAGACCAGCGCGCGCGGGTTGTCCCCGAGCTGGGTCAGCAGCCGGACGAAGCGATCCAGCAGCGGACGCGCCTCCTGCTCCGGAAGCTGGCCGGCCATGTACTTCAGCGTGATCCGCAGCGTGTCGCGGCCGTCGTCGCCGCGCAGCGGGATCACCATCAGATTCAGCGGATACGGCGTCGCGTCGGTGCCTTCCACGTCGAGCACCCGCATGCCCGCGATGTCCAGCGCCTGGGACAGCGCTTCGCGATCGATGGGGTAGGACTCGAACACCGTGAGTGTGTCGAACAATTCGGCCAAGCCCACCGCCTGATGGATGGCGGCCAGCCCGACGTGCTGATGGTCCATCAGGCGCGCCTGCTCGGACTGCACGCGGGCGAGCAGGTCGGCCACCTTCTCGGCCGGATCGAGCCGCACCCGCACCGGCAGCGTGTTGATGAACAGGCCGACCATCTCCTCGACCCCGCCCAGTTCCGGCGGACGCCCCGAGACCGTGCCGCCGAACACCACGTCGGTGCGGCCGGTGAGCATGGCCAGCAGCATCGCCCACGCGGCCTGCACCAGGGTGTTCACCGTCGCGCCCGCCTCCCGTCCCGCGGCCTCCAGCCGGGCCACGGTGTCGCGGGACAGGTCGACGGAGAGCATCCCGGTTTCGGTCGATTCGATCCCGGCGAGGGTGGGCACCGCGCGGGTCGGCGTGTCGATACCGGCCAGCGAATCGGTCCACGCCGCGAGGGATTCGGCGTCGTCCCTGGTCGACAGCCAGGTCAGGAACTCCCGGTAGGAGTGCGCGGGCGGCAATGCCGCGGTGTCACCGTCGGTGACGTAGAGGGTGAGCAGTTCGCGCACGAGCAGCGGCGTCGACCACCCGTCCAGCACCAAGTGGTGGTTGGTGAGCACGAAACGGTAGGTGTCGGGTGCGATCCGGATGAGCGTGCAGCGCAACAGCGGGGGACGGGTGAGTTCGAACCGGGTGCGGGCATCCAGTGCGACCAAACGGTCGAGTTCCCCGGCGCGTTCCTCCGCGTCGGTGATGCCGGTGAGATCCGCTTCCCGCCAGTCGATCTCGGCGTCGGCCAGGACGAGCTGACGGGGGCCGTCCTCGGTCTCGGCGAAGGCGACGCGCAGGTTCTCGTGTCGGGTCACCAAAGCCTGTGCGGCGCGGTGCAACCGGGCCGCGTCGACGGTGCCCGCCAGGGTGAGCAGCGACTGCACCGTGTAGCCGTCGGCGGTGTCGGAGTCGTACAACGCGTGGAACAGCAGCCCGTACTGCAGCGGCGAGAGCGGCCACACGTCGGCGAGGTCGGGGTAGTCGCGCTCCCAGGCGTCGATCTGCGCCTGGGTGACGGCGACCAGGTCGAAGTCCGACGGCGTGCGTCCGCCCGCGTTCGCGGATCCGGCGTGCGCGGCCAGCGCGCCGAGCGCCTGCCCCCACAGCGCGGCGAGTTCGCCGAGATCCGCCGGGTCGAAAAGTCGTCCGGCGTAGGCCCAGGTCACCTCGAGGCCCGCGTCGGTGAGCACGGCGTTGATGTCCACCGCGGCGGCCAGCGGCGCGCGGTCGTCCTGGGTGGCGGCGAACCGGCGCGGCAGCCACGCCTGGGCCTCCCCGCCGGTGGACGCGCGGCCCAGGTAGTTGAAGCTGATCTGCGGGGTGGGCGCGTCCGCGAGCGCCGCCGCGGTCTCCGGGACCAGGTAACGCAACATGCCGTACCCGATGCCCTTGTCCGGCAGGGTGCGCAGCTGTTCCTTGGTCGCCTTGATCGCGGCGCCCGCCGCGGCCCCGCCCGCGAACGCATCCGCCACATCGATGCCGGTCAGGTCGACCGCGGCGGGGTAGACGCTGGTGAACCAGCCCACCGTGCGTGCGACGTCGGCGCCCGGCACAACGCTCTCCGAGCGGCCGTGACCCTCCAGCGTGAACAGCGTGGAGGTACGTCCGCGCCACCGCGCGAGCGCCAGCGCGAGTCCGGCCAGCAGCACGTCGTCGGCGCCGCAGTGGAACCGGTCCGGCGCGGTGCTGAGCACCGTGTGCGCGACATCCGGCGGCACGACGGTGGACAGATGCGCCATGGTGCCCACCACATCGAGTGCCGGGTCCATCGGCGCCGACCCGAGGGCGGGGTCGGGCGTGGCCAGAACGCGCTGCCACAGCGGCAACTCGCCCGCGCGGGTAACCGCGTGCTCGCGCTGCCCGTGCGCCCAGCGCCGGAAGGAGGTGCCGACCGGCGCGAGCTCGCCGCCCAGCGCGGCGGTGGCCAGATCCGGCAGCAGGATGCGCCAGGAGACGCCGTCGGTGACCAGATGATGCAGCACCAGCCACAGCAGCGGCGCCGCGCCCGCGCGGTCGATCCACACGAAACGCGCGACCACGCCCGCCTCCGGGTCGAGGTGGTCGGCGGCGCGCTGCAACGCATGCTCGCAGGTTGCCTCGGCATCCGCGCCCGCGGTCACGACCTCCAGCAGGGCGCCCGCGTTCACCGCACCGGCTTCGGCGACCACCCAGCTCCATCCGTCACCGGTGCGGCGCAGCGTAGAACGCAACAGGTCGTGCCGATCGAGCAGTGCTTGCAGCGCCGAGACGAGACCGGCGTGCTCGGTGCCGGGGGGCAGCTCGATCAGCACCGCCTGGGCGAAGCGCCGCCAGGTGTCGCCGGCCTCGAGCATCGCGTGCACGATCGGCGTGAGCTCCACCTCGCCCACCGCGCCGCCGGGCAGTTCGTGCACCACCGCGCTCGGGACTTCGGTGGCCACCGCGGCCAGCGCCGCGACGGTCTTGCGTTCGAAGACATCCCGCGCGCCGAATCCGAGTCCGGCCGCCTTCGCCCGCGACACCAGCTGGATCGAGACGATGCTGTCGCCGCCCAGCGCGAAGAAGCTCTCGTCGACACCCACCGATTCCAGGCCGAGCACCTCCGCGAACAGCGCGGCGAGCGTCTCCTCCCTCGGCGTGGACGGCGGCCTGCTCGTCGCCGTGCGCGCGCCGAATTCCGGTGCGGGCAGCGCCTTGCGGTCCACCTTGCCCAGCGGCGTGAGCGGCAGTTCGTCGAGCACCATGACCACGGCGGGAACCATGTAGGCCGGAAGCGATTCCCCGGCGGCGGCCTTCAACGCCTCGGGATGCAGCTGCGCTCCCGGCTTCGGCAGCACATACGACACCAGCGCGGTGGCGCCCGAACCGGTTTCGACGCCCAGGGTGAGCGCGAAGTCGACGTCGGGATGCCGTTGCAGGGCGGCGTCGATCTCGCCGAGTTCGATGCGGAACCCGCGCACCTTCACTTGGAAGTCGCTGCGTCCCTGGTATTCCAGTTCGACGCGCCCGTCGTTGTACACCCAGCGCACGAGGTCGCCGGTGCGGTACATGCGCTCGCCGTTCGCGTACGGATTCGCGACGAAACGATCGGCGGTCAGCCCGTTGCGCCGGTGGTAGCCGCGGGCCACCCGGGGTCCGGCGAGGTAGAGCTCACCGGTGGTGCCCGGCGGCAGTGGACGCAGCCACGGGTCGAGGACCACGGCCGCTACGCCGCGGGCCAGACCGCCGATGGTGACCGGGCCGTCCGGCGTCAGCGGGGCGCTGAGCGTCACGGTGATGGTGGTCTCGGTGGGGCCGTAGCCGTTCAGCAGGGTCCGGCCCGACCACTTCGTGACGAGTTCGGGCGGGCAGGCGTCACCGCCGACGATCACGGTGCGCAGATCGGGCAGGGTCGCCGGATCGAGCGATCCCACGACGGCCGGGGTCACGTTGAGGTGGGTGACGCGATGGGCGCGCAGCACCCGGGCCAGATCCTCGCCCGCGTACGCCGCGGGCGGCACAACGGCCAGCGTCGCGCCCGCGGCGAGCGTGACCAGGATTTCCTCGACCGAGATGTCGAAACTCGGCGATACGGCATGGGCCACAACGGAACTCGCGTCGACGCCGAATCCGGCGCCGGAACTCGCCACCAGGTCGGCCAGCCCTCGGTGCGGTACGGCCACGCCTTTGGGGAGCCCCGTGGAGCCGGAGGTGTAGATGATGTAGGCGACGTGGTCCGGGCGCACCGCGGTGAGCCGCTCGGCGTCGGTCAACGGCGCCGCGTCCCGCTCGGCCACTTTCCGCTCGGTGTTCTCGTCATCGAGGACCAGCCAGGACACCCTGCCCGGCAACGCCTTTCGGGCGGACGTGATCGTGATGCCCGCGACGACTCCGCTGTCGCCGATCATGTGCTCGATCCGGTCGGCCGGGTAGGTCGGATCGATCGGCACGAACGCCGCGCCGGTTTTGACCACCGCGATCGTCGCCAGGACCGACCGGAGGGACCGCGGGATCGAGATCGCCACCGTGCGCTCGGGGCCGGCGCCCGCGGCGATCAGTACCCGAGCCAGCCGGTTGGTGTAGTCGTCCACCTGCCGGTAGGTCAGCGCGGTGTCGTCTTCCACGAGCGCGGTCGCCAGCGGGTCACGGGCCGCGCCCTCGGCGAGGATGCTCGGCAGCGTCCGTGCCGTCTCGCCGAGCGGCCCGCGAGCGGGAGCGAAGTCGGCGCGCTCGTCGTCCGACAGCACCGACACCCCGGCCAGCGGCGCGTCCGGCCCCGCGGCCAGGAAGCGGTGCAGGAACGACAGGAAACGGTGATGCTGCCCGGTCAGCTCGGCGTCGGAGTAGAGGTTGCCGTTGGCCTGGAAGTCGATGTGCGTGCTCTCGCCGCCGACGCCCGGATACAGGTTGACGAACAGGTCGTCGATCAACCCGGAGGTCAGCACGTGCAGCCGTCCGGTGACCGGGCCGAGCTGGATCCTGGTGTCGACCATCATCAGGTTCACCGTGGGGCCGAACGACCCGGCCTCGTCCATCGGCCAGCCCAGATCCCGGAAGATGTCCTCCTGCCGGTAGCGCTGGCGTCGCAGCGCCCCGGTCAGCTCACCCTGGGCCGCACGGATCACGTCGCCGACCGTGGTGGCCGGCGTCAGCCGCAGCCGCAGAGGGACGACATTGGCGATCATGCCGCCGGAACGCCGCAGCGTCGCGGTGGTGCGCGCGGAGACCGGCAGGCTCAGCACGACCTCCGGCGAGCCGGTCATCGCGGACAGGTACGCGCCGAACGCGGCGACCACGGTCGGCGCGACACCGGAGGAGAGCTGCTCGGCGACGGCGTCCAGCAGTCGCGCGGTATCGGCGGGCAGCGCGCCCGCGACCCGGCTCGGATGCCCGTTCACGCCCGCGGTGCGGCCGGCCAGGCTCACCGGATCGGCCATCCCGTCCAGATGCGCGAGCCAGTGCTCCCGGTCCGTGCCGAACCGCTCCGAGCTGCGGTAGGCCAGCTCGGCCTCGACGATCTTGCGCAGGTCCTCGGCCTTCGCCGGTGGCGCTTCGCGGCCCTCTACGGCGGCGTTGTACAGCTCGCCGGTGCGCTGCACCATGGTCAGCGCGCCCATGCCGTCGAGCACGATGTGGTGGATGCGCGAATACCAGAACCAGCGCTGCGCGCCGACGCGCAACATCGCGATCCGCACCAGCCGGTCGCGGGTCAACTCCAGCGGGGCCTCGTACTCCGCGCGCATCCACGCGCGCGCGGCCGCCTCCGGATCGGGCTCGGAGCGGAAGTCGAGCGTTTCCAGGCTGTCGTCGAGGGTGGTGTCGACGAACTGGAACGGATGCCCCTCCACTTCGATCAGGCGGAGGTAGCCGGTGCCGAACTCGCGCCCGGCCTGCCGCGCCGAGCGCGCCAGCAGGTCGAGATCGATCGGTCCGTTCAGTTCGACGTACTGGGCGATGGAGATCGGAGTGTCACCGGCGACATGCTGGGCGAACCAGATGCCGCGCTGGGCCGCCGACAGGGCGAAGGCCCCGTCGGGGAGCGCTGTGTCCGAATCTTTCACCGAAAGGGAAGGCTGTTGCATGACGTGTCCTACGTTCTGACCGTGGTCGGGCTACCCGGCGAGGACCGCCCGCAGCCACCGCGGTAGCGGTAGTACCTGCCGCCGCACAGCACGCGGCACCTCAATTCTGAACCGGCGTGGTCGGCGCTGCGGGGGTATTGCGCACACTGCGCGACCCGAACATCGCTGTTCGGGTCGCGTTGGGAGGGGTATGCCCGCTCAGGCGGCGGCCGGCAGAAGATCCAGGTCGGACGCGCGCAGCGGCGCGGCGGAACTGGTCAGGTAGCGCTGCAGGGTGGAGCGCTCATCCAGCACCAGCCAGGTGATCCGATCCGCGTGCTCGGGCTGCTGATCCTTGGTGGTGACGCCCACCGTGGTGCCGAGCGCGTAGGAGCCGTCATCGGTGACCGGGACGGTGATGGCGCCGATCTTCATGGCGGCCCGCTCGGCCACCACGGACTCGATGGGCTGGTCGATCGCCACCGCGATACGGGTGCCCGGCCCCGCGCCGATGCGCAGCAGCAGCCGGGCCAGGCGGTTGGACCAGCGATCGAGCTCGGCGTAGGTGAGGTCGCAATCCGCGGTGGACACCACGACCGCCTGCGGGTCGACCTCGGCGACGGGCTGTGCGATCGGCAGGGCGTACAGGTTGTCGGCGAGCGAATCGGTCAGCGTGTGCATGTCGTGTCCTCGAGAGTCGATTGAGAGGTTCTTGGCGTACCTCTTAATCTCGTCCTCGAAGGGGCTCTCCGACAGCAACCCCAGCGCTGGTCCGCGCACTCCCAGGGTGGGGGAAACCGCACCCAAGGGGGTGGTGGCGGTCAGTCGGTCACGTAGCCGTTCAGCGTATTGCGCAGATCGGTGAGCAGGGCGCGTGCGGCGGTGAGTCCATCGCCGTGCCAGACGCTGTCCTCCACGGCGAACACCCGGCGATCGGTGGCGGCGCCGAGTTCCTTCCACTCGTCGGTGCGCAGCACCGCTTCGGCGTGCTTCTTGCCCTCCGGGCCGGCGAGGATCACGTAGATCAGGTCGCCCTCCACCTTCGTGGCGAACGCGTCCTCGCGCACATCGAACGAAGCGCCGCGCTGAGCCGCGGGACGCTGCACGCCCGCGTCGGCGAGCACTTGGCCGGAGAAGCTGTCGCCGCCCTGCACCCGCTCGGCGTCGGCGGTGAACCTGACGACCGACGCCTGGGTCTGGCCCGCCGCCAGCGCCACACCGGTGTCGCGCGCCTCGGTGCGGTAGTTCTGCAACGCGGTCTCCGCCGCGCCGCGACGTCCCAAACCGGCCGCGAACGCCGCGAATTCGGCCTGCCAGCTGTCGTTCGAGCCGACCAGCACCGTCGGGGCGATGGCCTGTAGCGCCGCGAAACTCGCCGACTGCGTGGGGATCTCGCCCAGAATCAGGTCGGGGTGCAGGCTTGCGATCCGCGCCGGGTCGGGCTGCGCGGCGGTGCCCACGGCGGGGATCGTCAGCACGCCGGTGCCGAGGTAGGCCGGCTGCGGACTGGGCCCGTCCATCGTGACCGTGCCCACGACTCGCTCCCACAGACCGAGTGCGCAGACCGCGTCCAGCGCGGAGGTGCTGAGCACGACGACGCGCTGCGGGTCGGCGGGCACCTCGGAGACGCCCGATGCATGGGTGACGCCGCGGGTGGCCTCGCCCCCCGGATCCGGCGCGCTCGGCAGCGCGCATGCCCGGGTGGTGTCGCGCTCCAGTCCCACCACGCCCGCGCCCGCGATATTCGTGGTGGTGCGCACGATGGACGCGGCGTCGTCGGTGGTGCCGCCGCACCCGGCCACGAGGAGCGCGGCGCACCCTGCCAGGATCCCCCGGAACCGGTGACCGCCCGCGCTGCTGCGGGACCGGACCGCGCGAATTCGGCCGCGTACATGCAAAACGTCGCTCACCGGCATGCGAGTGAGGGTACATGTCGGCGCCGGTCGTCCCATGGGTGAGGTCGGAGCCGTGAACGTCCGCGCACCGGGGTTCGGTGTGCGCCGGGGTGGGACCGTCCGCGGCCGGAAATCGAATGGAATCAGGCTCGATTGCCGCCGATGCTGAAGCGGGCGCCGGTGGCGTCGGTGACCGCGGACATGCGGCCGTAGGGGGTGTCCTCGGGCGGGGAGAGCACCGAGCCGCCGAGTTCGACGAGGCGTTCGACGGACTTGTCCACGTCGTCGGCGCCGAAGTAGACCGTCCACCCCGCGGGGGCGCCCTCGGGCAGGAATGCCGAGGCCTCCATGACCCCGCCCAGCATCGGGCTCTCGGCGTGGATGGTGGAGTAACGGAACTCCGGAGCGTCCGAGA
This sequence comes from Nocardia sp. NPDC047654, assembly GCF_043205035.1. Classification (NCBI taxonomy): domain Bacteria; kingdom Bacillati; phylum Actinomycetota; class Actinomycetes; order Mycobacteriales; family Nocardiaceae; genus Nocardia; species Nocardia sp. NPDC047654. The sequence continues at coordinate 301,051 of NZ_JBIDDF010000001.1, forward strand.
TCGTGAAGACGTCCGACCAGCCGAAGACTTCCCGGTAGAACGCCAGCGAGGCGTCGTAGGCGCGGGTATGCAGCTCGAACCAGGACGGCGCGCCGGCGTGGTCGCGCCACCGGCCGCCCGACACCAGACCCGTGGTCTCGAACCCGGGGAACGTCCCGGCCTGCCAGATGCCGACGCCCGCGCCTCCGACGTCGCCGAGCACGGCCATCGTGCCCAGTTCACCGACCGCCATCGGCGGCACCACCAGCGACGCCCCCGCCGCGCTCGCCGCATCGGCGGTGGCCTGCGCGTCGGGACGGGCCAGATACACCGTCCACTGCTCCGGGCTGTCGGTGTCGCCGGGCATCCTGGCCATCGCGCCCGCCACCGCGCGCCCGTCCTTGCGGAAGGTGACGTACCCGCCGAACTCCTCGCCCGCGCTCTCGGCGGTCCAGTCGAACAGGTCGCGGTAGAACGCGATACTGCGATCGAGGTCGGAGCTGTACAGATCCACCCAACAGGGATCGCCGGGCTTGCGGCCATTCGGTGTCGTCATCGCTGGTCTCCTGGTCGAGAGAGAAGTCGTGTCACCGATACAGACGCCCGTCGCCCACGGAACTCATCGGTCCCCACCCGCCGAGTGCGACCCCTGGATGGCCGACCCCCGGCGCAAGGGCGCGAATCGCGCATACCCACCCGAGTCGAACTTGCCGACTTCCTGCTGATCCACCCCCGCTGCCCGAACCGGCCGCGAAGCCGTCTATGTCGGCCACCCGGCACCGCAAGCATCCAGCTCATGGATTGTCGCCGACGCGACCACTCAGCCCGGCCACGTCTTTCGAGCGAAGCGAGACCGAGCATGTGCCGTTCGCGGCCAAACAACGCCGCCAAACAAATACGACAGAGAGTAGGACCCGTTCGGTCGGCTCGGGAGGCGCGGGTTTACGATTCGAAGAGCGCAAGCGAACTGTCGTCTGTCCCGACATAGGGATGGATGCGATCAGCGGAGCCTGCGGAGCGAATTGAAGGCACCTTTCAGGAGGATCAGTGACTGCCGTAGAGCCCCAGCCAGTCCCTCAGTTGGAAGCGACTCGGCCTTATCCGGCTCGGACCGGGCCGAAGGGCTCGTTCATCTACAAGATGGTCACCACCACGGACCCCAAGGTCCTGGGTGTCATGTACCTGACCACGTCGATGGGCTTCTTCCTCATCGGTGGCCTGATGGCCCTGCTGATGCGCGGTGAGCTGGCCCGGCCGGGCCTGCAGTTCCTCTCCACCGAGCAGTTCAACCAGCTGTTCACCATGCACGGCACGATCATGCTGCTGTTCTACGCGACCGCGATCGTGTTCGGCTTCGCCAACATCATCCTTCCGCTGCAGATCGGCGCCCCCGACGTCGCCTTCCCGCGCCTGAACGCCTTCAGCTACTGGCTGTACGCGTTCGGCGCCAGCATGGCGACCGCGGGCTTCATCACCCCGGGCGGCGCGGCGGACTTCGGCTGGACGGCGTACGTGCCGCTGACCGACATCCTGCACTCGCCCGGCGTCGGCACCGACCTGTGGATCCTGGGCCTGGCGGTGTCCGGTCTGGGCACCATCCTCGGTGGCGTGAACATGCTGACCACCGTGGTCTGCCTGCGCGCTCCCGGCATGACCATGTTCCGGATGCCGATCTTCACCTGGAACATCGCCGTCACCAGCGTCCTGGTGCTGCTGGCCTTCCCGCTGCTGACCGCCGCGCTGTTCGGCCTCGCCTACGACCGCCACCTGGGTGGCCACATCTACGACCCCGCGACCGGCGGCATCCTGCTCTACCAGCACCTGTTCTGGTTCTTCGGCCACCCCGAGGTGTACATCATCGCGCTGCCGTTCTTCGGCATCGTCTCGGAGATCTTCCCGGTCTTCTCGCGTAAGCCGATCTTCGGTTACACCACGCTGGTCTACGCCACGCTGGGTATCGCCGCGCTGTCCATCGCGGTGTGGGCGCACCACATGTACGCGACCGGCGCGGTGCTGCTGCCCTACTTCTCGTTCATGACCTTCCTCATCGCGGTCCCGACCGGTGTGAAGTTCTTCAACTGGATCGGCACCATGTGGCGCGGTCAGCTGACCTTCGAGTCGCCGATGCTGTTCTCCATCGGCTTCATCGTCACCTTCCTCTTCGGTGGTCTGTCCGGCGTCATCCTGGCCAGCCCGCCGCTGGACTTCCACGTCACCGACTCGTACTTCGTCGTTGCGCACTTCCACTACGTGCTCTTCGGCACCATCGTGTTCGCCACCTACGCGGGCATCTACTTCTGGTTCCCGAAGATGACCGGCCGGATGCTGGACGAGCGCCTGGCGAAGTGGCACTTCTGGACGACCTTCATCGGCTTCCACACCACCTTCCTGGTCCAGCACTGGCTGGGCGCCGAGGGCATGCCGCGCCGCTACGCCGACTACCTGCCCGGCGACGGCTTCACCACGCTGAACACGATCTCCACGATCGGCGCCTTCGTGCTCGGCGCGTCGATGCTGCCGTTCCTGTGGAACGTCTTCAAGAGCTACCGCTACGGCGAGGTGGTCACCGTGGACGACCCGTGGGGCTACGGCAACTCCCTCGAGTGGGCCACCACCTGCCCGCCGCCGCGGCACAACTTCTACGAGCTGCCGCGCATCCGCTCCGAGCGCCCCGCGTTCGAGCTGCACTACCCGCACATGGTCGAGCGCATGCGCGCCGAGGCGCACGTGGGCTGGGGCGCGGGCAAGCACGCGACCGAGCTGCACGAGCCGAACGCCCTGGCGAAGTAGGGCGTTTCGGCGCCGGGGTAACGGGCGGGCGACGTCCGGCCCCGCCGTAGGATTCATCGCGACGAGTGTGCACCCGCTGGTCACCAGCGGGTGCACACTCGTTTGTGGAGATCAGTACGCACCGTGCGTTGCGACAACGACGTCCAGCACAGCGACGGCGAACATCGAACATGGAGCGCATCAGTTGGCCGACACCACCGTCCTCGTCACCGTCACCGGACCCGACCGTCCCGGTGTGACCTCCGTGCTGCTCGCGGCCATGTCCCGGCACCACGTGAGCCTGCTGGACGTGGAGCAGGTCGTGATCCGGGGCAGGCTGACCCTGGGCGTCCTGGTCACCTGCCCGACCGACGCCGAGGCGTTGCAGGACGAACTCGAAGAGGCCATGAACACCGTCGGCATGCACGTCGACGTCGAGGTGGACGCGGCGATCGGCAGGCAGCCGATGTCCACGCACGCGGTGGTGATCCTCGGGAGCCCGGTCACCGCGCGGGCGTTCAGCGCGGTGTCACGGCAACTGGCCACCTTGGGCGCCAATATCGACACCATCCGCGGTATCGCCGACTACCCGGTGACCGGCATGGAGCTGCTGGTCACCGCGACCGACTCCGGTCCGGACACCGACTCGCGGCTGCGTACGGCGCTGGCCGAGGTCGCCGTGGCCGAGCAGGTGGACGTCGCCGTGGAGCGGGCCGGGCTGGCCCGCCGGGGCAAGCGACTGATCGTGTTCGACGTCGACTCGACGCTGATCCAGGGCGAGGTCATCGAGATGCTCGCGGCGCACGCGGGCGTCGAGGACGAGGTCCGCAAGGTCACCGAGGCCGCGATGCGCGGGGAGATCGACTTCGCCGAATCGCTGCGGCAGCGGGTCGCGACGCTGGCCGGGCTGGACGAGTCGGTGATCGAGGAAGTGGCCGACCGGATCGAGCTGACCCCCGGCGCGCGGACGACCATTCGCACCCTGCGCCGGATCGGTTTCCGCTGCGGCGTGGTGTCGGGCGGCTTCCGGCAGGTGATCGAGCCGCTGGCGCACGAACTGGAGCTGGACTTCGTGCAGGCGAACACGCTGGAGGTCATCGACGGCAAGCTGACCGGCCGCGTCGTGGGCGAGATCGTCGACCGTGCGGCCAAGGCGACCGCGCTGCGCAAGTTCGCGGCCGAGGCCGGGGTACCGATGGAACAGACCGTCGCCGTGGGTGACGGCGCCAACGACATCGACATGCTCAACGCCGCCGGGCTCGGGGTCGCCTTCAACGCCAAGCCCGCGCTGCGCGAGGTCGCCGACGCCGCGCTCTCGCATCCGTACCTGGACGCCGTCCTGTTCATCCTCGGGGTCACCCGGCACGAGGTGGAGGCCGCCGACGCCAGGGACGGCCTGCTGCGCCGCGTTCCGCTGGGGTGAGCGGTCCGGAACCGAGCACTCGGACGACTCGCGGGCTGCCGCTGCGCAGTTCGCCGCTCGGTAGGCTCGCTGCGAGTTGATCATTCGCCGATCGGAGGACAGGTGCGCAAGTCCCTGCTGGTTCTGCTGCTCTGTTCGACGGTGGTGGGGTGCGGCAACGACTCGCGCGAGACCCATCCGGCCGAGGACGCGAAACCTGTTGTGCGGGTTGGTGATGCCGACGACGGGCGGCAGCGGCGGCTGCTGGTCGGACAGCGTCTCGTGGTCGCCCTGCCGGCCAACCCGTCGACCGGATACTCCTGGAGTGTCGCGCGGCTGGATTCGTCCGCGGTGCGGCAGGACGGCGAGGCGGATTACGAGCCCGATCCGGCCGTGCCGGTCGCGCCGGGCGCGGGTGGCACCGCCGTATGGAACTTCGTCGGAGTCGCGGCCGGGGTCACCCCGTTGAAGTTGGAGTACACGCGTCCGTGGGACCAGGGCTTGGCGCCGGCCCGGACGTTTTCGTTGACGATCGAGGTGCAGTGATGACGCGCATTCCGGAATGCGGCGCCGAAGTCGCGCGCGGCGCAGAGAATTACACGGCCGCCCCGCCATCTGACCTCGCCGCCGCGACATCGGAATTCGCGACATTCCATGCCCGGCATGCGGAGCTGGCGCGCGGCTACCACGGCGCGGGCGATCCGGACGACCCCGCCATGGTGCAAGCGATGCAGATGGTCCTGCACCTGCCCAAGGCCGATCCGCCCCCGCGCAGCGCGCTGCTGGCCGCGGCCGCGGCCGCGGCGGTGGCGCTGTGCCTGGACGAGCGGGTCGGGCCCGGCGGCGAGTGGGAACAGCCGTATCTCGCATGGAAGCGGTCGCGCATTCGCAAGGTGGCCCGGCGTGCGCGCGGCGCACAGTGGCAGGCGACCTGCGCGGTGCCGGGCGTCACCGTCGAGATCGACGGCGCGCAGGCGCGCGCGTTGGTCCCCGGACCGGTGGGCGAGGTCGATCCGCGGATCAAGCGTCTGCAAATCGGCGGCACCGATCTCGAGCACGACGCTCCCGGGCCGCCCGATCCGCTCCTGCCGGTGCTGTGGGTGAACGCCGCGCTGGGGATGACGCTGGGCAAGACGGCCGCGCAGGTGGGTCACGCGAGCATGCTGCTGGCCGGCGCGCTGCCGGTCGAGCACGCGCTGCGCTGGGCGGAACTGGGCTTCAGGTGCGCGGTGCGCGAAGCCGACCCGCCGCGCTGGGCGTCGCTGGCCGGGCAAGTGGCCGAGGGCGGTGCGGTCGCCGTGCGCGACGCCGGATTCACCGAAGTGGCGCCCGGCTCGATGACGGTGATCGCGGTGCCCGCCCGATCCTGGTGAAACCTCCTGCGGCGACCCCGTCGCGGGCGTGTCGGTGCGGCGGCCGACGTGGCCGTGACGGCGGCGTTCCGGCGTAGATCCGACCGACCGGATCGGTTTTCCCTCCCCGCGTTGGCAAGTGTCCCCTCAGGTGGGCCAAGATGGAGCGCGTGCCGCAACCGGATCCCGATCTGCTCATCGATTTCACCGACGTGACCGTCCGCCGCTCGGGCCATACTCTCGTCGGTCCGGTCACCTGGCAGGTCGAACTCGACGAACGCTGGGTTGTCCTCGGCCCCAACGGCGCGGGCAAGACCTCGCTGCTGCGGATGGCCGCCGCCGAGATGCACCCCACCGCGGGTGTCGCCCATCTGCTCGGGGAGCGGATCGGAAAGGTGGACATCAACGAGTTGCGTCCGCGCATCGGCCTGTCCTCGGCCGCGGTGGCCAGCCGGGTTCCGATCGATGAGAAGGTCAGCGACCTGGTGGTGTCCGCGGGCTACGCGGTGCTCGGCCGCTGGCGGGAGCGCTACGACGAGGTGGACACCGACCGCGCCATCGACATGCTGGAAAGCCTCGGAGCCGAACATCTCTCGGACCGCACCTACGGCACGCTGTCGGAGGGCGAGCGCAAACGGGTGCTCATCGCCCGCGCGCTGATGACCGATCCCGAGCTGCTGCTGCTCGACGAACCGGCGGCGGGCCTGGACCTGGGCGGCCGCGAGGAACTGGTGGAGCGGCTCGGCGATCTCGCCGCCGACCCGGACGCCCCCGCGATCGTGCTCGTCACCCATCACGTGGAGGAGATTCCCCCCGGTTTCACCCACGGCCTGCTGCTCAACGAGGGCGAAGTGGTCGCGCAGGGACTGCTGTCCGACGTGCTCACCTCGGAGAACCTCAGCGACGCCTTCCGTCAATCGATCGCGCTGGATCGAGTCGACGGACGTTACTTCGCGCGCCGCTCGCGTCGCGCGGGCCGGCACCGCACCCGCTGACTCGGACGGTCTTCGTCGCTCACCAAGCGCGCGTTAGGGTGCAGGGGTGAGTGAGAAAGAACCGCAGGCAGACTCTCAGCAACCGATCAAAGACGCGTCGACGGTGATGCTGGTGCGCGACGGCGCCGACGGGCCCGAGATCTTCCTGCAGCGCCGGGTCGGCGCCATGGCGTTCGCCGCGGGCATGACCGTGTTCCCCGGCGGCGGCGTCGACCCGTCCGACGGGACCGCGGACATCGCCTGGTCCGGGCCCGAGCCCGCGTGGTGGGCCGAGCGGTTCGCCACCACCGAGGCCAGGGCCAAGGCGCTGGTCTGCGCGGCCGTCCGGGAGACGTTCGAGGAGTGCGGCGTGCTGCTGGCAGGCCCGACCGCCGACAGCGTCGTCTCCGACACCACCGGTTACCGTGACGCGCGCGGCAGGCTGGAGCGCAGGGAATTGTCGCTGGCATCCTTCCTCGCCGAGGAGGAACTCGTCCTGCGCGCCGATCTGTTACGGCCGTGGGCGAACTGGATCACCCCGGTCATCGAGCCGCGCCGCTACGACACCCGGTTCTTCGTCGCCATCCTCCCGGAGGGGCAACTCGCCGACGGCGCCACGTCCGAGGCGGCGGAGGTGCGGTGGAGCACCCCCGCCGAAGCGCTGGCGCGCTGGCGTTCGGGCGCCGACGTGCTGCTGCCGCCGACCTGGACACAACTGGTCGAACTCGGCGAATTCCACTCCACCGCCGACATCCTGGCGGCGCAGCGGGCGATCGATCCGATTCTGCCGGTACTGGCCGATTCGGACGGCAGACAGTTGCTCTCCTTCCCGGACAATCACCGCTACTTCGCCGATCTCCCCGACGCCGGGCGCCTCAAGGGTTCCGTGCGGCCCTGACGGGCGGGGTGGGCGAACAAGTGCCCCTGCCCCAGGTGGAGGGTGGGCGCGTTTTGCCTCCGGCGAACGCCGCGTGCCGCCGCCGGGCCTGACCGCTGGTGCCGGTGCGCACCCGGTAGCGTGGCCTGCCATGGCCGAATTCGTGACCCTGGAGCTGCCCGAGGGCGATGCCGCGCGCGGCGTGGCCGTCCTGCGGTTCGCCCGCCCGCCGATGAATCTGCTGAACGCGCAGCTGGTGCGGGAACTGGCCGAGGCGGCCGACGCCGTCGCCGCCGACCCGGGCGTTGCCGCGGTGGTCGTGTACGGCGACGAACGGGTGTTCTCAGCGGGTGACGACGTGGCCGAACTGTTCGGTCTCGGCAGTGATCAGGCCGCCGCGATGGCGGCCGACCTGCAGCAGGACCTCGGTTGCCTGGCCCGAATCCCGCAGCCCACGGTCGCGGCGATCAGCGGTTATTGCCTCGGCGGTGGGCTGGAGCTGGCGCTGGGCGCGGACCGCCGCGTCATCGGTGACAACGTCAAGCTGGGTCTGCCGCAGATCAAGACGGGCTTGATCCCACTCGCGGGCATCCGTCGGCTCGCCCTGCTGATCGGACCAGGCCCGGCCAAGGACCTCGTCTACACCGGTCGTTTCATCGAGCCGGACGAGGCGAAGGCGCTCGGCCTCGTCGACGAGGTCGTCGCGCCCGACGACGTGTACACGGCCGCGATGCGGTGGGCACGCCAGTTCACCGACGGTCCCGCCCGCGCGCTGGCCGCCGCCAAAACGGTCTTCGAAGCAGGTCCGCACGGCCTCGATCGCGCCCGTGGGGAGTGGTCGGCCCTGTTCACGACGGAAGATCGCCTGATAGGAACAGGTTCCTATCTGACCGACGGTCCGGGGTCGGCGGAATTCGTGGGGCGATAGCAGGCGTCAACTGCGGATTTGGGTAGGCTTGCCGACCATGACGGTACGTCCCGACGACCCCGCGCCGAACCCGCACGCCACCGAGGCAGAGGTCGAAGCAGCGCTCAAGGATACGAAGCTGGCCCAGGTTCTCTACCACGACTGGGAGGCCGAGACCTACGACGACAAATGGTCCATCTCCTATGACGAGCGCTGTATCGAGTACGCGCGCGGCCGGTTCGACTTGGCCGTGGGTCCCGCGCCACTGCCTTACGGCAAGGCGCTGGAACTGGGCTGCGGTACCGGCTTCTTCCTGCTGAACCTGATGCAGGCGGGCGTGGCGAAGTCCGGCTCGGTCACCGACCTGTCGCCGGGCATGGTCAAGGTCGCGCTGCGCAACGCGCAGCACCTCGGTCTGGACGTGGACGGCCGGGTCGCCGACGCGGAGACCATCCCCTACGACGACGACACCTTCGATCTGGTGGTCGGCCACGCGGTGCTGCACCACATCCCCGACGTCGAGCTGGCGCTCAAGGAATGCCTGCGCGTGCTCAAGCCGGGCGGCCGCTTCGTGTTCGCCGGTGAGCCGACCACGGTCGGCAACTTCTACGCGCGCTGGCTGGGCCGGATCACCTGGAAGGCCACCACCACGGTCACCAAGCTGCCGATGCTCAGCGACTGGCGGCGCCCGCAGGAGGAGCTGGACGAGTCCTCGCGCGCGGCGGCCCTGGAGGCGGTCGTCGACCTGCACACCTTCGATCCGCGCGCCCTGGAGGCGATGGCCCGCTCGGCGGGCGCCGTCGAGGTGGCCGCCAAGACCGAGGAGTTCGCGGCCGCGCTGTGGGGCTGGCCGGTGCGCACCTTCGAGGCGGCCGTGCCCGCCGAGAAGCTCACCTGGCGCTACCGGATGGCGATGTACCGCGCTTGGCTGGGGTTGAGCTGGGTGGACGAGAACGTCATGCGCCGTGTGGTGCCGCGCCAGTTCTTCTACAACGCCATGATCACCGGCGTGAAGCCGAACTCCGCCGGAAAGTAGTGGGCCGCGCTACCTCTCGCGACCGCATCGCCGACCTGGGCAGCGACCATGCTGCCCAGGTGAGACGGCCCGCGTCTGCGCGTCGGAACCCGGAGATGGGGCGCCACCGCAACGGTGACCGGACCAAGGCTCACGGGATCGCCACAGAAATTCGGGAACAGGTCGCCGTTGGGATCGCCCGCACCGGCAACCCGAGCCGGGCCGTCGCGACAACTCGGGTGACGGTCCCGACACCCGGACCCAGGCTGGTCGGCACGGTGCGGACAACTGCGGGTGCTCGGTAGTGGGCTACCGCTTCACCCGTGATGATGTCGGGTACCTCGGTAGCGCGATCGGCCGGGACGCGCTGGCCGAGGCGGATCGGCTGGCGCTCACCCCGGCGACGCACCTGCGGGATCTCGAGCTCGTGCGTCGCGCGCACGGCGACCGGGCGGCGGCCCTGATCGAGACCGTGCGATTGCGGCGCAGAGCCGCCGCGAAACTCCTCGACGCCGGGCAGTGGCTTCTCACCGACGACGCGCTTCAGCAGGCCACCCCGACGCTCGTGGCACGGCAGCGGGCCACCCGGCTGGCCGGGCGGACGGTGCACGACGTCACCTGCTCGATCGGAGCCGAACTCGTCGAGCTGGCCCGGGTGTGCCCGGCGGTGCTCGGCAGCGATCTGGACGAGGTGCGGCTGGCGATCGCCGCGCACAACCTGGGGGCGCACCGGCTCGGAGCGGGGGAGCGGGACTCCCTCACGTCCGCCGCCGGCCCCTCGGAGCTGACCAGGAATGTGATGCTGATCAGGGCGGATGCGCTGCGTCCGAGCAGTCGCGACACCGTGATCATCGCCGACCCGGCCCGGCGCGCCGATGGACGCCGCACGCACGACCCGGCCAAACTCCAACCGCCGCTGCCGGACCTGCTCGCGGCCTACGCCGCCCGTGATATCGCCGTGAAATGCGCTCCCGGTCTGGACTTCGACCGGCTCGACTGGTCCGGTGAGGTCGAGGTGGTCTCGCTCGACGGCTCGGTGCGTGAGGCGTGCCTGTGGTCTCCGGGGCTCACCGAGGCCGGAGTAACCCGTCGCGCGAGGGTGCTTTCGTCCAAGGGCGGCGGGTGGACCATCACCGATGCCGAACCCGACGTCATCGAGGAGCGCCCGCCGGGGCAGTGGATCATCGACCCGGACGGCGCCGTCGTGCGTGCCGGACTGGTCCGTCATTACGCCGCGAAACACGGCTTGTGGCAATTGGATCCGCGCATCGCCTATCTCACCGGAGACACCGTCCCCGAGGGGGTGCGTGGCTTCCGCATCCTCGACCGCATGGACTTCCGCGAGAAATCCCTTCGCGCCGAACTCCATCGCCGCGACTGCGGCCCTCTCGAAATCCTCACGCGAGGCGTGGATATCGACCCCGATGCGCTCCGTTCGCGCCTCAAACTCCGTGGCGCTCAACCGCACACGCTGGTGATCACACGAATCGGCCGTGCCGCGACGGTCTTCCTCTGTTCCACCCCGTGACGATCCGGCTGCGTCGCGCGCTACGCCGGGAGTTTCGCGACGACGAGTCTCGCCGCGGAGGCCCACCGTTGGTCTGTCGGCGGGGCGGACAGATTGCTGCCGACGAGAAAGACGCGGACGACGAACCGGTCGGTGAGGACCCAAGCTTGCGGGAACTCGGCCTTCGCTTCGATGAGGACCGATCGCCCGATCCCGGGGAGTTCGCGCGTGGTCGGACTCTTCAGCCGCGCGATGGTCGCCTCGGTCACCGAACCCTGTTGCGGCCGTATCACTTTGATCGATGCGGTGAAGGACAGAATCCCACCGGCGGTGAGGTGGTAGGTGCAGCTTCGGCCGTAGGAACCGTCGTCGCGCTTGGTCTTGGTGTCGTGCCCATCGCCGAGGCTCACCTGCGCCAGCGCACTGATTTCCGCCCCGCTCAGAACACACTCGTCATCGACGGCGTGTTCCTGGAACGGCTCGTCGGCGACCGGCGCCGGTGTGGTTGTCGCGGCCCGGCTCTGCGACGCTGCCACCGGACGCCCGTCGACCGTGCCGGCGCACGCCGCGGTAGCGATTCCATTCGCCACTTCGCGGTCCGGGTCAGCCGAAAACCCACACGGCGTACGAGCGGGTGAGAGAACCGACGGTGCTTACTTCTCCGGCGCGAACGCGAAGATCTCGCCGATGCGGGTGGCGACCACGACCTCGCCCTTCGCGCCGACCGACGTGCCGGTGGTGGCGCCCTTCGCGCCCGGCAGCACATCGGAGTCGACGGTGGCCCCGGTCTGCGTGTCGAAGGTGACGAGGTTCAGGCCGTCGCCGATCGCCGCGACGGCGTAGCCGGTGTCGCCCGCGGTCTGCGCCGCGGAGCCGCGCAGCGCCAGATCCTTGCGCTCCCAGACGGTTTCCACCGCGTCGCCGTTGTCACGCAGTCCGAGCAGGTAGCCGTCGTCGCCGGAGGGGATGATCAGGCCGTCGTCCGACACCGAGATGCCCCCGCGCGGCGTCCAGTCCAGCCGGTGGACCCACTTGGTTCGCCCGTCGGCGGTGTCCAAGGCGATCAGGCGGTTGTTGTTGTCGCCCACGTAGAGGGTGGCGCCGTCGGCGGACAGGGCCGGGCTGGTCGCGCTGCCGCCGAGCAGCAGTTCGGCGCTCCACTCCCGCACGAGCTTCTCGCCGGTGTAGCGCAACGCGACCACGGCCGCCGCGGGCCGCCCCGGCTGCCAGAGCGTCACGTAGAAGCGGCCACTGTCGGCGTCGACGGCGGAGGTGGTCGCGACGGGGCACTGCGGCCCGCCGGTGGCGCAGTCGTCCAGGCCCTGGCTCGCGTCGGGCCAGCTGAGGCCCGCGTGCACGAGGAAGTCCGGTTCGCCGAGCAACTGCACCGTCGGCACCGTCCGGTCGCCTGTCTGCCTCGACAGCACGTCGACCTGCCCGGATCGCGTGACGATCAGCAGCTTTCCGTCACCGGTGAACTGCACCGAGGCCGGTGTTCCCGCGACGGGCGTGGCCCACCGCGGCTGCCCCAGGTAGTTGAACGAGATCACCCGGCTGTCGTCGCCGACGTAGACGTTGGTCATCCCGTCGACCGACGAGGGCGCGGAGATCGCGCTCGGGCCCAAGGCGTTGCAGAACCGTTTGCGGCCGGTGGCCATCTGGAAGGAGAAGATCGAGCAGTTCTGCAGGCGGGTGGTGACGAACAGCTGACTGTCGGGCCCCAGCGTGATCGGCTGGGCGATCGGGCCGCCGACCGGCCGCTGCCAACTCAGCTCGAGCTCCCGCGATCCGGTGACCGGACCGGTGCCGCTGTTGTGGCCGTCGTGATAGGCGGCGGTCCAGCCTTTGCCGGTGCCGACGGTGATGTCGTCGTAATCGGTGCCGCACCCGGCCAATGCCAGCGCGCCGACCGCGGCCAGCGCGGCCGCGGCACGTTTCCGGGACGGTCGCCACATGGAAGTAGCCAGTACGCCGCCGCTTCGCACCTGCCGCACTCCTGTCGTCGTTGGCGTTCGCCGTCGCCGTCTCCGGCGCACGAGTCACTGTACGGGAGGCCCGCGCGCGGGTGAACGCGTCCCGGCGTTCTCGTCGCGGGTGCTCGTCGTGGTGCTCACCGCGGGCGATAGGCTCTATCCGTCGCCGCCGAGGCGCGCGACGGCCGGTAGGACCACGACAGGAGAACCGTTCGTGACGAGCATGTGGGGCGCACCGTTGCGCTCGCGCTGGCGGGGATCGCGCCGCCGGGATCCGCAGCAGGCGCGTTTCCTGACGCCGGCGTCGCTGCGCTGGGTGCTCGCGAACCGGGCGTACACGCCCTGGTATCTGGTGCGCTATTACCGGCTGTTCAAGTTCCGCCTGGCGAACCCGCACATCGTGCTGCGCGGCATGGTCTTCCTGGGCCGCCGCGTGGAAATCCACGCCACCCCCGAACTGGCCCGCATGGAGATCGGCCGCTGGGTGCACATCGGCGACGGCAACGCGATCCGCTGCCACGAGGGTTCGCTGCGCATCGGTGACAAGGTGGTGTTCGGCAAGGACAACGTCGTGAACACCTATCTCGACATCGAGATCGGGGAATCGACCTTGGTCGCCGACTGGTGCTACATCTGCGACTTCGACCACAAGATGGACGACATCAACGTTCCGATCAAGGACCAGGGGATCGTGAAGAGCCCGGTGCGCATCGGCCCCGACACCTGGATCGCCGCCAAGGTCACCGTGCTGCGCGAGACCAGCGTCGGCCGCGGCTGCGTGCTCGGCGCGCACGCCGTGGTCAAGGGTGAGATCCCGGACTACAGCATCGCCGTCGGCGCACCGGCCAAGGTCGTCAAGAACCGCAAGGCGGCCTGGGAGGCGGGCGCCGAACAGCGTGCGGAATACCTCGCCGCGCTCGAGGACATCGCCCGCAAGAAGAACGGGGCCACGCAGACCGCCTGACGGGTAGCCGGGCGAGTCACGGCGGCCTCACCTCAGGGCCGTCGAGGGTCTACGCAGTCGCGCCTGAGCGCCCGTTCATCCGCGGAGTTCGTCGCCCGAGCCGTGCGCGGCTGCCGCTGGAGGAGCGTCGCCTGCTCGGGTTCCCCACGCCCGCACCTCCGATCCGAGCGGAGACCCGAGGCTGCCCGTTCGAGGCCCTGATTCGTCGGTGCGGGCGAGTAGGTTCGGCGCTATGACTGCCTACGCCGCGCTGTTGCGCGGGATCATGCCGAGCAATCCGAACATGAGCAACGCCAAATTGCGCGGGGTTTTCGAATCGCTCGGCTTCGAAGGCGTCGGTTCGGTACTGGCCAGCGGCAATATCGTGTTCCACACCGCGGAGTCCGACGTGCCCGAGCTCGAGGATCGCATCCAGCAGGCGCTGATCCGGGAGCTGGGGATCGGCGGCGGCACGATCATCCGCAGCCACGACGAACTGCGTGCGCTACTCGATACCGACCCGTTCCACGGTCTGACCCACGGGCGGGGCACGTACCTGATCGCGACGTTCCTCAAGGACACCGCCGAGCCGCCGGCCAGCCTGCCCGAGCACCCCGATCCGCTCACCCGGGTCGTCGGCTACGACGAGGCCGCGCGCGCCTTCCTCGCGATCATCGACAACAGCGAGCCGGGCAAGACGCCGGACTTCATGGCGTGGCTGGAGAAGACGTACGGCAAGGACATCACCACTCGCACCTGGCTCACCGTCGAGCGCATCGTCAAGAAGCTCGCGGCCTAGCCGGGCCGGGATTACTTCGGATCGCGTTCCGGCAGCGGACGTTCCACGATCGAGGGGCGGCCCAGCGGGTTGCGCACCCGCCGCTTGGCCGAGTGGTACACCTGGGCGGTCTCCGCGGCCACCACGTCCCACGCGAAATCGGCGGTGAGCCGTTCGCGGGCGGCGTAGGCCCGCTGCTGCGCGGCGGCGGGGTCGTCGAGGGTGGCGCGGACCGCCTCGACCAAGCCGTCGACGTCCGCGGGCGCGAACGAGGCGCCGGTGACGCCGTCGATCACCGCCTCGCCCAGGCCGCCCGCCGTCGAGGTGATCAGCGGGGTGCCCGCCGCGGCCGCCTCGAGCGCGACGATGCCGAAGGGTTCGTACCGGCTGGGCAGCACGATCGCGTCGGCGCCGTGCAGCCAGCCGAGCAGTTCGGAGTGGTCGAGCTGACCGGCGAAGGTCACCGCACGGGCCACGCGGTGCACCCGGGCGCGCTCGCGCAACCACTCGAACTGGGTGCCGACGCCCGCGACGGTCAGGGTGGTGCCGGGATGGGCGCGGCGGATGCGAGGCAGAGCGGCGATCGCGTCCTGCACGCCCTTCTCGTACTCGAGCCTGCCCACGTACAGCAACCGGGGCGGACCGCTGCGCGGCGAGCGCGGGCGGAAGGTCCACGCGCCCACATCGATTCCGTTGCGGATCACCGTCATCGGGATCCGCTCCGGACCGTAGAGCCGTTCGACCTCGTCCTGCATGGACGACGAACAGGTGATCAGCGCGTCGGACTCGTTGGCAAGCCACCACTCCACCGAGTGCACCTGCTTGTTGACCTTGCCCGCGACCCAGCCGCTGTGCCGGCCCGCCTCGGTGGCGTGGATGGTCGACACCAGCGGTACGTCGTAGTACTCGGCCAGGGCGATGCCGGGGTGGGCGACCAGCCAGTCGTGCGCGTGCACCACGTCGGGCGTCCAGCCGTCCCCGATGCCCGGCTTGCCGAGCGCGACGCCCGCGCGCACCATCGCGTGTCCCATGGCCAATGTCCAGGCGAGCATGTCCTCGCCGAAGTCGAAGACCGGCGGGTCCTCCGCGACCGCCACCACCAGCACGCCGTCGGCGATGTAGGAGTGCGTGGGATGGGTAGCGGCGTCGGTGCCGGAGGGGCGCCGGGACAGCACGACCACCTCGTGACCGGCCGCGGCCAGTTCGACGGCGAGGTGATGCACGTGCCTGCCGAGCCCGCCCACCACAACCGGCGGGTACTCCCACGACACCATCAAAATCTTCATGCAAGTCCTTCTGCGGCCGAGCCCGGGTCCGCCGGAACCGGCCCGTGGTCCGCGGTGGCGGAGCCCGGTCCTGGCACGGCGGCGGATACTGCCCCGGTGGCGCTGGGTACGGACCCCGCGGAGGTGAGTCGTCGCGCGTCCACGCCGGGGAAGAGTCCGTCAGCTGCCCCCCATCCTGCCGCCAACTGCCGTGCTTTCGCGAGTTGGCCCGCCCCGACGGCCGCGGCGATTTCCCGGACCGCGTGGGCGTGCCGGTGCGCCCGGTCGCGCGCGTAACCCGCGGCGGAGTCCTTGCTCACCATGAACGCCCAGTCGCTGGAGACGGTGAGGATCGCCTCGCGCAGCAGTTGATCGGCGACGTGATCGCGCAGCCCGAGTGCGCCGCCCTGCGCGGCGCGCATCTTGTCGATGGTGTCCAGGGTCAGCCGTACGATGTCGTCGTTGAGCTCGACCAGATCACGCACCTGCTCGCCTGCCCACACCCGCCAGTCCTTGCCCGAACCCCAGGACGAGTCGGTCAGTGGAACCGGTTCGCCCAGGTAGCCGCGTGTTCGCGCGTCGGCCAGGGTGCCCACCGTGACGCCCGCTTCCGGCAGCGCGCGCAACACCTGCGCCAGCCACTGCGGACCCTCGTGCCACCAGTGGCCGAACAGTTCGGTGTCGAACGCGGCGACGACCAGGGCGGGCCGGCCGATCCGGTCGGACTCGGCGATCAACCGTTCGCGCACGGTCCGCACGAAGTCGTCCACGTCCCGCGCCACGGCCGCGACGGCCAGTTCCGGATCGTAGGGAGCCTTGTCCGGGCCTGCCACGGTCTTGCCGGTGACCCGCGCGGGTTTGAGACCCGTCGCATGGTCATAGTGATGAAAGTCACGGTAGGCGCCGTGGCCCGGGTAGCCGGATTTCGGGGACCAGACCCGGTAACTCACCTGCAGATCGCGGCCGAACGCGACCACGTCGGAATCCCGCACCGGACGTCCGAGCGTCGTGTCGCCGCGCAGCGCGGGACCGTCGACCATGAAATGCGTCACACCGGCGTCGGCGTAGCCGACCTCCATACCGGGCGTGTATCCGCATTCCGGCGCCCAGATGCCCGTCGGTGTGTGACCCCAGCGGTGCCGTGCGTCGGCGAGGCCCTCGGTGAGCTGGAACCGGCGCATCCGCGGATCCAGCAGCGGCTGGAACGGGTGGGCCAGCGGGCCGCCGAGCAGTTCGATGGTCTCCGCGTCGATGAGCGCCCGCCAGACCGGCGCCGCGCCGTGCCGCCAGTGCTGTTCGAACTCGGCCAGGGCGGCGGCGGCCAGCCGATGTTCGTGCCTGCCCAGCGCGACATTGCCCGCCATGGCGGCTTCGTCGGCGCGCAGCTGCCAGTTGCCCAGCCAGTGGTGCATGCCCGCCAGGCAGTGCGGGTCGTCCAGCTGGGCCGCGAGCACCGGCGTGATGCCGAGGCTGAGCAGATGCGAACGTCCTTCGGCCGCAAGGGTTCGCAGTACCTCGACGAGGGGCAGGTAGGACGCTGCCCAGGACTGGTAGAGCCATTCCTCGCCGACCGGCCAGCGGCCGTGATGGGCCAGCCAGGGCAGGTGGGAGTGCAGGACCAAGGTGAACTGGCCCGGCACCGGGCTTGCGGCGTGCCCGCCGGGCACGGTACTGCGATCGGTCAAGGCTTCACCGCGATGGCGACCAGATCCAGACTCGCGTCGATGTCCGCGGCGACCAGCGCGAAATCGTCCACCGTGACGCTCGCGACGTCCGCGGTCAGTTCCGCCGGCCACGGTTCGCCCGCCAGCGCCCGTTCGATCTGCGCGTCGATGAACGACCCGCCGTGCTTGGCGTCCAACGCTTTCAGGCCGGGACCGTGGTGCACGCCGATCATCTGCGCGACTTCGAAACCGGCGTCGACCAGCAATTCGGTCAGCTCGGCCGCGTTCAGTTCCCTGGTGTGGAACGGGTTGAGCGGAGTGTCGCGACCGGGGGAGAAGGTGATCCGGTTGGGCGTGCTGATCAGCAGCTCGCCGCCGGGACGCAGCACCCGCAGGCACTCGCGCAGGAACTGGGACTGGTCCCAAAGGTGTTCGATCACTTGGAAGTTCACCACGACGTCGACCGAGGCGTCCTCCAGCGGCAGTTCGGCGAGGTTGCCCTGGATCATCTCCACGCGGGGGTAGCGCGCGCGCACGTGCTCGACGGCGCTGGTGTCGTAGTCCACGCCGATCACCTTGGTGGCCACGCCCGCGATCATGTCCGCGCCGTAGCCCTCGCCGGAACCCGCCTCCAGCACGGTCTTTCCGGCACAGCGGTCCAGCAGGCGGGCGTAGGCGATCTCGTGCCTGCGGAACCAGTAGTTCTCCTCGGCGATGCCGGGAACGGTGCGCTCGCCGGTCAGCGGCAGTGGTTCGACGGCGCCGACGGCGGCCTCGGTGTCCACGGAGATGCCGGACGGGTCGCCCACTGCGGCAGGGATCACAGCCTCGCTCATCACTCCGACGTTACTGGCACCGCATCCGCGGGAAACACCCCACCCGGTCGGCCCGGAAGGGCGGCTCGGGCAGGCCGGACCCGGGGTCGCCGAACCGGGGCACTGTAACGCGTGGTACCCACTTGTGAGAGAGAAGCCACTAAGTTACCCACGGGTAACTTAACGTAAGGTAATGTCACGGCCTGAGCCACCCACCCGGGCGTACGGCGCAGCTCGTGCGACCACCATTTACGTGTAACCAGAACAGGAGGTCGACGAAGACCGATGCCGAACATCGTCGTACTCATCAAGCAGGTTCCCGACACATGGTCGGAGCGCAAACTCACCGACGGTGACTACACGCTCGATCGCGAGGCCGCCGACGCCGTCCTCGACGAGATCAACGAGCGTGCCGTCGAAGAAGCGCTGCTGATCAAGGAAGCCCAGGGCGGTGAGGTCACCGTGCTGGCCGCCGGTCCCGACCGCGCCACCGAGGCCATTCGCAAGGCGCTGTCCATGGGCGCCGACAAGGCCATCCACATCAACGACCCGGCCATCCACGGCTCCGACGCCGTGCAGACGGCCTGGGTGCTGGCCAGTGCGCTCGGCCAGGTCGAGGGTGTCGAGCTGGTCATCGCGGGCAACGAGGCCACCGACGGTCGCGCCGGCGCCGTGCCCGCGATCATCGCCGAATACCTCGGCCTCCCGCAGCTGACGCACCTGCGCAAGCTGACCGTCGACGGTGACAAGATCACCGGCGAGCGCGAGACCGACGACGGCGTGTTCAAGCTGGAGGCCTCCCTCCCGGCCATCGTCAGCGTCACCGAGAAGATCAACGAGCCGCGCTTCCCGTCCTTCAAGGGCATCATGGCCGCGAAGAAGAAGGAAGTGCAGACCTTCACGCTGGCCGATCTGGGCGTCGACCCGTCGACCGTGGGCGTCGCGAACGCGGGCTCCACCGTCACCGCGGCCACGCCGAAGCCTCCGCGCACCGCGGGCGAGAAGATCGCGGACGAGGGCGACGGCGGCAGCAAGATCGCTCAGTACCTGATCGGCCAGAAGATCATCTGATCTCGGTAGCGCCTGCAGACTTCCTAGGAGAGAACAAATGGCTGAAGTACTCGTGCTCGTCGAGCACGCCGAGGGTGCGATCAAGAAGGTCAGCACCGAACTGCTCACCGCGGCTCGCGCTCTCGGCGAGCCCGCCGCCGTCGTGCTCGGCACGGCTGGCACCGGCGAGAAGCTCGCCGACGCGCTGGCCGCCGCGGGCGCCGAGAAGATCTACATCGCCGAGTCCGACGATGTGGAGAACTACCTGGTGACCCCGAAGGTCGACGTGCTGGCCGCGCTGACCGAGTCGGTCTCGCCCGCCGCCGTGATCGTCGCCGCCACCGCCGAAGGCAAGGAGGTGTCGGGTCGCCTGGCCGCCCGCATCGGCTCCGGCCTGCTGGTCGACGTCATCGACGTGAAGTCCGACGGCACCGCGGTGCACTCCATCTTCGGTGGCGCGTTCACCGTCGACGCCAAGGTCACCGGCGATGTTCCGGTGATCTCGGTCCGTCCGGGCGCCGTCGAGGCCTCGGCGCAGGCCGGCGCGGGCGAGAAGGTGACCGTCGAGGTGCCCGCGCAGGAAGACGGCGTGGTCAAGGTGACCTCGCGGGAGCCGGTCGTGGCCGGTGACCGTCCGGAACTCACCGAGGCGGGCATCGTGGTCTCCGGTGGCCGCGGCGTCGGCTCCGCCGACAACTTCTCGGTCGTCGAGGCACTGGCCGATTCGCTCGGCGCGGCGGTCGGCGCTTCGCGCGCCGCCGTCGACTCGGGCTACTACCCGGGCCAGTTCCAGGTCGGCCAGACCGGTAAGACGGTCTCGCCGCAGCTGTACATCGCCCTCGGCATCTCCGGCGCGATCCAGCACCGCGCGGGCATGCAGACCTCGAAGACCATCGTCGCGGTCAACAAGGACGAAGAGGCGCCGATCTTCGAGATCGCCGACTACGGCATCGTGGGCGACCTGTTCAACGTCGCCCCGCAGCTGACCGAAGCGGTCAAGTCGCACAAGGGCTGACACGCTCGGAGTGATCGAAAGTGGCCCCGACCGAATGGTCGGGGCCACTTTTCGTTTTCTGAGTTATCTACACCGCGAACACTGACGTCGGGGTGTGAAGTACTCCGCCAGGTGGCTGATCGATCGAACGCCGCGCCGCAGCTGACCGAAGCGGTCAAGGCGCACCAGGACTGATCCGCGGCACGCCGTCGAACGGCCCGAACTTCGTCTCCGGGGCCGTTCGAATTCCTAGGCATCCCGTTGGCTGCGTGAGTGTAGTGGTTCGGAAAATATCGCCGCGACATGGTGACAATTCTCGAGGTGCGTCGGACGGAATTCGTGATCGATGCGAATGAAATTCCGCCGCAATCGATTTCGCGTCGAAACCACAGCTCCCGGACGTACACTCGGCCGGTGAGCATCCCAACGGAACCGATCGGTAGCATCCCTCGACCTCACGATCTGCTGGCCGCTATGGCCAACGATTCCGGCGACGCCGCCGCACTCGCCGAACTCCAGCGCAGCGCGGTCGCCGAGACCGTCCGCCGTCTGGAGGAACTCGGCTCTCCCGTCGTCACCGACGGCGAGCAGTCCAAGCCGAGCTTCGCCACCTATCCGATCGCCGGGCTGGACAATTTGGCCCCGGACGGGGCGGTCATCCCGTTCGCCGACGGGCACCAAAGACAGCTTCCCCGGCTGGCCTCCGGCCCGTTCCGTTATGCCGCGCACGCGGCGGACTATCTGCGCGACGCACAGCAGTACGCCACCGTTCCGGTGAAGCAGGCCGTCATCGCGCCGTCGGCGCTGAGCCTGCTGTATCCGGCCGAGGGCATCGAGGGTTATCCGCGCGAGCAGTTCCTCGCCGATCTCGCGGACGCGGCCGAGGCCGACATCCGCGGCTGTCTGGAGGCGGGGGCGCACCTGGTGCAGCTCGACTTCACCGAAGGGCGGCTCTCGCTGAAGCTGGATCCCAGCGGCGGTGTGCTCGACCAGTTCATCGAGCTGAACAACACTGTGCTCGACCGGTTCTCGGACGAGGAGCGGGCCAGGATCGGCGTGCACACCTGCCCTGGCGGCGACCAGGACTCCACGCACAGCCTGGACGTGGACTACGTCGATTTGCTGCCGAAGTTGCTGCAACTGCGAGTGGGCGCGTTCTACCTCCAGTTCGCCAGCGAGCCCGACCCGGAGAAGGTGCTGGCCGTGGTCGCCGAACACCTGCCCGCCACGGCGCGCGTGTTCATCGGCGTCACCGACCCGATCGATCCGCAGGTCGAGACACCCGAACAGGTGCGTGACCGGGTGCTGCTCGCCGCTCGCTTCCTGCCGGTCGAACGGTTGGGCACCTGCGACGACTGCGGTTTCTCGCCGTTCGCCGACGACACCTCCACCTCACGGGAGACCGCGTTCGCAAAGATCCGTGCGCGCATCGAGGGCACGGCGCTGGCGGCCACGGAATTGGGTGTCTGATTCGCGCACCTGGACTCGGTTGAACGGCCCCGGCAACCCCTCGGGGCCGTTCTCGATCGGGTGGGCAGGCTCGGAATGAGATGCCGCCGACGCACAATGGGGTCGGCAGCAGTTCACGGGCTCGCGCGAGGTCGATCGATCCGCTCGAGCCGTGAGCACCGTTCCGGTTCACCGGAATCACGGAATTCTCGACGACATCGCAGCGCAAGGACCGAACCCGATCGGAATCGGATTCACTCCGCTTCCCTGAGCGTTGTGCGAGCACGCTGCCCCGCTCGATCGACTCGGCATCGATCGTCGCTGTGGACCATGTCGCCGGTTCCGTAACCGGAGCAGGGGACCGCTCGCCGCCGACGTCTCGCGGCGATGAACGGCCCGCTGACGAATGATCGTGCTCAGCAGCGGTGCAGCGCCAAGAGCAGGGTGTCCAGGATCGGTGATCGCCGGGCGTCGGCGCGCAGGACCGCTGACACGGGGATGCGCAGTTTGGACTCGGCCAGCCGCAGCACCACCAGTCCTTCGGTGGTGCTCTCGGCGTACAGGACCGTCCACGCGTCGGGCCGGTTGATCAACTCCATCGTCGCCGTATGATCGGGCGGGATCGGCGGTCCGAACGTGGGGCCGGTGGGCAGTTCGGCGAAGGCGTTGCGGATCACGGTGTGCAGCAGGACTTGTTCCTGCTCTGGCGGCAGAAGCAGCGGGTACGAACTCAGGTCCGCCAGGGTCACCGTGTCTTTGGTCGCCAGCGGATGCGCGCTGGAGGTGGCGATCACGAGGTCCTCGACCCAGAGTTGCTCCACCACGAGGCCCGGCTGGTCGACGCGGCCGCGAATGAGCGCCAGATCACAGTCCCCGTCGGCCACCGCGGTGATGCGCTGACGGAAGGGTTTGATCACGAACTCGATCTCCGCCTCCGGATGCGCGGCGCGCGCTCCCGCGATGGCCGACAGCGAGCGGGTGGCGAAGGACATGTTCGCGGCCAGCCGGATGCGCGGCCCCACCGTTCGCACGGCGGCCCGGATCGCCGATTCCAGGCTCAGCATCTGTTTCGCCAGGGGAAGTAGCCGGGCGGTCGCGTCGGTGGGGACGACCGAGCGGGTCGAGCGCTCGAACAGTTGCACGCCGAGGTCGCGCTCGAGCCGGGAGATCTGGTGGCTGATCGCCGACTGCGAGATGAAGCACCGCGCCGCGGCGCCGCTGAAGCTGAGCTCCTCGCACACCGCGACGAAGTAGGTGAGCTGCCGAAGTTCCACAGCGACCTCCTATTAATTACGAATCGAGATAAGACTCATCTGAATTATGCGCCCACACACCTGAAATATCCGTCCTCCGGATCGCGGTTGGTAATGAGAGAAGGAGGCTGTCATGCAGTACGTGGAAGCGGGAATCGAAACCGCGGGTGTCGTCATTGTCGGATCGGGGTTCGGCGGGCTCGCCGCCGCCAAGCAGCTGGCCAAGTCGGGGGTGGACTATGTGCTGATCTCCAGCACGCCCGAGCATCTGTTCCAACCGCTGTTGTACCAGGTAGCGACCGGTGTGCTCGCATCGGATGAGATCGCGCCGCCGATCGCGGGCATTCTGCGCCGCCATCGCGAGGCGGACGTGCGCCTTGGCACGGTGGTCGACATCGATCCCGACCGGGCCGTCCTCACCTACGAGCACGAGGGCGAGCGCCACCGCATCCGTTACGGCTCGCTGATCGCGGCCACCGGGGCCAGCCAGTCCTACTTCGGCCGGGACGATTTCGCCGAGAAGACCTTCTCGCTCAAGACCATCGATGACGCGCGGCGGCTGCGCGCGCAGATCCAGCGCGTCTTCACCGAAGCCGCGCAGGCCGACGAGCAGACCAGGCGCAGGCTGCTGAGCTTCGTCGTGGTCGGTGCCGGGGCGACCGGCGTCGAGGTGGCGGGACAGCTGAAGGAGCTGGCGAAACGGTATTACCATCAGGAGGTTTCGGTCACGCTCGTGGAGGGCGCGGGCGAGGTGCTTCCGCCGTTCGGGGGCGGGCTGTCGGAGTACGCGAAGAAGTCGCTCACGCGCAGCGGCGTGGATGTGCTGCTCGGCACCTTCGTCACCGACATCGAGCACGGCAAGGTCACGGTCAAGGGCGCCGACGGCGTCGAGCACGGCATCGCGGCGGAGACGGTGGTCTGGTCGGCGGGCGTGCAGGCGGGCGGGTTCGCGAAGATCCTGGCCGAGGCCACGGGCGTGGCGACCGACCGGGCGGGCCGGCTGCTGATCAACCCGGACCTCACCGTCGGCGGTTACGCCGACATCTACGCCATCGGCGACATGACCTCGCTCAACGGCTACCCCGGCCAGTCTCCGGTCGCCATGCAGGAGGGCAGGCACGCCGCCGACATCATCCGCCGCAAGAAGCAGCCCGGCACCCCGTTCACCTACTGGGACAAGGGCAGCATGGCGGTGATCAGCCGGTTCAGCGCCGTGACGAAGCTCAACGAGCGCATCACCTTCCGTGGCGTCGTCGCCTGGGTCATATGGCTCGCGGTGCACTTGTTCTATCTGGTCGGCTTCCGCAACCGCTTCGCGGCGGTCGCCTCGTGGTTGGTCGCGTTCATCGGCACCGGACGTCCCGGTTTCGCCGAAGAGGAGACGACCGCGCCGACGGTACGCGCGTCGGAAAGCCGCGCGGCCTGAGTACTTCCCGCACCTGACGAATCGCGCTGCTTCCAGCCGGAAGCGGCGCGATGCCCGGTGTGCGGCGTGCCGGCCGAAAACGGCGACCCGCGCGACAAACCGCATGTCGGAAGCGTTTGCGATGCCGATGGACGAACACGGTGGAACCGTTCGGTGAACGCTCGGTGTGACCGCCGTCTCGTTAACCCAACCGGCATCGCGGCGACACTTCGAGGTCGCTGAGGCGCATTGTCGGACTGGCTTCATCATGGATATGACTATTTCGTCCGTGTTGACAGCCCCGGCTCGAGCGACGGACTCCGGGGAGGGGCGGTCGCGCTACTCGCTGGTGGTCTCCTCCGACCGCGACCACCGTGTCGCCGCACAGCGCCTGCGCTACAACGTGTTCGCGAACGAGCCGGGCTTCCGGATCCCGGACGCCGGAACCGGCCTGGACGCCGACCGATTCGACGAGCACTGCGACCACATGCTGGTGCGCGACGACGCCAGCGGCGAGTTCGTCGGCTGCTACCGGATGTTGCCGCCGGACAGAGTCGCCGCCGCGGGCGGGTATTACACGGCGACGGAATTCGATCTCGCCCAATTGGATCCGGAGGGGATGCGGATCGTCGAGATGGGCCGCGCCTGCGTGGTGCCCGACCACCGCAACGGCTCGGTGCTCACGCTCATGTGGGCGGGCATCCTGCACTACATCCAGCTCACCGGCTACGAGTGGGTGATGGGCTGCGTGTCGGTGCCGATGCAGGACACCCCGGCCGACCCGCCCGGGGTGAACGTGCGTGGCGTGCGCGACATGCTGCTCGGCAGGCACGCCTCCGACCCGGAGCGCCGGGTGCACCCGCACAACCCGGTGATCGTCGACGGCAAGTCCCTGGACGAACTGACGCCGCCGTCCCGGCCGAAGCTGCCCCCGCTGGTGCGCGGGTACCTGCGGCTGGGCGCGGAGGTGTGCGGCGAACCCGCTCACGATCCCGATTTCGCGGTCGCCGACTTCGTCGTGCTGCTCGGGTTGGACACCATCAACAAGCGTTACCTCGACCGACTACAAGACGCGGCCGCGTCGCTCGATGGGGGACGGTGAGGACCGTGGTTTTCGACGCGCCGCCCGCGATGTCCACCGCACACGCTTGGATGCCGTCGAGCCCCTGCGGGACCGGCTGCCTGGATTCGATCGATGGGGTCGGACCGGCGCGGGTGGCCGCCCGGTTGGCCGGGGTCGCCGGACTGCTGCTCAGCTTCCCGTTCGTGAACGCGGTGACACCACGGGGCAAGCGCGTGCCGTTGCAGCGCCGCTACGCTCGCCTGCTGCTCGGTTCGCTGGGCATGCGGCTGCGGATCGTCGACAACCGAGGGGTCGTGCACGAGCGCGGTGTCGTCGATGAGGGCGACGCCGCGCTCACAGCCGCGGGCTTCGGGACGGCGGGCCATGGCGTGCTGGTCGTCACCGGGCACATCGGCTGGACCGACATCGTCGCGCTGGCCTCGGTGCAGCCACTCGGCTTCGTGGCCCGCGCGGACATGGTGGACTGGCCGCTGATCGGCAAGCTCGCCACACTGATGCGGGTGATCCCGATCGAGCGCGAGAGCCTGCGGCAGCTGCCCGGCGTGGTGGCCGCGGTGGGAGCGCGACTGGCCGCGGGCGAGCGGATCGGCGTCTTCCCCGAGGGCACCACCTGGTGCGGCCGCGCTTACGGCACCATGCGTTCCGCGCTGTTCCAAGCGGCCGTGGACACCGGCGCCCCCGTGCAGCCGGTGCGATTGCGGTACCTGGACCGGCACGGCGTGCCGTGCACGGTGCCCGCGTTCGTCGGCATCGACACGTTCGCCTCTTCCGCGCGGCGGGTGCTGCGGTCGCGCGGGATGGTCGCCGAGGTGGTGCTGGAACCGGTGCTGGAGCCCGGCACGGACCGGCGCGAGCTGGCCCGCCGCTGCGAGGCCGCCGTCCGCGGTGCCGCGCTGTCGCGCCGTGGGGCGCGCGAAGCGACGGAGTGGATCGAGGCCGGACACACGCGGGTGCAGGATCCGTCGCTCGCGGCCGACGCCCCGGAGGTGCGCCGTCCGCGGCGCATGTTGCGCGGTCGCCGCGGTACCGCGGTCGGCCGGTAGGCGCCGCTGCGGCAGTGGGCGGTGGCCCTTGGCGCGTCTCCCGGACCTCTTCGACACGGTGTTCGCAGACCTGCCCGCAAGGCCGATCGAAGTGATCCCGGCGCCGTCACAGTTCGCCCGTGGCTGTTCTTCGGGCCGGACCGGTCATTCGTCACCGCGCTCATGGCCATGTCGATCTCAGTCTCCGCTGAACCACAGATATCCGCGCTGGCGGATGGCGGTTTCCGCAGCGTTGCGCAACACGGAGAACAGCTCCTTTTCGCTGTCGTCTCTCGGTGAGAGTGCCGCGATTTCGTCCAGAAAGACATTCAGCTGAGTAGTATTGAACATCGTGTCCGCGTGCCCGTGAATAGCCCACATCATCGATCCTGTCGGAGCATCCCAAATCATCTTTTCGAGAGTCTCCGACGGTCTTCCGGTAATCGTTTCGATCTTCTGGTGTACTTGATTTTGGATAACTATCGCGATTCCCAACTTTTGACCTCTCGATACTATGGGATTGGATACATGGTAATGACGCCGCCGAATCGATCGGTAACCACTTTGTACCGACTGGTTACATGACCGCCCAACTGCTCCGACACGCTACCGATTGCTTTTCCGGCGTCTACTTCCCGTTCGTAATTACCGTCCTTGTTCGGCCCTCGCGCAGGTGAGTCCTCGGCGGCGTCGGCTAGATCGTCGAGGTCTTCGCCCGTGGTACCGTCAGGCCAAGTACCCTTCGACTGATCATAATTGGCAGCATCTTTGATGTGCTTCCCGAGTATGTAATCCTCTGCCCCCTGAGTCATGCCCGGCGCAGGATTGTTCGGCGCTGCCGGCAGGTCCCAGAAGGGGTCGACGCCATCGACGAGTACTTTCATGAGGATGATGGCGCCGAGTTTTCCGCCTTCGGTCACGAGATCATCGAGGCCGGGGACTCTGTCGAAATGGGTGAGGACTACGGTAGCGCCGGCAGCGGCGGCCGTGAGTCCGACGACCTTGATGAGGTTGCTGGCCTGGTAGGCGGTGCGTATCGCGTTGATGCAGTTGAGGACGATGGTGCCGACGGCTCCCGCTCCGGCGAGGAGCGAGCCACCGAAGCTGATGGCCGCGAACACCAAAGCGCCGGCGACGGCGATTCCGGCGGACGCGACCGCGACGTTGATCTCCTGCTCGAAGCTGCTGCGGGCAGCGACAGTGCTGGTGTGGTACTCGCCGACGAGACCGGCGAGGATCGTCGAGCCGCCGGCGACTTGTTTCGCGCTGGAGCCGAGTGTGTCCAGCTTTTCGTAGAGCGGGGGGAGATTGGTTTTGTCCTGGATCTTGTCGAAGAGGGCCTTGATCGTTGCGATCTGCCGCTCGGCATCGATGACGGTGTTGTTTTCGGCGAACTTCTTCCACTCGTCGGCTGCCTTCTTCAGTTTGCCGACGTCTCCGTTGGGTAGTTTGCCGAATTCCTCGGCTATTTTGTCGACGAGTTTGTTGTAGAAGTCGGCGATGCCGTCGTCGTGCTTGTCGACGCCGTTGCCGTTGCTGCCGACCGAGGATGGGATCGTCACCTTGTACATCGACATCGCCTGAACGCTGGGCCGATCAGGCGCTGGATCGGTTTTGCCGCGGATGCCGTAGTTGTATCCAGCGGCGTAGAGGACGTACCCGAAATTCGTCAAAGCGTCGGCGAGGTTGGTGCAGGCCTGCATGGTGTCACGTGCGACCAGATCGTACTTCTCGCCCCATTGCTTGCAGCCGTCGGCATCACCCGCCATGCCGGCGCACTCGTTCTTCATGTCGTGCAGCGGCTTGTCGGCAGTGCGCAGCGCAGTGGCCAAGTCATGGCATTTTTTGGCGGCTTCGTAGTACACCTGCCAGTCGACGGCCAATGCCATTATTATCCCCCGTTGAGCATTTTACTGTTGAGATCGACGGCGTGGGTGAAATTCTCATGCGCCTTTTTGGCAGCATCGCTCATATTCCTGACGCCTTCGACGAAGGCGCGCGCACCGGTGACCCATTCGCGGTGCGCATCTGAGTACGCTTGCGCGGCAACACTTTCCCAACCGGTGCCGGTCAATGCGGCAACTCGGTCATCGATCTCGTCGAGATGCTCACCGATGAACCCCGCAAGGGCGGACAACTTGGTGACGATCTCATCGAGGTGGTCCAAATCCACCGAAAATTCCGAGCTCACGGCAGATCCAGGCTCGAGGTGGTCAGCGCTGCGGCGTTGCTCTCGTCACGCGCCTGATAGGTACCCGCGGTGACGCCGAGCTTCTCCGCGATCTCGGTCAACGCGGCCATGATCTGGCGGCCGCCGTCGCGGACATCATGCCAACCCTGGGCGAACTCCACGGCGTAGTCGCCGGTCCAAGAACCGTCGGTCAGCGAGCTGACGTCCTTCGCGGCCGAGTCCAACGCGGTGCGCAACGCCTCTGCCAACTCGTAGACGTACTGGCCGAACTCGCGCACCTCCGCCGGTACGACGGAGAGGTTCGTGGCCGAGACTGATGTCCCCCCATCACTCATGGAGCGGACGTTACCAGGAGGATCTCGGCCGGTGGCGATTCTCTGCGTGCCCGGCTCCGCGCAGGCCGGTGTAATCCGGCACCGCAAGGCATCCGCCTGGGTCGATGGGGTCCCACGCGCGCGTTTCAGGCATCGGAACAACTAGCGGGCGTATGTTCCGAGGGCTCTGTCCGTCGATGCCGTTGGTGAGCACTCGCGTCGAGTGGAGACGCGGGTGCATACGAGTACGGGGCGGGCCGATGTCGGCCCGCCCCGGAAAAGGGAAGAACTCAGAAGCCGCTTCCGGTCGGCGGCCGGAAGCCGTTGTGCCAGCCGGGCCTGCCGTGGTCCCAGTCGTCGTGGCGGTCGCGGCCGCGGAACCAGTCGTCGTGACGTCCCCGGTCCCAGTCGTTGTGCCGTCCGTTGTTCCAGCCGTCGTGACGGTGACCGCCGTGGCCGTGCCCGGGGCGGCCGTGGGCCGCGTCGACCTGGTCGGCGGGCTCGAGCACGATCGGGTCGGCGAGCGCGGGCACCGCGACGGCGGTGAGCGGCATCAGGGCGAGTACGGACGCGGCGGCGGCGCGTGCCAGTACACGTCGCGTACGTCCATGGGTGCGTGGGTCCATCGGAACTTCCTCACTGATCGATTCGTCCGGTAGTCGACCGCCCGGCGTTCCGGTCCTGGATCCGGCTTCGCGAACGGACCGACCGGCGATCAATACGTTGAACAACGTACCGCTATTCAGCGGTACATTCAATAGGTGAGAACCCTGAGTTCCGGCCGGTCGCATGGCTTTCGCGGCCCCGCGCGGGCGCGCGAGCAGGGGGGAATAACCGGCTCACCCTGACGGCTATCCTTAACTGGTCATGAAGTCGGCTTTTTCGGGTCCGGTCAACGGTGCTGCGCCCCACACGGTCTACCTCGATCACGCGGCCACCACACCGATGCTGCCCGCGGCCATCGAGGCGATGACGGCTGCCCTGCGCACCACGGGCAATGCCTCATCCCTGCACGGCTCGGGGCGCGCCGCCCGGCGGCTGCTCGAAGAGGCGCGCGAGTCGATCGCCGCCGACCTGGGCGCCCGGCCCTCGGAGGTCATCTTCACCTCCGGCGGCACCGAGAGCGACAACCTGGCGGTGAAGGGGATCTTCTGGGCGCGCCGCGACGCCGATCCGCGCCGCAACCGGATCATCGCCAGTTCGATCGAGCACCACGCGGTGATCGATGCGGTGGAGTGGCT
Source organism: Nocardia sp. NPDC047654 (assembly GCF_043205035.1). NCBI lineage: Bacteria > Bacillati > Actinomycetota > Actinomycetes > Mycobacteriales > Nocardiaceae > Nocardia > Nocardia sp. NPDC047654. The sequence goes on from NZ_JBIDDF010000001.1 coordinate 331,274, forward strand.
GGAGCGGCACGAGGGCGCCGAGGTCACCTGGCTCCCGGTGGACGCGGAAGGGATGGTCACGCCCGGCGCGCTGCGCTCCGCGTTCGCCGCGCATCCCGACGACGTCGCGCTGGTCACCGTCATGTGGGCGAACAACGAGGTCGGCGCCATCCAGCCGATCACCGAGTTGGCCGCCGTGGCAGCGGAATTCGGCGTGCCGATGCACAGCGACGCGGTGCAGGCGGCGGCGCAGCTGCCCATCGACTTCGGCGCGAGCGGTCTTTCCGCCGCCAGCTTCGCCGGGCACAAGGTGGGCGGACCGCACGGCGCCGGGGTGCTGCTGCTCGGCAGGCAGGTGCCGTGCGTGCCGCTGCTGCACGGCGGCGGCCACGAGCGCGACCTGCGGTCGGGGACCTCGGACACCGCGGCCGCGATCGGGCTGGCCGCGGCGCTGCGCCAGACCGCGGTCGAACTGCCCGTCCGCACCGCCGAACTCGTCGCCTTGCGGGACGCGTTGATCGACGGGATCCGCGCCACAGCGCCCGACGCGGTGCTCAACGGCCCGGCGGACGAACGGCGTCTGCCCGGCAACGTGCACATCACATTTCCCGGCTGCGAAGGGGATTCGCTGCTGATGCTGCTGGACGCGGCGGGGATCGAATGCTCGACCGGTTCGGCGTGTACCGCGGGCGTCGCCACGCCCAGTCACGTGCTGATCGCCATGGGCGTCGAGCCGTGGCAGGCGCGCGGCTCGCTGCGCTTCTCGTTGGGGCACACCTCGACGCGCGCCGACGTGGACGCCGTGCTGAAAGTATTGCCGCAGGTGGTGGAGCGGGCCAAGGCCGCGGGCCTGGCCGGTGCGAAAGGAGGTGTCTGATGCGGGTACTCGCCGCGATGAGCGGTGGTGTGGATTCGGCCGTGGCGGCGGCGCGTGCCGTCGACGCCGGTCACGAGGTGGTCGGCGTGCATCTGGCGTTGTCGGCGACACCGGGCACGCTGCGAACCGGATCGCGCGGCTGTTGCTCGAAGGAGGACGCCGGTGACGCCCGGCGTGCCGCCGACGTGCTGGGCATTCCGTTCTACGTCTGGGATTTCGCCGACCGCTTCAAGGAAGACGTCATCGACGATTTCGTCGCGGCCTACGCGGCGGGTGAGACGCCCAATCCGTGCCTGCGCTGCAACGAGAAGATCAAGTTCTCCGCGCTGGCCGACCGCGCGGTGGCGCTCGGCTTCGACGCCGTGGTCACCGGGCACTACGCACGGCTCGAGGACGGCGTGCTGCGCCGCGCCGTCGACGCCGACAAGGACCAGTCCTATGTGCTGGCGGTGCTGACCGCGCAGCAGCTCTCGCGCGCGATGTTCCCGGTGGGCGACACCCCCAAGCCGGGGATTCGCGCCGAGGCGGCCGAGCGCGGCCTCGCCGTCGCGAACAAGCCGGACAGCCACGACATCTGCTTCATCCCCTCCGGCGACACCCGCGCGTTCCTCGGCGCGAAGATCGGCATCCGGCCCGGCGCGGTCGTCGACGCCGACGGTCAGGTGCTCGCGCGGCACGAAGGCGTGCACGGATTCACCATCGGCCAGCGCAAGGGATTGGGATTGCCCGGTCCGGCCGCCGACGGCAAACCGCGCTACGTCACCGGCATCGATCCCGATTCCGGCACGGTGCACGTCGGCTCGGCCGAGGACCTGCGGGTCCGGACGATCGAGGCGGAGCGCGCGATCTGGACCTCCGGTTCCGCGCCCGCGGGCCCGATCGAGTGCGTGGCGCAGGTACGCGCGCACGGCGGCACCGCGCCCGCGGTCGCCGAGTCGGTCGACGACGGACTGATCGTGCGGCTGCGTGAGCCGCTGACCGGCGTCGCGCGCGGCCAGGCGGTGGTGCTCTACCGTCCGGACCCGCAGGGCGACGAGGTGGTCGGCAGTGGGACCATCTCCGGTACCGTGCGGGAACCTGTCGCCAGCGAAACGGGGGCCGAGGCGGCGCGGTGATCCGGCCCGCCCGGCGCGGTCTCCGGCGTCGTCCTCTCCCTCGCAGCCCCTTGTGGTGAGGGGACCGAAAGACCCTGTAGCTGTTGCGGACGACGGAATCCCGGAACGGCGGAATCGAACGGACGGAGTACGGCGGCAGTGGACGAGACCGGCACGGATGACGTGACGCGAGACGGCGGGACGGACGTGGCGACCGAGCCGGTGCGCCTGCGAGGCGGGATCGCCACCGGTGTGGGCTCCTGGCCGGGCACCGACCCGCGTGAGGCCGCCGCGACGATCGTCGGTGAACTCGGCGAGCTACCGCATCTGGTGGAATTGCCCGCTCGCGGCGCGGGCGCGGACCTGATCGGCCGGGTCTCCGCGCTGCTGGTGGACCTGCGATTCGACACCACGCCCAGGGGCTACCGACTCGCGCCACGCCCGGGTGCGGTCTCGCGGCGGGCCCATGACCTGCTGCGGACCGATCTGGACGCGCTCGAGGAAGCGTGGGAGAACGCCGGTCTGTCCGGCCGCGGCCATCCGGTGAAGGTGCAGGCGGCGGGCCCGCTGACATTGGCCGCGCAGGTCGAGCTGCCCGGCGGTCATCGCGTGCTCACCGATTCCGGCGCGGTGCGTGACCTCGCGGAATCCTTGGCCGAGGGGCTGGCGCAGCACGTGGCGGAGGTGCGCAAGCGGCTCGGCGCGCAGGTCGTCTTGCAGTTGGACGAACCGTCGCTGTCCGCGGTGCTGGACGGCTCGCTGCGCGGGGCGAGCGTGCTGAACACCGTGCGCGCCCTACCCGAGCCGGAAGCGCTGGCCCTGCTCGACACGGTGATCGCCGCCCAATCCGCGCCGGTGCTGGTGCACAGCTGCGCCGAGCCACCCGCGCTGGGCCTGCTGCGCCGCAGCGCCGCCGACGCGCTCGGGTTCGACCTGGCCACGATCGGCACCGAGCAGCTCGACGAGGTCGGGGAGGCACTGGAAGCGGGCAAGCAACTGATGCTCGGCGTCGTCCCGACCGGGGTACCGGCCACCGAGGTCACCTGGCGGACCTTCGCCGAGCCGGGCGTGCGGCTGATCGATCGGCTCGGCTTCGGCCGCCGCACGCTGGCGCAACGGGTGGCGGTCGGTCCGGCATGCGGTCTGGCGGGCGTCCCGCTGGAGTGGAGCCGGCGGGCGCTGCGCCTGGCCACGGATGTCGCGCGCGCGTATGCCGAGGAGCCGGAAGAACTTTCGTTTTCCTGATGTCCGGGGCGTGCGTCGCCTCGAAATGGGTGCGCGGTGGTTCCCGACGAGCACAGCGGCCCGATGACTCCCATGGGCCCGGGGCTCGGCGCGGACGTCCGCTCGTCGCGATCGGTGCCCCCGCCCGGTGGCGCTGCCGCACCATTCCGAACGGCATGTCGTGGTCTAGCGGAGAGCGCCATCGGTTCCGCCGCTTCGTTGCCGGGCCGGGGAAACGGACCGGCCGGAATCCGTGCCGTCGGGTGCGGCGACGTGCGCTAACACGGCGATGTGCTGTCGGTGCCCTCCGCTAATGTGCGTTGGGTGAGTGACAGCGACAGCGCGGCGGCCCCGGCGTCGGCAGAGCAGCGGGTGGAGTGGCAGCGACTCGCGGACGAGGTGCGTGAGCATCAGTTCCGCTACTACGTCCGGGACGCGCCGATCATCTCCGACGGCGAGTTCGACGCGATGTTGCGGCGGTTGCAGGCCATGGAGGACGAACATCCGGACCTGCGCACACCGGATTCGCCGACCCAGCTCGTCGGCGGCGGCTTCGCGACCGATTTCACCGCCGTCGACCACCTCGAGCGGATGCTGTCGCTGGACAACGTGTTCGACGTCGACGAGCTGCGCGGCTGGGCCGCGCGGGTGGAGGCGGAGACGGGGCCGGACTTGCACTACCTGTGCGAGGTGAAGATCGACGGCGTCGCGCTGAACCTGGTCTATCAGAACGGGCGGCTGGTCCGCGGCGCCACCCGAGGCGACGGACGCACCGGCGAAGACGTGACGCTCAACGCGCGCACCATCGATGACATCCCCGGCGAGCTGAACCCCAGCGAGGAATTCCCGATCCCGCGGTTGCTGGAGGTCCGCGGCGAGGTGTACTTCCGGCTGGAGGATTTCGAGACGCTCAACGCCGCCATCGTGGCCGAGGGCAAACCGCCCTACGCCAACCCGCGCAACACCGCGGCCGGGTCACTGCGGCAGAAGGATCCGTCGGTCACCGCGCGGCGCAGGCTGCGGATGATCTGCCACGGCTTCGGCCGGATCGAGGGCTACACGCCGACCTCGCAGTACGAGGCGTACCGCGCGCTCGCCGCGTGGGGTCTGCCGGTGTCCGAGCACACCAGGCGGGTGCAGGGCATCGACGCGGTGATCGAACGGGTCGCCTACTGGGGCGAGCACCGGCACGACATCGAGCACGAGATCGACGGCCAGGTGATCAAGGTCGACGAGACCGCGCTGCAACGCCGCCTCGGCTCCACCTCACGGGCGCCGCGCTGGGCGATCGCCTACAAGTACCCGCCCGAGGAGGCGACGACCAAGCTGCTGAACATCCAGGTGAACGTGGGCCGCACGGGCCGGGTGACGCCGTTCGCGGTGATGGAGCCGGTGTCCATCGCGGGATCCACGGTCGCGATGGCCACCCTGCACAACGCCGCCGAGGTCAAGCGCAAGGGCGTGCTGATCGGCGACACGGTCACCATCCGCAAGGCGGGCGACGTGATCCCCGAGGTGCTGGGGCCGGTGGTGGACGCGCGTCCCGAAGACGCGCGTGAATTCGTCATGCCGACGCACTGCCCCGAGTGCGGCACCGAACTGCGCCCGGAGAAGGAGGGCGACGCCGACATCCGCTGCCCGAACCAGCAGTTCTGCCCGGCGCAGTTGCGCGAGCGCGTCTATCACGTGGCCGGCCGCGGCGCCTTCGACATCGAGGCCCTCGGCTACGAAGGCGCGATCGATCTGCTGAAGTCCGGCGCCATCACCGACGAGGGCGACCTCTTCGATCTGGACGAGGCGGCGCTGCTGACCACCTCGCTCTACGCCAACAAGAACGGCAGCCTCTCCGCGAACGGCAAGCGGCTGCTGGAGAACCTGGCCGTGGCCAAGGACCGGCCGCTGTGGCGGGTGCTGGTCGGCCTGTCCATCCGGCACGTCGGGCCCACCGCGGCGCGGGCGCTGGCCGCCGAATTCGGCAGCCTGGACCGTATCGAGCAGGCGTCGGGAGAAGACCTGGCCGCGGCCGACGGCGTGGGCCCGACCATCGCGGCCGCGGTGGCGGAGTGGTTCACGGTGGACTGGCACCGCGCCGTGGTGGCGAAATGGCGGGCGGCGGGTGTGCGGATGGAGGATGAACGCGACGAATCCATCGAGCGCAACCTCGAGGGCCTGTCCATCGTGGTGACCGGCTCGTTGCAGGGCTTCACCCGCGACGGCGCCAAGGAGGCGATCCTGATGCGCGGCGGCAAGGCCGCTAGCTCGGTATCGAAGAAGACCGCGTTCGTGGTGATCGGTGACGCGCCCGGATCCAAGGCCGCCAAAGCGGAGGAACTCGGTGTGCCGATCCTCGACGAGGAGGGGTTCCGGCGGCTGCTGGAGGGCGGCCCCGTAGCGGTCGCGCCCGAGACGGCCGCGGAGGATGCCGAAGCCGAGGAGTGATCGGCGCTTGACCTGAAGGACCGTTGAGGTATGAGGATCGACTGGTAGGCGACTACCAGGAGGTCCATCATGTCTCGTCCTACCGCACTGGTCACCGGCGCGTCGGCCGGATTCGGCGCGGCCCTCGCGCGGGCGCTGATCGAACAGGGGTGGCGGGTGCTGGGGACCGCGCGTCGTGCCGACCGGTTGACGCGGGTGGCCGCCGAACTCGGACCGGAGTTCCGCGCGATCCCGGGTGACGTCACCGATCCCGCGGATCGTGCGCGGCTGGCGGATGCCGCGCGCGCTGCGGGTGAACTGGGCTTGGTCGTGAACAACGCCAGCCGCCTCGGTCCGAGTCCGCTGCCTCGCCTCGCGGACTATCCGCTCGAGGAATTCGAGCGCGTACTTCGCACGAATGTGCTTTCGCCACTGGCGATTCTGCAATTCACGTTGCCGCTGCTGCGCCCGGGCGGCGCCGTGGTGAACATCAGTTCCGACGCCGCGTCGGAGCCGTATCCCGAATGGGGTGGATACGGGTCGTCGAAGGCGGCGCTCGACCAGCTCACCGCCATCCTCGGCGCGGAGCATCCGGACCTGTCGATCTACGCGTTCGACCCGGGTGACATGCGCACCGAGATGCATCAGGCGGCGTTTCCCGGCGCCGACATCTCCGACCGGCCGGAGCCCGCGACGGTGGTACCCGCGCTGCTGCGGCTGCTCGCGGAGAAACCCAGGAGCGGGCGGTATGCCGCAGCGGATTTCGTGGCCGGAACGGCGTCATGACGGTGCGCACCACCCTGCCGTCCTTCGACCTGTCCCCGGAACGCAACGCCGCCGTCCCGCCCGAGGCGCGGGGTATCGCGCGCGACGACGTCCGCCTGCTCGTCGCCGATGGGGAACTGACCCACGGCATGTTCCGTGAACTACCGGACCGGCTGCGTCCCGGCGATCTCGTGGTGGTCAACAACTCGGCGACCATGTCGTCGGCCCTCGACGCCGCGCTGGAGGACGAGCCGGTGGTGCTGCACTTCTCCACCTGGCTGGACGACGGCCGCTGGGTGATCGAGGTGCGGACGACGCGGCGCACTCCCTATCCGGTGCAGCGGCTCTCGTCCGGGACCGTGCTGCGACTACCGGGCGGCACGGCGACGCTGCGCACGCCCTGGCTGCCCGGCGGACGACGTCTCTGGAGCGCGGACGTCACCACCGACGTACCTCGGCTACTGGCCGCGCACGGCAGACCGATCACGTATTCGTATGTGCCGCAAAGATGGTCGGCCTCCTACTACACGACGGTCTTCGGCCGGGTGCCGGGCAGCGCGGAAATGCCCAGTGCGGCACGCCCTTTCACAGAGCGTCTGGTACTGGATCTGATCGCCGCGGGTGTCGCTCTCGCGCCGATCACCCTGCACACCGGGGTCTCGTCACCGGAGGCGGGGGAACCGCCGAGCCCCGAGCGGTTCGTCGTGCCGCCCGCTACGGCGCGGCTGGTGAACGCCACGAAAGCCGCGGGTGGACGCGTGGTCGCGGTCGGTACCACGGTGACGCGGGCGCTGGAAACCGCCGCCGACCCCTCGGGCCTGGTGCACGCCTCGCGCGGATGGACGGACGTGGTGCTCGGAGTGGATCGCCCGGCCCGGGTGGTGGACGGCCTGATCACAGGCTGGCACGCGCCCGGCGCGTCACACCTGGATCTCCTGGTCGCCGTGGCGGGGGAGGAAACCGTCGCCGCGGCCTACACCGCAGCCGTGGACACCGGCTATCTGTGGCACGAGTTCGGCGACAGCGCGCTGCTGTTCGGCCCGGGTGGTCGACTCAGCCGACCGTGACCGTGGCGCCCAGCTGGCCCGCGATGTCGAATCGTCCGCAGCGGCCGCCGCTCAGGTCGAGCTTCTGGGTGATCAGCTTGCCGCGGCGATTCTTGAACGTCGCTTCGGCGGACACGTCGGCGCTCGCGGTCGAGCACACTTTCGACACCACGCCGGGCGGGTCGTAACTGACCGTCCCGCCGCCCTGGCAGGTGTTCGTGCTGTTGGCCAGGAATACGCGCGCGGAGCCCTCCGGACACGGCGCATCCGCCACCGCTTCCGGCGCCACGACCAGCGTGCCGAGCGCGAGCGCGGCGATCACCGAGCTGCCAACCACAAGACGACGAACCGTCGGTTCCATCGATACCCTCATCCCATCGAACATTCCGGCAGTACGCCGCGAAACCACCGCAGCGTGCAGGCATGCTAACCCGCTATCACCGGGCTTGTCCCGGCGACCGATGTGCGGCTGCCACGCGTCCGTGGGCGTTCACGGCGCTCATCGTGCCGAGTTGTGCCGGGACGCACGGACTCCGGACAACGGCTGGTCGAGGAGCGGGTCGAAGGCCCGCTTCCCGGTCGAGGCGACCATCACGAGAACCGCTCGGACGTCCCCGCCGACGTGCACAACGTGCGCTCCGCGGTGGCGGTGAGGCGTTCCACGGCGTCCTCCACGCCGAGTCCACGTCCGGTGATCAGCAGGTCGAGACTCTCGAAACTGGTCAGTGCCCAGAGGACGTCGATGGCCCACTCGACGGAAACGTCGTCGCGGAGGACTCCCGCAGCGGCCAGGCGCTGGGCTAGATGGGCGACTCCGCCTCGTCGATCGTCCTCGATGCGGCGCACGGCTTCCGCGGCCGAGGTGGGGTCCAGGCGGTCCATCGCGTGCAGGACCCGATAGATGTCGAGATCGCGCGCCTTCATGCGACTGGCGGCGGCGATGGCTTCGCGAAGATGGGTGCGAGGATCGTCGGCTCCGACCGCGGCGGTCAGCTCCCCGATGCCCGTCCGCTCGGACAGATCGGCGACGAAAGCGTCGAAAAGTCCTGCGCGAGAGCCGAAATCAACGTAGATCGTGGAGCGGGACACGCCGGCGATCCTGGCCACCCTGTCGAGGCTCAGCTGCTCTGTGGGGGCCTCACGTAACCGCTGCGCGACGGCGTCGAGGATTCTCCGCCGGGTCTGTTCGGCGCCCTCGGCGCGCGCGACCTGATCGTACTTGCGCTTGGTCATGAGCTTCATCTTGCCATTTTCAGTTGACAGGCTGTCCGCCTAAAGCTCATTCTTTGACAAGACAGACTGTTCAATGAAATGGAGCCGGAGTGATGCGTTCGTCTGTACCGAGAGCCGACTACGTCTGCTCGCGCTCTGGCCGACGGGGCTCGTCCTCGTCTTGGCGCAGGAGATGTCCACCTGGGCCTCGCCGCTGTTCATCGCCTCGGACGTGATCTATGTGCTGTGCGCGGTGGTGCTCGTGCAGCGTCTCGCACCGGCCACGGAGCGAGCTGCGACGACGTTCGTGCTGGTGGGGATCGGATTGTTCGCTCTCTGCGGATTCACCGGCGGACCCACGGCCCGCCACCCCGCATCCATGATGGTGAACACCGCCGCGCTGCTCGTCATGTCCGTGGCGCTGCTGACCGGCGCTGTCGGACTGCTGCTACAGCATCGGCGGTCGGATTCGATAGCCACGGCGGTGCGGGCGATCGTGCTCTTGGCAATCGGTACCTGTGGGTTCTGCATGAACCTGCTGGCTCGATTCGCGATCGTGCTCACGGGTGCCGATCGGCAGCAACTTGCGGTCGAGGAAACCCATTGGATGGCCTGGCGATACCTGCGCGGGCTGGACGGTCCCGCGGACTTCGTCGGTTACACGCTGGTCTGGCTGGATCTGGTGCAGCTGGCGTACATCTGCCCGCATACATGGCGGCAGCGGCCCTGTCCCGGCTGGTCACAGCGGAAGCGGCCGTGCCTCGGCGCGCGGGGGTGGTCCTCACTCGGACCGGCTACGGGCTGGCGGCCGCTTTGTCGGCCGGTGCCGTACTCGCCGTCGTCATGCCCCGGTCGGTCGATGAGCTTCCCGCGATCATCGCGTTCGTCACCAGCATCCCATTCATGGCGACGCTGGTTCCCTTCGCCCTCGGCGTGGCGGTGCTGGCCGCCGCCGGGGACCGTGCTCGACAGACTCAGGAGTCGAAATGAACATCGTGACAGCGCTTGTCGGAGGTGTGCTGGCGTTGGCCGTGGCCGGTTCCGCGGCGGCTACCCTCGCGCGTCAGCCGAAGCTCGTCGGCATCGTGGCCGGGGTCGGTTTCCCGGTGCGCCACATGTGGATGCTGGGAGTGGTCAAGCTCGCAGCGGCCCTCGGATTGGTCTGCGGGCTCTTGTGGTCGCCTATCGCGATAGCCGCTGCCTGCGGTCTCGTCGTCTACTTCTGTGCCGCGATCGGAATGCATCTGCGCATGCGGCAGCGTGACATCGCTGCGCCGGCGGTATTCCTTGCTCTGTCGGTGGTGACTTTGCTGCTCGCGGCGGTCGGAATTCGCCTCACACACTAAGGACACCGATCATGCTCAACGACAATTTCCCTCGCTCGAACGCCTACCACCCCGATTGGGTGCGGTCCGGTGTCAGTGGGGGAGCCAATCCTTTGTGGCTCACCGAATGGTTGACAGAAGTGCTCGAGCTCCGGCCCGGTATGCGGGTCTTGGATCTCGGCTGCGGGCGAGGGGCGTCATCGGTGTTTCTGCACCGGGAGTTCGGCGTGCAGGTGTGGGCGGCAGACCTGTGGTTCGGCCCAGACGAACGCGCGGCCCGCTTCCGCGACGCGGGCGTAGCGGACCATGTGTTCCCGATCCGCGCCGACGCGCGCGCCTTGCCGTTCGCCGGGGAGTTCTTCGACGCTGTCGTGAGCATCGACTCGTTCGTCTACTACGGCACCGACGACCTCTATGCCAACTACCTGGCCGCCTATGTTCGGCCCGGCGGGACGATCGCGATCGCGGGCGCGGGTCTGACCCAGGAAATCGACGAACCGTTTCCTGATCATCTCCGGCCCTGGTGGGAGCCGAGCATGGCGTGCCTGCACTCGGCGTCCTGGTGGCGGCGGCACTGGCGAAGCAGCGGCGTCCTCGAAGTCGACACCGCGGACACCATGCCCGACGGCTGGCGACGATGGCTGGACTGGCAGCTCGCGGTCGCGCCGGAGAACACCGTCGAGATCCGCACGCTCGAACAGGACAGAGGCAGGTACCTCGGCTACGTGCGCGTCGTCGCCCACCGTGCCGACTGCGTCCTCGACCCGCCGATCACCACTGTGGCCACCACCTATCAGCCGCGTCCACTGCTGCGTGAGAGCCGACCGGAACACCGGTGATGATCGCTGCCGCAGGCACCCCCTTGCGGCGGAGGAACGCTCGCCATGCAGTACAGCAACGGCTCGAACGAGGTGTCGACACCGAACAAGCCGAGGTCGTCACCGAAAAGTGAGCCGGCGCGGACAGCGGTGCGTGCGCCCGGCCCTGGGGACTGCTCGCGCGAGGCGGCGTGCGGCGCGGATCGCGGGTGTCAGCGGGGTGATGTCGCTGCACACGCGAGCGGACGGAAGTATGGCGGCATGCTGCGCAGTTTTCAGGTGACCAATCACAGATCGCTGGCCGATGAGCAGGAGCTGCGGCTCACCAAGGGAAGCGGGCCGGTGGCCGTGCCGGTAACCGCTGTGCACGGCGGCGCCGCTGCGGGAAAGACGAACCTGATCGACGCGCTCGGGCAGATGCGTGACGCGGTGCTGCACTCGGTGACGGGGTGGGATCCGTACGCGGGTCCGGTGCGTGCCCCGCATCTCGGATTCCCGGAGCGGCCCACGGAATTCGTGGCGGCGTTCGTCGCCGAAGGCGTGCCGTATACCTATGGTTTCCGGCTGGACAACGCCGATGTGACGGCCGAATGGCTGCACACCCACCCGCGCTCGCGCAAGCGAATCGTGTTCGAGCGCGGCGGCGAACAGATCAAGATCGGCCCGATGTTCGAAGCGGCGCGGTACGGGATCACCGCGCTGGCTCCGCTGGTCCGTCCGAACGCCCTGCTGCTCAGCCTCGCGGGCCAGATGTACTCCGACGCGCTGGTGCCCGCCTACCGATGGTTCGAGTCCATGCTCGAGGTGCAGCGCGGTCCCGCCGAACCCGACGCCATCGCCCACCGGCTGGGCAGCCACATCTCCCGCTCCCCGGACAACGCGGTGCGGCTGCTGATGCTGCTCCGTACGGCCGAGCTGGGCATCACCGATCTGCTCGTCGCCGAGCCCGACCCCCGGTACGCCGATTACCTGCGCGAACTGGACGCCGACATCATCGGCCTCGGCAAACAGATCGACCTGTGCGCCACCTCGCCCGGCTATGCCGACCAATTGCTGCGCGACAACGGCCTGACCGCCGTGCTGCTCGAGCGCGAGCTGACCAACCTGAAGGCCGCGCGCGACGCCCTGTACGCGCGGATGGTGGCACGGCGCGGGGTCGGCCTGAACCTCGTGCACGACGGCATCGACACCCCGTTCGGGATCGCCGACGAATCCTCCGCCACGCTGTCGTTGCTGCGGGTGCTGCCCGCCATGCTCGACGCGCTGGATGCGGGCCGCGTGCTCGCCGTCGACGACATCGGCGCGTGCCTGTCGGCCGAGGAGACCGATCGGTTGATCCAGCTGTTCCAGAACCCGGAGACGAATGCCCGTGGCGCTCAACTGATCTTCACCACCGACAACCGGATGCTGATCGATCGGGGCAACGGGCGCTCGCAACGCACCCGCATGTCGGTCTGGCAGGTCCGGCGCACCGGCCGGGGCACCAGCGAGCTCGCCCCGGTGTGACGCGCACCTAGCATGGGGACATGCTGGAGTTCGTCGCGCTGGTGACCCTGACCGCGGTGCTCGTGTCGCTGATCGTGTTCGTGATCCGCGGCAGGCGGGGCTATCAACCGGCGAACCCGGAGGAGGGGACGCTCTACATCACCGGTGTGAGCCCGCGCCCCGATGCTCCCGGCGAGCAGTACGTGACCATCACCGGGAACCTGACCGGTCCTTCGGTCTCCGGCAAGGTCGTGTACGGCCGCTTCGTGTGGGACACGAGTTCGTGGCCGGAGACCGGCGATCTGCTCCCCGTCGTCTATCCGCCGGGCAAGCCCGATCGCTGGCAGATCGCGCGGTCCGGCTGAGCGTCCTCCGCGCGGCGACGCCACGCCGCACACGGGGCAGCGCGGTCGCGCGAGGTGGACGTGCGGCGGCCGTCCTTCTCGCCCTGACCGGGTATGACAGCGACGAAGCGGACTCACCGAGTCCGGAGTGCCGGGCATCGCGGAGTCGACGGGCAGGGTGCACCCGCGGTGCTCGTGGCGTACCACCTCGCAGGAGGACGGACGTGCCGTAGCCCACGTCATGGTCGATGGCATCATGCCGGGTATGGATGTGCGGGACGCGGGCGTCGTCGTCCGGGAGGCGCGGCCGGACGAGTACGACGCGGTCGGCGAGCTGACGGTGGAGGTCTACGTCGGCGAGGGCTTCGTGGAGGCGGGCAGCTGGTACGCGGGCGAGCTGGCCGGCGCCGCCCGCCGTGCCGGCTCGGCCCGGATCCTGGTCGCCACGCACGCGGGCCGGATCGTCGGTTCGCTCACGGTCGCACCGGCGGGCAATCCGTACGCGGAGATCGCGCTGCCTGGTGAATTGGAGTTCCGCATGCTCGCCGTCGCGAAGTCCGCGCGCGGGCTCGGTGCGGGAACGGCTCTGGTACGCACGGTGATCGATCAGGCTCGCGCGGAAGGCCGCGCCGCGGTCGCTCTCACCACCATGCCTGCCATGGTCGACGCCCGCCGGATATACGACCGCTTCGGCTTCCGTCCTGTGCCGAGCCGCAACTGGCGCACCAGCGCGGGGGAGCTGTTGCACGTGCTGCGGCTACCGCTCGACCCTTCCGGCGAATCCGTCTGAAGAATTACCGATTCCGGGCCGCGGAGGCGGCGTTGAGCGAAAGCGCTCGGCCGTGTCGGCAGCGGCCGCGCCCTCGGCGTGCTTCCGGCGGAACGATCCTGCCCGACTCGGCTGGGTGACATCCACCGCGCAGGGACCGGAACGAGGTAGGCGGCGAGAGTTCGCATCGGTGTGCGCTTGCGGCGCGAAACCCGCGGCGCCGCTGCGGAATCAGCCGAGGACGGTGGCGACGATCCCGGAGAGGTAGCCCAGCCGGGCCACCTCGGACGGCCGGAAGTCGGGGCCGCCCGGCCGGCCGAGCAGCAGCACCTTGCCGGTGTTGCCGAGCGGAGCGGCGGCCAGTTTGGTGTCCATGTCGCGCCAGATCTCCGGCACCCAGTCGGCTTCGGGATCGAGCACCGAGGGCTTCTCCAGCGGCATCCACGGCGCCGAACCCGCTTGCGTCTGCGGCGCACTCGGGCTGCCCACCACCCGGTAGGCGCCCTGCGGCCCGATGTCGATGATCGTGCTCCAGCCCACCCGCAGTACCCGCGGCACACCGTCCACCAGTACTTGCATCCGGTCGTCGCGAGCGCTGGCGACCTGATCGATGAGTTCGAGCTCACGGTGGGTGTCGAGCACGCCGGAGTACGGGCGGATCGAGTCCACGTGCACGTCGCCGATCGATTCGGCGGCGGTGATGAGGGTGTCGGGGAGCGCTCCGGAGGGCACCTCGACGACCAGATCGTCGACGGCGTAGCCGGCGCCGCGCTCGACCACATCCAGCGAGAGGATGTCGGCGCCGACGGAGCCGAGTGCGAGAGCGAGAGAGCCGAGGCTTCCCGGTCGATCCGGAAGTTGCACGCGGAGCAGATACGACACGTGCGTTCCTTTCTTAGAGCGGCCGAGGCTCTGAACGAATACCCGGGTCACGCAATACTTACACCCCTTACGGCCGGTTATCGAGTCGAAGACCCTCCAGTGACGCACGCCACTCGGCGAATTCGCGCCAAAGCGGCGTGTCGGGCTAGTCCGATCGGACGTGTCGCGGGCGGGAGGGGGTTGCCGGGTGTCGCCCGCGCCGCCGCGCCGACGAAGCGCGGGTGCCGGAGGGTGACCTGGTCGCCGGTGGCTAGGCTGTGTGGGTTGAGCACAGTCGATAGTTGATACCGAAGCCGAAAGGGGTCCCGCGGTGCCCGCCATCTCCCGCGACGAGGTCGCACACCTCGCCCGGCTGTCCCGGCTCGCGCTGTCCGATGCCGAACTGGATCAGTTCGCCGGACAGCTGGATTCGATCCTGAGCCACGTGCGGACCATCTCCGAGGTCACCGCCGCCGACGTCCCGGCCACGGCGTCGCCGAACCCGGCGACCAACGTGACCCGGCCCGACGAGGTGGTGCCCGGCCTGACCCCGCGCGAGGCGCTGTCCGGCGCGCCCGCGGTGGAAGAGCAGCGGTTCATGGTGCCGCAAATCCTGGGAGAGGGCGAATGAACGCAGCATCGCATCCCGACTCCATGGGTGGCGGCCGGGAGACGGGTGGGTCCGACCTGACCACGCTGTCCGCGGCCGAGCTGGCCGACAAGATCCACGGCCGCGAGCTGTCGTCGGTGGAGGTCACCCGAGCGCACCTGGACCGGATCGCCGAGGTCGACGGCGAGTACCACGCCTTCCTGCACGTCGCGGAGGAGCAGGCGCTCGAGGCCGCGGCCGCGGTGGACGCCGCGATCGGTTCGGGCGCCGCGCCCGCCTCGCCGCTGGCCGGAGTTCCCTTGGCGCTCAAGGACGTGTTCACCACCACGGACATGCCGACCACCTGTGCGTCGAAGATCCTCGAGGGCTGGGTCTCGCCCTACGACGCGACGGTCACCAGGCGGCTGCGCGAGGCGGGCATCCCGATCCTCGGCAAGACCAACATGGACGAGTTCGCCATGGGCTCCTCCACCGAGAACTCCGCCTACGGCCCGACCCGCAACCCATGGGACACCACCCGCATCCCCGGCGGTTCGGGCGGCGGCTCCGCGGCGGCGCTGGCCTCGAACCAGGCGCCGCTGGCCATCGGCACCGACACCGGCGGGTCGATCCGCCAGCCCGCGGCCGTCACCGCCACCGTCGGCACCAAGCCGACCTACGGCACGGTGTCGCGATTCGGCCTGGTCGCGTGCGCGTCGTCGCTGGACCAGGGCGGCCCGTGCGGCCGGACGGTGCTGGACACCGCGCTGCTGCACGAGGTGATCGCCGGATACGACCCGCGCGATTCCACCTCGCGCGACGTGCCGGTGCCGCCGGTGGTGGCCGCCGCCCGCGCCGGAGCGCAGGGCGATCTGCGCGGCGTCAAGGTCGGTGTGGTGAAAGAACTGCACTCCGACAGCTACCAGCCCGGCGTGCTCGCCTCCTTCGACGCCGCCGTCGCGGTGCTGAAGGATCTCGGCGCCGAGGTGGTCGAAGTGTCCTGCCCGCACTTCGAGTACGCACTGTCGTCCTACTACCTGGTGATGCCGTCGGAGGTGTCGTCCAATCTCGCGCGGTTCGACGCCATGCGCTACGGCCTGCGCGTCGCCGACGACGGGCAGCACAGCGCCGAGCAGGTCATGGCGGCCACGCGCGCGGCCGGGTTCGGCCCGGAGGTCAAGCGGCGCATCATGATCGGCACCTACGCGCTGTCGGCGGGCTACTACGACGCCTACTACGGCCAGGCGCTCAAGGTGCGCACCCTCATCGCCCGCGACTTCGACCAGGCCTACGAGCAGGTCGACGTGCTCGTCTCGCCGACCAGCCCGTTCACTCCGTGGAAGCTGGGCGAGAAGGTCGACGATCCGCTGGCCATGTACCTGTCGGACCTGTGCACGCTGCCGACCAACCTGGCGGGCCATCCCGCGATGTCGGTTCCCTCCGGTCTGAGCAAGGACGACGGCATGCCCGTCGGCCTCCAGATCATGGCGCCCGCCCTCGCCGACGACCGCCTCTACCGGGTGGGCGCGGCCTACGAGGCCGCCCGCGGCCCGATCGCCTGACGTTCTTCGCGGGAGCCGCTCGATCCCCGCACGGGTTGTGCGGTAACCGAGCGGCTCCGCGAGATCGCTATGCGGGCCAGATGAATTCGGGGTCTTCGGCGTAGTCGCGGCGGCGTTGATCCAATGCGAGCGTGACCATGTGATGTGCGCCGGGCCCGATGATCTTGCGTAGCGGGGGATTCGGCATGTCCACCAATGCGATCAGGCCTGCCGCGCCGACTTCGGGCGGAGCTTCGGTCCATTCGGATCCATCTTCCGGTGCGGATTCCGCTGTGGGAGATACCGGTTCGTTCGCCTCCGGCAGGTCCGCGCTGCCCTGGGACGGTGCCGGATAATCCGGCATGCCGAGGACGGCGGTGCGCAGCTGCGCGTAGGCGGGGATCGCCGAGGCGAACCGCATGCTCGACTTGGCCCACTCGGTGTCGAAGCCGCCCAGCTGTGCGAGCGTGACCCGGATGCCGAAAGGCCGCACTTCGTCGGCGAGCGCGGCGCTGAATCCCTCCAGGGCCCACTTGCTCGCGTTGTAGAGGCCGAACAGGGGCAGGCTGCCCACGGCGCCGACGGTGGAGATCTGCACGATGTGGCCGGAGCCCTGCGCCCGTAGGTGCGGCACGGCGGCTTGGGAAACCCAGAGGGCTCCGAAGAAATTGGTGTCCATCTGCTCGCGGATCTGCGCTTCGGTCAGTTCCTCGACGGCGCCGACCAGGCCGTAGCCCGCGTTGTTCACGATCACATCGATCGTGCCCATCGCCGCGAACGCTTCGCCCACGGTGGCCAGGACGCTCTCGCGGTCGCGAACGTCCAGGGGCAGCACGGTGAGGCGGGGGTCGGCGAGCTCCGCGAGGGAGTCCGTATTCCGCGCGGTCGCGACGACGCGATCGCCCTGCGCGAGAGCGGCCGTGGTGAATGCGCGGCCGAGTCCCCGGCTGGCGCCGGTGATGAACCAGGTTCTGGTCACGGGAGATCCTTTCGTCACGAGACGCTCCGTCTCGTTGGATACCGTGTCAAGGCGGGCCCCGCTTGTCAAGACGAGACGTTTCGTCTCGTTATCTGTTACCGTGGCGGCATGCCCGACACCCCCACTGCCGCGCGCCGCAGCGAGCGCGCCCGTGCGGCGATACTCGCCGCGACAGCCCAGCTGATCCGCGAGGTGTCCTACGCGAAGTTGAGCATCGAGGCGATCGCGGCCCGCGCGGGGGTCGGCAAGCAGACGATCTACCGCTGGTGGCCGTCGAAGGGTGCTGTCGTTTTCGACGCCATGCTCGAATCCGACTCGGGCCCAATGGGTCTCGCGCTATCCGACACCGGCGACATCGCCGCGGACCTGCGCCCGCTGCTGCGCGGTTCGGTCGTCGCGCTGACCGATCCCGGGTTCGAATCCTTCCTCCGCGCGATGTACATCGAGATCCAGCAGGATGCCGAATTGGCCGCCGCCTATCGCGATCGCCTGCTGTTGCCCCAGCGCGCCGCTGTGGCCGACCGGTTGGCCGCCGCCGTCGCCGCCGGGGACCTGCGCGCGGGCCTGGATCTCGAGCTTGCCGTCGATCTGCTGCTCGGTCCGACGCAGATGCGGTGGTCGTTGGGGCTCGGCGGGCTCACCGAGGCCTACGCCGACGCCGCGCTCGATGCGGCACTGGCCTATCTGCGCGGGTGAAGCCGCTCGGCGGGCCGCTCGTGAGTTCGCTTCGACGCCTTCCGGCCGATCGCGCTCAGGAGGCCCGCAGCGATTCGGCCTGCTTCTGGACGCCGTCGGTCATACCCTCGAAGCCGCGCCGCAGGTTCTTGCCGAGCAGTGCGACGACTACGGGATGCAGCCATCCGCCGATTTCGAAGTGCGACTCGTAGCGCGTGCGACCGTCCGGGAGTGCCGTCACTGTGTGCGAGCGCAGGCTGTGCAGCGCGCCGGGAGGCACCGGTTTCATCGAGTAGCTGAGTTCCCGGCCCGGCGTGTGCGAACGAATCCATTCCCGCTGCTTGCGCGGGCTCGACCCGGAGACCCGGACGAGCATGTCGATCGGCTCGCCGGGCACCAGTGAACTGCGGCACTCGGTGACGAAGGGATTCCACTCGCCGTAGCGGGGGAAGTCGGTGATCACCTGCCACACCAGTTCGGCGGGGGCGTCGATGTCGGCGGCGAGATCGATGACGAAGGCCATGCGGAAATTAGAACATGTTCTATGACGGTCCCGTGTGGGCGCCGCGCCGAACGGCTCAGCAGGAACCCATGGCGGTGCCCTGATCGGCGCCGTAGCGGTGGCCGTGGCCCGGCGGAGCGTGTAACGCGCCCAGCAGATCGGCGGTCGTCTGCGCGAAGCTGATCACCGGAAGCCACTGCGGAACCGGGGCGTCGACGCGGGCCCCGGTGAGGTCGGGCGCGCGCCACAGCTGCGCGAGCGACCAGTGGATCACCGGGTCGGAGCTGTTCGCCAGCACTGTCGCGCCGCCACGGTGGACGCGGTTGGCGGGAGGTCCCGCCCATAGCGCCGCGCAGGTCCGGCCGTCCTGCTCGGCGTCGGAGGAGAAGACGGCATCGCCGCCGAGGGCCCCCAGGCTCTGCCCGTACAGGTACAGCTTCGGCGGGTGTGCCAGTCCCTGGATATGGCGTTCCACGGCGGTGAACAGCGTGCGTGCGGCGGTGACGGCCGCGTCTCGGCCGAACACGAACGTCGCCCAGCTCGGGAGATAGGAGTACTGCAACCCGACCAGCGCCACGTCGCCGTCGAAGCGCTGATCGAACCCCGCCACGGCGTTCGCGTCGATCCAGCCCGAGCCGGTGGGTACCGTGACGACCAGGTGGGAGCGCGTGAAGCCGCCCGAGCGCTCCAACTCCCCGATCGCCAGCGCGACGCGAGTGTCCAGGTCGGGCGCCGAGGCCACCCCGATGTAGACCCGCACGGCTCGAACCGGCGGATCGCTGACGAACTTCCGCCCCTCGGCGCCCAGCGACGTCCAGCTCACCGCGGATTCGGCGCCACCGGACCCGGAGTACGAAACCGGGTGTATCAGAGCGGGATCCAGCTCGGCGTTGGCCCGCGCGTACACCGACTCCCGCCATCCGACCATCGCGGGTACGCCGACGAGATACAGCAGAACCGCGACGACGGCGGCCAGCGAGACGCCCCGCGCCCAACCCAGTTTCCGCGCCGCCCAGGCGATCGAGCGGGTGGCGCAGGCGAACAATCCGATGATCAACGCGGCGCCGAGCGCGCACCGCACCCAGTAGTCCGTGCCGATCGGCGGGGTGTTCATCGCGGCGCGAAGCCGGTTCTGCCAGTGCCCTGCGTTCGCCGTCGCGCCCACCACCAGCGCGGCCGTCGCGATCAGCAGCGGCAGTCGGGCCAACGCCTGGCGATCGTCGATGTCGAATCCGCAGCGCCGCAGGGTGATCCGCAATACACCCGCCACGCCGAGAGCGAGCGCCGCGAGGAGCCCCGTCAGTACGGCTTGCGCGCTCGGCGTGCGAGGAAGCAGTCCGGGTGCCAGCGAGGCCAGGACACCGGTCCCGATGCCGAGCGTCGTGCCGATCCGCGGCGGCGTGACCCGGCGGACCCCGGCGGCGAGCCATGTGCGGCGATTCGAGAACTCCAGGACGGACCAGGTCATGGCTGTACCGCGCCCGTGGCGTACGACAGGGCCGCCGCGGGTACGGGGCCTCGCCGCCGGTCGCGCAGCACGAGAACCGCCGTCAGCCCGGCGATTCCGGCGCCGAGCGCGCCCAGTACCTGCCAACTCGTCGTCGAATCCGCATCCGCCGCGCCGAGCAGGGGCTCGACTACGGGCGCGCCGTAGTCCTGCCTGCGCGAGTTCAGATCGACGGCGGTGTTCGCGATCGATGCCATCGCATCGCAGCGGGCGCGGGAGAACGAGTCGACTCGGGCGGCACAGGCCTGGTGCATCTGCCGGTCCAGCGTCGCGTCCAAGGCTTGCCGCGCCCACGGGCCCAGCGGTTCGCCGCGCCGGTCGGCATAGCGCAACAGGTCGTAGCCGAGGTCATGGGCCTTGCACGCGGTGTCGAATTCCGCGGGCAGCGTCACCGGGGAAGAGCAGTCGCCGCCCGGATTGACCAGCAGGCCGTCCATCGTGCTCGGCCGGTAACCGAACGACGTGACGAAATCCGCCGGGATCGCGGTGAGCGCGTCGGGGCCGCCCGCGGCCAGTTCGGCGACAGCGGCGCCGGCCTGCGCGCTCTCGATCGGCGCGGCCGCCGCGGCGGCGTGCGGAGCGGGGGCGAGAAACGCCGTCGCCGCCACGGTGGTCAACGCCGACGCGGTGAGCGCCGCGTAGCGTCGCGTCTGCGCGGTGACGGATGAAATTGCGGCGGAATGGATTCGGGCTCCTGCGGCCGATGCGGACCGGGTCTCGCGCCCGGCGCTGGTCGGTGTGCTCATGGCGACGACGTTAGGGAATCGCTTCCGGCGGCCGCCTCACGCCCGGGGACGTTTCCCGTGCCGTGCCGCCGGGGGAGCGGCCGCACGGTCTCCCACCGGGGTAGCGGGCCGGAAATCACCCGTGGGTATGAGGCCGCGGTGAACTGCGAGTTCCTAGTGTCGTAGGCATGAACGGAGAAAGTCGCGCCTGGACGCGACGGCTGGACGCGCGGACCTGGTTCGACCTCGGCACAGTACTGGTCGCGCTGATCTGGTACTCGGTGGCTTGGCCGACCCTGCACCTGACCCACGCCGTCCCCACCGCGGCGCAACCGTTCATCGCCGCGCTCGCCGCGTTCCCGGTGCTGCTGGTACGGATCAACCCGGCGCTGGGCTGGTCGATCTCGGCGGCCTCCGCGCTGGTGATCGCGCTGGCGATTCCGCATCAACCCAACAACGACCTGCCGTTCCAGGTCGTCCACGTGCTGTGCCTGCTGGTACTGCTGCTCGCGGTGGCGGTGCGCGCCCCGGGGCAGATCGCGGCGGTGACGTGGGCGGCGACGGCCCTGCTGTTCGCGACCACCATGCCCGGCGAAGGGGAGGCTTTCGCGAACGCCGCCTGGGGCTGGCCGATCGCGCTGGCCGCACTGGTGCTGTTCGGCCTGCTCATCCGCTGGCTGGCGCTGTCGCGGCGGCAGCTGGTGCGCCAGGAGGAGGCCAACGAGCTCGAGCGGGCCCGCCGGGCCATCCTGGAGGAGAAGGCTCGCATCGCCCGCGATCTGCACGACGTCGTGGCCCACCACATGTCCCTGGTGGTGGTGCAGGCGCAGACCGCGCCGTACCGGGTCGAGGGCGTCACCCCGGACGCGCGCGCCGAGTTCGAGTCCATCGGCGCCACGGCCCGGGAAGCGCTCAACGAGATCCGCGGCATGCTCGGTGTTCTGCGCAGCGACGGTCAGCTGCCGGAACACGCGCCCCAGCCCAAGGCGGCCGACGTGATCGCCCTGTTCGAGGGCGCGCGACGCGCGGGCGTCCACATCGAGTGGACCGTCGACGGCGCGCTGGAGGCGATCGCGGAGACCACCGGCCTCGCCCTCTATCGCGTCGTGCAGGAATCGCTGTCCAACGCTTCCCGGCACGCCCCGGGCGCCCCGGTGCAGGTGCGCATCACCCACGGGGCGGAACTGCTGCTCGACGTCGAGAACGGGCCGGGAGCGACGCCCGCCCGGCCGGTCGGCAACGGCGGCCACGGCATCGCGGGCATGCAGGCGCGAGCCCTGGCAGTCGGCGGTGAGGTGACGGCGGCGCCGCGGGCGGACGGTGGTTTCACAGTCCACGCGCGCTTCCCGCTCACCGCGCCGGACGCCACTGCCGCCGCTGTCGATGTCGTCGTATCCGCGCACGGCGAATCAGGTCGCTGAGTGTCGATCTGCTGCCGCGCCGGGCGAAGTAGTCGTGTGCCCTCGCCTCGGCACACAGGAACGGGCTCGGCGGGCGGAGGCCCAAGGCAATTAGGGTGAGCGGGTGGCAATTACGGTGTTGATCGCCGACGACCAGGCGATGGTCCGGCAGGGGTTCGGGGCGTTGCTCGCGGCGCAGCCGGATATCAGTGTGGTGGGCGACGCGGCCGACGGGAAGGCCGCGGTGGCCGAGGCGAAGCGGCTGCGCCCGGATGTCGTGCTGATGGACGTGCGCATGCCGGAGATGAACGGGCTGGACGCCGCCCGCGCCATCCTGGCCGCGGGATTCGAGCCGCCGGTGCGCGTGCTGATGCTCACCACCTTCGACATCGACGACTACGTCTACGAGGCGCTCGGTCTCGGCGCCAGCGGGTTCCTGCTCAAGGACGCGCCCGCCGAGGAGCTGGTGCGCGCGGTGCGCGTGGTCGCCGACGGTCAGGCGTTGCTCGCGCCCACGGTCACCCGCAGGCTCATCGCCGACGTCACCCGCCGCCGCGGCGCGGCCCGCGCCAAGCCTGCGCCGCAACTGTCCGCGCTGACTCCCCGCGAGCGGGAAGTGCTGGAACTGATCGCGAAAGGCATGTCGAACTCCGAGATCGCCGAAGCCCTGTTCGTGGCCGAGCAGACCGTGAAGACCCATGTCTCCAAGGTCTTCTCGAAACTGAACCTGCGGGACCGGGCGCAAGCGGTGGTCCTGGCCTACGAGACCGGCCTGGTCACCCCGGGCTGAGCCGGATCACAGCGGCGGGCAGGACCCGCCGCGCAACTCGCCCAGATGACGACCGAGCATCCGCGCCATCCGGCTCAGGATGGTGGTGGAGTCGTCGAAGCTGCCGGAATCGGCCGTCGCCGCCATGGCAACGGCGATCATGCCGGACCGCACCGGGACCAGCCCGAACTGGCGGACGGTGTAGACGCCGGTCACGTCGTCGGGGCCCCAGCCGCCCTTGAAGGCCGTGCCCTCCAAGACGCCCAGCCCCCACGCCTGCTCGGGGGTGATCTCCGTCATCAGCTCGGTGACGTGGAACGCCTCGGGCAGGCAGGGCAGCCGGGAGGCGAAACGGGCCTGGTTGGCCAGCGTCCATTCGGTGCCGCCGAAGGAGTTGTAGTCCAGGGTGGTGCGTGGGCCCGCCACCCCGGTGGTGGCGTCGCCCGCCTCGTCGATCACGTCCTGGACCGCCTTGGCCGCTGCCAGCCCGTCACCGAGCGATTGCCACAGCGCCTCGGCGGCGTCGTTGTCCGACCAGGTGATGGCGGCCTCCACCTCCTGCCGGATCTCTTCTTGGGAGTCGTGCCGCAGCGCCGCGATCGCGAGCGGCACCTTGATGGTCGACCACGCGATGCCGCTGATCCAGTCGCCGTAGACGGTCATCCGGCCACCACCCACGGGCATGATCGCCATGCCGACCTGTCCGCCCAGCTGCGGCTGCAAGTGGGTGAAGTCGGCGGCCAGCGAGTCCGGCACCGACACCGCGAGGTTCGGCCGCCAGGCTCCCGCCGTGTCGACGACCACGGCGGGTGTCTCGGTGGCGGCCCGATCGACGGGGAACAGAGTGCACGAGGTCAGCGTGAGCAGCACCACCATCGCTCCGGCGCGTAGCGCCGCACGACACGTCGAAGCGGATCTCGTCGACCTCACCACCGAGTCCTCCCCACCACCGGTGACGCGGTCACACTGTAAATCGGCGGTGCAAAATAGCTCATCGGGCTCGTCCGGCCGGTGACCGGACGAGAGACATCGCCGCGGCGCGCGGCGGCGTCGACGGCGCGATGTCTCGACAATAGTTTTGCCGATCTTCCCGAAGAATTCGAAACTCCGTGGCCACGGCGTCACCCGGTAGGCTCCAGGATCGGTATGAAAGCGCCCGGACGTGCCGTCCGGCCGCCGCGGTCACCTGAAGGGGGCGTGTTGCTCAACAGCGGTGCGGTGTTCGCCGGGTTCACCATAGAGAGGCTGCTCGGCCAGGGCGGCATGGGATCGGTGTATCTCGCCAGACACCCCAGGCTGCCACGGCAGACCGCGCTCAAACTGCTCAACCGGGAGTTGTTCACCGACGCGGAGGTCCGGGCCCGGTTCGAGCGGGAGGCGGACCTGGCGGCGCAGCTGGACCATCCGAACATCGTCGCGGTGTACGACCGCGGCACCGAGGACGAACAGCTGTGGATCTCCATGCAGTACGTCGACGGGGTCGACGCGGCGACGGTGAACCCGCAGAGCCTGCCGCCGGAGCGGGCCGTGCAGATCATCGAGGGCGTCGCGTCCGCGCTGGATTACGCGCACGGGATGGGTGTGCTGCACCGTGACGTCAAGCCCGCGAACATCATGCTGGCGCGCGCGGTGGGCGGCCAGGGCGAGCGGGTCTTCCTCACCGATTTCGGCATCGCCCGGCTGCGCGAGGATTCCACCCACCTGACTCAGACCGGCATGTTCACCGCGACGCTCGCCTACGCCTCGCCCGAGCAGATGACCGGTGCGCACCTGGACCACCGCTCCGATCAGTACTCGCTGGCCTGCGCGCTGTATTGGTTGCTGACCGGCATCGCCCCGTTCGACGCTCCCGCCCCGGCCGACATCATTCGCGGACACCTCCAGTTGCCGCCGCCCTCCGTCGCGGCACGGCGCGCCGGTCTGTCACCCGCGCTCGACGCGGTGATCGCGAGGGCCATGGCGAAGCGGCCCGACGACCGATTCGCCTCCTGCGTCGAATTCGCCTCCGCCGCACGGCGCGCGCTCACCGAACCCGCTCCGACGGTGGTGGCCGCGCAGTACCAGCCGCAACCCGCGCCCACCGTCCTAGCGCAACCGGCGTACCCCGGGCCGGAGGCGAGTCCGCCGACCTACGTCCCCACGGCCTCCTCCCCGAGCTACACCGCGCCGCCGCAGTACCACCCGAATCCGACCGGCGGACAGCAGTTCCCGGCGTCCAACGGCTATGCCGCGGCAGCTCCGCAGCCGAGTTATCCCGTGGCGCCGCCACATTCCGCCCCGCCACCGATCGGTTACCCGTCGCACCAGCCGCCCGGTTATCCGTCGCAAGGGCGCTCCAACACCGGCCTGATCGTGACGATCGTTGTGGTGATCGTGGCGCTGTTGGTCGGGGCCGGCATCATCGTCGCGAAGGTGGGATTCTCGGATTCCGCCTCGCCGCTGGACCTCGGCACCAAGACGCCAGCGGGCCCCTCCGACGCGGACAAGCTCGCCAAGGCGTTTCCCGAGCTGCTACCCCAGGGTGTCGACACGAAATACGACATCGGCTCCGGCCCGGGGTATGGCGGTAAGACCTGTTTCCTCGGCACCGCCAAACCGGGCGGCAAGGTGTCCAGTGCCAACGGCGTACCCGACTTCCCGAACTGGGCGAGGGCCTGGAACTGCTGGGGCACGCCGATCGCCGACCCCGATTACGTCCTCATCGGCTTCAAGTCGCCGCAGGACGCTCAGGCCGCGGTGCGGGACCTGCCGTCGAACACGGCGGCGACCGAACGCAACGGCGGCAAGTCCTATTCGACCTACCGCTGGCAGGAGAAGACCAGCGGGTTTCCGGACGGCTACCTCGTCGTCGACTTCGACGACGATCCGGCCCGGTCGAGCTACCTGCTGTTCGCCACGGTGACCCTCACCGACAGCAACCCGGGCTCCGGCTTCGGCATCACCGCGGCGAAGTTCAAGACGTGGTTCGCCGACCTGCCGCTGTGAACGCTCAGTCGACCGCGAGCGCCTCCACGATGGGCAGCCGGGCCGCGCGCAACGCGGGCGGGATCGACCCGAGCAGCGCCAGCGCCAGCGCGATCATGCCGTAGACCAGCAGCATCGGGCTCGGCCGGTAGGCGACGTCGATGGTCAGGGCGTGCCCGATGGCGACCGTGCCCAGGAACTGCACCGCCGCGCCGAGCGCCAGACCCAGCACCGCGCCGACGATCCCGATCCCGGCGGCCTCGGCCAGCACCGAACGCATCAGGAATTTGCGCCCGGTGCCCATGGCGCGCAACACGCCGAGTTCCCTGCGGCGCTCCAGCACCGAGAGCATCAACGTGTTGAGCAATGCCACCGTGGCCACGAGCACCACGATCCACAGGATGGCGTTGCTCATCGCCATGCCCTGCTCGATGCTCGACGACGCGGCAACCACGGTGTCCGCGCCGGTGTCCACGTTCAGCTCCGGCGGCACCACCTGCCGGATCGCCGCGAGCACCGCCGCGCGATCGGCGCCGGGCGCGATGTCGGCGGCGATCACCGTCTCGCCGGGCCGCTCGTACCAGGTGCGTAGCAGGTTCAGGTCCATCATCACCACGCCCGCGATGGCGGAGAAATACGGGATCACCTGCAGCACCCGCACCGTGTGCGGGCCGGTGGGCGTCGGGAGGGTGAGTTCCGCGCCCACACCGACGTCCAGCGAGCGCGCCACGTCACGGGAGATCGCGACGCCCTCTCCGGCCGACAGCCGGGCGACCGAATCGTCGGTGAGCATGCGCATCCGGGTCTCGCGCGCATCCGGCGGAAAACCTTGCAGCATCACGCGAGTTCCGCCGAGGGTGGCGAAGGCCATCTGGGCCGGGCTGAGGTGCGCGACGCCGGGCACCTCAGCGAGCTTGTCCCGCAGATCCGCGGGCAGCAGCGGCCCGGTGGGGAACTGCGCCATCGAGGCGGGGCTGATATAGACGTCGTTGCGCGCCAGATCCGTGAAAGTGACCGTGGCCGAGTCGATCATGTTGCTCGATGCGCCGCTCATGCCGACGGTGGCCCCGACGCCGATCATCACCGTCATCGCCGTGGCCCATACCCGCCGCGGCGCGCGTTCCAGGGTGGTCGCGCCCAGTGCGCCGGGAGCGCGGAACCAGCGCGCGATTCCCGCGGCGGCCCGCACGATCGGGCCGGTGGCGGCGAAACAGAGCAGGATCGCGGCGATGAACGAGATCGAGATGGCGGTGAGCGAATAGCGGCCGAGATCGCTGCTCGCGATCAGCACCGCGGCCCCGGCCAGGCCGCCGCCTGCCACGACGGCCAGCCAGCGCAGCAGTGGGCTCGCCGTATCGGTCCGCCCGGCCCCGACCGGTGCCAGCGCCTCGATGGGCTGGACCTTGTACACCTGCCGCGCGGCCAGCGACGCCGCGAGCACACTGGTGAACACACAGGCCACGACGGCGAACGGAATCACATACCAGGGCACCGAGTATTCGGTACGCGCCTCCACCGACTGCACGATCGCGGTGGGCAGCGTGCCGATCGCGACGCTGCCCATGAACACGCCCAACGCCGCGCCGACCGCGCCGCCCAGCACGCCGAGCAGCGCGGCCTCGGCCAGCAGATCGCGCACCATCGGTCCGCGTTTGCCGCCGATCGCGCGCAACAGCGAGAGCATCGGTCTGCGCTGGGCGATCGCCATGCTCATCGCGTTGTAGATGAGGAACGCCGAGACGATCAGCGCGGCGGCCGACGCCATGGTGGTGGAGTAGCGGACCATTTGAATCGCCCCGCCCGCCTGCGCGGTGCGCAGACTCGGCTCGGCCACCACCGCGCGGCCGTCCACCGCCTCGGTGAGCGCCGCGCGCACCTGCGCGAGGTCGGCCCCCTCGGCGGGAATGATCTGCACGGAATCCAGCCGTCCCGCGCGATCGGTGACCTTCTGCGCGAGCCCGAGCGGAGCGGCGATGAGGTGACCGCCGTTGAGCTTGTCGGAAGTCTTCTCATCGAGGACGCCCGCGACGGTGACCGTCGTACCGCCCAGCGTGAACTGCTCGCCCTCGGCGCGGCCCACTCCCGTGCCCACCAGGACCCCGTTGGGCACCGAGAGCAGCTTTCCCGTGAAAGCGCTCATCGGCGTGGTCAATTCGCTGCCCAGCGCGCCGATATTCGAATCGGCGCCGATCAGCAGCGCGCGGTCGGCGCCGGTGCCGATCTGCGTCCGCAGCATCGGCACCGCCACCGCGACGCCGGGTGTGGTCGCGATCCGGCGCAGCAGTTGCTGGTCGAAGCCCGCGTCGGTGATACCGCTGACCTCCAGCTGCGCCTTGCCGCCCAGGCCGCGGGTCAGCTTGTCCACCGAACCGGTGACCGAGCCGGAGATGCTCAGCACCGCGACCAGCAGCGACGCCGAGACGCCCATCACGATCAGCGACATCAGGGTGCGGCCGCGATGGGCGAGCAGTTCGCCGATATTGAACAGCCGCAGACGATCCCACGCCGCGCCGATCACGCGGTGACCTCCCTCGCCTGAGCGGGGTCCTTCGTGGTCACGCTTCGCTGCCGTCTGCGGCCCTGACCGCTCATGCGGTGTTCGTTTGTCGCCTGAGCGGGGTCCTTCGTGGTCACGCTTCGCTGCCGCCTCCGGCCCTGACCGCTCATGCGTTGACCGTCCGCGCGACCTTGTCGTTGGACCCGATCCGGCCGTCGCGCAGCGTGATCACCCGGTCGCAGTAGGTCACCGCGCCCATGTCGTGGGTCACCATCACCACCGAACTGCCGGCTCCGGCGATCTCACCGAGCAATTCGAGGATGGCGGCGCCGGT
The DNA here is from genome assembly GCF_043205035.1 of Nocardia sp. NPDC047654. Classification (NCBI taxonomy): domain Bacteria; kingdom Bacillati; phylum Actinomycetota; class Actinomycetes; order Mycobacteriales; family Nocardiaceae; genus Nocardia; species Nocardia sp. NPDC047654. The sequence goes on from NZ_JBIDDF010000001.1 coordinate 359,973, forward strand.
CTTGGAGTCGAGGTTGCCGGTGGGCTCGTCGGCCAGGATCAGCGGCGGGTCCATGATCAGCGCCCGCGCCACCGCCACTCGCTGCATCTGCCCGCCGGACAATTCGGCGGGACGGTGTTCGGCCCGCTCGGCGAGCCCGACCCGGTCGAGCAATTCCAGAGCGCGCGGCTTGGCCTTGCGCAAACCCGTGCCGTCCAGCAATTTCGGTATCGCCACGTTCTCCCACGCCGAGAGTGTGGGCAGCAAATTGAAGAACTGGAACACGAAACCGACCTGGTGGCGCCGGAATGCCGACTGCTGTTCCTCGTCCAGCGCGCCGATCTCCTCGCCCCGGAACCGGATCGAGCCCGCGTCGGGACTGTCCAGCGCGCCGAGCAAATGCAACAGAGTGCTCTTGCCGGAACCGGAGGGCCCGATGATCGAGGTGAATTCCCCCGTCTCGATACGCAATCCGACGTCGTCGAGCGCACGGACCGCCTGGCCGCCGACCCGATACTCCTTCGTCACTCCCGATAGTTCCAGCATCGCCGGTTCCGGCATCGTTGTCCCCCGCTCCGTACGGTCGATCAATTCTTCGTTCCTCATCGCGCGTTACCGCGCCATGGCCTCCGACGCGAGTTTGCGGCGACGATACTGCGCGTCGAGCACCGCGCGCAGCACCGGCTGCTCGGCCGACAGTTCCAGATAGGCCTCCATCGCCGTCAGCCCTTGGTCGAGTTTCGCGGCGAAATGCAGGTTCCACCGGTAGCGCAGCGTGAGCAGGAGCCCCTCCGCGCCACCGAACAGCCGATCCAGGTCATCGAACCCCTCGAACAGGTCGGGATCGGCCGGGTCGAGCGCCGCGCGGGTGAGCACCGTGTGCACGATGTCGGTTCGAGCGTGCTGATCCGTCCAGGACATGGCCATCGCCTTCCTCTGTGAACTCTCGCCCACGCTACGGACGCGAGGGTCTTGTTGTCGTCGTGCCAGGGACCCGAATATGTCTCCGCCCACGGTAGGAGCGTCGGCCCGCTCGCGGGACGATGTACCGGCCCGGATGCGGCGGCTAGCCTTACAGAATGGGTTCGACCGGCGTAGCCGAAGCACCGCCCGGTGCCCCTCGCGCGGGCCGCGCGCGGGCCTCGATGCGGCGTGTCCGGGAGCGGTGCGCCGAGTTCGCGCGCGATCCGATCGCGGCGTTCCGGCGCAGCGTCGAGGAGCTGCCCTACGACTATCCGCCGTCGGTCATCGTCAGCGTCGATATCGCGGTCTTCGCCGTGGCGGTCGCGGCGGCGGTGCAGCGGCACAGCTACTTCCCGACCCCGCTCCCGATCATCGCGGTCCTGTTGACCTGTGCCTTCGGTCCGTTGCACGCGTTGCTCGGCGTGCTGCCGCGCCCGCTGCTGCTCGGCGTGCTGGCCATGGCGGCCGAGGCGCTGTTCCTCGCCCAACCGGTCGCGGCCGACTTCGCTCCGTTCGTCCTGGTGGCCGCCGCGGGGGAGATCGCGGCGATCGCGCCGAAACGGGTGAGCATCCCGGTCACGGTCGCGATGATGCTGCAACTGGTCGCCTTCGACGCGATCGGCCACGTCCCGGAGGGGTTGCCCACCTACCTGGTCGGCATCGCGTTCGGCTGGATGGCCGGGCTGATGCTGCAATATCAGCGCCGCTTCCTCTACCAGGAACGCGGCTACCAGGACATCCGCGCGGCGCAGGCCGCCGACGAGGAGCGCCACCGGATCGCCAGGGAAGTGCACGACGTGATCGCGCACTCGCTGAGCGTCACGCTGCTGCATCTCACCGCAGCCCGGCACGCGTTGCAGACCGACCGCGACGTGGACGAAGCCGTGGAAGCGCTGACCGATGCCGAGCGGCTCGGACGGCAGGCGATGGCCGACATCCGCCGCACCGTGGGCCTGCTCGACGCGCGACCTTGGAAGCAGGTCCCGGAACCGGGCGTGGAGGACATCGAGGACTTGGTCGGCGATTTCGTGCGGGCGGGCCTGGACCTGCGTTACGACCGCGACGGCGATGTGGGCGCGGTGTCGCCCGCGGTCGGGCTCGCGCTGTACCGGATCTGCCAGGAGTCGCTGGCGAACGTCGTCAAGCACGCGCACGGCGCGTCCGCCAGAGTCCTGCTCGCGGTGGACGCGACGATGGTGACCCTCACGGTGGACAACACGGTGCCCGGCGGACTGCCCGGCCACCGCGGCGCGGGCATGGGGCTTTCCGGCATGCGCCAGCGCGCCGAAGTGCTCGGCGGCCGCATGACCGCCGGCCCGTCGGACCGCGGCTGGTCGGTGCGCGCCGGTATTCCGCTCGCGCCCGGCCGGGGCGAACCGTCGTGTCCGGTGCTGCCCGGGTCGACGACGAACGGACGGGAGGGTTCGTGAGCGAGCGTCGGCGAGTGGTCCGGGAATGCGGCGTGTCGTCGTCGCGCACGGTCGAGCGGGGCGTGGGTGAGGTGGTTGTGCGTGAGCGTCGGCGGGTGAGCCGAGGATGCGGTGTGCCGTCGCGCACGGAAGAGCCGGGCGTCGGCGAGGTTCGGTCGTGAGCCTGACCTCGCCCGCGAGTGGCGAAGATGCCGTGACGGTGCTGGTGGTGGACGACCAGGAACTCGTGCGCGGCGGGCTGCGGCGAATCCTGCGCAGGCGGGACGGATTCGTGGTCAGCGAGTGCGCCGACGGCGACGAGGTCCCGGCCGCCGTGGCCCAGGCCCGCCCCGACGTGGTGCTGATGGACCTGCGGATGAAACGGGTCGGCGGCATCGACGCGACCAGGATGCTGCGGGCGCGCGACGGTGCTCCGCCGGTTCTCGTGCTCACCACCTTCGACGACGATCAGCTGCTGTCCGGGGCGCTGCGCGCGGGCGCGGCCGGATTCATCCTGAAGGACTCGCCCGCCGAGGACCTCATCCGCGCGGTGCGGATGGTCGCGGGCGGCGGAGCCTGGCTCGACCCCGCGGTGACCGGCCGCGTGCTGTCGGCCTATCGCACGGTGCGCCCGGTGCGCACCGACACCGATGCCCGCCTGTCCGACCTGACCGCCCGCGAGTACGAGGTGCTCGAACTGATCGGGCGCGGCCGGGTGAACGCGGAGATCGCTCGCGAGCTCGGCATCTCGGAAGTGACCGTGAAAAGTCATGTGGGACATATCTTCGGAAAGCTCGAACTCCGGGATCGCGCCGCGGCGATCGTGTTCGCGTTTGACCACGGGGTGGTGACACCCGGAGAATCCACTCTGTGACGGGTGGGCTCCGGTCGCGTACCGCGTGATCTCGGTGTGCGATCCCCGCCCGGGATGCGGAGGATGACGGGTGCAGGAACCTGGGCCGAGAACCGGCACGCGTTTCGGGCCGTACGAACTGCGGTCGCTGCTGGGCAAGGGGGGAATGGGGGAGGTCTACGAGGCATACGACACGGTCAAGGACCGCGCGGTCGCGGTCAAGCTGCTGTCGGAAGAACTCGCCAAAGACCCGATGTACCAGTTGCGTTTCCGGCGCGAATCGCAGGCCGCCGCCCGGCTGGCCGAACCGCATGTCATCCCGATCCACGACTGGGGCGTGATCGACGGCGTGCTGTTCATCGACATGCGGCTGGTCCGGGGCGCCGACCTGCGCACCATGTTGCGCGGTCAGGGCGCGCTGAGCCCCGCCCGCGCCGTCGGCATCATCGAGCAGATCGCCTCCGCCCTGGACGCCGCGCACGCGAGCAATCTGGTGCACCGCGACGTGAAACCGGCGAACATTCTGGTCACCGACGCGGATTTCGCGTATCTCGCCGATTTCGGCATCGCGCACACCGAGGGCGACAGCGCGGTGACCTTGGTCGGCATGGCGGTCGGCTCCTATATCTACATGGCCCCGGAACGCTTCGACGTCGGACCGGTGACCGGCCGCGCCGACGTCTACTCGCTGGCCTGCGTGCTGCACGAATGCCTGACCGGAGCGACGCCGTTCCCGTCGGCCAGCATGAACGTGCTGATCAAGTCGCACATGTCCGATCCGCCGCCGCGGCCGAGCGCACAGGTCGCCGGCATTCCCGCCGCGTTGGACGAGGTGGTGAGCCGCGGTATGGCCAAGGACCCGGCCGACCGCTTCCCGACCGCGACCGCGTTGGCCAGGGCGGCGCGCGCCGCGCTCACCTCGGCGCCCGCCACCGGTCCGATGCTGGTGGTGCGGGCACCCGACCGGTCCCAGCGCCCCGGTGCGGCGGCCGCGCCGGAATCGACGGGCGAACTCTCGCTTCCCGCGGTGATCCATCCGAGCGCGCCGACGGTGATCCGGCCGGCGGAATTCCAGTTCACGCCGCTTCCGCCCGCGGAAACGAGCCCGCCCCCCTCGGGGCCGCGAGCGCCGTTGACGCCGGAGGTGGAATTGCCTCCGATGCGCCCCTTCCCGGACGCGCACCTTTACCCGGAAACCCAGGCATATCTGGAATCCGCGGGATACCCGCAGGCACCGGAGCATCCGGCCCCGCCGACGCAGGTGCATCCGCAGAATTTCGCCGATCCGGCCGCACAGGACTACTTCGATCCTGGGCAGGCCTACCCGGGACAGCCGGAGGGCTTCGCGCAGGCCGATCCCGACGCCACGCGAAGTTATGCGGAACCGACTGGCGATCGGGCGTATTCCGATGTGCGCCCGCAGCCGTACGCGGGACAGGCGGACCACGCGCAGGCCGAGTTCGATGCCATGCGGAGATTCGCGGAACCGACTGCAATTCGGGCGTATTCCGATGTGCCGCCGCAGCCGTACGCGGCACAGGCGGATGACTTCGCGCAGGTCGATCCGGCTGTCACGCGAAGCTATGCGGCACCGACCGAGGTGCAGGCGTATTCCGATGTGCCGTCACAGCCGTACGCGGCACAGGCGGATGACTTCGCGCAGGCCGATCCGGCTGCCACGCGAAGCTATGCGGCACCGACCGAGGTTCGGGCGTACTCCGATGTGCCGCCGCAGGCATACTCCCAGGCGCCTGGTTACGCCTTCGCCGAGGGGCCGCATCCGGGAGTCGAGAACTACCCGGAGACCACGCCCTCTCCGGGTCTAGGACCCGGCTCCGTCGCCCCGCAGGGCACGTCCGGTTATCTTCCCGCACCGGACGCGGCGCCGACCCAGTATCTGGAACCGGCAGGGCAGGACGGCTACGCGGCGCGTACCGACTATCCGCCGCCCGGTGACTACCCCGCGCGCACCGGCCATCCGGTGGGCCGCGACGAGCCGGAGTACGGCTACGACGATTACGACGAGTCCGATTACTCCTCGTCGCGTGCGGGTCGCTCGATAGCGCTGCCCATCATGGTGGCCGTCTTCGCCATCGTCGCGCTGACCGTCGGCGGCGCGATCGCCTGGCAGTCGTTCGGCTCCGGCGAGGTCGAGCCGACCTCCGCCGCCGCCCTTTCCGAGGCGCCCGCGCCTGCCGCGCGGCCCAGCACCCAGGCGCCGACCCGCACGTCGTCCTCGCCCGCGACGTCCACCTCGGCGAAGACGACTCCGGTGACGCTGCCTCCCGGCGCGAAACCGTGCGGCCAGGGGCAAGCCGCCTCCGGGACGTTCACCCAGTCGGCGACGGGTACCCCGGTGACCAGTTGCGCGTTCGCGGAAGCGGTGCGCAGCGCCTATGCCGCGAACGGTGCGGCGCAGAACGCGACTCGCGACGCACCGCGCACGGTCGTCGCGACCAGTCCGGTCACCGGCCGGTCCTACACCATGAACTGCCTGCCCGAGGGGCCGCTCGTCACTTGCAGCGGCGGGGAGAACGCGGTCGTCTACGTCTACTGACGGCTGCCCGAATGATGCCGTGTCGCCCGGAATGGGGGACCGGCTAGGGCACGGCCGGGGTTCCGCCCGCGACCACCGGCAGGCCCGCCGCCTTCCACGCCCGGAAACCGCCCACGAGGTCGGTCACCCGCCGCAGCCCGAGGCGCAACCCGTCGGCCGCCGCGAGACTCGAGGCGTAGCCCTCGTTGCACACGATCACCACGGGAGTGTCCGAGGTGAGGCTCGGTAGCCGGTGATCGCCGTTGGGATCCAAGCGCCACTCCAGGACGATCCGTTCGACCACCACCGCACCGGGTATCTCGCCCTCGGCGATCCGGTTCGCGTGCGGCCGGATGTCCACGATCAGTCCACCCCGGGACTGCACCGCGGCGGCCTGCTCCGGTGTCACCCGCTCCAGTCGCGCCCTGGCGCGCGCGACCATGTCCTCGGCGCCTGTACTCATCGTGCTCCCACTCCGCTCACCGACGTTCCTGCGAAGTCAACCAGCGTACGGTATTCGCGGACCGGTCGGAGCGGCGGCGAGTACGCGTGGACCGACGCGGCCGGCCACAGCTTGTCGTTGCGCAGCTGGTGCGCTCGATCGGGGCCGAAGCCGACCGTGTCGCCCGCTCGCCGTTCCGCCTTCCGGATCGAACCGCCGAGATGCAGATACTCCTCGCTGAGTTCCCCCACGGTCATGGTGAACGCACCGGAGGCGCCGCCGTGGTCGTGCGGTTCGGTGCCCTGTCCCGGCGCCCAGGACAGCAGCCACAACTCGACGCCCATGGTCAAGGCCAGGCGGGTCCACCAGCGCTGATCGGCATCGAATCGCACGATGTCCAGCAGCGGCGTCGCCAATTCGGCGGCCACCAGGCTGGTCAGCCGGTGTAGTTCCGCAGCCGACCACAGCGCCCGCTCCGGGTGGATGGCGTCTCGAACCAGCGGCACGTCGATGTCGGGATGGATGTCACGCGCGTGCTTGAGGTTCACCGGAAGGGAAGTGGTCACATGTGCTCCTGACGGGATCGGTCGGATGAGCGCTTCGCGGCTGCCGCGTGGATTCTGCGCCGTCGCGGTGCGTTTGACACCAATCACGATCAGCGCGAACAAAATTCGATCGATCGCGGTGAGGGCGCGGTCGTACGGCCCGGGGGCCGGCCGCCGCGGCGCCCGGCGAGCGCGGTTCGCTACCCGAACGCGGGCATCGGCGGGGATTCGGGGAACACGACGGGCAACGACACGAGGGCCCGGTGGAACGGACCCGGTCGCCAGGTCAGCTCCTCTGCCGGGACCGCGAGCCGTATCTCGGGCAGCGCGTCGAGGAGCTGGTCGATGGCGTCCTGCGCGATCAGGTAGGCCATCGATCGGGCGGGGCAGGCGTGCGGTCCGGCTCCCCAGGCGAGGTGCGCACGGCTGTCGGTGTACTCGCCGGTGTGGATCGCCGGGTCGTGGTTGCAACCGGCCATGCTGATCACGACCGGCTGGTGCGCGGGCAACCAGACGTCGTCGATCAGGATCGGTTGCTTCGGGTAGCTGAAGCAGTAGTTGGCCCCCGGCGGGTCGTCGAACAGCACCTCGTCGAGCGCGTCGCGGGTGGAAAGACTGCCGCCGAATATCCCGCCCGCGAACCGGCGGTCGGTGAGCATCAATCGCAAAGTGTTGGCGATCAGGTTCTGCTGGGGTTCGATGCCCGCCCCGTACAGGGTGACCAGCTGGTGGATCATCTCCATGTCGTCGAGCCCGGCGGGGTGGCGCAGCAATCGCGAGGTGATGTCGTCGGCCGGACTGCTCCGCTTCATCTGCACCAGGTCGTACAGCGCGTCGGCGAGCATCGCGTTGCCCTTGTCCGCGTTGACGCCTTCGAAGATGGCGGCCATGCCCGTCGCGACTTGCTGCCCGATCTCCGGCGGGCAGCCGAGCACCGAGTTGAGCACCGCGAACGTCAGCGGAAACGCGTACTGGCTGATCAGGTCCGCAGCGCCGTCCTGGCAGAAGGCATTGATCAGCGGGCCCGCGATCTGCTCGGTCGTCGAATGCAACGCGTGTAAATCCACTTCGCCGATACTCGCGACATTCACCTGCCGATAGCGCTGGTGCTCGAATCCGGTGCTGCGCAACGCGTTCGGTCGCCACTCCATCATCGGCAGGATCGGGCAACCCGCGGGAATGTCCTGCTGCCAAGTCCGCGGGTCCGCGGGAAAATGCACGGGGTCGTTGAGGATTCGCAACGCGGTGTAATAGCCGATCACCAACGTGGCGGGCACGTTCGGCGCAAGTTCGATCGGCACGAGCGAGCCGTATCGGTGGCGCATCTCCCGGTAGGCGCGATGGGGATCGGCGGCGAATGCCTCCGTATACAGCGGGAACCGGGGCCCGTCGGAATCGAGTGGCGAACCGTGCTGTACGGGGCAGCTTTTCGTGCTCTCGGAGGCGGATTGTGGGGACTGTGGCGTGGACAAAGGTGATGACTCCAGGGGAAGGCGCTTCACCGACGCGTGCTGTCACGCGGGTCGGCTACGCGCCGAGCAGGTGCATGTTTCGCGATGTGCTACGGGATCGTAAGCAGTTCCCGCCCGGTGGCGGGGTGGTTTGAGCCGCTCGATCCGTGAATGCGGAGCTATCCGCTGGGCACGCGGCGCGGTGATCGAGCCGCGGCTGCCGAATCAGGCCAGGGCGCGGCCGCCGGATCGCTTTGCCGAGCATGCCCCGGGGCCGCGCGAATCTCCGTTCGTCCGAGACGGAATCGCGGGCCGGTGACCGGCCGGGAACCGAACGGCCATTTCGCTCAGGTCGCTGATCGCACGCCACACCTTCTCCGGGGGGGCCGGCCTGCGTTCGAACCGTGCGGCTGTGATCAGGGCTGCGGCCACGACCGCAGGGCGATGTCCACGGTGCGGCGCAGATGAGTCGGCTTCGCGCCCGCGGCCGCCTGGACGGCGATTCCGTCGGAGATCGTAAGGAGATAACGGGCGAGATCGGCCGGTTTGCTGTCCCGTGGCAGGTCGCCGTCGGCGCGTGCCCGCTCCAAGCGCCGTCGCAGCGCCGCCTCGCCCGCGAGCCGGACCGCGATCGCGGCCTTGCGGCTGTGCTCCGCCTCCGGCCCGCATGCTTGCACGCTGCGCACCGAAAGGCAGCCGGGGCTGTCATGCCCGGTGGTGAGCCCGATCGCGCCTTGGAGGAAAGCGGTGGCGACCGCTCGAGCGGTCGGACGTGCGAGTGCCTCGGCGACGTAGTGCCCGGGACCGTCGGCGTAGCGTTGGAGGACGCGGTCGAACAGCTCGGCTTTGCTGCCGAAAGCGGCGTACAGGCTCGGACGGTTGATGCCCATCGCCGCGGTGAGATCCGACAGCGCGGCGCCCTCGTAGCCGTACCTCCAGAACACCTCCAGCGCTCGATCCAGCGCGCTGTCGATGTCGAAGCCGCGCGGCCGGCCTCCGGGCATGGACACCTCCCAGTTTCTTACCTGTCGGTACTGTACTGGGTGCCGCCGTGGAGTCTCCGCGGTTGCCGGGGCGGCGGGCGGCTCGCGCCACGGTCCCGCTTCGATGACGCGGAGTCACAGCACTGTGACCTGCTGGCGCAAGCCGGTTTCCGCCGCCGCGGCGACGGCGTCGAGCAGGCGGCGCTGGCGCAGGCCGACGGTGAAGTCGGGGTGGGCGGACCTGCCCTCGACGATGGCGGTGGCGGTCTCGCGGTAGACGCCCGCCACGTGCGCGATCGGGCCCGCGGGCAGTGTGGAGGGCAGTCCGCGGTAGTGATCAGGGATCTGGAGGTCGCTGACCGCTCCCTCGTTGCCGCGAAGTTCGACGCGCCAATCCGCCCAGTGTGGATACATCCCGGACTGGACCGGAGTGATGGTCAGGGTTCCCTGCGTGCCGCGAATGTAGAGCGCGAATCCGTGCGGTGCGTCCGCGTGTCCGCCGTGCACGGTCACCGCGACGACGGCGCCGCTTGCCAGGCGGCCGACCACGGCCAATTGCCCGGGCTGCCGATTCGGGACCGTGCGGCCGGTCCCCAGCACGGTCAGCTCGTCGTGCAGTGTGGCGAGGACGGCGGATACTTCGGTGAGTTCACCGGCCAGGTGTTCGAGCACCCCGAGCACATGCCCGGCCATGATGGTCAGCAGGCCACTGCCCTTGCCGGGATCGGTGGTCCAGGCGAGTTCGGGCCGAATCGAGCTGCCGCCGAACGGATCTCCGGCGGCGATGAGGGTGATCGCGGAAACGGCGCCGATCCGGTCCGCCGCGAGCAGGTCCCTGACGTAGTTCACCGAAGGCGAGTGGTAGCCCTGGAGCACCACGGCGTGCACCACGCCCGCCGCCACCGCCGCGCTGGTCAGTTCGGTGGCCTCGGCGGCACTCGTGCCCATCGGCCACTCGCAGAGGACGTGTTTTCCGGCGGCGAGCGCCGCGCGCACCACCTCCCCGTGCCCCGGCGACTTGACCGCCGCCACAACCAGATCCACCTCCGGATGTGCCGCCAGCTGCGCCGCGTCGGTGAACGCGTGCCGGGCGCCGGTGGCCTCGGCTGCCGCGTCGGCCGAGGCGCGGTTCGTCGTCGCCACCGCCGTGACGCGGAATTCGGGCAGCTGCGCCAGCGCGGGTAGATGGGCCGCGGCGGCCCAGCTGCCGGTGGGATTCGCGCCGACGATGCCGACGCCAAGCGGGGCGGTGATGCGAGCGGTCACGCACACTCCTAGTTCTGTACCGTTTGGTAATAAACTAGGCGGCGCACGACGCTTGGGCAATAGGTAAAGTACCGATCGGTAAGAAACTTCCGGCTGCTGTGAGCGACCGGTCTGGCGTGGGTCCGGGTAGCGCAGAGGTTGCTACGCGATTGCGCGTCCGACGGCGTGGAGTTCGCGCCGCATGGTGACGGCACGTCCTCGGGTGGTGGCGCCGCCGAGCTGGGCCCGCCCGTCGTCATCGGCGCGATGTCGACCGCCGCCGAAGCCGTTCGAGCGGTGTCGCCGCCGAGTCGGACTCACCCGTCGTCATCGGCGGTTCGGTGTGTGTCGGCCGTCCGATCTCGGGTTCGAGGGTGCGTGCCGGTAGTAGCGCGGGCTCGCGGATGGGTCCGAGGCATCTCGTCGTGAACCTCCGAACGCGCTCCCCGAAAGTCGGACCATCGAATACCGTGTCGCGGCACCCGATAGATCCTGCGGTAATACTCCGATGCTATTGAGCGGAACCGGTGTGCGGCGCTCGGTCCGGCAGTGCGGGTGGCGGTCAGGAGTTTTCGGCGAACTGGGGCGTAATCAATTCATCTAGTACGTTCTCCGGGATAACGAGAAGCAGTTCTCGGGTGAGGTCGCGGCGAGCAGCGCCGCTGCCGACCCCGGCCGCTCGGCGACATCGGGCGGGTAGGTGGAGGTGTCCATGCTTGTTGACCACGCCGTCGTCACCTGGCGGGGCCACAAGGATCAGCCGACCCGTGGCCGCGCCCCCGCCGTCGCGGCCGACGGCCGACGAGCCGGGCAAGTACGGTATCGGGACGCCGGACCAGCGGTGCAGCCCGGCGGAGCTCGCGAAAAGAATGTGTCGAGAATGTCTATTGATCTATTCCGCAGAACTCGAACCGTCCTGGGTTGTGCGGCGCTTGTCGTATCTCTGGTAGCCGGATGTGGAACCAACCGCGCGGAAGATCCGGCGTCGACCGAACCCAGCATCACCGAGGCCGCGGCGCGTACCGACCAGAAGGGCTTGTCGCTCATCGTGCCGGGCACCCTGGCCGCGAGCTACGCCGAACTGGCGGCGGGTGTGCGCGGGAAGCTCGGCATGGCCATCATGCCGGTCGGCGGCGAGCAGGCGGTCACCTTCGGCGAATGGACCAGCGGCCCGGCCTGGTCGACGATGAAGGTCCCGCTGACCATCGCCGCGCTCCGGCGCAGTTCGAGCAGCTCCAGCTACGCCGCGTCGGCGGCGATCACGCAGTCCGACAATGCCGCCGCCGACGCGCTCTGGCAGTCGCTGGGCACCGCGCAGGAGGCGGCGCAGGCTGTGCAGGCGGTGTTGCGCGAGGGCGGTGACAACAGGACCGTCGTACCCGCGACCCGTGCCCGTGCCGAGCATTCGGCCTTCGGGCAGGCGGAATGGTCACTGACCGACCAGGTGCGGTTCGCCTCGCGGCTGCCCTGTCTGCCCCAGGCCGAGCGCGTGACCTCGCTGATGGAACAGGTCATAGCAAGCCAGCGCTGGGGTCTCGGCGAGTTCGGCGGCGCCGAGTTCAAGGGCGGCTGGGGGCCGGACACCTCGGGCGCCTATCTCGTGCGCCAGTTCGGGGTCATCGCCATCCCCTCGGGCAAGATCGCGATCGCGATCGCGGTGCAGCCCGAGTCCGGATCGTTCAGCGACGGCATGAATATCCTGGACAAACTGGCCACGGTCGTCTCCGAGCATCTCGACGAGCTGGCCGGGGGGCGCTGCCCGGCCGCATGAGGCCATCCGTCCAGGTCAGTGTTACACGCCGTTCACGGGGGCGGGGCTGCCGAGATCGGACATGAAGGGCAAGATAGCGGCCATGCGCATCGGAGTTCTGACCGGAGGCGGAGACTGCCCAGGACTGAACGCGGTCATCCGCGCCATCGTTCGTACCGCGAACGGCCGCTACGGAGACGCGATCGTCGGCTTCGAGGACGGTTGGCGCGGTCTATTGGAGGATCGCAAGATCCAGATCCGCAATGACGACCGCACCGACCGGATCCTCACCAAGGGCGGCACCATCCTCGGCACCGCCCGGACCAACCCCGACGTGCTGCGCGCAGGCCTGGGCCGGATCAAACAGACCCTGGACGACAACGGCATCGAAGCGCTGATCCCGATCGGCGGCGAGGGCACGCTGACGGCCGCGAGCTGGCTGTCCGACGAGGGCGTGCCGGTGGTCGGCGTGCCGAAGACCATCGACAACGACATCGACTGCACCGACGTCACTTTCGGCCACGACACCGCGCTGAACATCGCCACCGAGGCGATCGACCGGCTGCACACCACCGCCGAGTCGCACCAGCGCGTCATGCTCATCGAGGTGATGGGCCGGCACGCGGGCTGGATCGCGATCGGCGCGGGCATGGCGGCGGGCGCGCACCTGACTCTGGTGCCCGAGGTCCCGTTCGAGGTGGACGAGGTGTGCGCGATGATCAAGCGGCGCTTCCAGCGCGGCGACAAACACTTCATCTGCGTGGTCGCCGAGGGGTCGCACCCGGCGCCGGACTCCGGATTCACCCTGCGCGAGGGCGGTATCGACGAGTTCGGCCACGAGCGGTTCACCGGCGTCGCCCAGCAGTTGGGCGTGGAGATCGAGCGGCGCATCGGCAAAGAGGTACGCACCACCGTGCTCGGCCACGTGCAGCGCGGCGGCAGCCCCACGCCTTACGACCGGGTGCTGGCCACCCGCTTCGGCCTGCACGCGGCCGAGGCGGTGCACGCGGGCAAGTTCGGTCAGATGGTCGCGCTGCACGGCACCAGCATCGACCTGGTTCCGCTGTCGGAGGCCACCAAGCAGCTCAAGCGGGTGCCGCCGGAACGCCACCGCGAGGCGGAGGCGTTTTTTGGGTGAGCCGCAGCCGTCTCGGCCGCCGTCGGAGGTCGGTACCGTCGAGCTGAAGCGACGGTTTGCTCGCTTCGCCCGTGCGGATACCAGCGCCGAGGAACGCGCACAGGTGGATGGGGTCTTCGGGGAAGACCGGCTCGATGATGCCCCCGAGGGGTGCTGATCTTCTTCGGCGCGTCCGTGCACGTGCCGGGATACCCTGGCCGGTATGGCCGAACTCCCTGTGCACGACCTGCCGGATACCGCCGTCGACGTCCTGCGCCGCCGGGCGCGTGCGGCTGGGATACCGCTGCCGCGATACCTCGGGCGTGAGCTGGTCGCGCTGGCGCTGCGCCGCACCGCGGACGACACGGTCGTCGAATTCCTGGAATCCGAAGGGCGCGACCTGGCGCCGGAGATCGACGCAGACGCCGTAGCGCTCGTGCGGAGCTACGACCTGCCGATCGAGACTCTCGACGTGCTGGGCAGGCGCGCTCGCTCCGCTGGACTGCCGCTGGGAGAGTACGTGCGCCGCGAACTGATCCGGCTCGCTAGGCAGTCCACCGTCGAGGATGCGTTGCTGGAATTCCGTGAGCTGCAGGAGCGGGAGCCGGGCCTGCGCCTGGACATGGCGGAGATCGCCGCGGCGGTGCGGTATGCGCGCGGCGAATAGCGGGGGACGGTCCGGATCGTCGGTACTGTGAGTCGCATGCGCAGTGGGCGACTGATCGCGTTGGCTCTGTTCGTCATCGCGGCTTTGGTGGCAGGGTGTTCGGAGTCGAATCCGCCCGAGCCGACCACCGGTGACTGGCACGGTGCCATCGAGGTTCCCGGTCAGCCCCTGCTAGTCGGAGTGAGCTTCCGCGACGACGGAACGGCCACCATCGACATCCCCTTGCAGGGCGTGAGCGGCACGCAGCTGAAGGACGTCAGCACCGACCGCAACGGTGTGTCGTTCGCGATCCCCGATATCCCGGGCGACCCGGTGTTCCGTGGCGAGTACGAGTCCGGAAACGACCGGATCACCGGCGATTTCACCCAGGCGGGCCAGAGCTTCCGGCTCACGCTGAGCCGAGGCAAGGTGACGCCGCCCGCCCGCCCCCAGGAACCGAAGCCGCCGTTCCCGTACCAGACCGAGGACGTCACCTACCGCGCCGGTGACCTCACCATCGCGGGCACACTGACCGAACCGCAGGGGCCGGGCCCGTTCCCCGCCATCCTCATGATCTCCGGAAGCGGCCCCCAGGACCGCAACGAAGACCTCATGGGCCACAAGCCGTTCCTGCTGCTGGCCGACACCTTCACCCGCGCGGGCTACGCCGTGCTGCGCACCGACGACCGGGGCGTCGGCGGCACCGGCGGCAAACTGGACGACGCGAATTACGCCGACCTGGCCGAGGACGCCGCCGCGGGTGTCCGCTTCCTGCGCGCCCGCCCGGATGTCGACCCGGCCCGGGTCGGGCTCTTCGGGCACAGCGAAGGCGGCTACCTCGCACCGCTGGTCGCCGCGCGCCCCGACAGCGGCGTCGCGTTCGCCGTCCTGATGGCCGGGCCCGGCGTCCCCGGTGCGGATGTGCTCATCGAGCAGACCCGCTTGCTCGCCGCCGCGAACGGCACTCCTCCGGACCAGGTGGAGACCCGGGTACGCGACACCACCGAACTGGCCGCCCTGCTGAAAGCGGGTGACCTGGACGGCGCTCGGCAATTGGCTATCCGGCAGAACCAGTCGCTGCCCGCCGACCAGCGCGTGCCCGACGACCAGGCGGCCGCCCAGATCACGCCGTATCTGGCCGCCCTGGTCGCTTACGATCCGGCGCCCGCCCTCGCCGCCCTGCGCGTTCCGGTGCTCGCGTTCTTCGGCGGCAAGGATCTCCAGGTGCCCCCCGCGCAGAGCGAGCAGCCGATGCGCGACCATCTCGCCGCCGATCCCGATGCGACCGTCCACGTCTTCCCGGGGCTCAACCATCTGATGCAGCCCACCGAGACCGGCCGTCCCAGCGAGTACAGCACCATCGAGACGACCATCGCCCCCGAGGTGCTCGACTACGTCACCGGCTGGCTGCGTCAGCGGGTCCCGGTGAAGTAGCGCGCCGCCGCACGACGCGAGAGCCGCTGCGCTGCGGCGGGAGCGTTTACCTAAACTGATGGCCATGAGCGCACCCACGGTCGACCTGATGGATTACTCGGATGTCCTCGCCCGGTTCGAGCCGGTGCTCGGCATGGAGGTCCACGTCGAGCTGAACACCGCGACCAAGATGTTCTGCGGTTGCCCGACCGAGTTCGGCGCCGAGCCGAACACCCAGGTGTGCCCGGTGTGCCTCGGTCTGCCGGGCTCGCTGCCGGTGGTGAACCAGAAGGCCGTCGAGTCCGCGATCCGGATCGGGCTGGCGCTGAACTGTTCGATCACCCCGTGGGGCCGGTTCGCGCGCAAGAACTACTTCTACCCCGATCAGCCGAAGAACTATCAGATCAGCCAGTACGACGAGCCGATCGCCACGAACGGGCACCTGGACGTGCTGCTCGACGACGGCAGCACCTTCCGCGTCGACATCGAGCGCGCGCACATGGAGGAGGACACCGGCAAGTCGGTGCACGTCGGCGGCGCGACCGGCCGCATCCACGGCGCCAGCCACTCCCTGCTGGACTACAACCGGGCGGGCGTGCCGTTGATCGAGATCGTCACCAAGCCGATCACCGGCGCGGGGGAGCGGGCGCCGGAGGTGGCGCGGGCCTACGTGACGGCGCTGCGGGATCTGCTGAAGTCGCTCGGCGTCTCCGACGTGAAAATGGAGCAGGGCTCGCTGCGCTGCGACGCGAACGTCTCCCTGATGCCGGTCGGCGCAACCGAATTCGGCACCCGCACCGAGACCAAGAACGTCAACTCGCTGCGCAGCGTCGAGGTCGCGGTGCGCTACGAGATGCGCAGGCAGGCGGCGGTGCTGGCGAGCGGCGGCACGATCGTGCAGGAGACCCGCCACTTCCACGAGACCGACGGCACCACCTCGCCCGGCCGCCGTAAGGAGACCGCCGAGGACTACCGCTACTTCCCCGAGCCCGACCTCGAGCCGGTCGCGCCCGACGCGGAGTGGGTGGAGCGGTTGCGCGACACCATCCCCGAGTACCCCTGGCTGCGCCGCGCGCGCATCCAGTCCGACTGGGGCCTGTCCGACGAGGTGATGCGCGACCTGGTCAACGCGGGTGCGCTGGACCTGATCATCGCCACCGTCGACGCAGGCGCCCCGGCCAACGAGGCGCGCTCCTGGTGGGTCGCCTACCTCACCGAGAAGGCCAAGGAGCGCGAGGTCGCGCTGGACGAGCTGCCGATCACCCCGGCCCAGGTCGCCGAGGTGATCAAGCTGGTCGACGCGAAGACGATCAACAACAAGGTGGCCAAGCAGGTCGTCGACCACGTGCTGGCCGGCGAGGGCGACCCGGCGCAGATCGTTGAAGCCAAGGGCCTCGGCATGGTCAGCGACGACAGCGCCTTGCAGTCGGAGGTGGAGAAGGCCCTGGCCGCCAACCCCGACATCGCCGACAAGATCCGCTCCGGCAAGGTGCAGGCGGCGGGCAAGATCGTCGGCGATGTCATGAAGGCGACCCGGGGGCAGGCCGACGCGGCCCGCGTCCGGGAGCTCGTGCTCGCTGCTTGCAGCTGACTCTCTATCGGGGTCGATCGATCCGGATGGAGGTGTAGGGCGTGCTCGAGGTCGGCGGCGTGGTGTAGCGGGCGTTCGGCAGGTACAGGTGCTCGCCGAACTCGGCCACGGTCGTCGGTACGTCGAAACGCGGGTCGGTGACGCGTCGTTCGATCGTGCCCGTCGTGCCCGCGGGATCGAGCGCGACCACGGCGATCGCGTTGGACCGGTTCTGGACGACGAACAATGTGCTGCCGCACAACAGCAGTCCGTCGCCGTCGGGCAGCGACTCGGCGCCGAGATCGATCCGCCGCGTCGTACCGGTCGCCGGGTCGACACGGAACAACCGGCCGGTCACCGACTGCATGATGATCAGCCCGGTACCGTCCGGCGTGCGCACGATTCCGTTGGCGTTGATCGCTCCGGGCTGGTAGCGGATGTCGCCGGTCAGCGGGCGACGCACCACCGCCGTGGGTGGCGGCAGGGTAGCGTCGTCGCCGATGGGCAGGTGGTACAGCACGGGCGTCCGTGAGTCGGTGAACCACGCGCCCGCGGGCGTGAATATCACGTCGTTGACGAACGTGTGTGGCGGCGTCGCGAGCCGGTAGTTCGCCTGCACCGCGCCGGTGCGGGTGTCGATGACGCGGGCGTCGCCTCCGGTGCCTCCGGCGACGAACAGCCGGTCGCGGTGGTCGATCCGCATCCCCAGTGCCGGGGTACCCGGCCCTGGGCTCAGGATGTCGCCTCGACCGGTCACCAGGTCGGCGCGGTAGATGGAGCCGTCTGTCCGCGAACCGAAGTAGGCCACCGGTCGCGATCCGATCGCGATGCCCTCCGGCTGGAATCCGGCGGGCAGGTCGATGGTGGTGCGAACCGGGCGGTGTGCCGCTGTTCGGTCGGTGGATACCAGCGCGGTAGCGCCGAGACAGGCCAGTGCGGCCGAGATCACGAGGACTCGCCTCATCCCATCGTCCCTCCGTCCCCGGGACTGCCGATCGCGGATGGCGTCCGGCGGTCCCGGAGTCCGCGCTCAGTAGCCGACAGTGAAATGCCTGCTCTCGCCTGGGTTCTCGAGTTAGTCCAGGACGGCCACGGCGAAGTCTTCCGCCGAGATCCGGGACGCGCCGTCGGCGCCGGTGATCAGGGTGGTGGTGCCGCGTCGATACGTGCCGGTGCGCTGTCCGGGTTCGAGGAGGGCGGGCGGGCTGAGATAGACCCAGTCGGCCGGATGCGCTCGGCAGGTTTCCCATTGCGTGACGCTGGCGGCGGCGATCGGGCGGATCGCGGGCGGTACGTACTCCGGACTGTCGAGGACCAGCCGATCGGGACGCTCCGGATTCCGGAGCGGGGCAGCGCCGCCGACCACGAGGATGCGGGTCCGGGTAGCCGTGGCCGCGTCCAGCAGGGCCGTCGTCGTTTCCGTGACGGTGTGTTCCTGGCCGGAGCCCGGGCGGGTCGCGGCCACGATCGCGTCGGTGCCGTGGAACAGGTCACCCATCCGAGCGGGGTCGTTCGCGTCGCCCTCGACCGCGGTCACCCCGGGAGGCAGAACGGTCGGCGGCTGTTTCCGGAACACGGCGACAACCTCATGGCCCCGGCTCGAGGCTTCGCCGACGACGCGGGAGCCGACCATGCCGTTTGCTCCGATGACGGTGATCTTCATTTCAGTACCCCTTCGGGTGTCGAGACGATGTGGGATGAGCGGCTGGGCGCGGGAAGCTGTCCCGCGACGATCGCGGCCAGCGCGAGCCCGAACCCGGCGAGCTGGATCGGGCCGAGCGTCTGGCCGAGCAGGATCGCGCCGAGAACCGCGGCGACCAGCGGCGATAGCAGGACGAGAACCGCGACCGAGGTGACCGGCAGTGTCCCGATCCCGCGGAACCAGAGGACATAGGCGAGCAGGCCGCCGACCAGACCCAGCCAGAGGTAGCCGAGGGCAGCGGGCGGGTCGATCGCGGGAGGCGAACCCTCGACAAGGAACGTGAGAGGCAGCAGGAACAGGCCTCCCGCGGTGAGTTGCCAGCCGGCGAAAGCGGTGGGGCTCGCCTCGGTGGGCCGTCCCCACTTCTTCGTCAGCGTCAGGCCCAGCGCCATCGACGCCGCGGCGGCGAGGCCGGCCACGATCCCCGCGAGGTCGAGGGTCGCATGCGGCCCGATCACCACCATGCCGACGCCGACGACGCCTACCGCGCCCCAGACCAGACGCCACGCCGACGGGCTCTCGTGCAGGACCACCACGGCCAGGACGGCCACGACGAGCGGCTGGGCCGCCGCCAACGTCGCGGCCACCCCGCCCGGCAGGCGTTCGGCGGCGAGGAACAGCAGCGGGAACAGCAGCCCGATGTTGAGCACGCCCAGCACCGCGGCTTTGCCCCACCAGGCTCCCCTCGGCAGGGTCCGCGTGAACGCCAGCGCGAGCACACCCGCGGGCAACGCACGCAGGAGCCCTGCGAAAAGCGGGTGCCCCGGGGGAAGGAGTTCGGTGGTGACGACATATGTCGTGCCCCAGGACACGGGAGCGAGCGCCGTCAGGACGGTGCGAGGGAGACTTCCGTCTCTGCCGGAGATCCGCTGTGCTGCTGAACTTTCCACGTGAGCAGTCTCGCCCGTGCCTATCAATGAGTCCAACACATGTTTGTCACATCATTGATCGCGATACATGATTGATTCATGGAGCTTCAGCAGATGCGGTACGTCCTCGCCGTCGCCGAGACGAACAGCTTCACCCGGGCCGCCGAACGATGCCTGGTGGTGCAGTCCGCGCTGAGTCACCAGATCGCCCGCCTGGAACGGGAATTGGGCGCGCGACTGTTCGAGCGCACGAGCCGCCGGGTGCGTTTGACACCGGCCGGTGCGGCGTTCCTCCCGGCCGCCCGCCAATGCCTGGACGCCGCCGAGCGCGCGGCCGCCGAGGTCGCCGCGGCGGTCGGCGAGGTACGCGGAAGGCTCGCCGTCGGCCTGATCCCCACCGTCGCGGCGGTCGACATCCCGGAGGCGCTGCGTGATTTCCGGCAGCGGTACCCGCACGTGCGCATCAGCCTGCGGGTGGGCGCGAGCGAGGAACTCGTCGAGCGCGTCACGCAGGGAGCCCTCGACGTGGCTTTCCTGGGACTGCCGACCACTGCGCGACCACGAGGCGTCGCCGCCCATGAACTCGCCCGTGACCGGCTCGTCGCCGTGGTCGCACCCGACCATCCCCTCGCCGGTGCGCCCACGGTCGATTTGCGCAGACTCTCCTCTGAGGTGTTCGTAGACCTTCCGGCCGGAACAGCCGGACGTCTGCAATCCGACCAGGCCTTCGCGGCCGCCGGTCTGGACCGCGACGTCGCCTTCGAAGTGACCAGCGCCGACTACATCGCTCGACTGGTCCGCCCCGGCCTCGCCGTAGCCATGCTGCCCTCCGCCTACGCGCCGCAACTCGAGGGCGTTGTCACCATCGAGGTCTCCGACGCCCCGGCCCGCGTCGAATACATCATCTGGAGCCGCAGCCGCCCACCAGCGGCCACCGCCTTCCTCACCGTCCTCGGCGTCCCGGTAGAGCGTGACGACTCCTGACAATCGCCGAGGAATCGGGCTGCGTCCGATGGCTCGGACCGGCAGCATGGCAGGGTGCCGGATCTGTTGTGGAGCGACGTCGAAACCTTCACCCCCACCAGCTCAACCACCGGTTCCGAGCGAAGCGAGACCGAGCATGCGCCGTTCGCGGCCCGGTTCGCGTCCGAGTGGCCGCCGCGTCCGCGACGAAGTCGCCAGCGGCGGTCGCTCGGACGCGAACCATCAAGGGGCCGCGAACATGCCGCGACGAAGTCGCGGCCGGACAAACACAGCGGCCGGACAAACACCGCTCAGTCCGGTCCGCCGCCGCCGGCCTGCGGTGGCGGGATGCGGACGACGCGGTCGTCGAACGGGCCGGGCTGGCCGTCGGTCTTGTTCACCGTGGTCACCCAGATGGTGCCGTCGGCGCCGACCGCCGCCCCGCCGAGCTGCCCGTACTTGTCCTGCGCCATCAGGGTCGGCGCCGCGGTGACCGCGTGTGTGTTGGGGTCGGCGGCGGCGATGGCGAGGGCCTTCGCGCGGGTCAGCGAGATCGCGACACCGTCGGTCGCCGCGGCGCAGCCCGCGACGCCGGGCCGGTCCGGCCAGGTCCACGTGGTCGTGACCACGCCGTCGTCGCCGAGCCGTTGCAGCCGGTCCTCGGCGGGGGTGCGGTCGGTGATCCAGATGCTGTCCTTGCTGTCCCGGCACACGTCCCCCGCGGTGCCGATGCCCGAGACGGCGATTTCCGGCGCGGGCGTACGGCCGGGCACCGGAGACTTCACGCGCAGCAGTTTGCCCGCGAGCGAGCCCGCCGAGGCTGCCGCGCCGGGGTTGCCCGCGTCGCCGGTCAGCACCAGCATCTGATCGGGCGCGGCGAAGTCGATCGCGCCGTGATTCCCGGTGGCGCCCTTCGGGATACCGGTGAGGACGTCCTTGGGGGAGCCGCCTTCGGCGATGCGGACCACCCGGTTGTCGCTGCCGGTGGTGATGTAGGCGTACATCAGGCCGTCTTCGTGGTAGGTGGGCGACAGCGCGATGTCGCTGAGGCCGCCGTCGCCGGAGCCGTCCACGTCCAGCTTGGCGATCTCGACCGGCGGCTGCTCCGGAGCCACCTTCATGATCCGCCCGGTCCTGCGCTCGGCCACCAGCGCGCCGTCGGCGAGCGTGACCAGGCCGCCGGTGGTGTCCAGGCAGGTGGCGACCACCGCCGGGTCCGGGTCGATGCACGGGCCGCTCGGCCGGGTGGTCGAGGTGGGCGACTGGCTCGGTTTCTTCGGGTCGATGTTGGCTCCGCGCAGGGTCGGTTCCGGGGTGAACGGACTGGACGCCGAATCGTCGAACCGGGCGCACCCGACCAGCAGGACGGAGCCGAGCGCCAAGCTCGCCGCGACGCGGCCCACGACAACCAAACTCATAGCTCAGACGTTACGGAAATACCGTTGCCCGCGCCCCCTCCGGGTGCGTGTTGCGCGCACACTGACACGCCGTGCGGTACTTGCCCGCCGTGGCACGGCGCGGCATAGGGTATTGGCCGTGACCGACAAGCCGAAAGACACGCCGGAATCCAAGGCCGGGGAGGCCACTGCCGCTACGGCCGAGCAGTCGGCGGTGTCGTCCACCGGTCGAGGGGTGACCAGCCCGTACGACTCGCCGACCGAGCAATTCGCGCGGGTGGATGAGGCCCAGCGTCCGCAGATGTCCAAGGACGTTCCGCGCACCGATGACGAACTCGGGCTCGACCCGGAGGTGCCGACCACCGCCGAGAGCAAAGCCGCCGGGGGCAAGGGGTCCACCTACGAGTACGCCAGCATCCCGCCCGCCCCCACTCCGCCGAACGATACCGGCCGCCTGCGCAGGCGCACCGGCGAGACCAGGCGCGGCACACTCGATCTCGGTTTGTTGCTGTTGCGCTGGGTGGTCGGCGGCACCTTCCTGTACCACGGTCTGCAGAAGCTCACCGGTTGGTTCCACGGCCCCGGCCTGGACGGCACCCGCGACATGATGGAGCGCGGCGGCTGGGATCACCCGAGCGTGTCCGCCATGCTGGTCACGGCGGGCGAGGTGGGCGGCGGCGCGCTGCTGATCCTCGGGCTGGCCACCCCGCTGGCCGCGGGCGCGGTGCTCGCGGTGATCCTCGACGCGTGGGCCTGGAAGCAGGGGATGGCCCCGGGGTTCCAGTACAAAGCCGGGCCGGGCGCTGTGGAGTTGGAGAGCATCCTCGCCGGCGCCGCCGCCGCGATCATCCTGACCGGTCCGGGCCGCTTGTCCTTCGACCGCAACCGGGGTTGGGCCGTTCGCCCCGCCGCAGGGTCCTTCGTCGTCCTTCTCCTCGCCGTGGCGGCCGCGGTCGGCGCCTACTGGTACCTGCACGGCGGCAACCCGCTCACCGGCATCGGCCCCTTCGACTGAGCCCGGACGGACAAAGGCCCCTTCGCCCCGCAATGGGACGAGGGGGCCTTCGCGTTCGGTCGGCCGCGAGACGCGGGAGCTACGGCACGTGCCGCACGGCGCCCTTGTCCGCCGAGGTGGCCATGGCGGCGTAGGCGCGCAGCGCGGTCGTCACCGGACGATCGCGGTTGACCGGCTGCCAGGGCCGTTCGGAGGCTTCCATCTTCGCGCGGCGCTCGGCGAGGACGGCGTCGTCGACGAGGACCTCGAGCGTGCGGGTGGCCACGTCGATGCGGATCTGGTCGCCGTTCTCCACCAGGCCGATGACACCGCCGCTGGCCGCCTCGGGCGAGATGTGCCCGATCGACAGGCCCGAGGTGCCGCCGGAGAACCGGCCGTCGGTGATCAGCGCGCACTGCTTGCCGAGCCCGGAACCCTTCAGGAACGCGGTCGGGTGCAGCATCTCCTGCATGCCCGGGCCGCCCGCGGGGCCTTCGTAGCGGACCACGATCACGTCGCCGGGCTTGATCTTCTTGCCGAGGATGACCGACACGGCCTCCTCCTGAGAGTCCACCACCACCGCTGGCCCCTGGAAGGTGAACAGTTCCTCATCGATGCCCGCTGTCTTGAGCACCGCGCCGTCGGGCGCGATGTTGCCGCGCAGCACGACGAGGCCGCCTTCGGTGGTGTAGGCGTGCTCGAGGTCGCGGATGCAGCCGCCCTCGGCGTCGGTGTCCAGCGACGACCAGCGGTTGTCGGTGGAGAAGGGCTCGGTGGTGCGCACCCCGCCCGGCGCGGCGTGGAAGAGTTCGATGGCTTCCTGGGAAGCCTTGCCGGAACGGATGTCCCAGGTGTCGAGCCATTCATCGAAGCTCGCGGTGTGCACGGTGGTGACGTCGGTCTCCAGCAGGCCCGCGCGGCGCAATTCGCCGAGGATGGCGGGGATGCCGCCCGCGCGGTGCACGTCCTCCATGTGGTAGTCGGAGTTCGGCGACACCTTCGACAGGGTGGGCACCCGGCGGCTGGTCTCCTCGATGGTGTGCAGATCGAAGTCGATCTCACCTTCCTGCGCGGCGGCCAGGGTGTGCAGCACGGTGTTGGTCGAGCCGCCCATCGCGACGTCCAGCGCCATCGCGTTGCGGAAAGCCTTGGCGTTGGCGACGTTGCGCGGCAGCACGGACGCGTCGTCCTCGCGGTACCAGCGGTTGGCGATGTCGACCACGACGGTGCCGGCCCGCTCGAACAGCGCCCGGCGCGCGGCATGCGTGGCGAGGGTGGAGCCGTTGCCGGGCAGCGCGAGGCCGAGCGCCTCGGTGAGGCAGTTCATCGAGTTCGCGGTGAACATGCCCGAGCACGAGCCGCAGGTCGGGCACGCCGACCGCTCCACCTCCGACAGCCCCTCCTCCGACACCGCCTGGTTCGCGCTCGCGGAGATCGCCGTGATCAGGTCGGTGGGCGCCTGCGCGACGCCGCCCACGACCACCGCCTTGCCCGCCTCCATCGGCCCGCCGGAGACGAACACCGCCGGAATGTTCAGCCGCATGGCCGCATTGAGCATGCCCGGGGTGATCTTGTCGCAGTTGGAGATGCAGACCAGCGCGTCGGCGGTGTGCGCGTTCACCATGTATTCGACGGAGTCGGCGATGATCTCGCGCGAGGGCAGCGAGTAGAGCATGCCGCCGTGGCCCATGGCGATGCCGTCGTCGACGGCGATGGTGTGGAATTCGCGCGGCACGCCGCCGGCGGCGCGCACCGCGTCGGCCACGATGTCGCCGACGTTCTTCAGGTGCACGTGACCGGGCACGAACTGGGTGTAGGAGTTCGCGATGGCGACGATCGGCTTGCCGAAGTCGGTGTCGGTCATGCCGGTGGCGCGCCAGAGTGCGCGTGCGCCTGCGGCATTGCGGCCGATGGTCGTGGTTCGTGAACGAAGCGGTGGCATGTGGATGGTCCTCGGGTCGCGGGGGCTGACGTGCGACGGCGCAGAGCCTGCTCGGCGGTCCACCACGTTACTCCCGGTGGGCGTGTCCACCGGTCGGTGGTGCGCCGGGCGCGGCGGCCATGGCTGTCAGCCGGATCGGGTTTGTCGCTGTGCGTGGTGTCGCAGGCGACGACGGGTCGCCGGAGGTACCGGACCGTCGAGGGGTGGGGACGAGAAGGAGGATCACTGCTCCGGAGAAATCATCCCATCACTCGGCCGCAACAACCTAACCGCGGTGGATGTTCCGCGCATTGCTCGAGCCGGTCGGGGACACGACCGCCTTCTAGCGCGTGTCTTCGCCGGTGGCGTCCTCGCCCGACTTCGCGACCCCGTCGGTCGGCGCGCTGTCCTCGCCGCTCGGGTTCGCGTCGTGCCCGCTCGTTTCGGTGGGGGACTCTTCGGTCGCGGGCTGCGCGAACGGGTCCGGAATCCGTCCGCCGGAGAACGCCGCCAGATCGCGCAGCCGGTCGTAGCTCACCGCGGGCAACTTCACCTCGGTGCCATCGGTCAGGTCGGCGCGCACGTATCCGCGCTTGGGGATCCGCACACCCTTCACCTGCGCCCAGTCGAGATGGCGCGAACCGAACAGCGTCCGCAGCTCCAGCCCCGCGTCCGAGACGGCGGTCTGCGTGCGCAGCACCCACGCCAGCACCGCGACCGGGATGAGCAGCAGCCACCACAGTCCGGCGGGCCAGCCGACGAACGGGAAGAACACGCACATCAGCAGGATGAACACGCCCAGGAAGGCCAGCCGTGGGATGCGGATCACACGGGCGTCGGAGGCGCTACCCGTATCCGTCGCCGCCGCGGGCGTGTGGGACGATTCAGAAGGTGGCACGGACTGATGCGGTGATGACACACCACCATCCTCGCATCCTGGTGAACGGACACAAGCAACCGCACTGTCCCACATAATGGGACGCACGGGGTCATCTGTTTGACTCTTCGGTTCACACCCGCTTAACGTCGTGCGCGTGAATCGAAACGAGTTGCTCGTACTCGGCCGGCGCGTCCAGCGTTGAGCCTGACACACTGAGTCGAATACGTCAGCTCGCGTTGCGACGCGCCACCCTCGATCAGCCCTGTGCTGTCGGGGGCTTTTTTGTGTTCGGACTAACCTCCAGCATGGCGAAGCGCAAGACACCGCTGGCACAAAAATCCGGGGTCAGAACGACAACCAGTAAGGAACGAAGACGGTGAGCGCACCTACCGCACGGCCCGGGCCTTCCGCCCGTAGGCCAGCGCCTTCGGCGAATCAGCAGGCCACGCCCGCTGCCAACGCGATCTCCGCGGCCAACCGCCGTCCGGTCCCGCCCGAGCGGGTCACCGGCGCGCAGTCGGTCGTCCGGTCGCTCGAGGAGCTGGGCGTCGACACCGTATTCGGCATTCCGGGTGGCGCGATTCTCCCGGTGTACGACCCGCTGTTCGATTCCACCAAGGTGCGCCACGTCCTGGTCCGGCACGAGCAGGGCGCGGGTCACGCGGCCACCGGTTACGCGCAGGCGACCGGGAAGGTCGGTGTGTGTATGGCCACATCCGGCCCCGGCGCCACCAACCTGGTGACCCCGATCGCCGACGCGCAGATGGACTCGGTCCCGATCGTGGCCATCACCGGCCAGGTCGGCCGGAGCCTGATCGGCACCGACGCGTTCCAGGAAGCCGACATCTCCGGCATCACCATGCCGATCACCAAGCACAACTTCCTGATCACCGACGGCATCGACATCCCGCGCATCATCGCCGAGGCGTTCTACCTCGCCGCGTCCGGCCGCCCGGGCGCCGTGCTCGTCGACATCCCCAAGGACGTGTTGCAGGCGCAGACCACCTTCAGCTGGCCGCCCGAGATGCGGCTGCCCGGCTATCGTCCGGTCACCAAGCCGCACGGCAAGCAGGTGCGCGAGGCCGCGCGGATGATCATGGAGGCCAAGGCCCCCGTGCTCTACGTCGGCGGCGGTGTGATCAAGGCCGACGCCTCGGCCGAGCTGCTGCAACTGGCCGAGCTGACCGGCATCCCCGTGGTCACCACGCTGATGGCGCGCGGCGCGTTCCCCGACAGCCACACCCTGAACATGGGCATGCCCGGCATGCACGGCACCGTGGGCGCCGTCGCCGCGTTGCAGCGCTCGGACCTGCTGATCACGCTCGGCGCGCGGTTCGACGACCGCGTCACCGGCCAGCTGGACTCCTTCGCGCCGGGCGCCAAGGTCATCCACGCCGACATCGACCCGGCCGAGATCGGCAAGAACCGGCACGCCGACGTCCCGATCGTGGGCGACTGCCGCGAGGTGATCGTCGAGCTCATCGAGACGCTGAAGGCGGATCCCGCCGCGGGTGACGCTTTGCCGCTGGCGCTGACCGACTGGTGGACCTACCTCGACGGCGTGCGCGACTCCTACCCGCTGGGCTGGACCCCGCCCGCCGACGGGTCGCTGTCGCCGGAGTTCGTCATCGAGGCGCTCGGCCGTCTGGCCGGACCCGACGCGATCTACTGCGCGGGCGTCGGCCAGCACCAGATGTGGGCCGCCCAGTTCATCAAGTACGAGAAGCCGCGCACCTGGCTGAACTCCGGTGGCCTCGGCACCATGGGCTACGCCGTCCCGGCGGCCATGGGCGCCAAGATGGGCGCGCCGGACAAAGAGGTGTGGGCGGTCGACGGTGACGGTTGCTTCCAGATGACCAACCAGGAGCTGGCCACCTGCGCCGTCGAGGGCGTCCCGATCAAGGTCGCGCTGATCAACAACGGCAACCTCGGCATGGTGCGCCAGTGGCAGACGCTCTTCTACCAGGAGCGCTACTCCAACACCGACCTGGGCACGCACTCGCTGCGCATCCCCGACTTCGTGAAGCTCGCCGAAGCCCTCGGCTGCCACGGCATCCGGGTGGAGCGCGAGGAGGACGTGGAGGCCGCCATCCGCGAGGCGCAGTCCATCACCGACCGCCCCGTGGTGATCGACTTCATCGTCGGCAAGGACGCCCAGGTGTGGCCGATGGTCGCGGCGGGCACCAGCAACGACGAGATCATGGCCGCGCGCGGCATCCGCCCGCTGTTCGACGAGGACGAGCAGGCCGCCGAGCCGGCGGTCATCCACGCGGCGATGTCGCAGGAACAGAACAGGGTGAACAACGGATGAGTACCACGCATACCCTCAGCGTTCTCGTCGAGGACAAACCGGGCGTGCTGGCCAGGGTCGCGGCGCTGTTCTCCCGCCGCGGCTTCAATATCGAATCCCTGGCGGTCGGCGGCACCGAACTGCCCGAGATCTCGCGCATGACCATCGTGGTCACCGTCGAGGACCTGCCGCTCGAGCAGGTCACCAAGCAGCTCAACAAGCTGGTGAACGTCATCAAGATCGTGGAGCAGGACTCCGACAGCTCGGTGGCCCGCGAACTGATCCTGGTGAAGGTGCGCGCCGACGCCAGTGTGCGGACCCAGGTGATCGAGGCGGTCGGGCTGTTCCGCGCGAAGGTCATCGACGTGTCGCCGGACGCGCTCACCGTCGAGGCGACCGGAACCCGGTCCAAGCTCGACGCGCTGCTGCGGATGCTCGAACCGTATGGCATCCGCGAGATCGTGCAGTCCGGTGTCGTCGCGGTGGGACGTGGACCGAAGTCCATCACCGCCACTCGATGAGGTAGCGAGCGGCACACCGATGGGGCCGGCCGGCCGACGGCGGCCACGCGCTAGTCTTTTTGCGATCGACGGTTGGCGTGCCGCCCTCCCCGCCTACGCGGGAATGATCCCCTCCCGCTGCTGCGGGGGTTGATCCGATCCAGAACAACGAAAATCAACACCGGCGCAAGCACGGTGTGCCCCGCCTCGCGCGGGGATGATCCCGGAAGGAACCACAGTGGCAGTCGAGATGTTCTACGACGACGATGCCGACCTGTCGATCATCCAGGGCCGCAAGGTCGCTGTCATCGGCTACGGCAGCCAGGGTCACGCGCACTCGCTGAGCCTGCGCGACTCGGGCGTCGAGGTCCGCGTCGGTCTGGCCGAGGGTTCGAAGTCGCGTCCGAAGGCCGAGGAGGCCGGCCTGACCGTCGGCACGCCCGCGGAGGTCTCGGAGTGGGCGGACCTCATCATGGTGCTGGCGCCGGACACCGCGCAGGCGTCGATCTTCACCAACGACATCGAGCCGAACCTGAAGGACGGCGACGCGCTGTTCTTCGGCCACGGCCTCAACATCCACTTCGGCCTGATCAAGCCGCCCGCCAACGTCACCATCGGCATGGTGGCGCCGAAGGGCCCCGGTCACCTGGTGCGTCGTCAGTTCGTCGACGGCAAGGGCGTTCCGGCTCTGATCGCGATCGACCAGGACCCGAAGGGCGAGGGCCAGGCGCTGGCGCTGTCCTACGCCAAGGGCATCGGCGGCACCCGCGCGGGCGTCATCAAGACCACCTTCAAGGAAGAGACCGAGACCGACCTGTTCGGTGAGCAGGCCGTGCTGTGTGGTGGCACCGAGGAACTGGTCAAGACCGGTTTCGAGGTCATGGTCGAGGCCGGTTACGCGCCGGAGATGGCCTACTTCGAGGTGCTGCACGAGCTGAAGCTGATCGTCGACCTGATGTACGAGGGCGGCATCGCGCGGATGAACTACTCGGTGTCCGACACCGCCGAGTTCGGTGGTTACCTGTCGGGCCCGCGGGTCATCGACGCCGACACCAAGAAGCGCATGCAGGACATCCTCAAGGACATCCAGGACGGCAGCTTCGTCAAGCGTCTGGTCGCCAACGTCGAGGGCGGCAACAAGGAACTCGAGGCGCTGCGCAAGCAGAACGCCGAGCACCCCATCGAGGTCACCGGCGCCAAGCTGCGCGGCCTGATGAGCTGGGTCGATCGTCCGATCACCGAGACCGCCTGACACATCTCCTGATTCACGGGTGGCCCGCTCCGGATTCCGGAGCGGGCCACCCGCGTCTTCGCGGCTTCCTGATGGTCACTGCTTCACGGTCGCGCTTACCGAAGAGGCAGCGACTGCACGACTTCACTCGCGCACTTGCCTCGAAAGGTCACGGGTGTCGCCTCCCCTGCGGGCAAAATCGAACCGCGGCATCAGGGGCGCCCCCATGCGCGTTGCTCATCGATCGCCGAAGACTATTCGCGGGTCGGCTGATGCGGTCGTTTCGCATGGCTGGTGATTCGTTACTCGCTCGTACCGATGTCGGGGCCTAAGGTTCTCCCGGACAACGAGGTCAGGTAGCCGAAGATTCTCTGACCGAACGGATGGTGAGCCTTGCCCAACCCGACCGATATCGACCCTCGCGCGACCGTCTCGCATCCGGCCTCGGCCGGTCGGCGTCCAGAGGCGATCCACCGCTTTCTCGTTCAACCCGCCGACGCGGGCATCGTGGGGTCGGTCGACGGCGGCAAGCTCCTCGAGTGGATCGACAAAGTCGCCTACGCGGCGGCGGCCCAGTGGAGCGGCCGCTACTGCGTCACCGCCTACGTCGGGAACATCCATCTCGACCGGCCCATCGCGGTCGGTGAACTGGTCGAATTGCATGCCAATCTGGTCCACACCGGCCGCACCAGCATGCACATCCTCGTCACGGTCTATTCGACCGATCCCACCCGGGTGAAGCCGGTGCAGTCGGCGCAATGCCTGACGATTTTCGTCGCGGTGGACGACGATCGGCGCACCGTCGAAGTCCCGCAATGGAATCCGACGACGCTGCTCGAATCGCAGCGGCACCGGCAGGCCCGGGCCCGCGTCTCCGTGCGCAAGCACATCGAGGAGGCGATGGCGGCGCAGCGCTACACCTCCGCGGGCACCGCGCCGAGCGCCACGCTGCGTTTCCTCGCCGCGCCTTCGGACATCAACTGGGGCGGCAAGGTTCACGGTGGCCGGACCATGCGGTGGATCGACGAGGCCGCGTACGTGTGCGGCGCGGACTGGGTCGGGCAGCGCGTCCTCACCTCCTACTTCGGCGGGATCCGCTTCTATCGGCCGATCGTGATCGGCCACGTCGTCGAGGTCACCGCGCGACTGATCCACACCGGCCCGCGCAGCATGCATGTCAGCGTGCACGTCACCTCCACCGACACCCATTCCGACGAACCCGCGCTGGCGGCGCACGGCCTCGCCGTGGTCGTCGCGATCGACGACGACGGAAAGGCGCGAGCCGTGCGGCAGTGGGAGCCGGTCTCCGAGGAGGATCGGGCGCTCGACGCGCACGCCCGGCACCTGATCGAGCTGCGGTCGCTGGTCGAACCGTTCACCACGGCCGGCGCCGTGCCGTCCGACGCCGAGCCCAGTCATTTCCGGATACCGACACCGAGCTGACCCCGGCTAGACTAGTTACCGATGAGTAAGTTCTTCGCGTCGGTGGACGAGGTGACCGAGCGCCTCACCGAGGCCGGGTATCTCCCGTCCCTCGATATCGCCACCGCCGTGTTCCTCGGAGGCCATCTCGGCAAGCCCCTGCTGGTCGAGGGTCCGGCGGGCGTCGGCAAGACCGAGCTGGCCAAGGCCGTCGCCACCGCGACCACCTCCGACCTGGTGCGCTTGCAGTGCTACGAGGGCATCGACGAGGCCCGCGCCCTCTACGAGTGGAATCACGCCAAGCAACTGCTCCGCATCACCGCCACGGACGGCGAAGGCTGGGACAGCACCCGCGACCACGTCTTCACCGAAGAGTTCCTACTCGCCCGCCCGTTGCTGGCCGCCATCCGTAACCCGCGTCCCACGGTGCTGCTCATCGACGAACTCGACAAGGCCGACGTCGAGCTGGAAGGGCTGCTGCTGGAGGTGCTCGGCGACTACCAGGTCAGCATCCCCGAACTCGGCACCGTCACCGCGGTGCGCAAGCCGTTCGTCATCGTGACGTCCAACGCGCACCGCGAATTATCCGAAGCGCTCAAGCGGCGCTGCCTCTATCTGCACATCGATTACCCGACGGCGGAGCTGGAACGGGCGATCGTGCGGATGCGGGTTCCGGAGCTGGACGAGGCGCTGGGGGAGCCGGTGGTCGGCGTGGTCGGCGCGTTGCGTCAGCTGTCGTTGCGGAAGGCGCCTTCTATAGCCGAGACCGTCGACTGGGCGAAGACATTGGTCGCGCTCGGTGCGCGAAACCTCAGCGGAAGCGTCGTCCGCTCGACGCTGGGCGTGCTCTTGAAGTACCAGTCCGACCATCGCGTGGCGATCGAACGGCTCGGGTTACTCGATACGGATGCCGAGCAAGGGCGGACCTCGCAATGAAGCGTGTACGGGATCATGCGCTACGCCGACCTGTTGGAACCGGACTCGCCACCTGGAGCGGTGCCACCATTCCCCCGAACGGGCCCGTCTACGCATCGTCTGGGCGAGCCGCGTCGGCCGTGCCAGAACTCGAAGTGAACACCTACCCGAGGGCGCGGCACGAACTCGGGTTTATGCCGGAGCCGGCCCAGATGCCACCCTGCACAGGAGCCCGGCCGTGCCGCTGGCTGATGCGGGACACAAGATGTTGTGCGGCATATCCACTTCGACACACCGTCATGTCGACGCGCCCCCTCACGCCATCGCTCATGTCCCGGCACACCGGATATTCGCAGTCGGACCAGGCATCCGGAGCAGGTCAGGACCGGATCGGCGAGCGCAGTGGCATTGCGGCGACGCGGAACCGGGCGGCCCGCACGTCTACCGTCCGGGTCGCAGGCACGAGGTGTTGTTCAGGAGTCGGGCATGAGCACGGCTGAGCGGCGTGCCGCCGAAGCCGACCGCCGAGCCGACTCGATGACCGATCGGCTCGTCGAGTTCGTCGGCCTCCTGCGCGATCACGGCATCAATGCCGGACCGAGCGAAACCATCGATGCGGCCGAGGCGATGATCGCCCTCGGCATCGATGACCGCAACCGCCTGCGCTCCGGCGTGGCCGCGTGCCTGCTGCGCCGCAATGGTCAACGCGCCGTGTTCGATCAACTCTTCGACCTCTACTTCCTGACCCCTCAGCAGCCGCAGCCCGTCGAGCCATCGACACCCGAATCCATCGAAGAGCTGCGCGATCGGCTCGTCGCCGCACTGGCACAGGATGATTCGGAGTCGGTCGCCGCACTTGCCCGCCAGGCGCTGACCGAACTCGGCGGCTACGGGGGAGTCGGCACCGGGCAGTCCCCCGCGCCCGTCACCACCGCGTCCGGCGCGGGCTGGTCCTCCTACCTGACTATGAAAGCCCTACGCCCGGAAGAACTCGTCGATCGCATCGTCGCGGGTATGAACGGCTCCTCCCCACTCGACACCACCGTCCACACCATCGAAGCCAACCGCCGCCTCGCCGCCTTCCGCACGGCCGTCCAGACCGAGGCCCGGCTGCGTTCGGCGCAACTGCGCGGCACCGAATACATCGCTCGCCGCGGCGTCGAATCCAGCACCGACCAGATCGATTTCCTCGGCGCCCGCGAACAAGATCTCGCCGAAATGCGCCGCCTCGTACACCCTTTGGCCCGCAAACTCGCCACCCGCCTGGCCGTTCGCCGCCGCAAAGCCGTGCGCGGCCGGATCGATCTCCGCCGCACCCTGCGCCGCTCCATGTCCACCGGCGGCGTCCCCATCGACCCGGTCCTGCGCGCCCGCAAACACGGCCGCCCCGACCTGGTCGTCCTCGCCGACATCTCCGGCTCGGTCACCGGCTTCGCCGAATTCACCCTCCACCTCATCCAGGCCCTGCAAGACCAGTTCAGCAAGGTCCGCAGCTTCGGCTTCGTCGACACCTGCGACGAGATCACCCACTTCTTCACCCCCGGCGAACCACCGACCCCCGGCACCGCCGCCCGAATCATCCGCTCCACCAGAGTCGCCCGCTTCGGCAGCTCCAACTACGGCGAAGCGTTCCAAGGATTCCTCGACGACTACGCCGACGCCCTCGGGCCGCGCACATCCGTACTCATCCTCGGGGACGGGCGAACCAACCGCACGGACCCGAATCTCGCTGCGATGCAGACCATTGTCGACCGAGCGAAACACACTTACTGGCTGAATCCGGAACCGTCGCGGGCCTGGTCGACGGGGGATTCCGCCGCCCACGTGTACGCGGACTGCGTGACGATGCACGAGTGCCGGAACGTCAAGCAGTTGACCGAGGTCATCGCGCGGCTGCTGCCGGCCTGACTCGGCCGCCGGAATGGCGCCTCAGCGGGATGCCCGCTCACTGACCGCCGGACGCAACTTGTGGACCACGGCGGCCGTCGCGGTGGCGATGACCTCATCGACCCAGTCCGGAATGGGCGCCGCGCCCGCGATGTACTCGCGAACGAGCCCGTAGGGAATAGCTTTGACGGCAGCCATCGCGATCGCCATGTGATGCTCGTCGGCTTCGCCGAACTCCGTCGCGACGGCGGCGCGTAGCGCGTCGTTCATGCGGTCGTTGACCTCGGCGATGTCGGCGCGCAACTCGGCAGAGCCCACCTCGAGCAGTTCCTCACGCCGGAACATCTTCATCGCACGAGCTTCGGTGGGATGTGCACGGCAGTATCGCGGCAGGTGCATCGCGGCGGCGAGCAGCGGGTCGGCTCCCGACAGCGCGGCGACGAATCCGGTGTGGAAGCGCTGGATCGAGCGCAGCCACAGTCGTGCGAGCAACTCTTCGCGGGAGGCGAAGCGCACGTAGATCGATCCGGTGTGGACGCCGGAGGCAGCGCTGATCGCGGCGATGGTCGGCCTGGTCGTCGCCGGATCGGCGAGCAAGTCGCGCGCGGCATCCAGGATCTGGTCATCGGTGAATCGCCGGGGTCTTGCCATGGGGAAGAGCTTAGGGCAATGTTTAGGAATATGGATTCAAAAACTCCGTTCCCGGTGACGGGCAGTCTGCTCGCGTTCATCGGATCGGCGCATACCGCACTCGGCGTCGTCATCTGGGCAGCCGGCCGAGAACAGACCGAACTTGCCTTCTGGTTCACCGCGTTCGGAGTCGCCGCCGTCGGTTTCGGTGTCGCCGTGATCGAGACGGAGCGAACGCGCGGCTACGTTCCAGCGCCGATCCTCGCCGCGATCGCTGTGCTCACCGCGTTCGGCCTCGCGTTCGAGCCGGTCTCCGGGTTTCTCACCGTCCTGCTGCCGCTCGCCATCGGCGTCCGCGGATGGTTACGCCATCGCCGCGTCGCCGCGGTTCCGGCAGGGTAAGTCCGGCCCCGCTCAGCGGAGGTGAGCCGACTCCGTATCCGCCGCCGCGAGCCCGACCGAAATCGGAACGCTACGCAGTTGACCGAGATCATCGCGCGGTTGCGGCCGACATAGAGCCGCAGAAACTTCGCACGGTAATTCGCGAATTCCTCTGGCCGGTCTACACCGCCACCCGCGATCCATGTGGTCAGACGGCTTACTCCTTGTCGGCGATCAGTCGGTCGCGTCCCTCCGAACTCGCTCGAGACCACGCATCAGAACATCGAAACGCGGGGCCTCCGGCCAGCTCGGTCGCAAAGTGCCGACGCGGTACCACCCCCACCGGCGATAGTTGTCATACGCCCGCTGATTATCCGGACGGACCAGCAGTGTCGCGCGCTGCTCGGGCCGTCCCGCGAGCAGTTCGTCGTGCAGGGCCCGCGCGATACCCCTCCCGGTGAATTGCTTGCGCACCATGATCTCGCTGAAGGCGAATGTGCGCGAACCGTTCTCGGCGGTGAACGCCACGTGGTCGCCTTCGTCGAGCCGCAGCCCATCCCACCACGCGGTCTCGGCGGTGAGCGGCCAACCCCACGCCTGCCCGCAGAGTTCGCCGTCGAGACGAGCGATCACCAACTCGAACGCGCCGGCGCGGGAGGGGTCGGTGTAGGCATCGAACCGGTGCATGAACGCCTCGGGCGACTCGAACTCTTCACCGGACTCGATCGCATCGACGTAGGAGTCTCGGAAGATCAGCTCGACTTCGTCGCGCAGTCCGCGAGCCTGTGCGGCGGTGTAGTGCCGAAAGTCGATGCCATCCACTGGTAACGCGGAATGCCGTGAGCTCATACGGTGATCGTCCTTCCCTCCAGTTCATCGAATCGCGTCGAGAACTTCTCGGACGGGCCTTCCGTCACTACCCGTACGGGTTCGAGTAGCCGCAGCGTTCGAGTAGAGGACACTGGCCTAATCGGCTGCGATTTTCAGCTAGCGGCCTTGAATTCGGCAAAACGTTCAGCGAGCCGATCTCTTGATGGCCGGTCACTGCGTCGGTGTGGTAAAGACAGTTGGCGACCGTTCATCTCGCGGAAACCATGTCGGAGCATGGGACCGTCATTTGGGTCCTGCATCATCTTCTCCCCGATCACAACTTCGTAGTTGGGCGATATGCCGAGAAGCTGCATGTCGTACGCGGCATGGTGGATCTTGCAAAGGCACAGGCCGTTATCGACCTCGGGGACGCCTTCTTGGTGGTTATCCGCGAGTATGTGCGCTGCATCGAGAAGCTGTGGTTGCCTTAGGTCGCACACAGCGCATCTGCGATCGTAGGCGAGCAGTATCCTGCCACGAAACTCGGGCTGATGCAGCCGCTGGCGTATGGCGCGCTGGGCGTACTTGCGCTCGATTGGCTTCAGTTTGAGCGGATCCGTTACGAACCGGAGGCTTTCGTCGAGCGCCAAGATAAACCTGCGGCCTTCGGTGTCGTCTGCGACCACGTACACCGGGAACACGGGGACGTAGACGCCAGGGCGGATCCACCGCAGCAAGATGATCGGAAGTTCCAGCTCGCATGCTCGGCGCAGCTTCGTATTGTCGCCGTTTGTACTCCCTTCACGGTACGAGTACGCGAAGAGTGACTCGCCGACTTCCCCATCCGAGTACGGACTGTCAGGCTTCGAAACGATGGACAGTGTTGCTTGCAAGTCGCGCGGGTTCCAGATGCCGCGGTTCAGGTCGATAAGACGTCGAGTCCCCCCGTTCACCGGGAGAGCTGTCAGTTCTGCACGTGTCAGTGTGCCTTGTTCAGCGACACGCTGCGCGAGATGATCGAAGATCATCTGGCGCAGTTCCAACTCTGCCCCGCTCTCCACAAGTGGAGTGTGGCACGGACGTCGGATCGGTGTCGACGCTTCCGCGCAGTAGTGCGCTGTCGTAATCCGCGCCGCGCGTGCGAGTGCGCTCTTCGAGTCACGTCTGAGCGGACATCGCCTCACCCAACGCTCTGGAGCCGAGCTGAAGCATGGCGGTCAAGGTCGAGCGGTCGATCGTGAGCTCGAATTCGTTGCCGGACGTGCCGAACACGAAGGTGACAGATTCACCGTCCTCGCCTCTGACGAGCCTGACAGGGCAGCCTTCACTCGTGCTGACCCAACTGCCGATCGTCAACCGATCCCACGTCATCGTTGATCCTCATCAGTTGTCGATGCTGTCGAGACCTCATCGAGCCATTGCACTTCGCCGCGTCCTCCGACGTACCCTCCGCCCGGAGGATCGGTATAGGCGGCAAGCATGGTTTGTCTTGCCGACGGAGAAGCGGCCGAAAGGTTTCGGTCTCGACAGCGCTTCCAATCCGCCCAGCACCACCCCGCGCCCGCGTCGATCGTGAATTCGATGACGGGGGTTTTCACCCCGTCGATGAACACATGGATATCGACGGGTCCGTCCGGATCACGGACGACGACGACTTCGACCTGCGGATCAGGATGTACGGCCCTCGCGCAATCGCTTCTCACGATTCGAGCCGGGGGCGAACCTGATGACAACGCCGTCGAGTTCTGTGGTGGCATCGGCCGTGTCACACCCGGCGCGGACGGGGCCGGGCACACGCGCGGACGGATTCGATGACGGCCAGCCCTGACGGCCGGTAGCTGTCCCGGGGTGGTTGCACCCACACCCGAAATCCGTGTCGGTCAGCGGGCGACGGAAGTGCGATCTGTGCGCCGAGGCGCGCGACGGATGCGTTGAGGCGAAACAGTTCTCCGAACAGGGCGATGTCGTTGTCGGGCACGTCCGGCACGACGAGCAACGTCCATCGCTTCGACCGGGGATGCGAGACGATCGGGCCAGGGTGAACGCCACGCCCCTGCATGTGTCCTCTGACGGCGGCCCCGAGTGCGGCGGGGACGGTGATTCCGCCGACGCTGCCCGAGGGGATGAAAAGTTGGTGGAGTTGCGGTTGTATGCGCGCGGGCAGGCCGCAGACCTCCCGATAGAACCGGCATCTCGACATCAGGGTGTCTGCGGATACGCCGCGCGCGCGTGGTTCTTCGTGGGTCCTGCTTGCCGCAGATCTGTGAACCGACTGCATTCTTCTGCCTTCCTGCTCCAGTCGCTCTAGGACAGGCACCCGGAGAGCCGGACGTGGCTTCGTGTCATTGCGGCGCCGAGTGCTGTGGATAGATTCCGTCTCGGTGGGGTGCTGCGGGAACGCCCGTTCGAGGGAGGACAAGGGGAGAACTGCGGGACAGCGGGTCGGTTCAGACATGGACACCCCTGGCGAATGCAATGATTTGTCTGCGGGTTACCGAACGAGGGGGACGGGGCTTGTCTGAACCGAATCACCAGCTCAGTGCGGCCAGAGCGCGGACCAGGTCCGAACTGACCGGGCATCCGTTGTCGCGAGCGGAACTTGCCGATGCGGTGAACTCTTGGGTTTTTTGCCGGACCGGTCGGGTTGTTCAACTGTCCGGCAACTACATCGGAAAGTTGGAGCGCGGAATCTTTCGCTGGCCCAACGCGGACTACCGCGCCGGGTTGAGGGCTGTGCTCGGTGTCGCGACTGACGCCGAACTCGGTTTTCGTCCTGCCGAGCGCGGATCCGTTAGCGATAGCATGGAGGCGGATGATTCACCGATGTCCCCGCCGAGCGCGGGGAGAGAGGTTGACGACGTGCTCCGACGAACCTTCCTGCTCGGTGTTTCTTCCGCCGGTATCGAGATGGCGCTCGGGTTGGAATCCGTGCGGCATGGATTCAATCTGGCTGTGTCAGAGGATCTCTCGGTCGATCTCGACGACTGGAACGAAATCGTCCGTGAGTATGGAGTTGCTACCGGAACGCACACCGCCAGCGAGTTGCGCGCGGCACTGCTGGTGGATGTCATGAGTCTCGAGGTTGCGTTGGGCAGGTCTTCCGACCTCGCACACCGCCGACAGCTGTATCGGATCGGGGCGCTGCTCAGCGAGTACTTAGCTCAGGCTGTTGGGGATCTTGGACTGCGGCGCGAAGCGAGGCGGTGGTGGCGCACGGCCAACTATGCCGCAGACTGCTCAGGGGACATGCACGCGATGATGTATGTGCGGGGGCGCGGAGCTATCCGAGCGATTTACGACGGCCAGCAGCCGGAAATCATCATCGATGAGATCAGCAAGTCCGACGAACTGATTGCACACGGCCCCCTACACGGACGACCGAGTTTGCTCGCGGCGCGCGCGCAGTCGCTCGCGTTGCTCGGCCGTGCTGAGGAAGCCAAAGCATCATTGGTCGCACTGCGCGACACTTTCGCGGCATTGCCGTCCGGTATGACGAAAGACCACAGCTGGCATTGCTGGGCATACTCCGAAGCGCGAGTCAGGTTCGCCGAAAGCTTCGTGTACTCCCATCTCGGTGATACTCGCCGGGCGGAAGAGGCGCAGTCGGCGGCGCTCGGTCTGTATCCGCCCAACAATCGGCGCGGGCCGATCCAGATCGAGTTGCAGCGCGCACTGTGCCTGGTCTCGGCCGGTGATCCGAGCGAGGGCACCGCGTACGCGACGACCATGTTGGATAGATTGCCTGTCGAACACCGGACGCGGTACGTCATGGGCTTGGGCGAGCAGGTTCTCGCGGCCGTGCCGGAAGACCAGCGGCGCATCGCGAGTGTCCGAGAGCTTCACGAGCTACTGAGGGACGACGCCTTTCGTCAAGGCAAGGCTCTCGGGTCATGATCAAGCGTTCGTTCGAACTTGCCCGCAACGAAGCCATCGAGGCACGAGCAGATGAACTCGAAGCCGTGAATCTCGGCTCGCACCGCGAGCGGTAAGACAACCTGTGGTCCAGCCCAGCACGATTACGGGAACGGTTGAAAGATAGGTCCGCCCCAGGTGGCCTACCTGTTGGTACGGGGGGCAGCCCTGCCCGAGCGGCCCACGAGGCCCGAGGTTGGCGCGTAATCGGTCAAGACGGGACGTTTCGCGACTCGTCGGTTTTGGAGGAGATGGCTAGGCCGTTGACTACCGCTGACTCAGGCCTCGCCGGTCAGGTGTGCAGCGAGGAACGGCGCAAGCTCATCGAGTAGTCCACCTGATGCCGGAATGTGCTGGTTTCTCTGTATGCGCTGCGCCGAGAGTTGGAACGGAACATCTCTCGGGGTGGGGTTCGCTTATGTCGGCCCCTCCGTGTCGCGAGGATTCGAAAACTGACTGGTCGCCTTTGTTGGGTGAGTAATTTATGGTGATCTTCAGTAATCGCGTCATCTGTGGAGATGGCGCGAGTAAGCTCGCCGCTACGAGCTAGCGCTGCGCAGTGCGCTAGTGCCGGCCTCCTTGAAGCAAGGGGAAAGCGAAGCTTTTATGGGCAAGATCGTGACTGTTCCCGATGAGAACGTGCACCATTTGATTCGCCAGGCATATGTCGCTGGCGGCCCATATCAATGGGCGCGAGAAGCGCTCGTCAATTCGATTCAAGCTAAAGCAACTTGGGTCTATTTCGGTGTTGACGAGGAGTCGTTCACGGAGCATGGAGTCGCCCGACGTTACGTAGCCGACAACGGCGTAGGAATGAACGAGGAGAATCTTCAATTATTTCTGTCCTCATTCGGCGGCGGAGGAAGGACAATCTCCTTGACCGAGAACTTCGGTCAAGGGTTCAAAGCGTCCTGTTACGAGTGGAACCCATACGGAATCATCGTACTTTCGTGGACCGAGGAAACACCTGAAGGTCGGATGATTTGGATCCACTTCGATGAACGTCACGACAGGTGGCAATTGAAGGATTTCGATATATA
This sequence comes from Nocardia sp. NPDC047654, assembly GCF_043205035.1. Classification (NCBI taxonomy): domain Bacteria; kingdom Bacillati; phylum Actinomycetota; class Actinomycetes; order Mycobacteriales; family Nocardiaceae; genus Nocardia; species Nocardia sp. NPDC047654. The sequence continues at coordinate 400,619 of NZ_JBIDDF010000001.1, forward strand.
TTATCGAGGCTCGGACCAGGCGGGTCCGCCGGATGATATCAACGACTGCATACCCCCTTCTTTCAATCCAGCGCTCGGAATCGATCTTCGAAAATTTCATTTCGACGAAATCAAACAAGCGGGCCATGGGACCGTTTTTCTATTTCTTGGCGACGGTCCCGCGCGAGACACGGTGAGCGGCGATTACAAGCGGGGCGAGGATGAAGTGAAGCGTGGAATTGTGAACTACTTGAACACGAGGTTTGTCGAGATTCCCGGTGATGTATCTGTTCGTGTTGCAACACTTGAGCCGAAGCCTGCGGAGACCGCCAGGCGGGAGACCAAGGACAAAGTCCTTGTTGCGCCCGACGGTACGAGGTACGCCATCCATCCGCGGCGTGTCAATGGCATCAAGGCGGTCATCTCACCCAAGCACCAGCACGGCGCCGTGATGGTGAAACATGGGACGAAGATCGAGTGGTATCTGACGGACGAGGATGAAGATGCGCTGAGTCAAGAGAAGGGCCCGACCAAGCCGCTCATAGTGGTTCAGTATGAAAACGAAGCATATGACCGAAAAGATCGTCTGCAGCAATATCGTCAGTTCGGGATACCCGACGCAATTCGAATGCGTTTATGGATCTTCATCGTTCCGCCCGCGTACAAGGAGTCCGAACCGACACGATGGGGAGTTATGCCGCAGGCCTCCCGGGGCATGTTGATCGGCAAGGGCAGCACCAGTCTGCCGTGGGAGGACTGGCAGGACAACTTCTACCAGCAGTTGCCGGGACCGATCAAGAAAGCAATAGAGCAGAGTCGTTCAGGGGAAACCGACAGCAACGATCAGGATCGGCGGGAGCGGCTCAAGCGCACAATGGAACGTCTGGCAACCCGATTTCGTCCACCGCTTCTCGTCAAGAACGATTCTGGTCGCGAATCCGGCAATCCGGCCTCATCAACAACTGGAACGCCTCGGGTTGGTTCTGGAAGTCCGCGCGCAGAGAAGTCGATTTTACTGAAGCCTCGTAACAACGCGAAGGATTCTGGCGGTACGGGCGACAAGATAATTTTGAACCCCGACGAATCCGGTGAATTCGCAGGCTCAATGCGGCGAAAGAGTGACGGTCTTCCGGATGTGAAGTGGGAAACATTTCGTGATGACGATGTAGTGCATGCGGCGAGGTTCGACGAGAAGCTTTCGGAAGGCGGTGCTTCCTTCGGCACCATCAGTATAAATCTGGCATTTCCGCTTTTTCGGAATGAATTCAAGTTTTGGGTCGAAGAGTATCCGAAAGCGGATCAGCAGGAAATGATCGCCCTAGTGAAGCAGGTATATGAAGATGAGCTGGTCTCAAAGCTGATGCACGCGTACAAGCTTAAAGGGCAAGAACTTGCAGAGGATGAAGACGGCAACCCGATACGCATCAAGGATGAAGATCTTGAAAAGTGGATCAGTCCCGAGGCGTTGACGGCGGCCGCTCTCGGGCTGGTCAACGTGGAGCAAAGGATACGAGTAACAGCCGGGTCGCGCTTCGGTAGCGGCAGAAAGGCGGTGAAAACCCCGGCGAAGGCGCGACGGTAAAGGAAACCCGACCCTCGCGGGAGCCGTCCAGGACACCTTGATGTCGCAGCACGCTGAAACTGGCCTACTTCAGGTCAGCGTCTGACCTCGGCGACCTCGACCGGTCGACCCTCCCGCCGCGAAAGCTCGCACGCCTCGGCGACATAGAACGCCTCCAGCGCTTCGTCCGGCGTGCAGGGACTGTCGAGCTCTCCCGTGGCGACCTCGACGAACGCCGCCAGTTCATCGGCATACGCCGCACGGAACCGCTCCATGAATCCCGCGTAGGGCGGATAGGGAGAGGGGCTGTGGTCGGGCTCGACGGAAGTCAGGGGCGCGCGGTCGTCCAGTCCGGCGACCGCGGTCCCTTTAGAGCCCAACGCCTCCAACCGCACGTCGTACCCCGCCCCGTTGTAGCGGGTCAGCGACACGGTCGCGAGGGTTCCATCGTCCAGGCGTAGCAGCACCGCCGCGGTGTCGACGTCGCCCGCTTCGGCGAAGAACGACGCGCCCCGGTTCGCCCCGGTCGCGTAGACGGAGGTGATCTCGCGCCCGGTGACCCACCGGATGATGTCGAAATCATGCACTCCGCAGTCGCGGAAGATGCCGCCGGAGCGGGCGATGTATTCGGCGGGCGGGGGAGCCGGGTCGAGGGTCGTCGCGCGCACGGTGTGCAGCCGGCCGAGGCTGCCGGAGCGGATCGCTTCGCGGGCCGCGCGGTAGCCGGCGTCGAAGCGGCGTTGGAAGCCGATCTGGACGGGGACGCGGGAGTGGCGGGTGCGGTCGATGACGGCGAGGGTGCCGGTGATGTCGGCGGCGACGGGCTTTTCGCAGAAGACGGGGATGCGCGCGTCGACGGCGCGGATGATGAGGTCGGGGTGGGAGGCGGTGGTGGTGGCGATGATCAGGCCGTCGAGGTCAGCGGCGAAGAGGGTATCGAGGTCGGGGGCGAATTCGACGCCGAGGTCGGTGGCGGTGGCGCGGGCGCGGGCGGGGTCGGCGTCGGCGACCAGGACGGTGGCCACGTTCGGGAGTTTGCTCAGGATTTCGGCGTGTGCGGTGCCGATGCGGCCGGTTCCGGCGAGGCCCAGGGTGACGGCTCGGTGGGAGGACATCGGCTCTCCTTCGTAAGGAACCGCGACGAGGCTCAGCGCCCCGGTGCGGTCGTGGTCGAGCGGACGACGAGCGTGGGTTCCAACCGGCGGCGGACCGGTCTCGTGCGGCCGTCGCGAAGTCGTTCGGCGATGGCCTCTATCGCGAGGCTGCCCATTCGAATACGCGGTTGATCGATGGTGGTCAGCGCGACGTGACGCAGGGCGGCCAGCGAGGTGTTGTCGTAGCCGATCACCGAGACGTCCTCCGGCACCCGCAATCCCGCTTCCTCGAGCGCGGACATCGCCCCGACGGCGTTGAAGTCGTTGCCGCACACCAGTGCGGTGGGAAAGGCGTCGCGGGAGAACAGGTTCAACAGTTTGCGCACCGCGGCCATGCCCGCGGAGTCGGTGTGCTCGCTCGGCACGACCATCGGTTCCAGGCCGTGACGTCGCATGGCGGCCCGGTAGCCCTTGCGTCGCGGGGCGGAGGTGAACGCGCCGCCGCCGTCGAGGTGGACGATGCGCCGGTGCCCGAGCGAGACCAGATGATCGACGGCGAGGGTGGCGCCCGCCTCGCCGTCGTCGTTGACCGTGTCGATGCCCGCGACGGTGGAGGTCCGCGACACCAACACCAGCGGAGCCTGTTGCGACGCCGCGCGGATGGCGGCGGCGGGCAGGATGGGAGACAGCAGGATGACCCCTCCCGGCCGGAACGAGAGCAGGCTCTCCAACGCGGTGTGTTCGCGTGCGGCGCTGCGCCGGCCGGTATTGAGGATCAGTTCGAGGCCGGACTCCTGCGCGGCGGCGTCCATGCCTTCGACGACGTCGGCGAAGAAGGCGTTGCGCAGGTCGGAGACGAGGACACCGACGATGTTGGAGGTCCGGCTGGCCAGCGAGCGGGCCAGGATGTGCGGTTGATAGCCGAGGTCTTTCGCCGCGTCCAGCACGGCGCGGCGGCGGTGCTCGCTGACCTTCGGGGAGTCGCGCATGACCAGCGAGACGAGGGCGCGGGAGACGCCCGCACGCGCGGCGACGTCTTCCATGGTCGGTCGTGCCACGGCGCCTCCGTTCCGCGTTCACCAGCCCTGCCGGGACGGACGATACGCGGTGCGTCAGAAGGGATCAATAGAGCGCTCCAACCTGACTTCGGCGCACCGGAGTCTTCCAAGAAAGACCGAATTATCGCTGGTAGAGCCGCTTTGACCGGCACGCCGCAAGCCCTTGACACGTTATGACCCACGTTACATAGTTGGAGCGCTCCAACTACGGCGGCGTCAACTCGATATCGAAGGTCGGAGAAGTGCCGATGCCCGAATCCCTCCACCCGCTGCGCCTCGCGGCCGCGCCGATCTCCTGGGGAGTCTGTGAGGTCCCCGGCTGGGGTCACGTGCTCGACGCACGCACCGTTCTGTCGGAGATGGCCGCGCTCGGCCTGTCCGCCACCGAACTCGGGCCACCCGGCTATCTGCCGCGCGACCCGAGCGAACTGCGACGACTGCTGGCGGCCTTCGACGTCACCGCGGTCGGTGGCTTCCTCGCCGTCGTGTTGCATCGCGACCGGCACGCCGCCCTCGCTCGGGCGCAGGAGAACGCCGCGCTGCTGGCCGCCACGGGCGCGGAAGTGCTCGTGCTCGCCGCCGCGACCGGACTCGGCGGATACGACGAGCGGCCGCCACTCGACGACTCGCACTGGCGCGCCGTGATCGACACCGCTGCCGAGATCCGCGATATCGCCGCCGCGTACGGCCTGCGCACGGTGCTGCATCCGCATGTCGGCACGCAGGTGGAGAGCGAGGCCGAGGTCGAGCGGTTCCTCGCCGATTCCGATCTCGACATCTGCTTGGACACCGGGCATCTGCTCGTCGGCGGCACCGACCCGGTTCGGCTCGCCCGGCGGCACGCCGAGCGGATCGGGCACGTTCATCTCAAGGACGTCCGAGGCTCGCTGGCCGATCAGGTCCGTGGCGGGAAGCTCGAGTACAGCGAGGCGGTGCGCCGTGGGTTGTACGTCCCGCTGGGCGAGGGGGACGTCGACATCGCGGCACTCGTGCACACCATGCGCGGCGCGGGGTATCGGGGCTGGTACGTCCTGGAGCAGGACGCCGCGCTGCGACCGTCCGACTCGGTGGAGAAGCCGAGCGGCGACACCGCGCGCAGCCTCCGGTTCCTCAGCGACATCGCGCTCGCCGCGGCCGGAATCTAGGCGATGCGGATGCTTCTGCGAGCACGACGCGGCGCGGCCGCGCGGCACCGGGCCCGCCTGCTGCCGTGGATCGCCGCCGCCGCTCTTCTGGCGGCATGCAGCGGCCCCGGCGCCGACGCGCCCGCTCCGTCACAGGCGCCGACCGAGGTCGGCACGGTGCGATCGGTAGCGGTGGTGACCCACGGCAGCCCCGGTGACGCGTTCTGGAACGTCGTCAAGAACGGCGCGGAGGCCGCTGGCGAGGATTTGGGGATCCGTGTGGAGTACAACGCCTCCGGTGATCCCGGTCAGCAGGCGAAGCTGATCGACAACGCCGTGGCGCAAGGCGTCGACGGTCTCGTCGTGTCCATGGCCAATCCCGAGGCGCTTCGGCGCTCGGTCGAAAAGGCTGTCGCCGCGGGCATTCCGGTGGTGACGATCAATTCGGGGGAGTCGGACAGCGCGCGGTTCGGCGCGTTCGTCCATGTGGGGCAGAGTGAATCGCTGGCCGGGCAGGCCGCGGGCAGACGGCTCGCGGAGGCCGGGCGCGGGAAGATGCTGTGCGTCATCCATGAGGCGGGCAATATCGGCGCGAACGAGCGTTGCGCCGGCGCGACGAAGGCGTTCGGCACCGCGACCACGCTTCAGGTGGACATCAATAATCCGACCGACGCGCAATCGAGGATCAAGGGCGCGCTGGAGGCCGACCGGTCCATCGACGCGGTCCTGACACTCAACTCCCAGGTCGCCGCACGCGCTGTCGACGCCGTCCGGGAGGCCGGGTCGCCAGCCACCGTCGCGACCTTCGACCTGAATGCCGATGTGGTGGAGGCGATCAGGGCTGGAAAGCTGCTTTTCGCGGTCGATCAGCAACAGTACGAGCAGGGTTATCTTCCGATCGTGTTGCTGAAGCTGTACCGGACGAACCTGAACACCGTCGGAGGCGGCGCGCCGGTGCAGACCGGACCCGGTTTCGTCGACAAGAACAATGTGGACGCCGTCGCCGCGCTCGTCGCGCAGGGCACGCGCTGAGGTGGATGAAATGACCGTTGCCACACAAGCATCCGACTCGACGCAGGACCGTCCGGGACTCTCGCCGCTGCAACGTCTGGCCGTGCGGCCCGAGATCGGCGCTGCGCTCGGCGCGTTGCTGGTGTTCGTGTTCTTCTCGCTGGTCACCGACCGGTTCCTGAGCCCGCTCGGCGTCGCGACCTGGCTCGACGACGCCTCCACGCTGGGCATCATGGCGGTGGCCGTGGCGATGCTGATGATCGGCGGCGAGTTCGATTTGTCGGCAGGGGTGATGACGGCCTCCACGGCGCTGGTCACCGCGTTGCTGGCGGTGCACGCCGGATGGAACGTCTGGCTCGCGCTGCTGGCCTCGCTGGTCTTCGCGCTGGCCGTCGGCGCGTTCAACGGCTGGGTGGTGATGCGCACCGGCCTGCCGAGTTTCATCGTGACGCTGGGCACCTTCCTCGCCCTGCAAGGGTTGAACCTCGGCGTGACGCGCCTGGTGACCGACACGGTGCAGGTGTCGGGCGTAAGGAGCGCGGGCGGCTACCAATCGGCGGGCTGGGTCTTCGCCTCGACCCTCGACATCGGCGAAGCCCACATCCAGGCTTCGGTGGTCTGGTGGATCGTGCTCACCGCCATCGCCGCGACGCTCCTGGTCCGCACGAAATTCGGCAACTGGATCTTCGCCGTCGGCGGGGCGCTGCCGAGCGCCCGCGCGGTCGGTGTGCCCGCCGACCGCACCAAGATCCTGTTGTTCATGGGCACCGCGTTCGCGGGCTGGGTGGTGGGTTCCTGCAACATCCTGCGGTTCGCCAGCGTGCAGGCCAACCAGGGCATCGGGCTCGAATTGCACTACATCATCGCCGCCGTGGTCGGCGGGTGCCTGCTCACCGGCGGCTTCGGCTCGGCGGTCGGCGCCGCCATCGGTGCGCTGATCTTCGGCATGGCGCGCCAGGGCATCGTGTTCGCGCGCTGGGACAGCGACTGGTTCATGCTGTTCCTCGGTGTGCTGCTGCTGGCGGCGGTGCTGGTCAACAATAGATTCCAGAAACGAGCCGAAAGGGTGCGCCGATGACTTCCCTCATCGAGGCGGTCGACCTCGGCAAGAGCTACGGCGGCGTCGTCGCCCTGCGTGAGGTGTCCACGGTGGTGAACGCGGGCGAGGTGACCTGCGTGCTCGGCGACAACGGCGCGGGCAAATCGACGCTGATCAAGATCCTGGCCGGGGTGCACCGGCACGACCGCGGCGAACTGCGTGTGGAGGGCGAAGCGGTCCGGTTCGCCTCGCCGCGGGCGGCGCTCGATCGCGGCATCGCCACGGTCTACCAGGATCTCGCGGTGGTACCGCTGATGAGCGTGTGGCGCAACTTCGTGCTCGGGTCCGAGCCCACCTTCGGATACGGTCCCTTCCGGCTGCTGGACCGCAAGAAGGGCTGTCAGATCGCGCGGACGGCGTTGGCCGACATGGGTATCGAGATCCGGGATATGGAACAGCCGGTCGGCACCCTGTCGGGCGGCCAGCGGCAGTGCGTCGCTATCGCGCGGGCCGTGCACTACGGCGCGAAAGTGCTGATCCTCGACGAGCCGACAGCGGCGCTGGGCGTCAAACAGGCCGGGGTGGTGCTGAAGTACGTCGTGCAGGCGCGTGAACGCGGGCTCGGCGTCGTGCTCATCACGCACAACCCGCACCACGCCTATCCGGTGGGCGACCGATTCCTGCTGCTGAAGCGGGGCGCGATGCTCGGCGCGTACGAGAAATCGGAGATCGACCTGCCGGAGCTGACCCGCCAGATGGCAGGCGGGGCGGAACTGGAGGCATTGCAGCACGAATTGCAGCGTGTGGTGACGCCGTGAACAAGCGGGCAGGCGAGCTGGAGGCGTTGACGATCGGTCGCGTCGGGGTGGACCTGTATCCCGAACAGAGCGGCGTCGCCCTGGCGCAGGTGCGCAGTTTCGCCAAGTTCCTCGGCGGCACCGCCACCAACGTCGCCGTGGCCGCCGCCCGGCTCGGCCGTCGTTCCGCGGTGCTGACCAAGGTGGGCCCCGACGGCTTCGGCGACTTCGTGCGCACGGCGCTGGAGGACTTCGGCGTCTCATCCCGCTACGTGACGACCGCGCCGGACCTGCGGACGCCCGTCGTCTTCTGCGAGCTGACGCCGCCGTCGGATCCGCCGCTGTTGTTCTACCGTGCGCCGATCGCGCCGGACCTCACCATCACCCCGGACGAAGTGCCCTGGGATGTCGTGGATGCCGTGCCGCTGCTGTGGGTCACGGGCACCGGAGTGAGCGCGGAACCCGGCCGCAGTACACAGCGGGAGGTTTTGCTGCGCCGCGCACGACGTGGGCACACGGTGCTGGATCTGGATTACCGGCCGATGTTCTGGCCCGACGTGGACACCGCGCGGGCCGAAATCGGGTGGATGGTCGACCACGTCGACGTGGTGGTCGGCAACCGTACCGAGGTCGAGGTGGCGGTGGGCACCGCCGACCCGGAGACGGCGGCGGATCGGCTGCTCGCGCGGGGGGTGCGCCTCGCGGTGATCAAGCAGGGCGGTGACGGCGTTTTGGTGGCGACCGCACAGGAGCGCTGGACGGTGCCGCCGTGCCGCGTGGAGGTGGTGTGCGGGCTCGGCGCGGGTGACGGTTTCGGTGGCGCGTTGATCCACGGACTGCTCTCGGACTGGGACCCATGGCGCGTCGCCACCTACGCCAACGCGGCGGGCGCGCTGGTCGCTTCGCGTCTCGCCTGCGCCGACGCGATGCCCACCAGCGCTGAGATCGAGGAACTGCTGTGCGGCTGAGTCGGCGCGGATCTCGAGGAGCCGGGATGCGACCGAACCGGGATGGCCCGCGAAGAGCGGCCTCGGCGCGGGGGAGCGGGCTGGAGTATTCGCGCACGACTGATGTCGTGCGCGGACCGAGGGAGTTGCGGTGCGACCGAGCCGGGCGCGGGCTGGAGGAATCCCAGTGCGGCTGTGTCATGAGGATGGAACGGAGGTGCCCGGATGCATTTGACCGACGAGCGCTGGCGCGAGCTGCTGCACACGCGGGCCACGGACTCCGCCGCGGTCGAGCGGGCCTACGCGAAACGGCTGCGCCGCGCCGACCTGCTGGCGGGTAAGCAGACCTTGTTCCTGGTCGCCGCCGATCACCCCGCTCGCGGCGCGCTCGGTGTCGGCGAGGACCGTACCGCCATGGCGGATCGGCGCGCGTTACTGGAACGGCTGCTGATCGCGCTGGCCGACCCGGACGTCGACGGTGTGCTCGGCTCGCCGGACGTGGTGGAGGAATTGCTGCTGCTGGACGCCCTGGACGACAAGGTCGTGATCGGGTCGATGAACCGGGGCGGACTGGCGGGCGCGGAGTGGGAGATCGACGACCGCTTCACCGGATACGACGCGGACTCTCTGGCGCGGTTCCGGCTCGACGGCGGCAAGATGCTGCTGCGCCTGGTCGATTCCGACGCGGGCACCGTCCCGACGCTGCAAGCCTGCGCGCGGGCGGTCTCGGAACTGGCGGCGCACGAGCTGATGGCGATGGTCGAACCGTTGCCGTACCACCGGGACGAATCCGGTGCGCTGGTGATGAGCAAGGACGCCGTCTCGCTGTCGCGGGCGATCACGGTGGCCTCCGGGCTCGGCGTCACCTCGGCCTATACCTGGCTGAAGATCCCCGCACCACAGGACATCTCGGTGCTGGACGCCACCACGCTGCCGGTTCTCGTGCTGGGCGGAGCGCCGTCCGGAGACTCGGCGGTGGATCGCGCGCTGTGGGGCGGGGCGCTCGGCCACGACGTGGTCCGCGGTCTCGTCGTCGGGCGCACCCTGCTGTACCCGCCGGACGGCGACGTCGCCCGGGCGGTCGAGAGCGCCGCCCGCCTGCTGAAGGAAACCCGATGACGCGCGCGCCGCGGTCGCCGCTGCGGCTCTGGTGGTCGCCTTCGGCGCACATGGCGGTCGAATTCGTCCGCCGACGGAGCGATCGGATCGAAGGTATCCGGGGAATCTGTATCGAGGAGGTGTGATGACCCTGCATCGTCCCGAAGGAACATTGCGCCATGACGGTGACCCGATCCTGCTGACCCCCGAGGACGCCGGATGGACCTACGCGGGCCTGCGGGTGCTGCGGATCGGCGCGGGCGAATCGCGGATCGTTCGGACGGGCGAGTTCGAGGCATTCGTCCTGCCGCTGGCCGGAGCGTGCACGGTGCGCGTGGACAGCGCGACCTTCACGCTGGCCGGGCGGGATTCGGTCTTCACCCGGGTCACGGATTTCGCCTACGTCCCGCGAGACGCCGTAGTGCGGCTGGCGGCCGAGGGCGTCGACCTGGAGGTGGCGCTTCCCATGGCCCGTTGCACGAAACGGCTGGAGCCGCGATACGGCCCCGCCGAGCAGGTGCCGGTCGAAGTCCGCGGGGCCGGACGCGCGACGCGCCAGGTCACCAACTTCGGGATACCCGGCGTGTGGGAGCACGCGGACAAACTCAACGCCTGCGAGTTGATCACCCCGGACGGCAACTGGTCGTCCTACCCGCCGCACAAGCACGACGAGGCAGGTGCCTGCGAAGTCGTCAACGAGGAGATCTACTACTTCCGCATCGCCGGACGGGACGGGATCACGCCATCGCGCGAGGGATTCGGCCTACATCGCACCTACACGGCCGACGGCACGGTCGACGAGAACGTGGCGGTCCGTGACGGTGACGTCTTCCTGATCCCGCGCGGCTATCACGGCCCGTGCGTCGCGGCGCCCGGTTACCCCATGTACTACCTCAACGTATTGGCCGGTCCCGCGCCGGAGCGATCGATGGCGTTCTGCGACGACCCCGCCCACAGCTGGGTGCGGGCGCGCTGGGACGCCGAGCCGCTCGATCCGCGCTGCCCGGTCACCTCGCACGAAGGACGGACGGGATGCGACTGACCACCGCGCAGGCGCTGGTGGCCTGGCTGATCGCCCAGCGCTCCGAGACGCTCGACGGCCGCGAGGCGCCATTGTTCCCCGCCGTGTTCGCGATCTTCGGCCACGGCAACGTGCTCGGCCTCGGCACCGCGCTGCACGAGCGGCGCGCCGAACTCCCGGTCTGGCGCGGGCACACCGAAGAGGGGATGGCGCTCGCGGCCGTCGGCTACGCGAAGGCCGCCCACCGGCGTCAGGTGGGCGTCGTGACCTCATCGATCGGTCCCGGCGCGCTCAACATGGTGACGGCGGCGGGCGTCGCGCACGCGAATCGGCTGCCGTTGCTGCTGCTGCCCGGCGACACCTTCGCCGGTCGGGCGCCGGACCCGGTCTTGCAACAGGTCGAGCACTTCGGCGACCCGACCGTCACGGTGAACGACGCGTTCCGGCCGGTGAGCAGGTACTTCGACCGCATCACCCGCCCGGAGCAGCTGATCTCGACCCTGCCGCAGGCGGTCGGCGTGCTCACCGATCCGGCCGATGCCGGTCCGGTCGTCCTCGCGCTCCCGCAGGACGTCCAGGCCGAGAGCTACGACTTCCCCGACGCGCTCTTCGAGCCGGTGGTGCACCGTCTCGCGCGGCCGCGTCCCGATCGGCGAGCGCTCGCCGACGCCGTGGCCGCACTGCTCGCGGCGCGCCGTCCGCTGCTGGTGCTCGGTGGCGGCGTCCGTTATTCCGGCGCGGGGCCCACCGTGCTCGAATTCGCCGAGCGCCACGGCCTCCCGGTCGTGGAGACCACCGCGGGCCGCACCCTCGTGCCGCACGAGCATCCGCTGTTCGCGGGACCACTCGGCATCACCGGCTCGGCGTCGGCGAACGCGATGGCCGCCGAAGCCGACCTGATCCTCGCGGTCGGGACCCGGTTACAGGACTTCACCACCGCGTCCTGGACGGTCTTCGCGCCGGACGTTCGCCTGGTCACGATCAACGTGGCGCGCTTCGACGCGGTCAAGCACGGCGCCCGCGCGGTGGTCGGTGACGCCGAGGCCACCGTGCGCGAGCTGGCCGCGCAGGTGGGGCAATGGCGAGCCGACCCCGACTGGACCGCGCGAGCCGCCGAACTGCGCGGCTCTTGGGACGCGCGCATCGACGAATTGCGCGCACCGACCCCAGGCGCGCCGAGCTATGCCCAGGTGGTGGGCGCCGTGAACGACCTGAGCGAGCCGAGCGATTACGTGATGACGGCCTCCGGCGGCTTGCCCGGTGAACTCGTCGGCGGCTGGCGGGCGACCGGCGGCGCACCGACGATGGACGTGGAGTACGGCTTCTCCTGCATGGGCTACGAGCTCGCGGGCGCGTGGGGCGCGGCCATGGCGCGGGACGAAGGCGTGGTGACGACCCTGCTCGGCGACGGCTCGTATCTGATGCTGAACTCGGAACTGTTCTCCGCGGCGTTCGCCGGGCATCCGTTCGTCGCCGTGGTCTGCGACAACGACGGATACGCCGTGATCGCCCGGCTGCAAGAGGGGCAAGGCGGCGAGCCGTTCAACAATTTCTACGCCGACTGCCACACCACGCACGAACATCCGCCCCGGGTCGATTTCGCCGCCCACGCCGCCGCGCTGGGATGTTCGGTTTTCACTGCCTCCGGCCTGGACGAATTCCGTGCCGCCTACCCGCGGGCACGGGCGGCGGCGAGGGCCGAGCGCCGGCCGGCGGTGCTCGTCGTGCGGACGCAGCCCTCGGCGTGGACCGACGCGGGCGCCTGGTGGGAGATCGGAGTGCCGGAGCATCTGCCCGGCCGCGCCGCATACGACGAGACGAAACCGCGCCAGGTGCGCTACCTCCGGCCGTGAACAGAACTTAAAGAACGGTGCGGCCGGTGCACCCCGGACGTAGGCTGATTTGTCGTAGTCTACCGGTACACTAAAAACAGTTGGGGCGCAACGCAATTGGTAGCCAATGCGCATCGGTGCCGAGCCGCGTCGAAGAAGGAGTCCCATGATGCCGGGCGCGGTGGCCCCTCCGCGTGGGGTGTGCTCGACCGGGCGCGGCGGCGGACGTTATTCGAGGCGAAGTGCGGGTATCCGCCTGATGGGCCCGGCGAAATCGCACGGACCGGGACCCGACCGAACGTGGGAGGTGACAGACCCAGCCCCCTGAGCGAGCGTCGCGCACGACGGAGCCGAGCGTCGTCGTGAGCGTTACCTCACAGTTGGTGGTGCGGAACGTGAGTAATTCGTCGGATCATGGCATCGTTGATCTACGAGGCCAGGGCATCTCATAACACCTACCTGGCTCGTCTACAGAAAGTATGAAATGGCTCAAGGCATTGTGAAGTGGTTCAACAGCGAGAAGGGCTTCGGCTTCATCGCACAGGACGGCGGGGGGCCCGACGTCTTCGTGCATTACTCGGCTGTGAGCGGCTCGGGTTTCCGGTCCCTCGATGAGGGGCAGCGCGTGGAGTTCGAGATCGGCCAGGGACAGAAGGGTCCGCAGGCCCAGGACGTCCGCGTTCTCTGATCGCGACTTTAGCTTCGAAAGGCCCCGCACCGGGATGGGTGCGGGGCCTTTCCCCTGTTCAGGGCGTTTTCACGCTGCGGAGCGGGTGAAGGTCACATGGGTGACGGCGGGGGAGTGCGCCACCGTCGCGACTTCGTACCCCGGCAGCCCGGCGAGCCCGTCGTAGAGGCGCTCGCCCGACCCGAGCAGGATCGGAACGACGGCCAGGTGCAGCTCGTCGACCAGACCCGCGCGCAGGTACTCGCGTACCGTGGCAGCGCCGCCGCCAAGGCGCACGTCCAGCCCGTTCGCCGCTTCGAACGCCCGGCCCAGCACGGCTTCGGGCGTGTCGTCCACGAAGTGGAACGTCGTGCCGCCGTCCATGGAGAACGACGGGCGCGGGTGGTGTGTCAGCACGAAGACATCGTGGTGGTACGGCGGATTGCCGCCCCACCAGCCCTTCCATTCGTGGTCCCGCCATTCGCCGCGGATCGGGCCGAACATATTGCGGCCCATGATGGTCGCGCCGATGCCGCGATCGCCGGCGGCCAGGAAGTCGTCGTCGACGCCCGGTTCGATGGTCGCCTCCGGGTTGGCGTAAGGCGTCGCGAAGACCCACTCGTGCAGGCGCATGCCACCTTCGCCCAGAGGGTGGTCCGGCCCCTGGTTCGGGCCGGCGACGTAGCCGTCCAGTGAGATCGCGAGGTTGTGTACGCGCAGCTTCGGCATCTGTTCGCTCATTCCACTAAGTGATTGCAATTCGCAACTGGTTGTGTGCAGCGTACGACTTACCGGTTGTATATTGCAAGCAGTAGTTGTCGGACCGAGAGGAGTGCCGGGTGCGCGAGGACGGACGTTCGGGGTGCCCGATCAACGCGACGATCGAGGTGATCGGTGATCGGTGGACGCTGCTCGTGCTGCGCGACGTGATGTTCGGCGACCGGCGGCACTTCCGCGAGTTGCTGGCCGGCTCGGAGGAGGGCATCGCCTCCAACATCCTGTCCGATCGGCTCAAGCGCCTGGTGGCGGCGGGACTGCTCAGCCGCGCGGACACCCGGCCCGGTCAGAAAGCCGAATACCGGCTGACCGAACCGGCCATCCAATTGGTGCCGATCATGGCGCAGCTCGGCGCGTGGGGATTGCGGCACCGCCCGACCACGCGGACTCTTCGGGTGCGGGCCGAATTGCTCGAGGCGGGCGGTCCGCGGCTGTGGGCGGACTTCATGGACGAGCTACGGGAGAGCCACCTGGGCATCCCGCGCCCGGACCCGGATCGTCCGACCGCGACGCGACGACTCGCCCAGGCCTACGCCGACGCGGTCGCCGAGTCGAACGGAGCCGACGATCGGAAAGCCGCTTCGTAGACCTCTTCGGGCCGCTCAGCCCGCCAGCGCCTCGGAGCGGAAGAACTCCGCGGTGATCGCACGGGCCCGCGTGTGGTCGCGGCCCCTGGACCTGCGGAACACTTCGGCGGCGCAGGCGAATTCGGCGGCGATGAACCCGGTGATCGGCGCGGGCACCGTCCCGCTGCCCATCTCCCTGGTCCGCGACTTCAGGTCGGTCAGCTCGGTCACCGCCGCGGTCAGCTCGGCGGGCAGCTCGCACTCCCGCAACAGCGTCGGCAGATGCATCGGCGCCACCGCCGCCGCGGGATGCTCGCGCAGCCACCGCAGCGCCATCGCAGGCCGCAGCGCGTAGAACACCTTCTTCAACGATCCGGTGCGCTCGTACAGCGCCCACTGCTTGGCGCCCAGGTGCAGATAGTGCCGCGCGACCTTGTCCCGGTCGGCGACCTCGTCGGCCACCGCGCGCAATCGGTCGCGGAAATCGGCGTCGCCGCGATAGACGATCGGCGACATCAGCCACTCGATGAGCACCGCGTTGCCCTGCACCAGCAGCCGTAGCGCCTTGGCCAGATCCCAGCCGTTCACGTCGAGCAAGTCCGTCAGCGGCGTCTCCACCACGTCGCGGGTGCGCCACGGGGACAGGTAGGTCTCCAGTGTCGCGACATAGACGAACCGGCAGTCGTAGTCCGAATCCGGGGAGGGGAATCCCCAAGCGCGACTACCGCTCTCGATGGCCAACCGGATCGACACCCGGTGCTCCCGCTCGACCCGGACCAGCTCACGATCGATGGACCCGACCACCGCCGGGTCCATCGAAGCCGGAATCGCGCGCAAAGACATGAGCGTGATGGTAGGTGCCGAAAAGGGTTGTCGCAGCTGCTTTTCGTCACCGCTCACGGGCGAGGCGCGATGGTCCCGAACGAAGCGACGAGCACGGCGGCGACGGCCAGCGCGCCACCCAGCCACAGGGCGGCGGCGAGGCCGATCCCGTCCGCGGTCAGACCTCCGATCAGCGACCCTAGTGCGATGGCGCCATTGAAAACTCCGGCGAACAGAGCGGACGCGCCGTCCCTGT
The DNA here is from genome assembly GCF_043205035.1 of Nocardia sp. NPDC047654. Taxonomy (NCBI): domain Bacteria; kingdom Bacillati; phylum Actinomycetota; class Actinomycetes; order Mycobacteriales; family Nocardiaceae; genus Nocardia; species Nocardia sp. NPDC047654. Next base: position 416,268 of record NZ_JBIDDF010000001.1, read on the forward strand.
GCTGGGGCGACGCGGCGAAGACCCAGCTCTGGGTGCTCACCGAGACGCCGCCGTAGGCCAGCCCCCACACGATCATCAGCGCGACGGCCTGCGGCGGCGAGGCGCCCAGCACGGGCAAGGCGATCGCCGCCCCGGCCAGGATGGATCCGATCACGATCAGCGTCTTCCGTGGTGTGTGCGCCGCCGCCGCTCCCGCCGCGAAATTGCCCGCGACTCCGGCGATCCCGTAGACCAGCAGCAGTGTGCCGATCGTCCGCGCCCCGACGCCGGTCACCTCCTCGAGCACCGGCCGCACGTAGGTGTAGGCGGCGAAGTGGCCGGTGACCAGGAACGCGACCACGAGCAGGGCGACGCGCAAGCCCGGCTGCCGGGTCAGCCGCAACACGCCGCCCAGCGCCATGGCCTCGATCGCGGGTAGCGGCGGGAGCGAGGCCGCCATGGCCACGAGCACCAGCAACGCCACAGCGGCGGCGGCCACGAACGTGATCCGCCACCCGGCCAGCGCGCCCAGGAACGTTCCCGCGGGGATGCCGAGCACCGAGGCGACCGCGACGCCGGAGAAGACCAGCGATGTCGCGGCGGTGACCGATCGCGCGGGCACCAGCCGCGCCGCCAGGCTCGCCGCGATCGCCCACACACCCCCCATGCCGACACCGACCAGCACCCGCGCCCCGATCAGCACACCGAACGTGGGTGCCGCCGCCGCACCGAGATTGCCCAGCGCGAGCACCGCCATCAACCCGCACAGCACCAGCCTGCGCTCGAACCGGCCCAGCGCCGCGGTGACCACGGGCGCCGACACCGCGGCGACCAGGCCGGTCACCGTCAGCGCGAGACCGGCGCGGCCCTCGCTCACCCGCAGCGCCGAGCCGATCGGAGTGAGCAGACCGACCGGCAGCATCTCGGAGGTGACCACCGTGAACGTGCCCGCCGTCACCGCGCCGACGCCCAGCCAGCCGCGCAGTACCGAAACCGGCCGCGACGCAACGATTTCCCGAACCTCTGTCATGTCCTCCAGCCAAGGGTTCGCGGCCGGAGGAAACAACGGCGAAGGTCTCATAGTTCTATGAGCTGGACTCATCGACCGTGGAAGGGAGTCTGATGGGCGGCTTGGAGATCCGTGAACTGGAGGCATTTCTCGCGCTCGCCGAGGAGCTCCATTTCGGGCGGGCCGGTGCCCGGCTGTATGTGTCGCAGAGCCGGGTGAGCCAGCTGCTGCGTGCGCTGGAGCGGCGCGTCGGCGGGGCGCTGGTGGAACGGACCAGCCGCACCGTCCGGCTGACCCCGCTCGGCGCGGACTTTCTCGCCGAGCTGCGGCCCGCCTATGCCGCGTTACGCGCGACAGTCGACGCCGCCCGTGCCGCCGCCCGGGGTATGGACGGGATTTTGCGCATCGGATTCCAGGGTGCGGGCAACGATCATCTGATGGCCGCGGTCGAGTTCTTTCAGCGGCGGCACCCGGACTGCTCGGTCGAGCTGGCCGAGATACCGCTCGCCGATCCGTTCGGCGCGGTGCGACGCGCCGAGGTCGATGCCGCGGTGGTGCTGCTGCCGGTGGGTGAGCGTGATCTGGTGCTCGGATCGGTGTTCGCGGGGCAGCCGCAGACGCTCGCGGTGGCCAGTTCCCACCCGCTCGCGGGACGCGCCGCGCTGTCGGTCGAGGACATCGCCGAGGTGCCCTTGGTCGGTGTGCGTGCCCCGGCGCCGGAGTACTGGCGCAGGGCGCAGACGCTGGATGTGACGCCGGAGGGCCGGACGGTGCGCCCCGGTCCGGAGGTCGGCACGTTGGAGGAGGGCCTCGCCGCGGTGGCGGCAGGCCGCGGCGCGATGCTGCTGTGCCATCCGACCGCGGAATCGCACCGCAGGCGGCCGGTGACCTTCGTGCCGGTGACCGGGATCGCCGAGTCCCGGCTCGGGTTGGTGTGGCACCGCTACCGGGAAACCCCGGGAGTGCGTGCGTTCTCCCGCGCTGTGGCCGCCACGAAGGGGACCGAGGGTGTGCCTTTGGTCACCGTGGACTCTTCCTGACCTACCCCCGCGATCGGGATCGCGTCGGTCACCGAATCCCGTGCCGACGTGGCGCGGCTGATTTTCGGAGCCGCCGAACAGGGATACGGAGAGTTATTCGGAAGCTCTATCGGTCAGCTCGGAAAGGCGTGCCGGGTAATTGTTCGTACGCCCCTATTGCTGAGGTGGTGAGAACTCGTTTCGACTTTCTCGCGAGTTTCATCGCCGCGTCCGTTAGCGGGAGAAATTAGCGGGCCGGATTCGGCTTCCGACCTGGACGTATGACTAGAACCGCAGCTCAAGGTCGCTAGGCTATGTGCCCTAGACCACTATCGTTGATATATGTGGTCTGCATCTCGATATTATCGAGATTTGTAACCGCCACCGATTCGTCGCCGATGTCCCCCGTGTCAGCCAGTTCGACTGGATAATGTTTCGAGGAAGAGGTATTTCCATGATCCCCGTTATCATCGACACCGGCAGCGCTGCTCTGAACGGTCTTTTCGACACGCTCGGCGCCGCACTGCACGGCCTTGTCGACACCCTGTGGACGGGTTCCTTCGGCGGCCGCTGACCGACGTGACGGTCGAGGAGATCGACCGGGTTCCACGCCGACCCATGGCGTGACCGAGCGGGCCCCCGCACCGAATGGTGTGGGGGCCCGCCGCTGTGTGGGACCGCTCGCGCGGCGGAACGAACTGTCCGGCCCCCGGGTAACGCAGGCGACCTCGGGCATGCCATCGCGTCGGCGACACCGTTGCAGTCCGGCCCTCGGTAGCGCCGACGACCTTCGGTGCGGGCCCTGATCAGTGCAGCGCCCCGACGGCGCGGACTCGGTCGATCTCGGCCGCGAGCCGCGCGGGATGGGTCAACTGCGGGTAGTGGCCCGTGTCCGGTATCGCGATCGAGTCGCGTGCGGTCGCGACCGTCAGCGGATCGGTCGAACCGGTGACGATCCGCACCGGCACCTCGATCCGCGCGAGCAGGGCGCGCAACTCCTCGCGCCGCGCGGGGGCGCTCGCGCGGCGCAGCGCGGCGACGGTTCGTGCGGCGACGCCCGGCCTGCGCAGGTTCGCCGCGGCGCTCGCGAGCGCCGCGCTCTCCGGCACGCCGAGCCGATCGGCGAGGGAACCGGCCGACATCCGGCGCATCGCCACCGCGGTCAATGGGGAGCGCAGCAGCGGGCCGGACCGCGGTTGCAGGAACGCGGGAGCCACCAGCACCACCCCGGAGACCCGCTCGGGGTGCCGCGCCGCGTACCGCAGCACCGGACCGCAGCCGAGGGAATGGCCGACCAGCACGGGACGGCTACGGACGGAGGCGAGCAGTTTCGGCAACACCGCATCGGTATCGCCGGGCGCCGAGCGCCCCAAGCCCGGCAGGTCGACGACCAGACTCGGTCCGTCCAACTCGGCGCGCACCTCGTTCCACGACTCCCCGTCGAGCGGAAGGCCGTGCACCAGAACATAGTCCGGACGGGTCCGTTCGCCACTCACCCATACGCCGTCGACGAATCCGGCGGTCGGATCGTCGGCCACCGCGCCGAACCGGCTGGCCACCAGATGGTCGGCCCACGTCAGCAAGGTCGCCTCGGTCGCAGGCATGGTGAGCCCGACACGGCGGGCCACGTCCTGCGCCGCCGAGGTGTCGTAGCGGTCCTCGGCGATGAACGTCATCGTTTCCGGATCGGCGCCGGTCAGCGCGCGCGGAAGTTTCGCGATGAGGCCGACCGGAATGGACAAGCGCGGCGCGCGGACGCCGAGGTGCCCGGCCAGCAGCCGAATCAGCTTCGGCAGCTCGGGTGTTCGGTCATCCAGAACCGTGTAGGAGCGGCCCGCGGTATCCGGCAGGGCGGGCAGGCTGATCAAGAAATCGGTGAAGTAGTCCAGGTCGACGATCGGCACGAAGGTCGCGGGGCCGCCGGGGACGGCAGGGAGCCGTCCGTTCCACAGGTCCTCGATGACGCTCGACAGCCCGACGTATTGACCGGGTCCGATCACGCTGCTCGGATTCGCGATGGTCAGCGCGACGCCGAGCTCCGCCGCCCGGCTGCGCAGCAGCGGGTCCGATTCGAACTTCGAAGCGCCGTAGGCGCCCCTCTCGTAATGCTGCTCCTCGGATTCCTCGACGGTGATCCGATATCCGGTGATGTGCACGACGCGTCGAAGCTCGGGCAGGGCGGCGGCCCACTCCAGCACCCGCAGCGCACCGGTGACATTGACCGCGTACGCGTCCTCACGAGCGAGTCCGAAGGCGAAGCGGGCGGCGCAGTTGTACACGTCGCGAATGCCGGAGGGGTCGAATCCCGCGGGCAGGCCGAGGTCGGGGGAGGTGACATCACACGCGACGATCTCCAGCCCGCTCGCGTCGACGCCTCGGCGGTGCAACCACCCGGTGAGCCGCTCCTCGCTGCCCGGCCGCAAGGCGGCGGTGACGGAATGCCCCTGCTCGAGTAAGCGGGCGACCGCGTTGCGGCCGAGGAACCCGGCGGCTCCGAACACGATGCTGTCAAACATGATTTCTCCTTACTAGACCGGTCTACATATTTTGTGGACACGTGGAAAGGCTCAGCGAGACATCCGCCGTCAGATCAGGGTGCGCAGCGTGCGTTCCACCCGTTCCAGGGGTTCACGACTGCGTTGGGCGCGGGCCAGCAACAGCGCGCCTTCGACCATCGCCAGCACCGTGGCGGCCAAATCGTCGGCGTCCGCGCGCCCGTCGGCGCGCAGCCGCAGCCGCAGCGCCTGTTCCCATGCGGCGTACGCGGCTGCGCACGCAGTTTGGATCGGGTCGTTCCCGGCCGCGACGTCCAAGGCCACCGTGGCGACCGGGCAGCCCTGTTGCCAGCCGGACGCTTCCAGCCGGTCGCCGAACGCGCGCAGCAGCCTGCTCGCGGCCCCGGCGGCGTCGCCGGGCTCGATCGTGTCGATCAACGCCGTGATCTCCTTGCCCGCCTGCGCGATCGCGGCCGCGACCAGTTCGTCCTTGCCGCCGGGGAAGTGGAAGTACAACGATCCGCGCGGCGCGCCGCTGGTCGCCAAGATCTGGTTGAGCCCCGCACCGTAATAGCCGTGCCGCTCCACCAGCGTGCGCGCCGCGTCGACGAGTTTGCCGCGTGTTTCGGTCCCTTTGACGCCCATGCGTCGACTGTAGACCGGTCTTCATATTTTTACCAGGAGGGTGACTGAGGACGCCCGCCTACCAGGTGGTAGCGGGGGTGGAAATCGCGCGCACTAAGCTGTTCGGCGGTAATTGCCGACCCCATTCCCCAGGAGTACTCCACGTGAGCCAAGCAGGCCGTCCTGTAGTTCTGATCGCCGACAAGCTCGCCCAGTCGACCGTCGACGCGCTCGGTGACGGTGTCGAGGTCCGGTGGGTGGACGGACCCGACCGCCCGGCCCTGCTGGCCGCGGTGCCCGAGGCCGACGCGCTGCTCGTGCGCTCGGCGACCACGGTCGACGCCGAGGTCCTGGAAGCCGGGAAGAACCTGAAGATCGTCGCCCGCGCGGGCGTCGGCCTGGACAACGTCGACGTGCCCGCCGCCACCGAGCGCGGCGTCATGGTCGTGAACGCGCCCACCTCGAACATCCACACCGCCGCCGAGCACGCGGTCACCCTGCTGCTGGCCGCCGCCCGCCAGGTTCCCGCCGCCGACGCCACCCTGCGCGAGCGCACCTGGCAGCGCGGCAAGTTCAACGGCGTCGAGATCTTCGACAAGACCGTCGGCGTCATCGGCCTGGGCCGCATCGGCCAGCTGTTCGCCGCGCGCCTGGCCGCCTTCGAGACCAAGATCGTCGCCTACGACCCGTACGTGTCGCCCGCGCGCGCCGCGCAGCTCGGCATCGAGCTGCTGACCCTCGACGAGCTGCTCGAGCGCGCCGACCTGATCTCGATCCACCTGCCGAAGACCCCGGAGACCAAGGGCCTCATCGGCAAGGAGGCCATCGCCAAGACCAAGCCGGGCGTGATCATCGTCAACGCCGCCCGCGGTGGCCTGGTCGACGAGGCCGCCCTGGCCGAGGCGATCAAGTCCGGCCACGTGCGCGCCGCCGGCCTGGACGTGTTCGAGACCGAGCCGTGCACCGACAGCCCGCTGTTCGATCTGCCGCAGGTCGTGGTGACGCCGCATCTGGGCGCCTCCACCTCCGAGGCCCAGGACCGCGCGGGCACCGACGTGGCCAAGTCGGTGCTGCTGGCGCTGGCGGGTGAGTTCGTGCCCGGCGCGGTGAACGTCACCGGCGGCACCGTCGGCGAAGAGGTCGCCCCCTGGCTGGACATCGTCCGCAAGCAGGGCGCCCTGCTCGGCGCGCTGTCCAACGAACTGCCGGTCAGCGTGGAGATCCAGGTGCGCGGCGAGCTGGCCGCCCAGGAGGTCGGCGTGCTGGAGCTGTCCGCGCTGCGCGGCATCTTCTCCGCGCTGGTCGAAGACCAGGTCACCTTCGTCAACGCGCCCGCGCTGGCCAAGGACCGCGGGATCACCGCCGAGGTCACCACGGCCACGGAGAGCCCGAGCCACCGCAGCGTCGTCGACCTGCGCGCCGTGTTCGGCGACGGCAGCACCCTGAACGTGGCGGGCACGCTGACCGAGCCGCAGCTGGTGGAGAAGATCGTCAACATCAACGGCCGCAACTACGACATGCGCGCCGAGGGCCTCAACCTGGCCATCCTGAACTACGAGGACCGGCCGGGCGCGCTGGGCCGGATCGGCACCAAGCTCGGCGAGGCCGAGGTCGACATCCTGGCCGCGCAGCTGACCCAGGACGTCGACAAGGAAGGCGCCACCGTCGTGCTGCGTGTGGCCCGCGAGGTGCCCGCCGACGTGCAGGCCGCGATCGCCGAGTCCGTCGGCGCGGCCAAGGTCGTCCAGGTCGACCTGTCCTGATTCCACCGGGGCGCGATGCCCCGGCCGAAGCGGAATCGGCGCCGCGCGCGAAGCACTCGTGCGCGGCGCCGGTCGCTCGGCCGGCGCGCCACCGGCACGCGGATCGGAGCGAGTTCGCGGTGCGCCGCGTCCTCGCGCCCGATGCTCGGCGATCCGGCCGCGCCGAGTACCGTGACGGTGCTGCGGTCACCCGGCCGGAATGTCGTGCGCACCCGACGGTCGCCTCTGGGCCGCATGATGCGGCGGCCGCGACCGGCAACATCGAACGGAGCATTTGTCATGAAGCTTGCTGTCATCCCGGGTGACGGGATCGGGCCCGAGGTCATCGCCGAGGCGCTCAAGGTGCTCGACGTGGTCGTGCCCGGCGTCGAGAAGACCGAGTACGACCTCGGTGCGCGCCGCTACCACGCGACCGGCGAGATCCTGCCGGACTCGGTGCTGCCCGAACTGAAGCAGCACGACGCCATCCTGCTCGGCGCGATCGGCGACCCGTCGGTGCCCAGCGGCGTGCTCGAACGCGGTCTGCTGCTGCGCACCCGGTTCGCGCTGGACCACCACGTGAACCTGCGGCCGTCCAAGCTGTTCCCCGGCGTGACCAGCCCGCTGGCGGGCAACCCCGACATCGACTTCGTCGTCGTGCGCGAGGGCACCGAGGGGCCCTACACCGGCACCGGCGGCGCGATCCGCGTGGACACCCCGCACGAGGTGGCGACCGAGGTCAGCACCAACACCCGCTTCGGCATCGAGCGCGTGGTGCGCTACGCCTTCGCCAAGGCGCAGGCCCGGCGCAAGCATCTGACGCTGGTGCACAAGAACAACGTGCTCACCTTCGCGGGCTCGCTCTGGCAGCGCACCGTGGACGAGGTCGCGGCCGAATTCCCCGAGGTGACAACGGCTTACCAGCACATCGACGCCGCCACCATCCACATGGTCAACGACCCGGGCCGGTTCGACGTGATCGTCACCGACAACCTCTTCGGCGACATCATCACCGACCTCGCCGCGGCCGTGAGCGGCGGCATCGGCCTGGCCGCCAGCGGCAACATCGACGCGTCCGGGACGAACCCCAGCATGTTCGAGCCGGTGCACGGCAGCGCCCCCGACATCGCGGGCCAGTCCAAGGCCGACCCCACCGCCGCGATCCTCTCGGTCTCCCTGCTGCTCAACCACCTGGGCGACACCGAGGCGGCCACGCGCATCGAGTCGGCGGTCGCCAAGGACCTCGAGTCGCGCTCGGGAGCCGCGTCGACCGTGGAAATCGGCGACCGGATCGCCGCCACCCTCTGACCGTTCCTCAGGAAGGCCCCGTTCCCCCATCGGAACGGGGCCTTCCTGCATTCAGCCTCTGTACGCACCCGCGCCTCGACCGCTGTCTCGGACATCGGCGTCGCCAGTGTGAGACCGATCGCCGCGCGAAGCCGCCCCGGGTCGGGCCACGACATCGCGGGAGTCCGCCTGCTACGTCCTCCGGCGCGGCTCGGCCTTGTCTGCTGTTCGACTTCGGCCGTGCGACGGAAGCTCCGGGTAGATCAATGGCGTCGAGACCGGAACATGACCGGACTACTGGGAGCTTCGGGACTGCTCGGCCGCCCTTGCGGTTCGCCTACTGCTGTGTCGTCGAGTTCCGGCGGATCGGTGGACCGAGGGCGAGGCGCCGGTGAGGGCCCTCGGCAGGAGAATCCGGCGCGGTTCGGCCAGGCTTGCGGCTCGGTCGCGGCCGGGCCGTCGAGTTCCGGTAGATCGGTGGTGCCAAGGTCAAGAGCGTCTCGTGCCCTCGGGGAGCCCTTCGGCCGGGGCGGGCGAGAGTTCGGGGCGCGGGCCTAGTCGGCGTCTCGCGGGACGAGGGGGACGGCTGCGACAGCCGTGACGGCGGCCAGCAGGAAGGCGGCGGGGAAGCCGCTCGCGGTGATCAGAGCGCCGAACACCGGCGGGACGGCGGCCATGGCCAGGTTCTGGCCGGTGTTCTGGATGCCGAGGCCCCGGCCGCTCCAGTACGGGCCCGCGATCTCGGCGACCGCGGTGAAGGCCAACCCGTTGTCGGAGACGGTGATCACGGACGCGGCGATCAGCAGCGGGATGGCCGCCCACCACCACTCGGTCCATGCGGTCAGCGCCAGCGCGGCCATCGAGAGCACGGCGGCCACGGCGACGGTGCGCAGCGGCCCCATCCGGCTGCCGACCCGATCCGACCACGCACCCGCGCCGATGCGGCCCAGCGCGCCGAGAATCTGGGTGACCGTCACCAGCGCGCCGGCGGCGGCCAGGGACCAGCCGATGTCGCGGTGCAGCCACAGCAGCGCGAAGGTCCACACCGTGCCCTGGGGGACGACCAGCAGCACCGAGACCAGATGGATGCGCCACAGCGTGGCGTCGTCGCGATAGGGATTGGCGCGCAACGCCGGATCGGCGGCGGAACCGGCGGGGCGCGGCGGATCGACGATGCCTGCCAGGCAACCCACGGCCGCCAGGCCCGCCATGAGCGCGGGAACGAGGATGGCCGCGGGCACGCCGTGGGCGGCGGCGACGGCCGGAATCGCCAGCGCGCCGACGCCCACACCCAGCGGCTGCGCGGTCTGCCGGATCCCCATCGCCAGCCCGCGCCGGTGCGGCGGGAACCAGCCGACGATCACCCGGCCGCTGGCGCCATTGGTGCTCGCCGCCCCGACGCCGCCGAGGAACAGCAGCGCACCCAACGCGATGTCGTCGGTCGTGGTGGCCGCGGCGCACCCGGCCGCCAGCATCAGCAGCGGACCGCCGATCAGCACTCTGCGTTCGCCGATCCGGTCGACCAGGTAACCCCACGCGATCAGGGTGCACACCAGGCCGACGGTGGGCATGGCCACGAGCAGGCCGGCCGTCGCCAGCGGCATGCCGCGATCGGTCAGCGCGGGCAGCAGGAACGGAACGCCGTGGATGAAGACCGCGCTGGAGGCCTGGGCGAACACGCCGAGACCGAGCATCGACCAGCGCCGAACCTCGTCGATCTGCGTGACGGTCGCCATCGGCCCACCTCAATCTCATTATTTGGGATTGTCTTCCCACCTTATGAACTGCCTCGCTCACGGTACACCCCGGTGGCCGCTCGATTCGACGGCAGCGGATGTCGGACTCCTCACAGCGCGGGCACGGCCGCGTCCGCATGGGATCCGACCACTCGGTCGGGCGCGTTCGGGCTGGTGACGGCGGGTCGATAGACTCCGGGCATGCGTCTAGGTCGAGTTGCCAGTCCCGATGGGGTCGCCTTCGTCAGCATCGAGGGTGACGGAAGCGACAGCGTGGCCAAGGAGATCGCGGAACACCCGTTCGGCACACCGACGTTCACCGGCCGGAGCTGGCCGCTGGCCGATGTGCGGCTGCTCGCGCCGATCCTGGCCAGCAAGGTGGTCTGCATCGGCAAGAACTACGCCGCCCACGCCGCCGAGATGGGCGGGCCCGCCCCCGCCGACCCGGTGATCTTCCTCAAGCCGAACACCGCGATCGTGGGTCCGAATGCCCCGATCATCCTGCCGCCCAGTTCATCTCAGGTCGACTACGAAGGGGAGCTGGCGATCGTCATCGGCCGCCCCTGTAAGGACGTGCCCGCCGCCCGCGCGCTGGACGTGGTGCTGGGTTACACCGCCGCCAACGACGTGACCGCCCGCGACCAGCAGCGCCACGACGGTCAGTGGACCAGGGGCAAGGGCTACGACACGTTCTGCCCGCTCGGCCCCTGGATCGAAACATCCTTGGACCCTTCGGATCTGGAGATCGTCACCGAACTCGACGGCGAGGTGCGCCAGCGCAGTCGTACTTCGCTTCTGCTGCACGACATTCCGAAGCTCATCGAGTGGGTCACCACCGTGATGACGCTGCTGCCCGGTGACGTCATCCTCACCGGCACCCCCGAGGGCGTCGGCCCGATGCGCGAGGGCCAGCAGGTGTCGGTGACCGTCGAGGGCATCGGAACCCTCACCAATCCCGTTGCCGCCAAACGCTGATCGAAAGAGAGCCATGACTGAAGTACGGGTCCGATTCTGCCCGTCACCGACCGGAACGCCGCATGTCGGCCTGATCCGGACGGCGCTGTTCAACTGGGCCTACGCCCGCCACCACGGTGGCACATTCGTCTTTCGGATCGAAGACACCGATGCCGCACGCGATTCCGAGGAATCCTACCGCGCGATTATCGACGCGCTGCGCTGGCTCGGGCTCACCTGGGACGAGGGGCCGGAGGTCGGCGGCCCTTACGAACCATATCGCCAGTCGTTGCGAAAAGATCTGCACCTGGACGTGGTTCGGCGTTTGCTGGAGGCCGGTGAGGCGTATGAATCGTTCTCCACGCCGGAGGAAGTCGAAGCTCGCCATCGTGCCGCCGGACGCGATCCTAAGCTCGGTTACGACAACTACGATCGCGATCTGACGCCCGAGCGGATCGAGGCGTACCGGGCCGAGGGCCGCCCTGCCGTTATCCGGCTGCGGATGCCCGACGAAGACCTGTCCTGGAACGATCTGGTGCGCGGCGAGACCACCTTCAAGGCGGGCAGCGTCCCGGACTTCGCGCTCACCCGGGGCAACGGCGATCCGCTGTACACCCTGGTCAACCCGGTCGACGACGCGCTGATGCGGATCACCCACGTGCTGCGCGGCGAGGACCTGCTCTCCTCGACACCGCGCCAGCTCGCGCTGTACGCCGCGTTGCGCCGGATCGGGGTCGCCGAATTCACTCCCGAGTTCGGTCACCTGCCCTTCGTCATGGGCCAGGGCAACAAGAAGTTGTCCAAGCGTGATCCGGAGTCGAATCTGTTCGCCCACCGCGACCGCGGCTTCGTTCCTGAAGGTTTGCTGAATTATCTCGCGCTACTCGGGTGGGGACTGTCCGAGGACCGCGATGTTTTCTCCATGGCGGAGATGGTCGAGGCCTTCGATATCTCGAAAGTAAATTCGAATCCGGCCCGTTTCGACCAGAAGAAGGCGGACGCGCTCAACGCCGAGCACATCCGATTGCTGGCGCCGGGTGATTTCGCCCACCGGCTGCGGGAGTATCTCACCGAACACGGGCATATCGGCGCGGAAATCGACGAGAAGGTGTTCGCCGAGGCGGCGGAACTCGTACAGACCAGGATCGTCGTGTTGTCCGACGCCTGGGAACTGTTGCGTTTTCTGTTCGCGCCCGCGGATGAGTTCGCCATCGATCCCGCCGCGGGTGCCAAGAATCTCGGTTCCGGCGCCTCCGAGGTATTGCAGTCCGCTATTACCGTGTTGGAGCCGTTGACCGACTGGACCGCCGAGGCGATCGAAGAGGCGCTGAAAAAGGCGCTGATCGATGATCTGGGTCTGAAACCGCGCAAAGCCTTCGCGCCGGTGCGGGTCGCGGTCACCGGGTCGCATATCAGCCCTCCGCTGTACGAATCGCTGGAACTGCTCGGCCGCGGCGTCACCCTGGACCGGTTGCGCTCGGCGTTGCACTGGAAGGAAGCGGGCCCGGGCTCCTCCGAAGGCTGAAAACATGGCTTTGACCAGGCGATTTGTAGTTCACCCTCACCCGTTTGGTACTCTTCTTCTCGGCCCGGAACACGGTCTCGAGTCATCCAGACGCGAGGCTGAACGCCTGGTCATTGGGGTATGGTGTAATTGGCAACACAGCTGATTCTGGTTCAGCCATTCTAGGTTCGAGTCCTGGTACCCCAGCGGAGTGGGTTGTTCGACTTCGGTTCGCGGCCGAAATCAATCAACACCTGGCGATTTGGTCGCCGGGCCTCGGCCGGTTAAGCTAGCCGAGCCTCCTGATCGAAAGATCACCACGGCGCTCCTCGCGACAGCGAGAAGCAGTCCTGGCCCCGTCGTCTAGCGGCCTAGGACGCCGCCCTCTCAAGGCGGTAGCGCGGGTTCGAATCCCGTCGGGGCTACGCGAGTGAAAGGTCCATGCGCATAGAGCATGGGCCTTTCTCGTTTCGCTATGTTCTGTGGGGGTGCAAGCCCCACGCCCCGCCCGGAGGGCTTCGCCCCCGGACCCCCGGCGAGGACTGCGCCCCGCCCGGCCGGTGGCGGTCCAGTGGGTGGGTGAGCTTCGGACCGAGCCCGTACCGCCCCAAGGGCACGCCGATGGTTGTGCGGGTGCGACCGACTGGCCGGTGCTACGTCCGTCTCGTCTACGTCTGGTGGGCGCCGCGGCAGGTTCGCGAGGGTGGGGCACTTTGCGAGCCAACGCCCGCGACCCGACCTCGACTCAGACCCGCGCGGGGGACGCCGACCTGCTTCCCGAAGACGCTCGAGCCCGGCGCTACCGCTTTCGCATCGTGCACGGCGGTATTCGGCTGGAGCCGCTGTGTGGAGCGCCCATACACGCGGCCGACTCGGTGCCCTATCCGTACGGCTCACCGACTTCCGCCATCGATGCGGATCGTCTGCCGGCTGTGGCCCTTCTGCTGCGTTCGGGATGGGCAAGCGCCGAGCAGCTCCGCACGGTGCGGCGTGGACATCGCTGATGACGAGGCCGGCGCCAGGGGCCTCCGGGATGGCGTCACCCGATGGGTGGGCAAGGTTCGGTGCGGCGCTGTGCTGTGCCGCGCTACGGCTCTGCACACTTCCCGGAGACCGGGCTGATCGGGCTTCATCGGTCGCACGAGATCTTCCGCCGGTCTCGGATCTCGAGCTGTCGGAAGAGCTGACCGGCGGGCTCGCCGAGACCGGGTGCCGTTCTGCTCGTCCGGCGGGAGCCGGCGCAAAAGAAAGGCCCTCCAGCGCTCTTGCCGGAGGGCCTTCGCCGTCTGCGCGGACTATCCGCTCTTGCGCCGGAATTCCCGCTTGTGGCCGACCGCGGTGTGCGCCGCGGACGCCTTGGACCGTCCGTCGAGGTGGTCGGCCGCGCGGGCGTTCTGCTGGTTCTTGCGCTCCAGTGCCTCCCGGAACTTGCGCTTCACCTCGTCGGCGCCATTGGACTTACCCGAATCCGCCATCGCTGCTCCTCGTCGTCGCGGTCGCGCAGCGCGTCCTCGCGGGCGGCGCTGCCCGGCCGATTCCTGTCGAACACCCCGACGCTAGCCCGTGCGGGGCGGTTGTGTCAGTTGGATTTCGGGCGCGTCGCGCGACCCGGGCGCGGGCGGGTCAGTCCAGCGCCCGCGCGGTGCTGCCGCCGAGGGGCATGGCCGGGAGGCCGAGCTTGCGGTGATCCCAGCTGCGCGTGCGCTCGGGCACGACGCGCACGGCGACCCGCTTGTGCAGCATGGCCTCGACCATCGGCCGCACCTGCTCGCTGTAGGGGCCGGTGTAGCGCTCCCAGACGCTCACGCCGACGGCGAAGAGTTTCCCGGCGTCCTCGATGATCTCGGCGCGGCCCTCGATGGCCACGCCCCTGAGCTGGTCGTAGGTGTCGCCCGCCTCGACCATGCAGGTGACCCGGGGATCGCGGCGCAGGTTCACCGCCTTCTGCGACTTGGCCTTGGTCTCGAACCAGATCTCCCCGTCGATGAGCGCGTACCACATCGCGGTGAGGTGCGGCGTGCCCTTCGGGCCGATGGTCGCCAGCGTCGCGATCCGGCTGCGCTGCAAGAAATCGGTGATCTCGGTGTCGGACATCACGATCTGTGCCCGTTGGTTGACTCCCATGGGCCCACTGTAGAGAGCCCGATGTGAAACGGGTTACAGGCGCTTGTGCAGTGCCTCGGCCGCCGCGACCAGATCCGCCGCCCACCGGGCGCCCGGCCTGCGGCCCATCCGATCGATCGGCCCCGACACCGACACGGCCGCGACCACGGTGCCGCCGGCGTCCCGCACCGGCGCGGAAACGCTGGCCACGCCTGCCGCGCGCTCGGCCGCGCTCTGCGCCCACCCGCGCTTGCGCACCTCGGCCAGCGCACGCTCGCCGAACACCGCGTCCGTCAGGATGGTGCGTTGCAGCTCCGGGTCGGCCCACGCCAGCAGCACTTTGGCCGCCGAACCCGCGGTGAGCGGCAGTCGGGCCCCGATCGGCACGGTGTCGCGCAGTCCGACGGGGGGTTCCAGCGCCGCGACGCAGACGCGGGCGTTGCCGTCGCGGCAGTAGAGCTGGACGCTCTCGCCGGTGATCTCGCGCAACCGGGGCAGGATGGCCGAGGCGGCCTCGAGCAGCGGGTCATCGGCGCTGGTCGCGAGCTCGGCCAGCGCCGGACCCGGCCGCCAGGTGCCGTTGCTGTCGCGAGCGAGCAGGCGGTGCACCTCCAGGCCGACGGCCAATCGGTGTGCGGTGGCGCGGGGCAGGCCGGTGCGCGCGCAGAGCTCGTTGAGACCCGAGGGATGCTCGGCTACGGCGTACAGGACCGCCACTGCTTTGTCGAGGACGCCGATGCCGCTATGCTGTCTCATAGAACGATACTAGCGTCTCGAATGTTGAGAAATCCACCTTCACCGGTACGTGCCCTCAGCGTTCGGACCAGGCGCAGCTATCCCAACTCGTGCAACCGTCGCCGCGTCGGAGTCCAGATCGCGGAACGGCTGCTTCGTCCGAAAGGTGATCGACAATGGCCGAACCGCGCACGCTGGCCGAGAAGGTATGGGACCAGCATGTCGTCGCTCGCGGGGAGGGTGCGGGTGCCTCGCGCGAGCCGGACCTGATCTACATCGACCTGCATCTCGTCCACGAGGTGACCAGTCCGCAGGCCTTCGACGGGCTGCGCGCCGCGGGCAGGCCGGTGCGACGGCCGGATCTGACCATCGCGACCGAGGACCACAATGTCCCGACGATCGATATCGACAAGCCGATCGCCGACCCGGTTTCGCGCACCCAGGTGGAGACGCTGCGGCGCAACTGCGCGGAATTCGGTGTGCGGCTGCACCCGATGGGCGACCTCGATCAGGGCATCGTGCACGTGGTCGGGCCGCAGCTGGGCCTGACCCAGCCGGGCATGACCGTGGTCTGCGGCGACAGCCACACCTCGACGCACGGCGCGTTCGGGGCGCTGGCGATGGGCATCGGTACCTCCGAGGTCGAGCATGTGCTTGCCACCCAGACCCTCTCGCTGCGCCCGTTCAAGACGATGGCGATCACGGTGGACGGCGCCATGCCCCCCGGCGTGACGAGCAAGGACCTGATCCTGGCCGTCATCGCGAAGATCGGCACCGGCGGCGGCCAGGGCTATGTCCTGGAGTACCGCGGCGAGGCGATCCGGGCCATGTCGATGGAGGCCCGAATGACGATCTGCAACATGTCCATCGAGGCGGGCGCGCGGGCCGGCATGATCGCGCCGGACGAAACGACCTATGAATTCCTCGAAGGACGGCCGCACGCCCCGCGGGGAGCCGATTGGGACGCGGCGGTGGCCGCCTGGGAGGCGTTGAAGACCGACGAGGGCGCCGTTTTCGATGCCGAGGTGCACATCGACGCCACCGAGCTGACCCCGTTCGTCACCTGGGGCACCAACCCGGGCCAGGGCGCCCCGCTGGGCGAGACGGTGCCCGACCCCACCGCCTTCGCCGACGAGGTGGCCCGCGAGTCCGCGGAGAAAGCTCTGCGTTACATGGACTTGGAGCCGGGTACTCCGCTTCGGCAAGTACCGATCGACACCGTATTCGTCGGTTCGTGCACCAACGGACGCATTGAGGATTTGCGTGCGGTGGCCGGGATTTTGAAGGGACGTCATGTCGCCGACGGCGTGCGAATGCTGGTTGTACCGGGGTCGATGCGGGTTCGCGCACAGGCGGAAAAAGAAGGACTCGGCGAGATTTTCACCGCGGCGGGCGCCGAATGGCGGCAGGCGGGCTGCTCAATGTGCCTGGGAATGAATCCGGACCAGCTCGAGCCCGGCCAGCGTTGCGCGTCCACCTCGAACCGCAACTTCGAGGGCAGGCAGGGTAAAGGCGGCCGTACGCACCTCGTTTCCCCCCTCGTAGCGGCCGCGACAGCGGTCCGCGGAACACTGTCGTCGCCTGCGGATCTGGACTGACCGGCCCCGATTCCCTCGAACAAACCCAGGAGATTCGTAATGGAAGCCTTCACCGTGCACAAGGGCATCGGAGTGCCGCTGCGCCGCTCCAATGTCGATACCGATCAGATCATCCCGGCGGTCTACCTCAAGCGGGTCACGCGGACCGGATTCGAAGACGGCTTGTTCGCCGCATGGCGCTCGGATCCGGACTTCATTCTGAACATCGCGCCTTACAACAGCGGTAGTGTGCTGGTGGCGGGTCCGGATTTCGGTACCGGGTCGTCTCGTGAGCACGCTGTTTGGGCGCTGGCGGACTACGGCTTTCGGGTGGTCATCTCATCCCGGTTCGCCGACATCTTCCGCGGCAATGCGGGCAAGGGCGGTGTGCTCGCGGCTCAGATGTCACAGAACGATGTCGAAATGCTCTGGAAGTTGCTCGAGGAACAGCCCGGCTTGGAATTGGTTGTGGATCTCGGGGCGCGCACGGTGACGGCCGGAACCGTCGTGTTGCCGTTCGATATTGATGACTACACCAGGTGGCGTCTGCTGGAAGGATTGGATGACATCGGGCTGACGCTGCGCCAGGAGGACGCGATCACCCGGTTCGAAAAGGCAAGGCCAACATGGAAACCCACTACCCTCCCGGCACATATTTCGCAGACGTAATCACCCCGGTCGGTTAGCTGGACAGCCGGAGTTGCGGTAGCTGGACGTGTGCTAAACCACATGAATTTTGGCGTGGCACATAGACTCTTGCCCAAAGTGGGTTTACCGTGGTACCTAGTCGGTCCGACGACGGGCCATTAGTCTGCGGAGGATTCAATGAACAAGGCGGAACTGATCGACGTTCTGACCGAAAAGTTGGGTACGGACAGGCGCACGGCCACCGCGGCAGTCGAGCATGTGGTCGACACCATCGTGCGCGCGGTGCACAAGGGTCAGAGCGTCACTATCACCGGTTTCGGTGTGTTCGAACAGCGTAAGCGCGCGGCTCGCGTCGCACGGAACCCGCGTACCGGCGAAACCGTCAAGGTCAAGCCCACTTCGGTGCCCGCGTTCCGCCCCGGCGCTCAGTTCAAGGCGGTGATCGCGGGTAAGCAGAAACTGGCCGCGACCGGGCCCGCCGTCAAGCGTGGGGTGAATGCGCCGGTGGCCGCGAAGAAGGCGGCGGCGAAGAAGACGGCGGCGAAGAAGACCGCCGCCAAGAAGTCGACGCCGACCAAGGCTCCGGCCAAGAGCACGGCCCGTAAGGCCGCCGCCAAGGCCCCGGCGAAGACCACCGCGCGCAAGACGACCGCTACCAAGACCGCTGCGAAGAAGGCGCCCGCGAAGAAGACCGCGGTCGCGAAGAAGGCTCCGGCCAAGAAGACGGCCACCAAGGCCACGGCGGCCAAGAAGACCACCACCGCCGCCAAGAAGACCCCAGCGAAGAAGACCGCGGCCAAGAAGGCCTCGGCTCGCGGAACCCGCTGATCTCGAGCCACCGCCGGATCGGCGCTGAATGCGCGGCCCCACCACCGGGCCCATTCGCCTCAACGTCGAGACGGCCCCGGGAGACACCCGGGGCCGTTTTCGGCTGTCCGCCTACCGTGGCCTCATCCTCGCGGCGCCGTTGTCGTCATCGGCGCCCGCCGACCCGCGCGGTGACGGGGAAGTTGCCGTCGTATCAGGACTCCGCGTCGTAGGCTGACAGCGATCGATCCAGATGGTCGGCGGCCACCAAGCGGTGGCCGACGAACGACAGCACCCACACACTGCCCTTGCGATTGCGCGCCGACGGCAGCGCGATCCCGTCGCGTTCGGCCAACCAGCCCAGCAGATCCGGGATCACCTTGCCCTGACTGCAGACGACGCGAACGGCCTTGTCCGACACCAGGGCTCGTAGACATTCCCGGGCCTCGTCCGGGTGTTCGGCGTACCCGGTCTCGGAAAACACCGGCTCCTCGATGATTTCCGCGCCGAGCTTCTCCGCCAGCGGCGCCACGGTCTGCACGCAGCGCAGGGGAGGAGCCGAATAGACCTGAGATGCGCCGAATGCCAAGAGATTCGGCGTGAGCGCCCGCGCCTGCGTCTCACCCTCGCGGTCGAGCGGACGCTGCTCGTCGGGACCGTTGTAGCGGTCCCTGCGGCCGGCTTTGGCATGCCGGACCAGAAGGAGGGTGTCGGTGCGTGCGGGCAGCCGGGTGAAGGCGCGCACCACTTGCCGATCCATCGGATACGACAACTGGTCCATCACCCGATCCAGCGGGTGCCAGCTGAGCACGTCCACTTCGGAGTTGGCGGTGAACTCCCCGCCCGCCTGCTCGGCGGCC
This sequence comes from Nocardia sp. NPDC047654, assembly GCF_043205035.1. Classification (NCBI taxonomy): domain Bacteria; kingdom Bacillati; phylum Actinomycetota; class Actinomycetes; order Mycobacteriales; family Nocardiaceae; genus Nocardia; species Nocardia sp. NPDC047654. The sequence continues at coordinate 435,347 of NZ_JBIDDF010000001.1, forward strand.
CAATAGTCGACCCGCTTGAGCTTGCGATGGCCCGGAATCGGATACGTCACGTGGCCGAGGTAGCGGCCGAGCCTGCACTCCAGCCCGGTCTCCTCGCGGACCTCGCGAACCGCGGCCAGCACCGGGGTCTCACCCGGATCGAGCTTGCCCTTCGGCAGCGACCAATCCTCGTACTTGGGGCGGTGGACGAGCGCGATCTCGATCGTCCCCGCCGACGATTCACGCCACAGCACCGCACCGGCGGCGTAGATATTGGCAGTCACCCGGGGATCCCAGATCGGGCCCCCCTCCTGCTCGAACCCCGTCTTGGCGTTCACTGCTGTTCTGGCCTCCGCAGCCGCATCAAGAACTCCTGATGATCTCTGATCTTGTCCCCGTCGCCGGACGCCCCCGGCGATGCCCGCCAGGTGCCGTCCGGGTGCAACACCCAGCAGCGCGTGGTCGGCGACAGCGCGGAGTCGAACACCCCGTGCAGTTGCTCGGTCAACCGCGGATCCTTCACCTGCGCCATCACCTCGACCCGCCGATCCAGGTTTCGGTGCATCATGTCGGCGCTGCCGATCCAGTACTCGTGCTGCGCCTGGAAGTGCAGAACGCGGGAATGCTCCAAGAACCGGCCGAGGATGGAGCGGACTTCGATGTTCTCGCTCATACCGGCCACGCCGGGGCGCAGCCCGCAGATGCCGCGCACCACGATCCGCACCGGCACGCCCGCCTGCGAGGCCCGGTACAGCGCGTCGATGATCTCCTCGTCGACGATCGCGTTGGCCTTGATCAGGATCCGGGCGTCCTCGCCCTGACTCGCCAGCTCGGTCTCGCGCTGGATGCGCTCGATGATGCCCGAGCGCACGCCGTGCGGTGCGACCAGCAGATTGCGGTAATTCTCTTTTCGCGAGTAACCGGTCAGCGAATTGAACAGGTCGGTCAGGTCGGCGCCGATTTCCGGTGCCGCGGTGAGCAATCCGACGTCCTCGTAGAGGCGTGCGGTCTTCGGGTTGTAGTTGCCGGTCCCGATGTGGCAGTAGCGGCGGATGGTCGCGCCCTCTCGGCGCACCACCAGACAGGTCTTGCAGTGCGTCTTCAGGCCGATCAGGCCGTACACCACGTGCACGCCGGCCTGTTCCAGCGCGCGGGCCCATTTGATGTTGGCCTGCTCGTCGAAGCGCGCCTTGATCTCCACCAGGGCGACCACCTGCTTGCCCGCCTCGGCCGCGTCGATGAGCGCGTTGACGATCGGGGAGTCGCCGGAGGTGCGGTAGAGGGTCTGCTTGATGGCCAGCACCTGCGGGTCGGCGGCAGCCTGTTCGATGAAACGCTGCACGCTGGTGGAGAACGAGTCGTACGGATGATGCACGAGCACGTCGCCCTCGCGCAGCGCAGCGAAGACGTTGCGCGGCGTCTCGCGCTCGCCGAACGCGGGCGGTGTCGCGGGAACGTAGGGGGTGTCCTTCAGATTCGGCCGGTCCACGCCGTACACCTGCCAGAGGCAGGACAGGTCGAGCAGGCCGGGCACCTCGATGACGTCGCCGGGGTCCACGTCCAACTCCCGCAGGAGCAGATCGAGCATGTGCTCGGTCATGTCGTCGGACACCTCCAGTCGCACCGGCGAACCGAACCGCCGCCGGGCCAGCTCGCGCTCCAGCGCTTGCAGCAGGTCCTCGTCGCGATCCTCGTCGACCTCGAAGTCCGCGTTGCGGGTGATCCGGAACGAGTGGTGCTCGACCACCTCCATGCCGGGGAACAGCAGATCCAGGTGCGCGGCGATGAGCGCTTCCATCGGCAGGAAAGCGGCGATCGGGGAGCCGGATTCGGTACGGCGCACGCGGACGAACCGGTCGACGTTGTCGGGCACCTTGACGCGAGCGAAGTGCTCGCCGCCGGTCGAGTAATCCTTCACCGTCACCGCCAGGTTGAGACTCAGCCCGCTGATATAGGGGAAGGGATGGGCCGGGTCCACCGCGAGGGGGGTGAGGACCGGGAACACCTGATCCTGGAAGTAACCCGAGAGGCGCTGGCGCTCGCCGTCGTCCAGGTCGCTCCAGTCGATGATCGCGATGCCCTCGGCCGTCAGCGCGGGCAGCACGCTGTCGAGGAAGACGCGGGCATGCCGCACCGCGATCTCCTGCGTACGCGCGGCGATCAGTTCCAACTGCTCGCCGGGAGACCGGCCGTCGGCCGAGCGCACCAGCAGACCGGTCTCGGCGCGGCGTTTCAGTCCCGCGACCCGCACCATGTAGAACTCGTCGAGATTCGACGCGAAGATCGCCAGGAACTTCGCACGCTCCAGCAACGGGAGCGACGCGTCCTCGGCGAGGGCGAGCACGCGGGCGTTGAAGTCCAGCCAGCTCAATTCACGATTGAGGTAGCGATCGCGTGGCAACCGCGCAGCCGACTCGTCGGCGGACAGGGGTGTCGCCGCCGGGGGTGGCGTGGGAAGCAACGGCTGCTGCTTGACGGTTTCCGTATCGCTCACGCCAACGATCATCCCCTACCGGAGAGCACCCGCGCATCCCGCGAGCGCGATCGACGTGTGTCTCACACCACCATGGCGACCGGCTAGCACACGTGTGGAACGGGTTCGTGAACGCCGCCCGGCCAGCCGATGTCGTGCAGGACAGCACGGGTCGCGTTTCCGGCCCCGAGCGCCACCGCGCGGTCCAAGTCGGCGGCGGTGTCGACGTCCAGGCGCAGCCCCGGCCAGTCCCCGGTGAGATCGACCGCCCCGGCCTCGATATGGCTGCGCGCCGAACCGGGGCCGAAGCGGGGGTCCAGCGCGGCGACCGGGTCGCGAACCACGAGCGCGGCGGTGCCGCTGCCCTCGTGGTCGACCACGATCGAGCGCAGTCCGCGCGGGGCGGCGGCGAGCATGTCCGAGAGCTCTTCCGGGCGCAGCGCGGGCAGATCGGCTTGCAGCGCGAGCAGATCGATCGGTCCGTGCGCACCGCGCAACGCGGCGGCGGTGGCGGCCAGCGCGGTGTTCAGCCCGCCGGCGTGCGGTCCGTGCGGTTCCGGATGGACGTCGGCGCCCAGCGCGCGGGCCAGGTCCGCCACCTCGGGGTCCGGCGTGACCACGGTGACCGACCCGACCTCCACGACCGCCGCGGTGGCGGTCACGGTGTCGGCGAGCATGGCCAGCACGAGGCGTGCCCGGTGCTCCGGGCGCAGCCGGTCGGCCAGTCGGCTCTTGGCCTGATCGAGGCTCTTGACCGCGATCACGGCATGCACGGCGTGCGGGCGCATGCGAGCAATCCTTCCATGGCATATTGGGCTGATGACGAGGGTGGCAGTGCTGGGCGCGGGATCGTGGGGCACCGCGTTCGCGAAGGTGTTGGCGGACGCGGGAACCGAGGTCACGATCTGGGCCAGGCGCCCCGAGGTCGCCGCGGCGCTGGCCTCCGAACATCGCAATCCCGATTACCTGTCGGATATTCCGCTGCCGCCGATCGCGGCGACCCACGACCCGGCGGTAGCGCTGGACGGAGCCGACATCGCCGTGCTGGCGGTGCCGTCGCAGTCGCTGCGCGCGAACCTCGCGGCGTGGAAGGGACTGATCGGGGCCGACGCCACCCTGCTGAGCCTGGCGAAAGGAATCGAGACCGGCACGCTGCTGCGGATGAGTCAGGTGATCGAAGAGGTCACCGAGGCGGATCCGAGCCGAATCGCGGTGCTGTCCGGGCCGAACCTGGCGCGCGAGATCGCAGTGGGTCAGCCCGCCGCGACCGTGATCGCCTGCTCGGACAACGACCGCGCCGTGGCGGTGCAGCACGCCAGCGCGACCGGATACTTCCGGCCTTACACCAACACCGACGTGGTCGGCTGCGAGATCGGCGGCGCCTGCAAGAACGTCATCGCGCTGGCCTGCGGGATCGCATCTGGGATGGGCCTGGGCGACAACTCGATCGCCAGCCTGATCACCCGCGGGCTGGCCGAGATCATCCGGCTCGGGGTCGCCCTCGGCGCGGAGCCGGTGACGCTGGCGGGCCTGGCCGGAGTCGGTGACCTGGTCGCCACCTGCACCTCCCCGCTATCGCGCAACCGGTCGTTCGGTCATGTGCTCGGCGCGGGCGGGTCCATGGAGGCCGCGCAGTCGGCCACTCATGGCCAAGTCGCCGAGGGTGTGAAGTCCTGCACATCGGTGCGTGCGCTGGCCGAACGGCAGGGCGTGGAGATGCCGCTGACCACCGCCGTGCATCAGGTCTGCCATGAAGGACTCTCCGTGCGAGAAGCGGTCGGCAACCTGCTCGGGCGGCGGATGAAGCCGGAGTGATTCCGGCTCCGCCCGCGTGAACGGAGGCCGGAGTGTCCGGGACGGTCAGCGGTGGGAGCGCGCACCGAAACGGGTACGGTTCGGAGCATGACGAACCGGATCAGGGTGGCAGTGGTCTTCGGCGGGCGCAGCAACGAGCACGCCGTGTCCTGCGTATCGGCCGGTAGCGTGCTGCGTCATCTGGATCCGGAGAAGTACGAGGCCGTGCCGATCGGCATCACCACCGAGGGCCGCTGGGTGCTCGGCGGTGCGGAGGTGGCCTCGCTCGGCATCCACGATCGCGCCCTGCCCTCGGTGGACGCCGCGGGCACGGCACTGACCCTGGCCGCCGACCCGAGCCGCTCGGGGGCGCTGATCGCACTCGACGATCCGAGCGCCGCGCTCGGCGCGGTCGACGTGGTCTTCCCGATCCTGCACGGACCGTTCGGTGAGGACGGCACATTGCAGGGAATGCTGGAACTCGCCGGAGTTCCCTATGTGGGCCCCGGTGTGCTGGCCAGCGCGGCGGGCATGGACAAAGAGTTCACCAAGAAACTGCTGGCGGCCGAGGGACTGCCGGTCGGCACCCAGGTGGTGCTGCGGCCCGGCACCGCGACGGTCGCCGAGGAGGACCGGCTGCGCCTCGGCCTGCCGGTGTTCGTCAAGCCCGCCCGCGGCGGTTCATCGATCGGCATCACCCGCGTCGGCGACTGGAACGACCTCGATGCCGCCATCGCGGCGGCGCGCGCGCACGACCCGAAGGTGATCGTCGAAGCGGGCATCGTCGGACGCGAAGTGGAGTGCGGGGTCCTGGAATTTCCGGACGGCCGGGTCGCGGCGAGCGTGGTCGCGGAGATTCGGATGCCGGAGACCGGCACCATCGCCGACGCGCCGGCCTTCTACGACTTCGACACCAAGTACCTCGACGACGTCTGCGAATTCGACGTCCCCGCCAAGCTGGACGACGAGGTCTCCGACCAGATCCGGGAACTGGCCGTGCGCGCCTTCCGAGCACTCGACTGCCAGGGCCTGGCGCGGGTCGATTTCTTCGTCACCGAGCAGGGACCGGTGATCAACGAGATCAACACGATGCCGGGGTTCACCGCCATCTCCATGTACCCGCGCATGTGGGAGGCCACCGGCGTCGACTTCGCCGCACTGATCTCCTCGCTCATCGACACCGCGCTCGCCCGCGGCACCGGCCTGCGTTGAGCCCGCTGCCCTCGCAACTCGGTCTCACTCCGGTTCACGTTCGGCTCTGATCGCTTGTCGGCTGTGCCTCGATGCGCGCGCCACGGGACGAGTGGCCCGCTCGAGCCATCGCGGACGGATCGGCGCACGTTGCTCGCCGTCAGTTGGGCAGCGGTCCCGGGTCGATCGGCTGCGCCGGGAGGTGGGCGGTGATGGTGTCGGAGACTTCTTGCAGCGGCGTGGGGCCGGAGCCGTCGGGGATGGTGAGAGCGACGTAGGTCCCCCGGTCGACGGCGAACCAGGTGCTCGCCGCGGCGGCCTGGTCGCGGACCTCGAACCACTGCACGCCGTCGACGATCTGCAGCGGCGAGGCGCGGTTGAATTCCAGCGGGCGATCCAACCCGCAACGCAGGACGATGGCGTCGCCGCCTTCGGTGCGCTGCCAGGCGCGGGTGGCGGTCGGGGCGGGCTCGACCAGGGTCGATTTGGTGAACTCGCCCAGGTTCGCGGGCAGGGCGGGCAGCAGCTCGGCGCAGGCCGGACCCTCCGCCGCCGGGGCGGGGACGGGGCCGAGCACCAGCGGTTCACGCTCGACGGGCGCGCGGCGCGCGAGCACGGCGGCCACGATCACGGCGACGACCAGCACGACCGGAAGCGCCACGGCGGTGGCGATGAGCGCGGGCGAGTACTGGTGCGCGGGGGCCGGCGCGGGCGGGTTGTCCGGTTCGCCCGCTGCTGCGGAGTCTTCGGCGTCGCTCTCGTCTGCTGCTGCGGAACTTCCGATGTCGCTCTCGTCCGCTGGGGCCGGCGAGTCCTCGGCGTCGCTGTCCCCGGTGTCGTTGTCCGGTGTCGCGGCGTCGGAGGAAGCGGCGTCGGCGCTACCCACCGCATTGTCCGCGTGCCCGGACTTGCGGGATTCGGTAGCGGCTTCCGGGTGTTCGTCCCGCTGCTCCGAATCGCGGTCCGGCGAATCCGCCGCCATGGTCACCGATCCTTTCTGGTGCGCGTCGCCCTGGTCGGCAGCCGCGCAGCGGTGGACCGGGCCGGAAGTACTCGAATGCCTCCGAAAGGGTACCGTCGGGCTCGTTCCAGCAAGCACCGCGCCGGAGAGGATCGGTCATCAGCGCCAGCAGGGCCCCGAGGACAGTGCGTGAACTGGGGGAGTTCGCGCTGATCGACCGCATCAACGCCGGCCGGGTGCAGGCGCCGGGCGTGCTGCTCGGCCCCGGCGACGACGCGGCGCTGATCGCGGCTCCCGACGGCCGGTTCGTGGTGACCACCGACATGCTCGTGCAGGACCGGCATTTCCGGCTGGACTGGTCCAGCCCCGAGGATGTGGGCCGCAAGGCGATCGCACAGAACGCCGCCGACGTGGTCGCCATGGGCGCCACTCCGACCGCGTTCGTCGTCGCGCTCGGCTGCCCCGCCGATACCCCGCTCGAGGTGGTCGACGGACTCGCCGACGGCATGTGGGCCGAGGCGGCCAGGGCGGGGGCGTCCATCGCGGGTGGCGACCTGGTCCGCAGCCGGGAACTGGTCGTCTCCGTCACCGCCTTCGGCGATCCGGGTGGTGGCGCGCCGATCACCAGAGCGGGTGCGCGCGTGGGGGATGTCGTCGCGGTGGCGGGTCGGCTCGGCTGGTCGGCCGCGGGCCTGGCCGCCTTCACCGCCGGGGTGACCGGCCCCGAGGTCGCCGAAGCGCTTGCCGCGCACCGGGTCCCGCAGCCGCCGTACGCCCTCGTCCTGGACGCACTGCCCGGTGGTTCGCGCGGCGGATCGGAAATTGCTGCGGCTGAGCCATTTTCGGCTCGCACCGCATCTGGTGTGGCCGCGCGGGATGCCGCGACCGTCTCGCTGGAAGCCCGAGACCCGCAATCGTCGCCCCGGCCCGCGCCGCTCGGCGCCGAACCGGAAACGCGCACTGCGTCGGGAGGTCCAGCGCCGAGAGCGCCCGGCCTCGGGCCGCACGCGCTGACCGATGTGTCCGACGGGTTGCTCGCGGATCTGGGGCATATCGCATCGGCCTCTGGCGTGGCCATCGACCTGGATTCGGCCGCCTTGCGCGACCCGGCGCTGGAGCTTGTCGCCGCTCGGCTGGACGCCGATGCGGCGCAATGGATCCTGACCGGCGGCGAGGATCATGCCTTCGCGGGCGCGTGGGCGCCGGGCCGCCCGCTCCCACCCGGATGGGTCGTGATCGGGCGAGTTGTGGCCGGTCGCGGGCTTACCGTCGACGGCGTCGCGCAGACGGGCGGCGGTGGGTGGGAATCATTCCGTGGGGCGGAATCGCCGTCCGGCGGCGAGCCACGCTAAGTTGTGCGGTCATGGGCGCGAAACCACTGTCGGAAATCATGGATCCGGGCTGGGCGAAGGCACTCGAGCCGGTGGCGGATCGGATTTCCGCCATGGGCGAATTCCTTCGTGCCGAGAACGCCGCCGGCCGTGGCTACCTACCGTCCGGTGAGAACGTCCTGCGCGCCTTCCAGCGTCCGTTCGACGCGGTGCGCGTGCTCGTGGTCGGCCAGGATCCCTACCCGACGCCCGGTCATCCGATGGGGCTGAGTTTCTCCGTGGCGCAGGATGTTTCGCCGATCCCGCGCAGCCTGGCCAATATCTTCGCCGAATACAGCAAGGATCTCGGCCACCCCACGCCTTCCTGCGGCGATCTGAGCCCATGGTCGGACCAGGGTGTGCTGATGCTGAACCGCGTGCTCACCGTATCGCCGGGTAAGCCCGCTTCGCACCGGGGCAAGGGCTGGGAGGAGGTCACCGATCAGGCGATCCGCTCCCTGGTCGCCAGGGACGAGCCGTTGGTGGCGATCCTGTGGGGCCGCGACGCGGCGACGCTGAAGCCGCTGCTGGTCGAAGCCGAGGTCCCGTACATCGAGTCCGCGCATCCGTCGCCACTGTCGGCGTCTCGTGGGTTCTTCGGTTCCCGCCCCTTCTCGCGAGTGAACGAACTACTCGACGAACTGGGTGCCGAACCGGTTGACTGGCGCCTGCCCTGAATCGGGCGTCTGTGTGTGATCGACCGAGAGTTAACGAGTGAGGAGCTGTTCCATGCACAACACCACCGTTCGCGGCGCGCTGCGCGGCACCACCGCGACCTTGGCCTTCTGTGCCGCTTTGACCAGCGGCGCGGCCGTCGCGGGAGCGGCCCCCCTGCGGCTCGAGCCCGCCACGGAGACCACGACGGCTCCGGTCGCCGAGGAATACACCTCCAGCGGCTCCTCCACCCTGTCCGCGTCGGTGAACGCCAAGATCGCGTGCCTGTTCTTCGTGGGCAATCTCGGCTGCTGAACCCTCGATTCGCCGGGTTCGCGCCGGCGCGGAACAGCGTTGTGCGATCCTACAGATCGTGAGTAATGCGAACAATCTTCTCGAACCGTCCCGGCTCCGGCTGCGCGGTTCGGGCGGAATCGAGCTGGCCGCCGATCAGTTCGGCCCGGTCGACGGCCCGCTCGTCGTCTTCTTGCACGGTGGCGGGCAAACCCGGCATTCGTGGAAGAAGACCGGCGCCAGGCTGGGCGCGTCGGGGATGCGGGTCGTCACGGTCGACGCCCGCGGCCACGGCGACAGCCAATGGGCGCCGGATCGCGACTACCGGCGCCAGACCATGGTCGAGGACCTGTTGCTGGTGCTGGAACAGCTGGGCGCCCCCGCGGTGGTCGTCGGGGCCAGCATGGGCGGAATCACCGGGCTGCTCACCACCGCGCGGCCCGGCGGAGCGGCGATCAGCGCCCTGGTGCTCGTCGACATCGTGACCCGGCCCGAGCCGGAAGGGGTCGCCCGGGTGATCGACTTCCTCGGCAAGCATCGCGATGGCTTCGACAGCATCGAACAGGCGGCCGACGCGGTCGCCGAGTACCTGCCGCACCGCCCGCGGCCGAAGAGCACCGAAGGCCTGCTGCGCAACCTGCGCGAGCGCGACGGTCGCTGGTACTGGCACTGGGATCCCGAGATGCTCGGCGACCGGCCGGAGGACCCGTCCGCGATGATCGAGCCGATGGAGGACGCGGCGCGGGCGCTGCGCATCCCGGTGCTGCTGGTCCGCGGCATGCGCTCGGACGTGGTGAGCGCAGAAGGAGCCGAGGCGTTCCAGCGGCTGGTGCCGCACGCCCAGCTCGTGGAGATCGGCGGCGCCGCGCACACCGCGGCCGGTGACGACAACGACTCGTTCACCGACGCGGTGGCGAAATTCGTGCTCTCGACTCTCGAGTGACGACCGATCAGGCCCTTCCGGCGTAGTCGGGCTTGCGCTTGGCGACGAAGGCGTCGACGCCCTCCCGTCCGGCGGGGGAACTCGCGGCCGCGGCGATTCCGTCGCGCTCGCTGTCGAGCTGATCGCTCAGCGTCGCGGTATCCGACTGCCGCAGCAGCGTTTTGATGCTCGCGTGGGTGGAACGCGGTCCGGCCGCGATGGTGCGTGCGAGGCGCTGCGCCTCCTCGGAGATCTCGCCGTCGGGGACCAGCCTGCTCAGTACGCCGAGGCGCACCGCCTCGTCGGCGTCCAGGACGGCGTCGGTGAGCAGGATCTCGCGGGCGCGCGCCCGCCCGACGACGCGCGGCAGCGTCCAGGACATGCCGCCGTCGGGGCTCAGGCCGATGCCTGGATACGCCGGGCGCAGCTTGGTGCCGGGTCCGCCGAGGGCCATGTCGGCCAGGCAGACCAGGCTCATGCCCGCCCCGGCCGCCCAACCCTGGACCGCGGCCACTACCGGGACCGTGACCGCGTCCAGCGCGCGGACGAATTCGTGCAGGTCGGTGGCCAGACCGTGGATGTGCGCCGAGCGATCCCGCGCGGCGGCGAAGCCGCGCACGTCGCCGCCCGCGCAGAAGTTGGCGCCGGTGCCCCGCAGCAGCACCGCGCCCACCTCGGAACCGAGCGAGTGCAGTGCGGCGGTGCCCGCGTTGATGCCCGCGAAGTCCATGGACGTGCCGTTGGCGGAGGTGGCGATGGTGATCTGGAGGACGCCGTCGACGGTCGTCACGTACCCTGCTTGCTCGCTCGAGGTCATGATCTGCACCTTAACGGGCACGGCAGGACACGTCCGTGGGCGGCCGACGCGCAGATGGGGTCGCGGATGGTGGGATGCGGGCGCCGGGGACGCCTGCTCGGACCGGCTGGGCGGCGGCGCGCGGATACGCGGCGAGCGGAGGCGGAGGTATGCCTAGTGGGCGTCATCCCAGGTGGAGTCCGCGTGCTTCGTCGGGGTGCGCACCATGCGCACCTCCATCGCGGCGGTGAACGGCTCGACCTTGCGCGTGCCGTCGAGCACGAAACCGTGCCTGCGGTAGAACGCCTGGGCCCGCGCGTTCTGTTCGAACACCCACAGTGAGCACGGGGCGGCCGGATCGAGGGCCGCGCGGATCAGGTCGTCGGCGACTCCGCTGCCGTGCCGGCGGGACCGCACATAGAGGGCGTGCAGCTCGAGCGGGGTCACCGCGTCCGCGTCGCCGGGCGGGCCCGCGCTGGAGAATCCGATGACCAGGTCCTCGACGACCGCGACGTATGTGCGGCCCGGATAGCGCACTCGGTCGCGCTCCCACAGCTCGGCCCGGCGCTCGATGTCGAACGCGTCGAGCACGTGCGCGGGCACCAGCCCCTGATACGCCTCGCGCCAACAGGCGATGTGGCATTCGGCCAGGCTGTAGACGTATTCGGCGGCCAGCGGCTGGACCCGCCACGGATGCTCGGTCACCGCTGCCACGCTCGTCGGCACACCGCAGTCACGACACCGCAGTCACGACAACGCCCCGGACCACCCGATACGGGTGCCGGGGCGTGTGCCGACGGTATTGGTCGGCCGGGAAGCGGATCAGCCGCGGACGACCTTGCCCGCCTTCAGGCAGGAGGTGCACACGTTCATGCGGCGGGTGTTGCCCGGAGCGACCTGTGCGCGCACGGTCTGAATGTTCGGGTTCCAACGACGGTTGGTGCGCCGGTGCGAGTGCGAGACCGACTTCCCGAAGCCGGGGCCCTTGGCGCAGACGTCGCAGACGGCAGCCATAGTCGCGAACTCCTTCATGTCAATGGTGGGGACCGCCGCCTTCGCGGTGCGACGCGTCCTCGTTGCAATGTCGAGTGTGCCCTGCCGACGGAAAGCCGACCAGCGCAGACCGGCGACGGCCACGCGAGGCAACCCTGCAAGGGTAGCTGTGCAGGCGCCGATCCACCAAACCGGTCCTCACGGACGAGTGCCGGATCCGTTGCCGGGCATCCCCAGTGTAGGAGCGCGGTCTTGCCGGTCGCCTGTCGGGACCGCCCGCTAACCTGGCGGGCGGCGAGGGTGGGCGGGTGGCGGAAGGGAGTGAGGTGACGGTGTCCGGAGTGCGGGATGTAGTGGACGGCACGGCATTGCTGCGCTGGGGCCGCACCTGTCTCGCCGGCCTGGAACACCGGCGCGAGGAGATCAACGCACTCAATGTCTTTCCTGTCCCGGACGCGGATACCGGTACGAATCTGCTGGCCACCATGCGCGCCGCGGTGGACGCGGGGGAGGCGGCGGCGAACGCGGACGGGAGCGCGGCCCGCGCCGTAGCGGTCGCGATGGCGCACGGCGCGACGGTCGGAGCCAGGGGCAACTCCGGGATCATCTTGTCCCAGGTGCTGCGTGGCGTCGCGGACGCGGTGGACGGTGGCCCGTTCACGGCCGACAGCCTGCGCGCCGCACTGGCGAGGGCCTCCGAACTGGTCCGCGAATCGCTGAGCGTGCCGATCGAAGGGACCATCCTCACCGTGCTGGACCGCGCGGCCGCGGCGGCCGCGCAGTGCCCGGACCAGGAGCTGGCGAACGTGGCGCTGGCGGCGGCCGACGGCGCGGCCAAGGCGCTCGGCGACACGCCGTTCCAATTGGGTGTGCTGCGTCGGGCCGGTGTTGTCGACGCGGGAGCCCGCGGATTGGTGGTGCTGCTGGACAGCTTGGTCACCGTGACCCGGGGCCAGGCGCCCGCGCGACCGGAGTACCCACGGCCCGCGGCGGCGCGATCGGCGCCCGCGGACGACGCCGAGCCGCAGTACGAGGTGATGTACCTGCTGGCAGGCTCCGACGAGCGGAAGGTGGCCGCGCTGCGCGCCCGGCTCGGCGAACTCGGCGACTCGGTCGTGGTGGTCGGTGACGGCGGCGGGTCCTGGTCGGCGCATGTGCACTGCGCCGACGCCGGAGCGGCGGTGGAGGCGGGCATCGCGGCGGGCGAACTCAGCCGGATCCGCATCGAGAATGTCGTTCGCACGCCGCACCGAGACGCCCCGGCCGGGTCCGGTGAACGCGTGGAAGCGGCGAATCCCCTCGCCGGTGACGGTATCTCCGACTCGCGGCCCCGGCCCGTCCGAACCGGGGGCATCGCGTCGTCCGCCCCGGCTGCCGATTCGACTCAGGTGGTGGCCGGTGGGCTCGGCTCGAGCGCGGGGGCGACGCTCGAACTTCCGGCCGATCGGGGGATTCTGGCGGTGGTCGCGGGTGCCGGCGCCGCGACGCTGTTCGAGGATGCGGGCGCCGTGGTGCTGGCGGGCGACGAGCCGGTCACGGCGACGACGTTGCTGACCGCGATCCGGCGGATGCCGAACCGCGAGGTGCTGGTGCTGCCCAACGGCGCCCTGCCCGCGCACGAACTGGTCGCGGTCGGTGTCGCCGCGCGTGACGCCCGTCGGGACGTGCTGCTGCTGCCGAGTGCGTCGATGGTGCAGGGTCTGGCCGCCCTGGCCGTGCACGACCGAGGACGATTCGCGGTGGACGACGCCTTCGCCATGTCGGAAGCGGCCGCCACGACGCGGTGGGGCTCGCTGCGCCCGGCGACCGAGCGCGCGCTCACCATGGTCGGCACCTGCGAGCCGGGCGACGGTCTCGGACTGGCCGGGCACGATGTCGTCGTGATCGAGCCCGACGTACGCGCGGCGGGGCGGACGCTGCTGGACCGGCTGCTCGCCTTCGGCGGCGAGTTGGTCACCCTGCTGATGGGAGCGGCGGCGCCGGACGGTCTCGGCGACGAACTCGCCGCTCATATCGCACAGAACTTTCCCGGGGTCGAGGTGATCGTGTATTCCGGTGGGCAGCAAGGTGATTCGGTGCAGATCGGAGTGGAGTAGCGCATGGCGGCACTGAGCGATCGGCTCGACCACATTCTCGGCGCGAAGGCCGCGGACTCGCTGGCGGACGCGTTCGACATGCGGACCGTCGAGGATCTGCTGCGGCACTACCCCCTGCGGTACGCGACGCAGGGTCAGCCGCTCACCGAGGAGGCGCCCGAGGACGGTTCGCACATCACCGTCATCGGGCGGATCACCAAGGCCGAACTGCGGCCGATGCGCAACCGCCGCGGATCGCTGCTGAAGGTGGTTCTCGACACCGGTTCCGGGCGCGGCGTCGACGTCACCTTCTTCAATGGCGACAAGGTGAAATACGTGGTCCGCGAAGGTCTGCGCGCGATGATGTCGGGCACGGTGAACTACTGGCGCCCCGGCCAGTGGAACCTCAGTCATCCCGGCTACCTGATCCTGCCGGAGGCCGAGGGCGACGACGATTCGGTCGGCGCGCTGACGAAGGTGCGCGGCGGCGGAGACCTGCGTGGTCTGGCGCAGAGCGCCGCGGGCGCGGGGGGAGTGGACACGTCGTTCATGGAGCGCGAGTTCATCCCGGTCTACCCGGCGACCGCCAAGGTGCAGAGCTGGGATGTGCTCGCCTGCGTGCGGCAGGTGCTCGACCAGCTCGATCCGCTGGATGATCCGCTGCCGGAGGACGTGCGCGCCGAACGGGCGCTGCCGAACCTGTCGGACGCGCTGCGCCTGATCCACCTGCCCGAACGCAAGTCCGATATCGATCAGGCCAAGGATCGGCTGCGCTTCGACGAGGCGCTGGCCCTGCAATTGGTGCTGGCCGAGCGCAGGCACGAGGTGTCCGGCCGCCGGGCGCGCGCCTGCGCGTCGCGCGCCGACGGCATCGCCGCCGCGTTCGACCAGCGGCTGCCCTTCGAACTCACGGCGGGGCAGAAGCAGGTCGTTGCGGAGATCTCCGCCGATCTGGGCCGCGAGCAACCGATGCACCGGTTGCTGCAAGGCGAGGTGGGCTCCGGCAAGACGATCGTCGCCCTGCACGCCATGTTGCAGGTGGTGGACGCGGGTCTGCAGTGCGCGCTGCTCGCCCCGACGGAGGTGCTCGCCGCGCAGCACTATCGGTCGCTGCGCGGCATGCTCGGTGAGCTGGGGGCCGCGGGCGAACTGGGCGCGTCCGACCACGCCACCCGCGTGGTGCTGGTGACCGGGTCGATGTCGGCCGCGGCCAAGAAGGCCGCGCTGCTGGAAGCGGTGACCGGCGAGGCGGGCATCGTGATCGGCACGCATGCGCTGATCCAGGACAACGTCGAGTTCTTCGATCTCGGCATGGTGGTGGTCGACGAGCAGCATCGTTTCGGCGTGGAGCAGCGAGACGCCCTGCGCGCCAAGGCCAGAACCGGTGTCAGCCCGCATCTGCTGGTGATGACCGCGACGCCGATCCCGCGCACCATCGCCATGACCACGCTGGGCGATCTGGAGACCTCCACGCTGACCGAACTGCCGAAAGGGCGCTCGCCGATCGTCTCCAAGGTGGTGCCGCGCAGGCAGCATCCGAACTGGGTGGATCGCGCGTGGGAGCGGATCGTGGAGGAGGTCGCCGCCGGGCGTCAGGCGTACGTGGTGTGTTCGCGCATCGGCGACGACGAGGAGACGGCGGGCAAGTCCCGCAACGGGCGTTCGAAGTCCGGCGACGGCGAGAAGGAGGGCCCGACCACCCAGGCCGCGCTCGACGTCTACGAGATGCTGCGCGGCGGCCCGCTGGCCGGCGTACGGGTCGGCCTGTTGCACGGCAGGCTGCCCGCCGACGAAAAAGACCAGGTGATGCGCGCGTTCAATGACGGATCGGTGGACGTACTGGTGTGCACCACCGTGGTCGAGGTCGGCGTGGACGTGCCCAACGCGACGGTGATGGTCATCGTCGACGCCGACCGGTTCGGCGTCAGTCAGTTGCATCAGCTGCGCGGCCGGATCGGCCGGGGACGGCACCCCGGGTTGTGCCTGCTGGTCACCGATGCCGCGCCGGGCGGATCGGCGATGGCGCGGCTGGACGCCGTCGCCGCCACCACCGACGGCTTCGAACTCGCGGTGCTCGACCTGCGCACCCGCCGCGAGGGCGACGTGCTCGGCGCCGCCCAGTCCGGCACGGCCCGCTCGTTGCGTCTGCTGTCACTACTGGACGACCTCGAGGTCATCACCGCCGCCCAGGAATTCGCCCGCGCCGTGGTGGCGTCCGACCCTGGCTTGCGCAAACATCCCGGTCTGGCGGGAATGATGCACGCGGCCGTCGATTCCGAGCGGCTGGAGTACCTGGCCAAGTCCTGATTCCCCGGCCCCGGCGAGGTCAGCGCCCCAGCCGCGGGTAGGGCAGGTCGGTGCTGGTGTGCTCGGCGACCGCCAACGGACTGCCGATGTGCGGGAAGGCGCGCTGCGGGCACGCGGGGCGCTCGCACACTTTGCAGCCCGCGCCGATCGGCACCGAGGCCGCCGGGTCGTCCAGCTGCAATCCGGCCGAATACACCAGACGGTCGGCGTATTCCACATCGCAGCCGAGGCCGATCGCGAAATTCTTCGCCGCGGTACCGAACCCGTGCGGGGCGATCGCGGCGGTGCGCGCGACCCACAGATAGCGGCGGCCGTCGGGCATCTCGGCCACCTGGGTCAGGATGCGGCCGGGGTTGGAGAAGGCCTCGTGCACCACCCACAGCGGGCAACTGCCGCCCACCCGGGAGAAATGGAAGGCGGTGGCGGACTGCCGTTTGGAGATGTTGCCCGCTCGGTCGGTGCGCACGAAGAAGAACGGGACCCCACGCTGGCCCTGACGTTGCATGGTGCTGAGCCGATGACAGATGGTCTCGAAGCCGACCTCGAACCGCAGACCGAGCAGATCGATGTCGTAGTGCAGTTCCTCGGCCGATCGCAGGAATCGGCCGTACGGCAGCACCAGCGCGCCGGCGAAGTAATTTGCCAGCCCGATCCGCGCCAGTGTGCGGGATTCGCCGTTGAGCGCCGGGCTCTCGGCCAGGACGGCGTCCAGCTCGGCTCCGTAGAGCAGAAGGCCGAGCGTGGTGGCGATCTGGAAGGCGCGCTGGCCGGGCCGCAACCGGCGAGCCAGCGTGAGCGTCCTGATCTCCGGGTCGTAGTGGCGCTTGGGGACGGTGGGGTCGGCGCCGTCGCCGCGTACCAGGACGGTGACTCCGGCGCGTTCCTCGGCGATGCGGGCGAGCTGACGATCGAGCGAGCCGATGGTGAGCCCGGAGTTCTCGAACAGCTGCTCGGCGGCGATGTCGAGCTGTGCGATGTGGTTGTGATGGTCGTAGAAGAAGTCGCGCACGTCCTCGTAGGGCATGGGCACGCCCGGCGCGCCCGCGGGCGCGGACACCCGCGCGGAGAGCAGGTCCAGCTGATCGGTGGCGGCGCGTAGTCGGCGATGCATCGCGACGACGATCCTGGCGACCTCCGGCTGGCGGGTTGCCAGTTCCTCCACCTCGGTCAGCGGCGCGGTGTGCCCGCCCGCGGCGTCGATGAGCACCTCGTGCAGGTCCGACACGAGCCGCGCGTCGGAATCGGCGGCGAAGAACTGGACGTCGAGATCGAAGGTGGAATTGAGTTTCAGCAGTACGGGAATGGTGAGTGGGCGCTGGTCGCGCTCGAGCTGATTGAGATAACTCGGCGACAGATCCAGCGATTTCGCCAGAGCCGCCTGAGTCATCCTCCGTTCTTCACGCAATCGCCGAAGCCGGGCGCCCGCATACATCTTGCGCACGTGCACGATGGTAGCTGCGATGATTCGCAATCATCGCAAAAACGCGCGTTCTTACCCGCAGGAATATGCTTTTGCGAGGTATCCAGCAATGCCTTCGATCTGCGTAGCGTGCGAAGAGAGGTTTGCCGTCGCATTGTGGATCGGGCATGAAAACGCCCACCACCCCCTTCCCTGCCGAGCGATTGCTTGGTTGAATCGAGGGGTCCGGCGCCCGTCTTCCGGCAGCAGGAAAGTGAGCAGAACGAATGCCCGATCCCGACGAACTCGTGCGTGCGATGTGCCGAAGCTGGTCCGACCCCGATCCGGATCGGATCAGCGCGTATTTCGCCGAGGACGCCGTCTACCACAACATCCCGATGGAACCCATCGTCGGCCGCACCGCCATCCGCGACTTCATCGCGGGTTTCCTGACCACCTTCGAAGCCATCGATTTCGACATCCATCACCAGGTCGCCTCCGGCAACGTGGTGATGAACGAGCGCACCGACACCCTCCGCTCCGCGGGACGCGAGACACCGCTGCCGGTCATGGGCTTCTTCGAGGTCGCCGACGGCGAAATCACCACGTGGCGAGACTACTTCGACATGACCGCCATCAACCGGGCCTTCGGACTGTAGAGCGGGACTCGGTCGAGCAGGTCGTCCTCGAATTCGGCTGTGGGTGACCGAGTTCGACCGGTCTCGGTGGTGGCGATTGATTTCCGGATCGGATGGAACCGAATCGGGGGGCGGGCACGTCGAAGTAGGTGAGAGGGGAACCATTGTCCGGTGGTCGACATGCGAGGAGGGGTAGCCGATGGAGCGTTGTTCCGGGTGTCATACGGCGTGGCGGCGGGGGATGCGGGCGCGGGCGCGGGAGTTGCCGGTGACGCGGCGGGAGGAACCGTGTGATCGGTACACGCTGCGCCGTCGGCCACCACCGCGACCGGAGCCGGAAACGGACTGCGGCTCTTGACGGTTCGGTGCCCCCTTCGGGCGGCGAAGGGGGCACCGAACGCCGATGGGCGGGAGCGGGTTACCGGACGGCAGCCGCCGCGGCGACCATGTTGCGCAGTGAGGCTTCCACCTCGGCGCGTCCCCTGGTCTTCAGCCCGCAGTCGGGATTCACCCAGAGCCGTTCGGCCGGAACAGCTTTCAGCGCCGCGCGCAGCGAAGTGGTGATCTCGTCCACGCTGGGCACCCGCGGAGAGTGGATGTCGTACACGCCGGGGCCGACGCCGAGGTCGAATCCCGCCGCGTTCAAGTCGTCGAGCACCTCCATGCGGGAACGCGCCGCCTCGATCGACGTGACGTCGGCGTCCAGCCCGGCGATCGCATCGATCACCTCGCCGAATTCCGAGTAGCACAGGTGCGTGTGGATCTGCGTCGCATCGGACACTCCGGAGGTCGCGATCCGGAACGATTGCACCGACCACTCCAGGTACCCGGGCTGGTCGGCCGCGCGCAGCGGAAGCAGTTCACGTAGGGCAGGCTCGTCGACCTGGATGATCCTGATGCCCGCCGACTCGAGGTCAACGGTCTCGTCGCGGATCGCCAGCGCCACTTGGCGGGCCGAGTCGCCCAACGGCTGGTCGTCGCGTACGAACGACCACGCCAGAATGGTGACCGGTCCGGTCAGCATGCCTTTCACGGGCTTGTCGGTGAGCGATTGCGCGTACGCGATCCACTCGACGGTCATCGGCTCCCGCCGCGCGACGTCACCGAACAGGATCGGCGGCCGCACGCAGCGGGTCCCGTAGGACTGCACCCATCCCTGCTCGGTCGCCGCGAACCCGTCGAGTTGCTCGGCGAAGTACTGCACCATGTCGTTGCGCTCCGGCTCGCCGTGTACCAGCACGTCCAGCCCCAATCGCTCCTGTAGCGCGATGACCTCCGCGATCTCGGCGCGCATCCGGCGGACGTACTCCGCCTGGTCGATCTCGCCCTTGCGCAGCGCGGCGCGCGCAAGCCGGATGGCCGAGGTCTGCGGGTAGGAACCGATCGTCGTGGTCGGCAGCGCGGGTAGCCGCAAACGGTCCCGTTGCAGTTCTCGGCGTTGTTCGGCGGGTGCGCGGCGGACGGCGTCGGGCCCGAGCGCGGCCAGTCCGGCCCGCACCCGCGGATCGTTCAGCCGCGGATCAGACCTCCGCGACGCCAGCGCCGCACGCACCTCGGCCAACTCGGCGTCGATCGCTTGCGCACCGTCGCTCAGCGCGGTCGCGAGCAGGCGGACCTCGGTCACCTTCTCCGCGCCGAACGCCAGCCAGGAGCGCAACCGCTCGTCCAATCCCGTCTCCGCGGCCAGCGTGTAGGGCACGTGCAGCAGCGAGCACGAACTCGAAACGGCCACCTGCGCAGCGGATCCCCGCAACGTATCGAGGGTGGCCACAGCGCGGTCGAGATCGGTGCGCCAGACGTTGCGTCCGTCCACGACCCCCGCGACGATCAGCTTCCCGGTCAGCGCGGGCACGTCGGCCACCGCGGCGACGTCGGCGCCGGTGGTGAAGTCGAGGGCCACTCCTTCTATACCGGTGCTCGCCAGAGCGGGCAGCGCGGCGTCCGGCTGCCCGAAGTAGGTCGCGACGAGGATCGCCGGACGCTCGGCGGCGTCGGCGAGTTCCGCGTAGGTGACCTGCACCAGGCCGATCTCCTCCGCCGTGAGGTCGGTGACCAGCACCGGCTCGTCGATCTGCACCCACTGGGCACCGGCGACGGCGAGCCTGCGCAGCAGTTCCCGATACAGCGGCAACAGTTCGATCAGCCGGGCCAGGGCCGAGCCGCCGCTCGCCTTGGCCAGCTTCAGGAAGGTGATCGGGCCGATCACCACCGGTCGCGCCGGCACGCCCAGCTCGAGCGCCTCCCGCAGTTGCGCCAGCAGCTTCTCCGGGTGCAGCGAGAACGCGGTCTCGGGGCCGATTTCCGGCACCAGGTAGTGATAGTTGGTGTCGAACCACTTGGTCATCTCCAAGGGCTCCACCGTTTCGGTGCCGCGCGCGGCGGCGAAATACCGATCCAGCGGGTCGGCTATCCCGGCGACCCGGGGCGGCAGCGCGCCCAGCAGTTCGGCGGTGTCGAGCATCTGGTCGTAATAGGAAAAGGTGCCGACCGGAATCGAGTCCAGGCCCGCGGCTCGCAAATCGGTGAGCTGGGCCCGCCGCAGGTCGCGCGCCACGGCGTGCAACCGGCCTGCGTCGATCTCGCCTGCCCAATAGGCTTCGGTGGCCCGCTTCAGTTCACGCCGGGGCCCTACTCGCGGAAGCCCGAGAACCGTCGCGGTGAACGGCTTCTGCTGTGCAACAGTCACGATGTATCTCCATTGCTGTGGACGAAAGCCATCGCCGTACGGGCAGGCGGAGAACCTTGTGACATGCCGGTGAAATCCCGGCCGAGGAGCCCGACACGTCAGCTGGTGATCCGCGCGCCCAATCCACGAGGCGGTGGCCGCCGGGTACGGCGTACCCGGCACGACTGGCAGGTCTTCGGACTCGCGGGCACCGGCCGTGCGGGCCGGCGTACGCCGGAGTGCTCCCGATGGCCGACCTACTGGCCGTCGCTTCCCGGGTCGCGGAGCCTTCCGGCTCGGTGAAACCCAGTGCCTGGTGACGGCGGTCGTTCCTGCATACCGCTGCGGGACAGTCCCGGATTCCCACCGGGTTCCCTCTCGCCCGCCGTAACGTCGCCGCACGGGCGGGCTCGACTCCGTCGCGCGACGTCGGGGCTCCATCTCGTCGTGCTGCGGTGAACCAGCTGCACTCTCAGCATAGGACGCGGTGCGGCCGCCAGGAACGACCGACCCGAGATCGGGAGCCGCTGCCGCGGCCACCTGCGGTCGAACAGGAGCCGCACTGGGATCGGCCCCGCGGACGCGAAGTCGTCCGGTGGCGCGCCGCGAGCGACCGCACATCGAATATTTGCCCGAGACGATCGCCGCGTACCGATTCGGCGCCGGCTTGCGTTCCGGCTATCGGCAGGACCGGGCACGCCGATTCGCATCGACCGTTCCCGGAATCCCCGGGTCGTGCGCGGAATCGGATCGGCTCTTCGCCGATACCCGGCGGCGGCTACCGGAGATCCGCACACTCCCGAACTCGTCGTGCGCGTGGTTCGCCTCGTGTGCGGCCGCGGCCGCGTGTCGAGATATCGAGGCCGAGCCCGGCCGTCGGTCGACCGCGCGGCGGCCACCGGTACCCCACCTCGGACCGGTCCCGGCCGCCGGGCAGCACACCGGTTGCTGCGGCGCCGCCCATGTGTCGGCGCTGTGAACGCAACTTCGCAACGGTGCTAGGCGGTCTTGTGAAGAGGTTTGCGAAGGGGGATTCCATGTCGGTGCGGTTCACGCGGCCGGGTACCTTAGGTCAATGTTCTCGAAAGTCTTGGTTGCCAACCGTGGCGAGATCGCCATCCGAGCCTTCCGCGCGGCTTACGAACTCGGCATCGGGACGGTCGCCGTGTTTCCCTACGAGGACCGCAATTCGGTCCATCGGTTGAAGGCGGCGGAGTCGTACCAGATCGGCGAGCCCGGTCATCCGGTGCGGGCCTACCTGTCGATCGAGGCGATCATCGAGGCGGCCAAGTCGGCGGGCGCGGACGCGATCTACCCGGGATACGGGTTCTTGTCGGAGAACCCCGATCTGGCGGCGGCGTGCGCCCGCGAGGGCATCACGTTCATCGGCCCGTCGGCCGAAGTGCTCGAACTCGCCGGTAACAAGGCGCGCGCCATCGAGGCGGCCAAGGCGGCCGGTCTGCCGGTGCTGCGTTCGAGCGCACCGTCGTCGGACGTGGACGAGTTGCTGGCCGCGTCGCGCGAGCTGGAGTACCCGATCTTCGTCAAGGCGGTCGCCGGTGGTGGCGGTCGCGGAATGCGCCGGGTCGCCGCGCCGGAGCAATTGCGCGAGTCGATCGAGGCGGCCTCCAGGGAGGCGGAGTCGGCGTTCGGTGACCCGACGGTGTTCCTCGAGCAGGCGGTGGTGAACCCTCGCCATATCGAGGTGCAGATCCTGGCCGATCAGGACGGCAATGTGATGCACCTGTTCGAGCGGGACTGCTCGGTGCAGCGTCGGCATCAGAAGGTGATCGAGCTGGCGCCCGCGCCGAATCTGGACCCGGCGCTGCGTGAACGGATCTGCGCCGACGCGGTCGCCTTCGCCAGGCAGATCGGCTACTCGTGTGCGGGCACCGTGGAGTTCCTGCTGGACGAGCGCGGCAATCACGTCTTCATCGAGATGAACCCGCGCATCCAGGTGGAGCACACGGTGACCGAGGAGATCACCGACGTGGACCTGGTGCAGTCGCAGCTGCGCATCGCAGGCGGGGAGACGCTCGAGCAGTTGGGCTTGAGCCAGGACGCGGTCACGATCAGGGGCGCGGCCTTGCAGTGCCGGATCACCACCGAGGACCCGGCCAACGGGTTCCGTCCCGACACCGGCCGCATCACCGCCTACCGCACCCCCGGCGGCGCGGGCATCCGCCTGGACGGCGGTGCGAACCTGGGCGCCGAGATCGGCGCCTACTTCGACTCGATGCTGGTCAAGCTCACCTGCCGCGGTCGCGACTTCGGCGCGGCGGTGGCGCGGGCGAGCCGGGCGCTGGCGGAATTCCGCATCCGCGGTGTGGCCACCAACATCCCGTTCCTGCTCGCGGTGCTGGACGATCCCGACTTCAAGGCGGGGCTGGTCACCACCTCGTTCATCGAGGAGCGCCCGCAGCTGCTGACCCTGCGTCAGTCCGCCGACCGGGGCACCAAGATCCTCGACTACCTGGCCGACGTCACGGTGAACAAGCCGCACGGCGAGCGGCCGACCACGGTGTACCCGCACGACAAGCTGCCCGCGATCGATCTGAGCGTGCCGCCGCCGGACGGCTCGCGCCAGCGGCTGCTGCGGCTGGGGCCGGACGGCTTCGCGCAGGCGCTGCGGGCGCAGAAGGCGGTCGGCGTCACCGACACCACCTTCCGCGACGCGCACCAGTCACTGCTGGCCACCCGCGTGCGCACCAACGGCCTGCTGGGAGTGGCGGGGCATGTGGCGCGGTTGACGCCGGAGCTGCTGTCGGTGGAGTGCTGGGGTGGCGCGACCTACGACGTGGGATTGCGATTCCTGTACGAGGATCCGTGGGAGCGGCTGGCGGCATTGCGGGAAGCGATCCCGAATATCTGCTTGCAGATGCTGCTGCGTGGCCGCAACACCGTCGGCTACACCCCGTATCCGGAAGCGGTGACCCGCGCGTTCGTCTCCGAGGCGACAGCCACCGGTATCGACATCTTCCGTATCTTCGACGCCCTCAACAACGTCGACCAGATGCGCCCGGCCATCGACGCGGTCCGCGAGACCGGCACCGCGGTCGCCGAAGTCGCGATCAGCTACACCGGCGATCTGGCGAATCCGGACGAGACGCTCTACACCCTGGACTACTACCTGAAGCTGGCCGAGCAGATCGTGGACGCGGGCGCGCACGTGCTCGCGATCAAGGACATGGCCGGACTGTTGCGCGCTCCGGCCGCGACCAAGCTGGTCACCGCGTTGCGCAGCAATTTCGATCTGCCGGTGCACGTGCACACCCACGACACCCCCGGCGGGCAGTTGGCCACCTACCTGGCCGCCTGGCAGGCCGGCGCGGACGCCGTCGACGGCGCGAGTGCCGCGATGGCCGGTACCACGAGCCAGCCCGCGCTCTCGGCCATCGTCGCCGCGGCGGCGCACAGTGAGTACGACACCGGGCTGAACCTGCAGAACGTCTGCGACATGGAACCGTACTGGGAGGCGCTGCGGAAGGTGTACGCGCCGTTCGAGTCCGGGCTGCCCGCGCCGACGGGTCGCGTCTATACCCACGAGATCCCCGGCGGGCAGTTGTCGAACCTGCGTCAGCAGGCCATCGCGCTCGGGTTGGGTGACCGGTTCGAGGAGGTCGAGGCGAAATACGCCGCCGCCGACCGGCTGCTCGGGCGTCTGGTGAAGGTCACCCCGTCCTCGAAGGTCGTCGGCGACCTGGCGCTGGCGCTGGTGGGCACCGGCGTCGAGGTCGAGGACTTCGCCGCCGACCCCGGCCGCTACGACATCCCGGACTCGGTGATCGGGTTCCTGCGCGGCGAACTGGGCACCCCCGCCGGTGGCTGGCCCGAACCGTTCCGCACCAAGGCACTCGCCGGGCGCGGCGCGGCCAAACCCGAGACACCGTTGACGCCCGCGGAGGAGAAGGCCCTGGCCGGTAGCTCCGAGGAGCGTCGGGCGACGTTGAACCGGCTGCTGTTCCCCGGCCCCACCGCCGAATTCCTCGCCCACCGCGAGAAGTACGGCGACACCTCCGGGTTGTCGGCCAACCAGTTCTTCTACGGCCTGCGTCGCGGCGACGAACACCGGGTGCAATTGGAGAAGGGCGTCACCCTGCTCATCGGCCTGGAAGCCATCTCCGAACCCGACGAGCGCGGCATGCGCACGGTGATGTGCATCCTCAACGGGCAGTTGAGGCCCATCTCGGTGCGCGACCGGTCGATCGCCAGCGAGGTCCCTGCGGCGGAGAAGGCCGACAAGACCAATCCCGGTCACGTCGCGGCGCCGTTCGCCGGTGTCGTCACTCTCGCGGTGTCCGAGGGCGATTCGGTGGCGGCGGGCGACACCATCGGCACCATCGAGGCCATGAAGATGGAAGCCGCGATCACCGCGCCTCGCGCGGGCACCGTCGGCCGCGTCGCCATCGGCGCCGTGCAGCAGGTCGAAGGCGGTGACCTGCTCATCGAACTGGCGGTCCGGGAGTCGTCCGCCGGATGACGCGCATCGTCGCGGGAACGGCGGGCGGGCGGCGCCTGCGGGTGCCGCCGTCGGGCACCCGCCCGACCTCCGACCGCGTGCGGGAGGCGCTGTTCAGCGCGTTGGACGCCCGGCTGGATTTCGCGGGCGCGCGCGTGCTGGACCTGTACGCGGGTTCCGGCGCGCTCGGCCTGGAGGCGCTGTCGCGCGGCGCCGAGCACGCGCTGCTCGTCGAGTCCGACCGCAAGGCCGCGGCCGTGGTCCGCGGCAACATCGCCGACCTCGGGCTGCCGGGCGCCGAACTGCGGGTCGCGACCGTGGCCGGCGTACTGCGACAGGGCGGGGCGGGCCGCTTCGATGTGGTCTTCTCCGACCCGCCCTACGCGGTGGACAACGCCGCGGTGCTGGCCGATCTGCGGGCGCTGACCGAGCATGGTTGGCTGCGTCCCGGGGCGTCGGTGGTGCTGGAGCGTTCGGCGCGTTCGCCCGAAACAGCCTGGCCCGCAGGCTTCGTCCCGGCCAAATCGCGACGGTACGGCGAAACACGCATCGATCTCGCGGAGTTCGAGCCGGACGGGTAGGCGCGGGTCCGGCCGCGCGTGCCCGCCGGCGGTCGCCCTGCTAGCGTCGCCTCATGGCAGGAGCACTGTGCCCCGGGTCGTTCGACCCCGTGACCTACGGACACCTCGACGTCTTCGCCCGGGCCGCGGCCCAGTTCGACGAGGTCGTCGTCACCGTCTTGATCAATCCGAAGAAGCAGGGCATGTTCACCGTCGAGGAGCGCATCGAGCTGCTGCGTGAGTCGACCGCGCACCTGAGCAACGTGCGGGTGGAGTCGTGGCAGGGCCTGCTGGTCGACTTCGCCCGCGAACAGGGCGTCACCGCGATCGTGAAGGGCCTGCGCGACGCGGGCGACTTCGGCTACGAACTGCAGATGGCGCAGATGAACAAGAAGCTCTCCGGGGTGGACACCTTCTTCATCGCCACCAACCCGTCGCTCAGTTTCCTGTCCAGCTCACTGGTCAAGGAGGTCGCGGCCTACGGCGGCGACGTCGCCGACATGCTGCCGCCTTCGGTGCACAAGCGCCTCCTCGACCGCTTGGCCGAGCGCGAGAACTGACGGAGGAACAAGCCCTGAACGTGGCCGGGCCCCGCCGCACCGGTACGCCCTGAGTGCTCCCGAAGAGGCGGAATCCGCTCAGAACACCAGGCCGCGCAGCGCCAGGAAGCGCATGCCGCCGACGGCGGCGGTGATGGCGAGGATCGCCGCGGCCTGGGCGGTGCCCCCGAGGCCGGGGGCCCACACGCCGAGTGCGGCAAGCGCGGCGGTCGTGACGCCGAGGCCGACCATCGCCAGCCCGCCGCCTTCCCACTGCGCCGTGAACCAGCCGACCCGTCCCGCCGCGTGGAAGGTGAGCTGACGGTGCAGCTCGTTGGCGATCATGGTGCTGACGACGGAGCCGACGACATTGGCGAGCAGCGGCCCGGCGCCGTGCATGGCGAAGAACAGCAGGACATAGGCGATATTGCTGGACCCGCCGACCAGCGCGAACCGGATCAGCTGAGCGAAGGCGCGATCGCCGCGCAGATACTGGGCGAGCTGTCCGAACTTGGTCGCGACCGCGGTGGCCGGCAACGCAGGGTAGGGGCCGCCCCACGGCACGAAGAAGCTGGTGGCGCTCACTCCCGCCGGTCGCGGTAGTTCCAGAACAGTCATCGTCTTTCCGATCGAACACAAGCCATCGGCTGGGGCAACGGCGATGGTGATCGCTCACCTGTTCCGTCGACTCTGGACAGGTTCCGTTCGTAGCTCATGGTCAGGAATCGCTGACACATCGGAGCCTGTCGACATTCGACGGCGGGTTGCCCCTACCTCCGGCTTTTTCGTCCGCGATCCAGGGGGAACGCGGTAGGTGTCGAAGGTCTTGGTCGACCTTCCAGAAAAATGTAACACGAAGCGGAGAGGAGGTCTCCACTTGATTTCTGTGGCGTGCGAGACACTGGCACGACACACCGGAAAGTGACTCGGCACGAGCCGTGACGAGGGGCACACTGGGCTGGGCGGAGAGTTTCGCCGTGAGTCCGCAGGAGGGTAGTGAGCATGTATCGCGTATTCGAAGCGCTCGACGAACTTGTCGCCATCGTCGAAGAGGCGCGTGGCATCCCGCCGACCCGAAGCTGCATCGTGCCGCGTGGCGATGTGCTCGAACTACTCGACGACGTCCGGGACGCGCTGCCCGGCGAACTCGACGACGCCCAGGACGTGCTCGACCATCGGGACAAGATCGTGTCCGATGCCAGGACCGCGGCCGAGACCGCCGTGACCGGAGCGAACGAGCAGGCCGAGCACACCATCACTTCGGCGCGCGAGGAAGCCGATCGCATCCTGGCCGACGCCAAGGCGCACGCCGACCGGATGGTCGCCGAGGCGAGTGCGCACGCCGACCACCTGGTCGCCTCCGCTCAGGAGGAGGCCGCTCGGGTGGTGGCCGACGGCAACGCCGAATACGAGGCGGTGACCGGCCGGGCGCGCGTCGAGTCGGACCGGATGATCGAGGCGGGCAAGGCCGCCTACGACCGCTCCGTCGCCGAAGGCCTCGCCGAGCAGGAGCGGCTGGTCACGCAGACCGAGGTGGTCCGGGCCGCGCACGCCGAGTCGGCCAGGGTGATCGACGCCGCGCACGCCGAAGCCGATCGCCTGCGCGAGGAATGCGATCACTACGTCGACTCCCGGCTGGCCGACTTCGAGGAGACGCTGACCAGCACGCTGCGCACGGTCGGGCGGGGACGTCATCAGCTGCGCAGTGGTACGGGCGTACCCGACTACGCCAGCGAATTCCGCAGGTAGCGGCGCCGAGCGCGAGGGGCTGCGTTTGGGAGCGCACCGCCTGATCGCGTATTGTGGACTGGTTGCCCAAACCCCCTCGAGCGTGAGTGAGTTCGTGATGTCCGCCGGTTCCGGTTCCGCGTCGCGTCCCAAGTCGGCCAAGCGCCGGTTGCCGGACGCCGGTTTCGTGCTGGACGCCCGCAGCCTCGGCCGCAGGCCGGGGACCATGCGCGAGCTGCGCCGCACCGTCACCACGGAGAATCGGATCGGTCTGGATCTGATCGCCGTTCCCGTGGGCGCGCAGGTGGAGCTCGACCTGCAGTTGCAGGCGGTATCCGAAGGTGTGCTGGTCACCGGCACCGTCACCGGGCCGATCGAAGGGGAGTGCTCGCGCTGCCTGGAGCCGTTCGGCGACGAGGTCACCCTGCGGGTGACCGAGCTGTTCGCCTACCCGGACAGCGCCACCGAGCAGACTACCGAGGACGACGAGGTCCACCGCCTGGTCGACGACACCATCGATCTGGAGCCCGTGGTGATCGACGCCGTCGGTCTCGAGCTGCCGCTGCAGCCGCTGTGCTCGCCGGATTGCGCGGGACTGTGCCCCGAATGCGGCGTACGGATGGCGATTGCGGGATCCGACCACGGGCATGAGATACTTGACCCTCGCTGGGCCGGACTGGCTAATTTCGCCTCCGGATCGCCCGGCACAGGCAGCCCCGACGAGGGTGCGGCCGACCGAGACCACTGAGCAAGACCGATCAGCCGAACCGGCAGAGCAATTAGACAGAGGAGAAGTAGTCGTGGCCGTTCCCAAGCGCCGGATGTCCCGTTCCAACACCAGGTCGCGGCGCAGCCAGTGGAAGGCCACCGCGCCGACCCTGATCACCTGCCCGAACCGCGCCTGCGGCGAGAAGACCCTGCCGCACATCGCGTGCCCTTCCTGCGGCACCTACAAGGGCCGCCAGGTCACCGCCGCGGTCTGATCGTTAGACCTGTCGTAGCGACGTGACCGACGAACCCGACTCGTCCGGTGAACACGCGAGCCTGCTCGCCGCCCTAGGCGTCGATCTGCAGCCGGATCTTCTGCGTCTCGCGCTGACCCATCGGTCGTACGCGTATGAGAACGGCGGTCTGCCGACGAACGAGCGTCTCGAGTTCCTCGGCGACTCCGTGCTCGGGCTGAGCATCACCGAACGGCTGTATCACGAGCATCCCTCGAAGTCCGAGGGCGAACTGGCCAAGCTGCGCGCGAGCGTGGTGAACATGCGCGCGCTCGCGGAGGTAGCCCGTGGGCTCGGCGATGGCGGCCTCGGTGTGCACCTGTTACTGGGCAAAGGCGAAGAACTCACCGGCGGCCGGGACAAGGAGAGCATCCTCGCCGACGGCATGGAGTCACTGCTCGGCGCCGTGCACCTGGAGCACGGCATCGAGGTGGCTCGTGCCGTGGTGTTGCGGCTGTTCGCCGAGCTGCTAGAGCGCGGACCGCGAATGGGCGCCGGACTGGACTGGAAGACGAGCCTGCAGGAACTCACCGCCGAGCGTGGTCTCGGAGTGCCCAGCTACGAGATCACCTCGACCGGGCCCGACCACGACAAGGAATTCACCGCCACCACGGTGATCGGTGGCCGGGCCTACGGGCAGGGTGTCGGCCGGTCCAAGAAGGAAGCCGAGCAGAAGGCCGCGGGGGCCGCCTACGAGGCGCTGACCGCCGAAACCTGACGTGCCCGAACTACCCGAGGTCGAGGTCGTGCGACGCGGCCTCGCCGAGCATGTGGTCGGCCGGGTCGTGGAATCGGTGGCGATCACCCATCCTCGCTCGGTGCGCCGCCATCTCGAAGGCGCCGCCGATCTCGCCGCGCGGTTGACCGGCCTGCGGGTCGAGTCGGCCGAGCGGCGCGGCAAATTCCTCTGGCTCACCTTCGACGACCCGGAAGCCGCCTTGGTCGTGCATCTGGGGATGAGCGGTCAGATGCTGGTCCAGCCCGCCGACGCGCCGCTGGAGAAGCACGCCCATATCCGCGCCACCTTCGGCGACGGTACCCAGCTGCGTTTCATCGACCAGCGCACCTTCGGTGGCTGGGCACTCGCGCCGCTGGTCGAGGTGGACGGCACCCTGGTACCGCAGCCGGTCGCGCACATCGCCCGCGACCCGCTGGATCCGCGTTTCGAACCCGATTCCGTGGTCGCCGTCATCCGGGGCAGGCAGAGTGAGATCAAGCGCGTCCTGCTCGATCAGGGCGTCATCTCCGGGATCGGCAACATCTACGCCGACGAGGCGCTGTGGCGCGCGAAGATCCACGGCGGCCGGCTCGCCTCGGGACTGTCCAGGCCTGCGGTGCGCGGATTGCTCGCCGATGTGGCCACGGTGATGGGCGAAGCGCTCGCCGCGGGCGGTACCTCGTTCGACGCGCTCTATGTGAACGTCAACGGCCAGTCGGGCTACTTCGAACGTGCCCTGGCCGTATACGGTCGAGAGAACGAGCCGTGTCGCCGGTGTGGTGCGCCGATCATCCGGGAGCGGTTCATGAACCGCTCGTCCTACTCCTGCCCGCGCTGTCAGCCGAAGCCTCGCCGTCGCTAGCGCGGGCGGGCTAGCGTTTCCTCAGGGCGGTTCGGAATGTCAGCCGGCCGTGAGGAAGGGAAGCATGCGCAAGCTCACCTATTACGTCGCGTCGACGATCGATGGATTCATCGCCACCGAGGATGGTTCGGTCGACTTCTTCCCGGTCGGCGGCGACCACGGTCCGTCGATCAACGCGCAGTACCCCGAGACGCTGCCCACCAAGGTCCGCGAGGCGCTCGGGGTGGAGGAGCACAATCGCTATTTCGACACCGTGCTGATGGGGCGCAAGACGCACGACTTCGGCGTCCGTACCGGCACCTCCACGCCGTACGCGCACCTGCGGCAGTTCGTGGTCTCGACCACGCTGCCCGAGAGCCCCGATCCGGCCGTCGAGCTGATCTCGGAGAACCCGGTCGAGAAGGTTCGTGAACTCAAACGGGAGAGCGGGCTGGGCATCTGGCTGTGCGGCGGCGGCGAACTGGCGCAGGTGCTGCTGCCGGAGATCGACCAGATCTTCCTCAAGCTCTACCCGATCGTGCTCGGCCGCGGCCGCCCGCTGTTCGGCGCCGGCTCGCGACTGCCCGAACCCGCCAAGTTCCGGGTGATCACCAGCACCGTGTTCGAGGACGGCGTGGCCTTCGTCAAATACAGCCGGGTGCGCTAGCACGGTGCCCGACCAGGATCCGAGCGGAATGCCGGACCGGGCCGCGACGCCCGGTCCGGAGGCGGCGCTGCGGGAGATCGGCTTCTGGCTGGAGCGCTCCCGTGCGGAGACCCACCGCGTGAAGGCCTACCGGCGCGCCGCCGACGTCGTCGCGGGATTGCCCGCCGACGAGCGCGCGGCGCGCCGAGCCGCAGGCAGCTGGACCGAACTGGCAGGCATCGGGCCCAAGACCGCCGCCGTCATCGAGCAGGCGTACGCCGGTGTGGTGCCGCGATACCTGGCCGAGTTGCGCGCGGCCGCCCAGCCGATCGGGGCGCCGGGCAAACCGTTGCGGGAACAGTTGCGCGGCGATCTGCACACGCACTCGAACTGGTCCGACGGTGGCAGCCCGATCGAGGAGATGATGCGCGTCGCGGCGGCGCTCGGGCACGAATACTGCGCCCTGACCGACCATTCGCCGCGCCTGACCGTGGCCAACGGCCTGTCCGCCGACCGACTGCGCAAGCAACTCGACGTGGTCGCCGAACTCAACGACCGGATGGCGCCGTTCCGCATCCTCACCGGCATCGAAGTGGACATCCTCGACGACGGTACGCTCGACCAGCAGGCGGATCTGCTCGCTCGCCTGGACATCGTCGTGGCCAGCGTGCATTCGCACCTGCGCGACGACAGCGCGACGATGACCAAGCGCATGGCGTACGCGGTCGCCGACCCCAACGTCGACGTGCTCGGCCACTGCACCGGCCGCCTGGTCGCGGGTGGACGCGGCACCAGACCGGAGTCGACGTTCGACGCCGAGGTGGTGTTCGAGGCGTGCCGCGCCTACGGCACCGCCGTGGAGATCAACAGCAGGCCCGAACGACTCGATCCGCCTTCGCGATTGCTGCGACTGGCCGCCGAGATGGGGTGCTACTTCTCGATCGACACCGACGCGCACGCACCGGGACAGCTCGACTGGCAGGGCTACGGTTGCGAGCGCGCGGTCGCGAACGGTGTCGCGCCGGAACGGGTGATCAACACGTGGCCGCTGGCGGACCTCTCGGCCTGGACTCGCGCGCGAGCGTGACCGCAGGGTTAACTGTTGCCGAAGACTTCGACTTCGCCTGTGTCGGTAGGCGATCGCCGCCGAGAATGGGGGCCACACGGATTGCTGGGGGGATCGACTGGTGGGCGACTTTCCGCTCGAAATCGTACTGGCGCTCATCGGTATCGCGGTGCCGATCGGCGCGTTCCTGTGGGAGTTCGTCTTCGCCGGCCGCAGACGGCTCGGCTATCGAGTACAGATGGACACGCCGGTCACCGGCGAGATCGAGTCGGTGTTCCCCGGTGTGCTTCCGCAGCTGCGCCCCTCGGCCGACGGCGCCAGCCCGGACCTGAAGGACATCTCGGTCGTTCTGGTGCGCATCGAGAACAGCGGCATCACGACCATCGACAGCCATGACTACAAGGCGCCGGAAGCCGCGCGGATCGGTCTGCACCTGCGCTTTCCGCAGCGCCGGGTGATCGGCATGGCGGTCAACGAACTCAGCGATCCCGCGTTGGCCGACAACCTCGACGCCGACTCCGGCATCGCGGTACGCGAGGACACCGGCGGGCACATCGGTGTGATCGACCTGCCGAAGGTGCCGCTCGGCCCCGGCGATCACTACAAGATCCTGGCGATCCTGCAGCGTTCCGAAGGTGTGGGCGAATACCCGCAACCGGCGCTGCGCGGCGGCATCAAAGCGGGTCGGATCACCGAGACCCGCAGCCGCACCGGAATCCCGCTGATGATGGTCGCGCTCACGATATTCCTGGTGCTGGTGATCGTCGTCCAATTGGTGGTGGCCGCGCTGGAGCCGTCGCCGACGCCACTGGAATGCGCCTCGGGCAAACTGACCGTGACCGGGTCGTCGGCGTTCGGCCCGGTGGTCAGGGAAGCCGCCGAGCAGTATCGGAAGCGTTGCACCGGTGCGGAATTCGCGTTCGGCTTCGAGGGCACCGAGCGCGGACTGGACCGGCTCGCCGAGGAGGGCGCGGGCAACTCCGAGTTGCTCGCCATCACCGACGGTGCGAAGGGCAGCGGTTATCCGTCGTTGGTGCACCGTCCGCTCGCCTTGTCGTTGTTCACCATGATCGTGCATCCCGGCGTCGGCGTCCGGGATCTCACCGTCGCCCAGATCCGGGATCTGTACCGGGGCGGTATCGGCAACTGGCGCGAGGTGGGCGGACCCGACCTGTCGGTGGTGCTGGTCAACCGCACCCCGGGTTCCGGTTCGCGCAACACCTTCGAACGCAGGCTGCTCGACGGCACTCAGCCGGATCGCCCACACGTGAGCTGCACGGCGCTGAAGGGCACCGTCACCACCGCGGCCGCGCACTGCGAGGTCCAGGTCACGGCCGATATGCGCAAGGCGGTGGCCGAGATCCCCGGAGCCATCGGCTATACGGAGTTCTCCGAGGCCTTCGACGCGGGCCTGCCGACCCTGGTGATCGACGGCGTCGGCGCGAGCCGCGACGCCGCGGTGCGCCGCGCCTACCCCTTCTGGGGAGTCGAGTACGCCTACAGCAACGGCGAGTTGCCCGGCGACTCGCTCGCCGCGAGCTTTCTGCACTTCCTGACCGATCAGACCGGCAAGGAGGTGCTGCGCGCGCACGGCAACGCGCCGTGCGCCGACTTGCCCGATCCCGGCCGCTGCCTACCGGATCAATGAACACCGGACGCCGTCGCGGACACCCGTGACACGGTGCGCATGCTGCGCGGGGAGCGTCGAGATGTCGGTGGGCTCGGCGAGGATGGGGCGCATGACGGAACTATCACTGCGCGAGCTGAATCGGACGCTGCTGGTGCGCCAGAAGCTGGTGGAGCGGGTCGCCCTGCCCCCGCTCGAACTGGTCCGGCATCTGGTCGCGGTACAGGGCCAGGAGCCGAACTGGCCCTATGTGGGGCTGTGGTCGCGCCTCGCGGAGTTCCGGCACGACGATTTGGCCGCGCTGCTGTGTGACCGCAGGCTGGTGCGCTCCACCATGATCCGCCGGACCGTCCATCTGGCCGACGCCGCGGACTACCGCTGGCTGCGGCCGACGGTGCAACCGGTGGTCGACGCCGCGCTGAAAGCGCCGTATTTTCGCGACGAGATCGACGGCGTCGACCTGGGAGCACTCGCGGCCGCCGGACGTGAACTGCTGGCCGGACAGCGGCTGCGCCGCCGCGAACTCGGCGACCTGCTCGCCCGGCGTTTCCCGGACCGGCACACGCGCAGGCTCGCCGAAACCGTCGAGTTGCTGGTCCCGTTGACGCACGGCCCCGAGACCGGCGCGTGGGGGCGGTGGCGCAATCGGCAGGTCACGGTCGGTCTGGCCGAGGAATGGACGGGCCTGCCCATGGCCGAGGTGGCGCAGCCCGAGACGCTGGTCCTGCGCTACCTCGCCGCGTTCGGTCCGGCCACAGTGGCCGACATGCAGGCGTGGGCGGGTATCACCCGGCTGGCCGAGGTCGTCGACGACCTGCGCGCCCGGCTGCGCGTGTTCACCGACGACCAGCACCGCGTGTTGTTCGATCTGCCGGACGCGCCGTTGGCCGAGCCGGATCTGCCCGTGCCCGTACGCTTTCTGCCCGCCTTCGACAACGCGCTGCTGGGCCACAAGGACCGCCGCAGGATCATCAGCGAGGAAGACCGGAAGCGCACCGCCAGGGAGGCTTCCGCGGGCGTGCCCATGTATCTGGTCGACGGCTTCGTGCACGGCCGCTGGTCGCTGGACGGCGCCACGCTGCGCATCATGCCCTGGCATCCGCTGTCCGCGACCGAGGAGGCGGCGGTGCGCGCGGAAGCGGAAGATTTGCTGTCGTTCATCGTTGCGGGTGGCGACGCCACCCCGGCCGGCCGTGATCCGCAGGTCGTCCTCGAAGGGTGAGACAACACGCGGCAACCGGCTGTCGGAGAAGGCGGGGCCACCGGACTACCCATCGGTAGCTGAACAATCGCTGGACGACGGGATTTTTCCCCAACTGTGGTTTGAACCACACCGCCTGAGGTACCTCCCACTCGGCCCCCCTGATCATGCCGAAGGCGTGACCAGGCCAACCAAGCCCCATGGACGGCGGTGCAGCTAGGTCTTCACCTCCGCCGCGGGGGCCACTTAGTTCAGTTCGGCGCCCGGTACTCCGAGTGCTGGGTGAATGCGAGTGTTACTTGGTTGTCCCTGGAAGGAGGGTCATGAGCGCGCTTTCCGTGCCGATTTCCGCGCAGGCGTCGTCCGATCTGGAGATGCCGTCGTGCGACTACGTGTCGACAGATCGCTCCAGCGGTCCGTTCCGGATCGCGATGGTCGTGCCGCCGTACTTCGACGTCCCGCCCAAGGCATACGGCGGTGTCGAGGCCGTGGTGGCCGATCTGGTCGACGCACTGGTGGCCCGTGGCCACGACGTGACTCTGCTTGGCGCGGGGGAACCAGGGACGAAGGCCAAGTTCGTGCCGGTGTGGGACCGGGCGCTGCCCGAGCGTCTCGGGGAGCCGTTTCCCGAGGTCGTGCACGCGTTGCGGGTGCGCCGCGCCATCGAGAAGCTCGTGGCCACATCGGGTGTCGACCTGGTGCACGACCACACCTTCGCAGGCCCGCTCAACGCGTCCGTCTTCCAGCGCATGGGTCTGCCGACGGTACTGACCGTGCACGGGCCGGTGGAGGACGACATCTACCGCTACTACCAGGATCTGGGCGACGAGGTGGCGCTGGTCGCGATCAGCGACCGGCAGCGCGAGCTGGCGCCCGGCCTGAATTGGTCCGGGCGCGTGCACAATGCGCTGCACGTCGACGACTGGCCGTTCCGTGTCGAGAAGGACGACTACGCGCTGTTCCTCGGCCGGTTCAACGAGTGCAAGGCCCCGCACCTGGCGCTGGAGGCCGCGCACGCGGCGGGCATCCCGCTGGTGCTGGCCGGTAAGTGCAGCGAACGTCCGGAACAGGCGTACTTCGAGGAGAAGGTGCGGCCGATGTTGACGGACAACGATCACGTGTTCGGACTCGCCGACGCGGCGGCCAAGCGTAAGCTGCTTGCCAATGCGCGTTGCCTGTTGTTCCCAATCCGCTGGGAGGAACCGTTCGGCATGGTGATGATCGAATCCATGGTTTGTGGCACGCCGGTGGTCGCGTTGCGCGGCGGGGCGGTGTCCGAGGTGATCGTCGACGGCGTGACCGGCCGCATCTGCGAGGATCCCGCCGAATTGCCCGCGGCCATCGAAGAGGTCCGCGGCATCGACCCGTATGCCTGCCGAGCCCACGTGCAGGCCAATTTCGGGTCCGACACGCTCGGCTTCGGGTACGAGCAGGTGTATCGCCGGCTGCTGCGTTCCAAGCAGCGGTTCGGCGCAGCGCCGCTCGACATCGCGGCGCCCGCGGCCGCGCCGCTCGACACCACGGCGACCGGCGCCGCCCCCGTCCGGATCGCGGCGAGCGGATTGGCGTGAGCGGTGCCACCCCGTTGACCCCGGCCCCCCTGAACTCCGGTGAGCCCACCGGGTTCGGGGGGTGCGGTTCGGTGACCCTGGTGGAAGGCGGCACGTTCTGCCTGTCCAATCGGCTCGGTGATGTCGAACCGGGCAAGCCGCACGGCTTGTTCTTCCGGGACGCGCGCGTGCTGTCGCGCTGGGAATTGCTGGTGAACGGCAAACCCGCCGAGTCGCTTTCGGTGCTCAGTCCGGAGGCGTTCGCCGCCAGGTTCGTGTTGCGCAGGCCCCCGCAGGCGGGCCTGGCCGACAGCACGCTGCTGGTGGTGCGCGAACGGATCGTGGCCGACGGCATGCACGAGCTGATCACACTGGAGAACATGGGCCGCGAGCCCACCGCGGTGCTGCTGGAACTGCACGTGGACGCCGACTTCGTCGACCTCTTCGCGGTGAAGGAAGGCCGGGCGGGGCACGCGCGGGCCGACGTGACGGTCGCCGACGGCGAACTGGTGCTGCACGACCACGCCGACCGCAGCCGGGGAATATCGATCTCCGCCACGGTGGAACCCGAGGTTCTTCCGGGTTCGCTGCTGTGGCGGGTGATCGTGCCGGTCGGCGAATGCTGGCAGACCGAGATCATCGCCCAGCCGACGGTGGGAAACCAGCGATTCCAAGCCGTGTCGCCGGGGGAGCACTACAACGTCAGCGCGCCGGGCCGCAAGATCGAGGCGTGGCGCGACACCGCCACCGACATCGCCGCGTCCGACCCCGCGCTCA
Organism: Nocardia sp. NPDC047654; assembly: GCF_043205035.1. NCBI lineage: Bacteria > Bacillati > Actinomycetota > Actinomycetes > Mycobacteriales > Nocardiaceae > Nocardia > Nocardia sp. NPDC047654. The sequence goes on from NZ_JBIDDF010000001.1 coordinate 472,571, forward strand.
CCCGGGTGTTGCGCCGCACCGAGAGCGACTTGGGCGCGTTGCAGATGCACGACGAATCCGGCAACGCCCGCCCCTTCGTCGCCGCGGGTGCGCCGTGGTTCATGACCCTGTTCGGCCGCGACAGCCTGCTCACCGCGTGGATGGCGCTACCGCTGGAGGTCGATCTGGCGCTGGGCACCCTCGAGCAGCTGGCGGAACTGCAAGGGCAGGACGTCAACCCGCTCACCGAGGAGGAACCCGGACGCATCATGCACGAGATGCGCCGCGGCCCGGCGGGCGGACAGGTGTTCGGTGGCAACATCTATTACGGATCCGCCGACGCCACGCCGCTGTTCGTGATGCTGCTGGCCGAATGCCATCGTTGGGGCGCCGACTCCGAGGTGATCCGGCAACTGCTGCCCGCCGCCGACGCCGCGTTGCGCTGGATCACCGACTACGGCGACCGGGACGGCGATGGTTTCGTCGAGTACCGCCGCGCCACCGACCGCGGCCTGATCAACCAGGGGTGGAAGGACAGTTTCGACGGAATCAACGACGTCACCGGCCATATCGCCGAGGCGCCCATCGCGCTGTGCGAGGTGCAGGGCTATGTGCACGCCGCGATGCTGGCCCGGGCCGAGCTGGCCGAGGCGTTCGACGACCCGCGCCTGGCCGGCCTGCTGCGCGAGCGCGCCGCGGAGTTGCGGGTCAAGTTCGCCGAGCAGTTCTGGCTGCCCGACCGTGGCTGGTACGCCGTGGCGCTGGACGGTGGCAAGCGGCAGGTCGACGCGCTGACCAGCAATGTGGCGCACTGTCTCTGGTCGGGTATCGCCACCGACGAGCACGCGGCCGAGCTGGTGGCGCGCATGGCGGCTCCCGAGATGGACTCCGGCTTCGGGCTGCGCACCTTGGCCTCGAATATGGGCGCCTACAACCCGATGAGCTATCACTGCGGTTCGATCTGGCCGCACGACACGGCGATCGCGGTGGCGGGGCTGCTGCGCTACCGGCACGTGCCCGGTGCGGTGAAGCTGGCAACCCGGCTGGCCACGGGCCTGCTGGACGCGGCGGCGGCGTTCGACGGGCGCCTGCCGGAGCTGTTCTGTGGTTTCCCCCGGGCGCGATTCGCCACGCCCGTGCCGTATCCGACGTCCTGCTCGCCGCAGGCGTGGGCGAGCGCGGCGCCGCTGTTGCTGGTGCGCTCGTTCCTCGGACTCGACCCGGACACGCCGAGCAGGACGCTCACCGTCCGGCCGCAGCTACCGGCGCGGTGGGGCAAGGTCTCGCTGCGCGCGCTGCGGCTCGGTGCGACCACCGTCGACCTGGAGGCCGAGGGCGCGCAGATCACCGCGGCACGCCTGCCCGACGACTGGCGGCTGGTGACCCGGTGAGCCACACCGGTTGCCGAGAGGCCCGAGCGGGTATGCCTCCGGCGTAAGGACATTGCAAGCCTTCTCGCACCGATACCAGCACGGGAGGTGCACGATGCAGACATCGCTGGATACGCAGGACCTCTGGCGGAGCCGATACCGGGACTGTTCCGCGGACCCGACAGATCTCGACCTCGATCGCGCGCTGTTCGTCCGTGGCGTGCACGCCGGTCACGGTCCGGAGTGCCGCCAGTACCTCGCCGCGGCGGCGTACTGTCTCGACCACGCGGACGAGCACTGACCAGCGGCCGCGCCGCCGCGAGGGATGCCGGCAGGCACCCAACGTTCTGCCCGATGAGCTTCCGCGTACCCCTACAGGATCGCGAAGGCGACGACCAAGCCGAGCGCGAAATGCGCGGCCGCCACCACGAGTACCTCGGTGGTGTAGGTGTCGGCGTGCAGCGCGGCGCCGATGTCGATGCCGAGCGCCCGCTCGATCACGCGCACCGAGATGACCTGGGCGACAATGCCGACCAGGCCGAACACCAGCGCGGCGATCAGGCCCTCGGACAGCTTGCCGCCACTGCCCACGGCGAAGATGGCGAGCACGACGATGAACGCCATGCTGATCATGCCCGCGGCGGTGACGATGACGGCGTTCGGCTTGCCCGCCACCACCAGTTTGCGCAGCTTGCCCGGTGTGGTCAGGTCGATGGCGTAGAAGCCGACGAGCATGAGCACCAAGCCGACGAGGGCGTAGAGGATGATCGCTCCCACACCCTCGCCCAGCGAACTCCAGTACCCCGATTCCAGGGCTGCGGTCATCTTGATCCTTCCGAGAGGGATTGGCGGGCGGCCGAGATTATTTCGTGCTTGCCGGTGACGAGGCTCAATCGGTGATGCGGTGCGGGACGAAGGCGGAGCCGTCGTCGGTGATCAGTCCCGCGGTCTCGCGGATGCCGAGGCCCGCCGCGGCGTCGCCGACGATCCACGCGCCGAGCACCGGACGCATGTCGTCGAATTCCGGCAGCGGGTCCAGCAACTGGTACACGTAACCTTCCTCGCCGTAGACGCCACCGGTAGCGGTCTCCAGACCCGCGCCGACGATGGTCATATTGGCGCCCTCGCGTCCCAGCTTCGGTTTACGGATGTACTCGGTGAGCTCGTTGGGCTGGTCGAGATAGGCGGGCAGCAGATTCGGGTGGCCCGGGTACATCTCCCACAGCACCGCCAGGATCGCCTTGTTGCTCAGCAGCGTCTTCCACAGCGGCTCGATCCACATGGTCTCCGGCAGGCTGTCCACGACACGCTTGCCGAAATCGTCGTCGAGCGCCCACTCCCACGGGTAGAGCTTGAAGATCGCCTCGATCGGAGCCTCCGCCAGATCGACGAACCGTTCCAGCGCCGAATCGAAGCCGATCTCCTCGATCGGCAGCGCGATGGTGTCGAACCCGGCCTCCGCCGCGGTCTCCTGCATGTAGGCGGTGGTGACGTTGTCCTCACCGGTGGCGTCCGCGCCGGACCAGGTGAAATGCAACTGCGCGCTGGGAAGTACGTCGCGCAGCTCGCCCCACCGCTCGACCAGCTTCTCGTGCAACGAGTTCCACTGGTCGCCGCCGGGGTAGCGGTCGGTCAGCCAATGCCACTGCACGATCGCCGCCTCCAGCAGCGAGGTCGGCGTGTCCGCGTTGTACTCCAGCAGTTTCGCCGGGCGCCGCGCGTCGTAACGCAGGTCGAAGCGCCCGTACACGTGCGGGTCGGAGCGCCGCCAGGATTCGGCGATCGGGCCCCAGCTCCATTCGGGCAGGCCGAAATCGGCGTACCGCTCGGTCAACACGATGTGCTCCACCGCGTTCAGGCACATCGAGTGCAGCAGTTCGACGTCGGCCTCCAAGGCGAGGATCTCCGGCATCTCGAACTCGTAGTGCACCGACTCGTCCCAGTACGGCCGCGGCTGACCACTCGCGTCCCGTCCCGGCGAACCGTAGACCAGGCCCTGGCCCTCGATGATCTGCTGCCAGCCCGCCCGGGGCGTATCCCGCACGCGCCGCATCTACGACCCTCCGCCGGTGCTCTTGCTGCCCAGGCCGCCGCGCTGGATCGTGGTGCCGCTCTTGGTCTTGATCTCGGCGCCTTTCGGTTTGATGGTGGTGCCGCCGGTCGGCGGTCTGCCGACGGTGCCGGTGCCGCCGTAGTAGTAGCGGTACTGCGGTCCGCCGCCGAGGATGATCAGACCGGGACCGACACCGGTGTCGCCGACGAAACCGGGACGACCGTCGCCGCAGTGGGAGTCGTCCACCACGATCTCTTGGCCGTTCTCGACTTTCACGCACTGAGCGGTGACCCGGTCCGGCGCGGTCAAGGCGCGATAGGTCAGGTAACCGCCGCCGACCAGCGCGGCTACGCCGACGATGGCGGCACCGCCGATCATGACACGCTTGCGGGTGCGCTTCTTGGCCTCCTCGGCCGCCGCGGCCGCGCGCTGCGCTTCTTCGGCGCGCTTGCGGGCCTTGTCCCTCGCCCGTAGCTCGGCCACCGTGGGCGGGCGGGGCTGGGTCACGCCGGCTTCTTGCCGCTGGATACTGCCGGGACGCGGCGGGTGCTCGGCGGGTGGTTGCCGCTCGGCCGGACCGCTCGGGCTGCCGGGCGGCACCGACGTGGGCGTCGACCAGTCGATCTCGGACTGCTCGGGGTCACCCGGTGTGGAAGCGGGTTCCGTGCCACCGGAGACGGGCGTCGACCAGTCCTGTTCGTCGCCGGACCCGGGTGTGGCCGCGGCCGGATCGTTCTCCTCGGGGCGTGGCGTCCCGGACGGCCGCTGGGGATCGTCCCGGCGCTCGTCGTCACCCGGATTCCGCGTGCTCACCGCTGTGCCCCCCTCGTCGCCCGAACCACCACTACCGCTCCTCGAAACCGGTCAAATCACCCCGCGCGGGCTCCCAGCTTTCCACAACCAACCTGACCTGACCAGGAGTATCGCCGGAACGCAGCTGTGCGAGCAACCGCTCGCAGGCCGGTCGCGGCCCCTCGGCGACCACGTGCACCCGGCCGTCCCTGGCATTCCTCGCCTGCCCGACCAGCCCCAGCTCCAGCGCCCGCGAGCGAGTCCACCAGCGGAAACCCACGCCCTGGACCAGGCCGTGCACCCAGGCGCTCAACCGAACGGCCTCGTCCATCAGGCCTCGATGTCGAACGACAGTGTCACCTTCGATCCCGCCTTCAGCGTCCGTCCCACCGTGCAGACCTTGTCGATCGCACGCTGCACGGTGACCAGCAACCGCTCGCGGGCCTCGTCGTCGAGTTCACTGAGATCGAGTTCGAACACTTCGTCCAGCTGCGGGTAGACCTCGTTCTCCCGGTCGGCGTCGCCGGAGACGCGGATGGTCGCGTCGAAGTTGTCGCCGAGTTTGCGCGACAGCGGGAAGTCCGCGCTCAAGCCGGAGCAGGCGGCCAGCGCGATCTTCAGCAGCTCGCCGGGGGTGAACACGCCGGGAACGCCCTGCGAACCGATCAGGACCTCGGCGCCACGGGAGCTGCGTCCGGTGTAGGCCCTCGTTCCGGTGCGCTCGACCCACAGGGTGGTGGGTTCCGGCGCGCTCGGCGCCGCGGTGGCGGTGGCGGGTGTAGCGGTGTGTTCAGCCATGGGTTCGATCCTGCCATTGTCGTCGCAATCAACTCGCGCGCCTGGCAACGTCGCGCCCCGCCGCGCCATTCCGCGCGGTCGACGGCTCGTGGCCGAGATTACGGTTCGGCTGAGCGGGATCGCGGGTGGCCGCACTCGATCCACCCGCGATCCTCGAGGTCTCAGTGACCGCGGGCGATCCACTCGGCCAGGAACGGTTTCTCCGCGCCGATGGTGGTGGAATCGCCGTGCCCGGTGTGCACCGCGGTTTCCTCCGGCAGCGTCAGCAGGCGGTCGCGGATCGACTCGATGATCGTGCCGAAATCGGAGAACGAGCGACCGGTCGCGCCGGGCCCTCCCGCGAACAGCGTGTCGCCCGTGAACACGGCTTTCGCGTCCGGCAGGTGCAGGGCGACCGATCCGGGGGAGTGTCCGGGCGTGTGCAGGACGTGGATCTCGGTGTCCGCCACGGGTATCCGATCGCAGTCCGTGAGCGGCCGGTAGTCGGCGTCCGGGTGGGTCATGCGCCACAGCGGCTCGTCGCCGGGATGCAGCAGGACCGGTGCGTTCAAGCGTTCGGCGAGTTCGGGCGCCACCGTCACGTGATCGTTGTGCCCGTGGGTGCACACGATCGCGCGGACGGCGCGGCCCGCGACCGCCGCGACGATCGGGCCCGCGTCGTGGGCGGCATCGATGACGACCACTTCGTCGTCGGCACCGACCAGCCAGATGTTGTTGTCCACCGCCCAGGTGCCGCCGTCCAGGCAGAAGTCGCCGGAGGTGACGACGCGGTCGATGCGGGCGGTCACCAGACCACCACCGAGCGCAGCACATCACCGGTGTGCATCTCGGCGAAGGCTCGCTCCACCTGGTCGAGCCCGATGCGTTCGGTGACGAAGCGGTCCAGCGGCAGCCGTCCCTGGCGGTGCAGGCCGATCAAGGTGGGGAAGTCGCGTTCCGGCAGGCAGTCGCCGTACCAGGAGGATTTCAGCGCGCCGCCGCGGGAGAACAGGTCCAGCAGCGGCATCTCGATGGTCATCTCCGGGGTCGGCACACCGACGAGCACCACCGTGCCGGCCAGGTCGCGGCCGTAGAACGCCTGTTTCCAGGTCTCCGGCCGCCCGACGGCCTCGATGACGACGTCGGCGCCCCACCCGTCGGTGTACTCCTGGATCTTCTCGATCACGTCCTCGGTGGTGGCGTCGATCGTGTGGGTGGCGCCGAAGTCCGTGGCCCAGCGCAGTTTCCGGGCGTCGCGGTCCACCGCGATGATGGTCCTGGCCCCCGCCAGCCGGGCCCCGGCGATAGCCGCGTCCCCGACGCCGCCGCAGCCGATCACCGCGACGGTGTCGCCGGTCGACACGTTGCCGGTGTTCATCGCCGCGCCGATGCCCGCCATCACGCCGCAGCCGAGCAGGCCTGCCACTGCGGGGTCGGCCGCCGGATCGACCTTGGTGCACTGGCCCTCGTGCACCAAGGTCTTGTCGGCGAACGCTCCGATGCCCAGCGCGGGGGTCAGCTCGGTCCCGTCGGCGAGCGTCATCTTCTTGCTCGCGTTGCGGCTGTCGAAGCAGTACCAGGGACGGCCCCGTTTGCACGCCCGGCACTCGCCGCAGACCGCGCGCCAGTTGAGGATCACGTAGTCGCCCTCCGCCACGTGGGTGACCGCGGCGCCCACGGTTTCCACCACGCCCGCCGCCTCGTGACCGAGCAGGAACGGGAAGTCGTCGGTGATACCGCCTTCGCGATAGTGCAGGTCGGTGTGGCAGACACCGCAAGCCTGCACCCGCACCACCACGTCGTGTGGTCCGGGATCCGGGATCACCACCTCGACGATCTCGACCGGTGCGCCTTTGCTGCGGGCCACGACCCCGCGGACGGTTTCCGACACCTGTTCCTCCTCCAGCGAGTTGATCGGGACGCGGAGCGGCCGTTCAGCCCGGCCCGGCCCGCAAGCCGAACACCTGTCCATACAGTTGTTCTCGTCCAACCGAACATTACCGCCGCCGGGTGGGAAGTCCCCGCTTTCGGAGGCGGAACGTCCGAGGGTTGACATTCCACTTTGGAGGGTTATGCTGGATTTATATTCCACTATGGAGGGTGGAACCGTCGATAGGACCAGGCATGGACATCTCCACCGGCACCCGCGCCTCGAATGCCGAACGCGACGCCGTGGTGCGCCTGCTCGGCAGGCATATGGCAGACGGGCGGCTCGATCTGCCCGAATACGACCAGCGCGTCGCTCAGGTGTACGCCACCACCGATCGTGAGGACCTGCGCTCGGTGCTGTCGGATCTGCCCGAACTCGGCAAGGATGCCGTCGCACCGGCTTCCGCGCGCCCGCGCATCCCGATCTGGCAGCGCATCGAGGGCAGCACCTGGCTCGCCGTGAGCCTGCTGGTGCTCGTCATCTGGGGTGCGGTCTCGCTGAGCGTCGGTGCCTTGACCTACTTCTGGCCGATCTGGGTGATCGGCCCGTGGGGCGCCGTCCTCGCCTTCCGTATGGTGGCCGGCTTCGAGAACGGTCGGTTCACCCACCGCGCGAGCTGAGCCCCGCTTCTCGGCGCTGTCACCCGGAGCGCCGGGTGACAGCGCCGATTTTGTGTCCTACCACCCGCGCCGCGAGCTGGACTCGTGCGAGGGCGCCGGGTTTTCGCGCCGTGAGCGCTGATCGCCGCGATGGCGGCGGTCGGGTGGCGGTTGAAGGTCGCGCCCTGACTGCCGACCGGGTCGCGAACGAGGGGAATCGGTCTCGTCGGGGTAGCGATCCGGCTGCCGGGCGACGTGCTGGTCGTCGTCGGCGAGTTCGCGGTGTCGACGTCTCGGGAGGTCGGGACGGCCGGGGGTGGGCCTTGTGGGCACTTGCGGCTCTTCCGCACCGGGCCACCGATCGCTGCGCTGCTCCGATTCGGGTTCGCCGCGTCGACGGCGCGCCGGGGACGTTCGCGCCGGCGAGCCGTAGTCGTTCGACCGGAGGTTCTGTTGCCCCATGTCGTCGCGTGATCGTCGATCGGCACCGGCGCGGTCGGATGAGGGCCGGGGGGTGGCGGCTCTTGGTGTGGAGCGGCGCTCGGAAGCTCTCGGAGCGGCGGGAGGTCGTTCGCGACCGGACGAGAGCCGGGCATGGTCGTCGTCCACAGCTTTGGCCGACCGGCGTGCGGTTCCGGTGCCGGACGCGTCATCAGGCGATTTGCGGAGGGTCTTGTCCGCGCGCGGCTGCGGTGGACGGCCCGGCTGGAGGACGGGTAGTTCGCGGGTGGTCCGCGCGGCGTTGACGCCCTTCTCCCGGTAGGTCGCGGGAATGTCGTGGGCGCGCAGCCATGCGCCGGGGTCTTGGCGGGCGCCGGCGTCCAGCCACGGAATGGTGTCCTCGAGCAGATCGAGGAGGTCGCCGGGCCCGTCGCCGAGGGCGCTGCGAATCGCGTGGAAGGCGTCGGGGTGGAACGTCCACTTCCATTCGGAGGGCGGATGCGCACTGCCGTGCCACCGGCCGTGCACGACGAGGTCACCGGAGCGGCCGATCCTGGCTCGCACCGTTCGCCTGCTCGATTCGATGACGAGTTCACCCGTCTCGGTGCGGGTGATCTGCTCTGTCTCGTCATGGTCGTCGAGTTCGCCGGGGTCGGCTTCATCGTCGGGGTCGACGCGGCGAATCCATTTCGTCATCGCGTTCAGGGTCGGCAGGGGCAGCCGTTCGCCCGAGGCGCCGCGGCGGGTGATCCGCAATGTCCGCGCAATCCCGGCGACGAGATCGGCGCGCCCTGCGGAATCCTCGGGTTCGAGCTGGTCGTCGTCTTCGAGGTCGGCCACGGGACCAGGCCTCGCGGCCACATCCGTGCGACGCGCTCGCTCGCCCCTGCCGTACGCCGTGTCCGCCCGACGTCCGGTTCGACCGGGAAAATTCCCAGGACTGGGAGTTTCGTACTGCTCGGCGTCGTCCCACGGCGGATCGGCGTCCTGCTCCAGCCCCCGCAGCTTGATCTCGAACCACGCCGCGGCCAGGGCGGCCGCACCGAGAGCGGCCGCGACCGCCACCTCCACCCGCACATCGCCGAGCAGCACGCTCTTGCTGCGCTCGCAGGCGTGCAGGAACACCAGGCTGCCGAGTACCAGCCCCGTGATCCGGGCAAGGCGCAGCCGCGTGCTCGTCCCTGGTGAGGGGGCAGACATCGTGGTGCGCTCCCGAACGTTCCGCTGGCGAAATCAGAGGGATCGTATGTGGCCGGAGCGCGCGGCGTCAGTGCCAGTTCGAGACCGCCCGGATTCGGCGGACCGATGAGCCCGGAAGCGGACCGGCGATCGAGCGAACACGCAGGGGCGTCGCGCCGTCGCGGGGGAGGGTCCAGTGGTTCGCGGTGTGCGCGCCACCGGTCTCGACCGGGTGCCACGAACAGTGCGGCGCGCCGTCCGGGCAAACCCCGGGCACATCGAAATGCGCGCGAACCGGCGGCGAGTCGATAACCTACGGAGATCGCCGAACCGCCACTCGGCCGCTTGCGCCGTCGGGGCCGGGGAGCGCCCGGCGCGCGACGGATACCATGACTGGTCGCCGGATGCGCTGCCCCGACCCCGCGGAACGCCGACCGGGCAGAACACGGAAAGGTCGTCGAACTTGCACCTGAAGAGTCTGACGTTGAAGGGCTTCAAATCCTTCGCGTCCGCGACGACGCTGCGGTTGGAGCCGGGTATCACGTGTGTGGTCGGTCCGAATGGATCGGGCAAGTCGAACGTCGTCGACGCGCTCACCTGGGTGATGGGCGAGCAGGGTGCGAAGGCGCTGCGGGGCGGCAAGATGCAGGACGTCATCTTCGCGGGCACGGCGGGGCGCGCGCCGCTCGGCCGCGCCGAGGTCACGCTGACCATCGACAATTCCGACGGCGCACTGCCGATCGACTACGCCGAGGTCTCCATCACCCGGCGCATGTTCCGCGACGGGGCGGGCGAATACGAGATCAACGGCAACTCCTGCCGCCTGATGGACGTGCAGGAACTGCTCAGCGACTCCGGTATCGGCCGCGAGATGCACGTCATCGTGGGTCAGGGGCAACTGTCGGCGATCCTGGAGTCGCGCCCGGAGGACCGCCGCGCGTTCGTCGAAGAGGCCGCCGGTGTGCTCAAGCACCGCAAGCGCAAGGAGAAGGCGGTCCGCAAGCTGGAGGCCATGCAGGCCAATCTGGCCCGGCTCACCGACCTCACCACCGAACTGCGCAGGCAACTCAAACCGCTGGGCAGGCAGGCCGAGGTGGCCCGAAGGGCGCAGACCGTGCAGGCCGATCTGCGTGACGCGCGGCTGCGCCTGGCCGCCGACGACCTGGTCACCCGCCGCGCGGAGCTGGCAGGCCAGCAGAGCAAGGAGGCGTACGCGCGCGAGCAGCAGATCACCGTGCAGTCCGAGCTGGACGCCGCCAACGCGGCGCTGGCGCAGCAGGAATTCCAGCTGTCCCGGTTGACGCCGAGCGCCGAGGCCGCCGCGCAGATCTGGTTCCAGCTCTCCGCGCTGGCCGAGCGGGTCAACGCGACCATTCGCATCGCGGGCGACCGGGCGCGGCACCTGGACACCACCGCTGCGGTCGGCGCGGGCCGTGACCCCGAGCAGCTCGAGGCGGAGGCCGATCGTGTCGAGGCCGAGGAGGCCGAACTGCGCGAGGCGGTCGAGATGGCCACCGAAACGCTGGAGGCGGCCAGAGACCAGCTGGCCGAACGCGAACACGCCGCCAAGGCCGCCGAGCAGGCGCACCTGGCCGCGGTGCGGGCGATCGCCGACCGGCGCGAGGGCGTGGCCCGGTTGGCGGGCAAGGTGGACACCTTGCGGGCCAGGGCGCAGTCGGTGGACGCGGAGATCGCGCGCCTGTCGGTCGCCATCGCCGACGCCCGCCATCGCGGCGAGGCCGCCCAAGCCGAATTCGACACGGTGCAGACCGACCTCGACGAACTCGACGCGGGCGAGGCCGGTCTGGACGCCCAGCACGAGCACGCGGTACAAGCCCTGGAACTGGCCGATCAGCGCGTCACCGAACTGCGGGAACAGGACCGCGACGCGAGCAAGCGGGTCGCCTCGCTCGGCGCGCGCATCGAGGCGCTCGGGATGAACCTGGCGCGCCGCGACGGGGTGGCCTGGCTGGTGGAGCACCGCGAACAGGGCTTGCTCGGTCCACTCTCGGCGTTGCTGCGCGTGCACGGTGGGTATGAGGCCGCCGTCGCCGCCGCGCTCGGCCCGCTGGCCGACGCCGTCGCCGCCGACACCGGCGAGTCCGCGCACGCCGCCATCCAGGCGCTCAAGGACGCCGACGGTGGTCGCGCCGCGGTCGTCTTCGGCGCCGAGAGCGCCGAGGAGCCGCACCCGGGCGCATTGCCCGGCGGCGCCCGCTGGCTGGTCGACGTGGTGGAGTGCCCCGACACCGTGCGCGGCGCGATCGCGGCGCTGACCGCGGGAATCGCCGTGGCCGAGGATCTGCCCGCCGCCCGCGCGCTGGTCGCCTCCCGGCCCGGCCTGCGCGTGGTCACCCGCGACGGCGACCTCGCCGGAAACGGCTGGCTGCTCGGCGGTTCCGATCGGGCGCCCAGTCAGCTGGAGATCCAGGCCGACATCGATGCCGCCCAGGCCGAGCTGGTGTCCGCGCAGCGGCGCGCCGAGGAACTCGAGGCCGCGCTGTCCGGCGCGCTCGAGGAACAGGCCGACCGCAAGGACGCCGTCGATCAGGCACTGCTGGCCCTGCACGAATCCGATCAGGCGCTGGTGGCGATCTACGAGCGGCTGGGCAGGCTCGGCCAGACCGCCCGCACCGCGCACGCGGAGAGCGAACGGCTGCTCGGCCAGCGCGACGACGCCGAGGCCAACCGGGAAGAGGCGCTGGCCGCGCTGGCCGACCTCGAGGATCGCCTGCGGCACGCGGAATTCGAACAATCCGAGGTGGATGCCGACGGCGCGGGCGCCGCGGGCACCGAAGCCGCGGGCCGCGCGCGCGAGGAGGCGGCGTCCGCGCTGGCCGAGGCGCGCGCGATGGAGGTCGAGGCCCGGCTCGCCGTGCGCACCGCCGAGGAACGCGCGGAATCGGTACGCGGCAAGGCGGAGTCGCTACGCCGCGCCGCCCGTGCCGAGCGGGAGAACCGCGCCCGCGCCGAACGCGCGGCGGCCGCGCGCAAGAAGGCGGCCGAGGTGGCCGCCGCTGTCGCCGAATCCGGTGCGAAGATCGCCGCCGAGCTCGAGCGGGTGGTCGCCGCGGCGGGCGCCCGCAGGGACGAGCTGGTGCGCAAGCGCTCGGAGTGCGCCGCGCAGGTCGAGCAGATCAAGGAGCGGGTGCGTGCCCTCACCGCGCAACTGTCCCAGCTCACCGACGCCGTGCACCGGGACGAGGTGGCGAAGGCGCAAGCGGCGCTGCGCATCGAGCAACTGGAGGCGACGATCGCCGAGCAGTTCGGCATCGCGCTGAACGATCTGATCGCCGAGTACGGTCCGGACGTGCCACTGCCGCCCTCGGCGCTGGAATTACAGGAGTACGAGCAGGCCAAGGAGCGGGGTGAGCAGGTCAGCGAGCCCGCACCGATGCCCTACGACCGGCAGACCCAGGAGCGGCGCGCCAAGCGCGCGGAGAAGGATCTGGCCACCCTCGGCAAGGTGAATCCGCTGGCGCTGGAGGAATTCGCGGCGCTGGAGGAGCGCTACAACTTCCTGGCCACCCAGCTCGAGGACGTCAAGAGCGCGCGCAAGGATCTGCTCGACGTGGTCGCCGAGGTCGACGCCCGCATCCTCCAGGTCTTCACCGAGGCATACGCCGACGTGGAGCGCGAGTTCGTCGGGGTGTTCGCGAAACTGTTCCCCGGCGGCGAGGGCAGGCTCCTGCTCACCGACCCCTCGGACATGCTCACCACCGGCATCGAGGTGGAGGCCCGTCCGCCGGGTAAGAAGGTCAAGCGGCTCTCGCTGCTGTCCGGCGGAGAGAAGTCGCTCACCGCGGTCGCGTTGCTGGTGGCCATCTTCCGCGCCCGGCCCTCGCCGTTCTATGTGATGGACGAGGTCGAAGCCGCGCTCGACGACACCAACCTGCGCCGCCTGATCGGCTTGTTCGAGCAGCTGCGGGAGAAGAGCCAGCTGATCGTCATCACCCACCAGAAGCCGACGATGGAGATCGCCGACGCGCTCTACGGCGTCAGCATGCGCGGCGACGGCATCACCCAGGTGATCTCCCAGCGGCTGCGCGGGGAGAATCTGGCGCCGGTCGGCGCGGCGGGCTGAGCCGCCGCACGGTCACCCGCCGGTCGCGGGGAGGGTGACCGTGCCGGCGTCCAGGTCGACCAGCGGATCGTCACCGGAGACGCGGTCGTCGAGCTTCGCAACCGCCACCCATTCCTTCGAGGGGCACAGTCCGCCGACCCGTCGCCCGTGAGCGGGCGGACCCGCCCCTCAGGCGCACAGCACGCCGGTCCGCCGACCGGTCACGCCGTCACATGCGGATCGGCCGGGCTCTTGTCAGCTCACCGGGCGGCGGTGGCCTTTTCGCCGTCCAGCAGCGCTTTGATCTGCGCCGCACCGGTTTCGGCGAGCCAGGTGTCGAATGTTCGCAGGCCGGGATGGATTTCGCGGATCTCGTCGACGTCGGCGCGCCAGCCGCCGGTGTGGCGCATCGAACGCCAGGTATTGCCGATCTCCGCGCCGATCGCGTCCGCCTCGGCCTCGCCGACCTCCTGATACCGGACGGAGTGCCCGGTGGCCGCGCTGATCGCCGCGGCGGCCGCGGGCGGGGCGAGCACGTCGCCCGCGAGTTCGAGGACGCGGCCGTGGAATCGATCCGGGTCGGCGAAGACGAGACCGGCGATATCGCCGATATCCGCCAGGGCGATCACCTTCATCGGCCCTTCGGCCGGGAAGAGATGCCGGTGTACGCCGTCGAAGATGCCGTCGACCGGTGAGGTGCGCAGCAGGTAGTTCTCCATGAACCGCACCGGCCGCAGCAGGGTGTAGCGGGCGCCGCTGGCGATGACGGCGTCTTCGATGCGCTTCTTGCCCGTCACGCCCCACGACGCGTTGTCGCCCATCGAGGCGATGCCGGTGAACACGATCTGCCGAACGCCGGCGTCGCGCGCCGCGTCCACGACCGCTCGTCCGCGCGCGGCTTCCAGGTCGACATCCCAGCCCTGCGGACTGTATGCGGCCGGCGGGACCAGGAACAGCCCGGTGACACCGGCCAGCGCCGCGGGCAGGGTCTCCGGGGCGTCGAAGTCGCCGACGACGAGTTCGGCGCCCGCCGCGGCCAGGTCCTGTGCGGCCGGTGCCTGCGCGTCGCGGACCAGCGCGCGCACCGCCCTGCCGTCCGCCAGCAGCCTGCGGGCGGTCACGCCGCCCTGCTTGCCGGTGGCGCCGGTGACCAGGATGAGGTTGTGCTGAGGGGACATGCTCCGCCTTCTCTGCTCGTTAGAATCGGGTCGGTCAACCCGGATTCGGACGATACGGGTGGCTCGACCCGATTCACCAGGTCGCTTCCAGGAAGGCCGTAACGAAATGACCATCTCGCTCGCCCCGGACGGGCTGTCCAGAGCCGATGCCCGGCGCAATCGCGCCCTCGTGCTGGCGGCCGCGCAGCGGGCGTTCGCGGAGCAGGGTGCCTCGGTGTCGCTCGCCGAGGTCGCCCGCCGGGCGGGCGTCGGCGCGGGCACCGTCTACCGTCACTTTCCGACGAAAGCCGCTCTGCTGGAAGCCGTTATGCAGCAGCGCATCGACCGGTTGGCGAAATTGGCCGCCGACCGTCTCGGCGCGGCCGACCCCGGCGCCGCCTTCTTCGACCTGTGCACCGCGGTGATCGCCACGACCCCGGGTAACCAGGCGCTGTGCGATCTGGTCCAGTCCGACGACGGCTGGCCGCGTGCGCTGTTGCAGGGCGCGGGCGTGCGTTTCCATCGCGCGCTGGGCGCGCTGCTGGCCGCGGCCCAGCGCGAGGGGGCGGTCCGGGCCGACATCGAACTCGACGACGTGCTGGCGATCTTCACCGGATGCGTTGCGATTCAACAACTCCGCAAGGCGCGGGGCGAAGTGGACCGCACCGCGGCGCTCGTGCTCGACGCGCTGCGCGCCCGGCCGGGCGGTCCGGCAGTGACGAAACAGGATGCCGGGACCGAAAACCGTAACGAATCAGTCGAACGTAACGAAACCGGGGATGGTCGCTGCCCGGTGTGCCACGCGGCGGTGCCGCGGGCCGGGACGGGCCGCCGGGCCAGGTATTGCTCGGCGGCATGCCGCCAGAAGGCGCATCGCCGGCGTGTCGCGGCGGCCCGATAGGGAGAATGGCGCATCTGTGCCATTCGGTGCTCTGCTGCGCCAACCCGTCCGAGCGGACGCCGGTTCGCCGTGGGGGCGGTGGTTCCTCGCGGCGGCCCGTCGCGGGCCGGGGAAGAAAATTCCCCTCCCCTCAGAGCAGGTCGCTGACGTCGTCGGGCACATCGACGGCGTACTTACGCAGAATGTCCATCGAGATCACTTCCAGGGCGTTCTCGTGGGTGGCCGCCAGCACCACGGGCGCGGCTACGCCGTCCTCGTGTGCGTGCAGCCACCGCACGGCCACCACGCACCACCGATCGCCGGGCTGGAGGCCAGGAAAATTGTTCTCCGGACGCGGAGTGCTCAAATCATTTCCGATGGACGCTTGATGCTCCAGGAATTCTGCCGTGACGACGGTGCACACGGTGTGGCTGCCCAGATCCTCCGGCCCGGTACTGCAGCAGCCGTCCCGGTAGAAGCCGGTGAGAGGATCGGTGCCGCACTCTTCCAGCGGCCCCCCAAGCACGTTTCGATCGGTCACGTCGCCGATCCTATTGTCCCTTCGCGAGAAGTTCCGCAGGACAAGAAATCTCGGGGGCTGTGTCGGTGCCGGGCAGGGCTCGTGCACGGCCCGGTATCTGCGGTGTTCCCCGAGGTCACGCCGTCGGCCCGGTGGTGCGACTCGCGCGGCGGGTGCGGCTCGGGGCCCGGCACGTGATGGTCGGTCTGCAAGGATGGTCCGCGTGAGTCCCGAAGTCTGGATCCTGATCGCCGCGGTCGCCGCACTGCTGCTCGTCGTGCTCGTCGCCGGTTTCGTCCGGTACCGGCGCGGCCGCGTGTCGCTGACACCGCCCACGCAGGACAAGGAGGTGACCGACCGGTCCGGTGGCTACACCGCGTCCGGCGGATTCACCTTCAGCAGGGGCGGCACGGCGACCGAGCCGCAACCGGTCGAGCGCACCGACACCGAAGGACAGCCGCACGTCGGCGACGACGCCGCGATCCCGCGCGACGCGCCCAAACGCGGCATCACCAATGTTCCGTTGCCGGAGGCGGACGTCGCCGAGGCCCCGCCCGCGGCCGGCGCCGCCGCTCCTGCCGAACCGGAGACGGCGGAGCCCATCACCGGCGAGGCGGCAGCACCGGAGAGCCCCGTGACCGGCGCCGCGCCGGTCACGGCGGACGACACCGAGGTCGCGGACGCGACCGCCGAGCCGGCCGCCGACACCGCGGCCCCGGATGCCGCCACCGGAGTCGTCGCTCCCGACACGCCGGCCGGTGTCGAGGCGCCTGTCGCGCTGGAGGAGATCGAGCCCACCGCCGGACGCCTGGTCCGGCTGCGCGGACGGCTGTCGCGCTCGCAGAACGCCGTCGGCAAGAGCCTGCTCGGCCTGCTCGGCGGCGGTGACCTGGACGACGACTCGTGGGAAGAGGTCGAGGATACCCTCGTGCTCGCCGACCTCGGCACCGCCAGCACGACGGCCGTCGTCTCCCGGCTGCGCGCGGAGATGGCGGCGCGCAGCGTGCGCACCACCGACGAGGCGCGTGCGGTGCTGCGCGACGTGCTCGTCGAACAGTTGCGACCGGAGCTGGACCGCGCGGTGCGCGCGCTGCCGCACCCGGACCACCCGTCGATTCTGCTCGTGGTCGGCGTGAACGGCACCGGCAAGACCACCACCACCGGCAAGCTCGCGCGTGTGCTCGTCGCCGACGGCCGCCGGGTGCTGCTCGGCGCGGCCGACACTTTCCGCGCCGCGGCCGCGGACCAGTTGCAGACCTGGGGTGAGCGGGTCGGCGCCGACACGGTCCGCGGCCGCGAGGGCGCCGATCCGGCCGCGGTCGCGTTCGACGCGGTGGCCGCGGGTGTCGAGCGCGGCGTCGATGTGGTGCTGATCGACACCGCGGGGCGGCTGCACACCAAGACGGGGCTGATGGACGAGCTGGGCAAGGTCAAGCGGGTCGTGGAGAAGAAGGCGGCCGTGGACGAGGTCCTCCTCGTGCTGGACGCGACGGTCGGGCAGAACGGACTGACGCAGGCCCGGGTGTTCGCCGAAGTGGTGGATATCACCGGCGTCGTGCTCACCAAGCTGGACGGCACCGCCAAGGGCGGCATCGTCTTCCAGGTCCAGCACGAATTAGGCGTGCCGGTGAAGCTGGTCGGCCTCGGTGAGGGCGCCGACGATCTGGCTCCGTTCGAGCCGGCCGCGTTCGTGGACGCGCTGCTGGGCTGATCCTTCCGCTTCGAAAGTGGCTGCGGCTCGCGGCGTCCCGGTCGGCGGTGCGCCGCGAGCCGCTCCCCGCCGGGATGCGAGGCCGATCACACCCCGGATGTTTGCCGAGTCCTCCTCCGCTGTAACGAATGTCCGATTCCCGAGCGCGGGCCTCACAACGCCGCGAAACGCCCGGTGTACGTGACGAAACGTAGTGGCAACACGGCTGCGCCATCCGTTCACGTAGGTGAAACACGTCAGCTCTACGGATGAAACACCGAGTAAGGACCCTTCTGTTCAGGTCCATTTGCCGGAATCGGCGGGGCCCGAGATGAGGAGGACATTAAGGTGGCTTTTCCACTTACCGGTGCACCGGATACCGGTGACACCGCCTGGATGCTGGCGAGCTCGGCGCTGGTGTTGCTGATGACGCCGGGCCTTGCTTTCTTCTACGGTGGCATGGTCCGGTCGAAGTACGTGCTCAACATGATCATGATGAGCATCAGCGCCATGGGCCTGGTCGGCGTGCTGTGGTCGCTGTACGGATACTCGACGGCTTTCGGCGACAACAAATTCGGCGTGATCGGTGACCCGACGCAGTTCTTCGGCCTGAAGGGCTTGATCGGGGGCAACTCGGTCGCCGAGGTCAAGGACGCGGCGGGCGCGGTCACCACCGAAGCGGTGAACATCCCGCTCGCGGGCACGATTCCGGCCACCGTCTTCGTCGCCTTCCAATTGATGTTCGCCATCATCACGGTTGCCCTCATCTCGGGCGCGGTCGCCGACCGCTTGAAGTTCGGCGCGTGGCTGCTGTTCGCGGGCATCTGGTCCACGGTGGTCTACTTCCCGGTCGCGCACTGGGTGTTCGACTTCGACGTCAAGGACGCCGACGGCAACGTGGTGCACGAGGGCGGCTGGATCGCGAACAAACTGCTCGCGGTCGACTTCGCGGGTGGCACGGCGGTGCACATCAACGCCGGCGCCGCCGGTCTGGCCCTGGTGCTGGTGCTCGGCAAGCGCAAGGGCTGGCCGACGACCCCGTTCCGTCCGCACAACCTGCCGTTCGTCATGCTGGGCGCCGGTCTGCTGTGGTTCGGCTGGTTCGGCTTCAACGCCGGTTCCGCGGTGACCTCCGGCGGCCTCGCCGGTTCGACCTTCGTCACCACCACCATCGCGACCTGCGCCGCCATGCTGGCCTGGCTGCTGGTGGAGAAGATCCGCGACGGCAAGCCCACCTCGCTCGGCGCGGCCTCGGGCGTCGTGGCGGGCCTGGTCGCCATCACCCCGTCGTGTTCCTCGGTGAACGTGCTCGGCGCGCTGGCCATCGGCGCGGTCGCGGGCGCGTTGTGCGCCCTCGCGGTCGGCCTGAAGTTCAAGTTCGGTTTCGACGACTCGCTCGACGTGGTCGGCGTGCACCTGGTCGGCGGCATCGTCGGCACCCTGATGGTCGGTTTCGTCGCGGCGCCCGAGGCGGGTGCGGGCAAGACCGGTCTGCTCTACGGCGGTGGCGTCGATCAGTTGTGGCGGCAAGCGGTGGGCGCCGGTGTGGTACTTGCGTTCTCCTTCGTCGCGACGCTGATCATTGCCTATATCGTGAAGTTCACCATTGGGCTGCGCGTGAGCGAGGAAGCAGAGTCGGTGGGCTTGGACGAGTCCGAGCACGCGGAAACCGCCTACGACTTCGCCGCTCTGGGTAGCACGGCACGTTCGGCCGTCAAGGAGGCATGACGACATGAAACTGATCACCGCAATCGTCAAACCGTTCACGCTCGAGGACGTCAAGTCCGGGCTCGAGCAGGCGGGTGTGCTGGGCATGACCGTCAGCGAGGTCCAAGGGTACGGCCGGCAGAAGGGGCACACCGAGGTGTACCGCGGCGCGGAGTACTCCGTCGACTTCGTGCCGAAGGTCCGCGTTGAGGTCGTCGTGGACGACGCGTCCGTCGACAAGGTCGTGGAAGTGATCGTGGAGGCCTCCCGCACCGGCAAGATCGGCGACGGCAAGGTCTGGGTCACCCCGGTGGAGTCCATCATCCGGGTCCGGACCGGCGAACGCGGCACCGACGCGCTGTAGCGGGATATCGATCGAGCGGCGGCCCCGCTCCCGCCGGAGCTCCGGCCGGGGCGGGGCCGCGCGCATGAACTGGGCGGTGGGTTGTGGGTAGTCAGTACGAGCACGACGGTGAGCCGAAGGTCGCCGGAGGCAGCGGCAAGGTGTCCAACGGGGCGGCCGACCTGGTCCGCGCGCGAACCCAACTGCTCGACGGCGGCCAGCCGCGCAATCCCCGGCTGGACGCCGAGTCGCTGCGCCAGGCATTGGTCGACCTCTACGAACTGTGGCTCACGAGCAAGGGCGCCGAACTGGGCATCGCCCCCGACAGCGGCTTGGCCGTGGTGGCCGTCGGCGGTCTGGGCCGCGGCGAGATGCTGCCGTACTCCGATCTGGATCTGGTGCTGCTGCACGACGACGTCGACCCGGCCCGGGTGGCCGAGGTCGCCGATCAGCTCTGGTATCCGCTGTGGGACGCGCACATCAAACTCGACCACAGTGTGCGGACCGTTCCGCAGGCGTTGCGGGTGGCCGCAGACGATCTCATCGCCGCGCTGGGCATGCTCGAGGCCAGGCACATCGTCGGCGACCAGGACTTGAGCAATCTGCTGATCGGCGGGGTGCGCCGGGAATGGCGCACCGGAATCCGCTCCCGCTTCGACGAGCTCATCGCCCAGGCGCACACCCGATGGGAGCGCAACGGCGAGATCGCCCACCGCGCCGAGCCCGATCTGAAGAACGGGCGCGGCGGCCTACGCGACATCCAGCTGCTCGACGCGCTGGCCATCGCCCAGCTGACCGACGCCATGCCCGGTCTCGGTCCGGACGTGCCCGGCGGCGGATTGAAACAGGCGCATCGGCGCCTGCTCGACGTGCGCACCGAGCTGCACCGGGTGGCGGGCCGGGCCCGCGACCAGCTGCGGGCGCAGGACGCCGACGAGATCGGCGCGGCCCTGCGCGTCGGCGATCGGTTCGATCTGGCTCGCACCCTGAGCGATTCGGCCCGGACGGTCAGTTACTCCGTGGACGTCGGGTTGCGCACCGCGGCCAACGCGCTGCCGCGTCGGGGCTTGGCGCGCCTGCGCCGGATGCCGGTGCGCAGGCCGCTGGACGAGGGAGTGGTCGAGCACGCGGGCGAGGTCGTGCTGGCCCGGGATGCCCGCCCGCAGCGCGATCCCGGCCTCATCCTGCGCGTGGCGGCGGCGTCCGCGCAGACCGGCCTGCCGATGTCGGCCACCACCCTCAACCGGCTCTCCGAGGACGCCCCCGAGCTACGCGAGCCGTGGCCCAAGGACGCCCTCAACGACTTGCTGGTCCTGTTGGGCGCGGGCCGCGGCACCATCGACGCGGTCGAGGCGCTCGACCGGACCGGACTGTGGGGCAGGCTGCTGCCGGAATGGGGCGCCGTGCGCGACCTGCCGCCGCGCGATGTCCAGCACATCTGGACCGTCGACCGCCACCTCATGGAGACGGTCGCCTACGCGGGCGGCCTGAGCACCCGGGTGGCCCGCCCGGACCTGCTCGCCCTCGGCGCGCTGCTGCACGACATCGGCAAGGGCCGCGCGGGCGATCACAGCCTCGTCGGCGCGGAACTCGCCACGCACATCGGCCGCCGCCTCGGTTTGTGGCCCTCGGACGTGCGGACGCTCAGCGCGATCGTCCGCCACCACCTGCTGCTGCCGGAAACCGCCACCCGGCGCGACCTGTCCGATCCGGAGACGGTGCGCTCCGTCGTCGACTCCCTCGACGGCGATCCGCAGTTGCTGGAACTGCTGCACACCCTGGCCGAGGCGGATTCGCTGGCCACCGGTCCCGGCGTATGGGGCGACTGGAAGGCCTCGTTGATCGGTGAGCTGGTCCGCCGGTGCCGGATGGTCATGGCCGGCGACCAGCTGCCGACGCCGGAGTCGATCGCACCGGAGCTGATCGAGAAGGCCCGAGCGGGCGGGGTGCACGTGGACCTGAAGCCTGGTGAGAGCAAACACACCTACACGGTGACCGTCATCGCGCCGGACAGCCCCGGGCTGCTCTCCGACGCCGCCGGCGTGCTCGCGCTGCACTCGCTGCGGGTGCTGTCGGCCGCGCTGGGGGTGGAAGGCGCGTCCGCGGTGGACACTTTCGTCGTCGCTCCCAAGTTCGGCGATCCGCCGGACCCGGGCCTGCTGCGCCAGGAACTGATCCGCGCCACGGCCGGCGATCTGGATGTGCCCGGGGCGCTGGCCAAACGCGAGCGGGAGGCGAGCACGATCGGCCGGAGCAGGTACGCGCAGGCTCGGCCCCGAGTGATCTGGTCGGACACCTCCGCACCCGGCCAGGTGATCCTGGAGTTGCGCGCCGAGGACCGGGTCGGCCTGCTCAGTCGCCTTGCCGCCGAACTGGCCGCCTGCGGAGCCGACGTCCGCTGGGCCAAGGTCGTCACGATGGGGTCGGCCGTGGTCGACAGCTTCTGCCTGGATCTGGGATCCGAGGACGGCCCCGCCCGCCGGGAAGCGATCGAGAAAGCGCTCCTCGCGGTGGTTCCCAAAACTGCGCCCAAACCGCCCGAAGTGGCTTCTTCCGACCCGGAAAGTGGCCACTAGCTGCGAATAATCCGGTGATCAATCTGTTGCAGGATATTTGCTACATCCGAACTCCCGCTCGGCGGACGGACCATACGATCTAGGGCGTCCGGCTATCGCGAGCACGAGGGGAGCAGGTCGATGGCAATTGAAGTCGTTTCGGCGTCCACGATGACGAGTGACGAGACCACGCACATGGCACGCTGCGTCGGCGGCGACCGCTGGGTGGTCTCCTGGCTTCCGGGTCGCACGTTGACCGGGCGACAGGCGGTCACCGCGATGACGATCGCGTCCAGGGTCGCCACCTCGCCCATCCCGAGCACGGCGGAGTGGGCGGTCCTCGACGACCTGGCCCTGGAACTGGGCCTGACCGCCAACGAGGCGGTCTTCATGGTGGCCGAGGAGAACCACGACTACCGCAAAACGGCCAAGCCGCGCCGCCGCGTGCTCGACTAGCAGGCCCGCGCTCGGCCCGGAAGGACGCACCGCCTGCGCGAACACGCGGGTGATCCCATTACCCTGGGAGAGAATGTGACGTCCCCCGAGATCAGGAGCGCGATCGGTGTTCGAATCCCTGTCCGACCGGCTTACCGGTGCCCTCAAGGATCTGCGCGGTAAGGGGCGTCTGTCACCGGCCGACATCGACGCCACCTGCCGCGAGATCCGCCTCGCCCTGCTGGAGGCCGACGTCGCGCTGCCCGTCGTCCGCGGCTTCATCGGACGGATCAAGGAGCGCGCCAAGGGCGCGGAGGTCAGCGCCGCGCTGAACCCGGCCCAGCAGGTCGTCAAGATCGTCAACGAGGAACTCGTCGGCATCCTCGGCGGCGAGACCAGGCGGCTGAACCTGGCCAAGAACCCGCCGACGGTGGTCATGCTGGCCGGTCTGCAGGGTTCCGGTAAGACCACGCTCGCGGGCAAGCTGGCGAAGTTGCTGAAGGGGCAGGGGCATCAGCCACTGCTGGTGGCGTGCGACTTGCAGCGTCCCGGCGCCGTCACGCAGCTGCAAGTGGTCGGCGAGCGCGCGGGCGTGCCCGTCTACGCGCCGCACCCCGGCACGTCCGTCGGCGGCGGGGAGAACCCGCTGGGCATCTCGGCCGCCGATCCGGTGAACGTGGCGCGCGGTGGTGTCGAGGAGGCGCGCCAGAAGCAGTACGACGTCGTCATCGTCGACACCGCGGGCCGCCTCGGCATCGACGAGGAACTCATGCGCCAGGCAGCGGGCATCCGCGACGCCGTGCAACCGGACGAGACCCTGTTCGTGCTCGACGCGATGATCGGCCAGGACGCGGTCAACACCGCCGAGGCGTTCCGCGACGGCGTCGGCTTCACCGGCGTGGTGCTCACCAAGCTCGACGGCGACGCCCGCGGTGGCGCGGCGCTGAGCGTCCGCGAGGTCACCGGCGTGCCGATCCTGTACGCCTCCACCGGTGAGAAGCTCGAGGACTTCGACGTCTTCCACCCGGACCGTATGGCCAGCCGCATCCTCGGCATGGGTGACGTGCTCACCCTGATCGAGCAGGCCGAGCAGGTCTACGACGCCAAGCAGGCCGAGGAGGCCGCGCGCAAGATCGGCAGCGGCGAGCTCACCCTCGAGGACTTCCTCGACCAGATGCTGGCCATCCGCAAGATGGGCCCGATCGGCAACCTGCTCGGCATGCTGCCGGGCGCGGGCCAGATGAAGGACGTGCTCGCGCAGGTCGACGACAAGCAGCTCGATCGCGTGCAGGCGATCATCCGCGGCATGACCCCGGCCGAACGGGCGAATCCGAAGATCATCAACGCCTCCCGCCGCCTGCGCATCGCCAACGGTTCCGGCGTTCAGGTCTCCGACGTCAATCAGCTCGTCGACCGCTTCTTCGAGGCCAAGAAGATGATGGCGATGATGGGCCGCCAGATGGGGCTGCCCGGCAGCCGCCGCGGCAACGCGAAGAAGGGCAAGAAGGGCAAGAAGGGTGGGCGCGGCCCCACGCCGCCGAAGGTGCGCGGCGGCTTCCCGGGGATGGGCGGCATGCCCGGCCTGCCTGCCGGAATGCCCGACCTGTCGAACATGCCCGCCGGTTTGGACGAGTTGCCGCCCGGTTTGGAGGGGTTCGACCTCAGCAAGCTGAAGTTCCCGAAGAAGTAGGGCACTTCGCCGCGGCAGGACCCTCCGGTCGGAGGGGCGTCGCCGTCCCGCGGTCCCTCGGTGCGTGGATGACTGTCGCGGGAGTCGCCCAGTAGGTTGGAGGCGGCCGGTGACATCCAGGAGGTTGTTCGTGCATCTGCGAGGTGTGGTTCTCCCCGAAGACGAGGTGCGCGATCTCTGGGTGCGGGACGGACTGGTGTCCTTCGAACCCGTACCGGGCGCCGAAACGCTGTGCGACGCGGGATGGATCGTGCCGGGACTGGTCGACGCGCACTGCCATGTCGGGATCCGGTACGGCGGCGGCCACGAGGACCGCGCGGGCGCCGTCGCGCAAGCCGAGACCGAGCGTGACGCCGGGGCGCTGCTGCTGCGCGACGCGGGCTCGCCGATCGACACCCGTTTCATCGACGACCACGAGGACCTGCCGCGGATCATCCGCGCCGGCCGCCACATCGCCCGCCCGAAGCGCTACATCCGCGAACTGGGCATCGAACTCGACGACGAACGCGATCTGCCGGAGATCGTCGCCGAGCAGGCCCGCCTCGGCGACGGCTGGGTCAAGATCGTCGGCGACTGGATCGATCGCTCCGTGGGCGACCTGCGCCCACTGTGGAGCGACGCGATCCTGAAGGAGGCCATCGACGCGGCGCACGCCAACGGCGCCCGGGTCACCGCGCACGTCTTCGGAGAGGACGCGCTGCCCGGCTTGATCAACGCCGGTATCGACTGCCTGGAGCACGGCACCGGCCTCACCGACGAAACCATCGAGATGATGGTCGAGCACGGCACCGCTCTGGTTCCCACCCTGGTCAATATCGACACCTTCCCCGACATCGCCGACGGCGCGGGCAAATTCCCCGTCTACGCCTCGCACATGCGCGATCTGCACCGTCGGGTGCGCGGCACGGTCGCCGCCGCGCACGAGGCGGGCGTGCCGATCTTCGCGGGCACCGACGCGGGCGGCTCCATTCGCCACGGGCGCATCGCCGACGAGATCGCCGCGCTCGGCGCCGCGGGCCTGTCCCCGCACGACGCGCTCGGCGCGGCCTCCTGGAATGCCCGCGACTGGCTCGGGCGGCCCGGCATCGAAGACGGCGCGCCCGCGGATTTCGTCGTCTATCAAGAGGATCCGCGCACCCATCCGGAAACGCTCGGCACGCCATACGCCGTCGTCCTGCGCGGGCGCGTGTACGGCGCGCACGGCCCGGTCACCGGCCATCGATAACTCGTCATCGCGGCTCACCCGCGCGTTCGCCGACGCGGCGTAAGGTCGGATTCCGTGACGATTCGCCTCGGTTATCAGATGCCCAACTTCAGCTACGGCAAGTCGGTGCGCGAACTCTTCCCCACGGTTGTCGCGCAGGCCCGAGAGGCCGAAGCCGCCGGTTTCGACACGGCCTTCGTAATGGACCACTTCTATCAGCTGCCCGGCATCGGCACGCCCGACGAGCCGATGCTCGAGGCGTACACCGCGCTCGGCGGTCTGGCCACGGCGACGGAGCGAATCCAGTTGTCGGCGTTGGTCACCGGCAACACCTACCGCAACCCGGCCATGCTCGCCAAGACCGTCACGACGCTGGACGTGGTCAGCGGTGGCCGCGCGGTGCTCGGCATCGGCGCGGGCTGGTTCGAACTCGAGCACCGCTCCTTCGGCTACGAATTCGGGACGTTCACCGACCGCTTCGAGCGGCTGGAGGAGGCCCTGCGGATCATCCAGCCGATGCTGCGCGGGGAACGCCCCACGTTCCAGGGCAAGTGGTACCAGGTCGAGCAGGCCATGAACGAGCCGCGCGTCCGCGACGACCTGCCGATCCTGCTCGGCGGCAGCGGCGAGAAGAAGACCTTCGGCCTGGCCGCCCGCTTCGCCGACCACCTCAACATCATCTGCAACGCCTCCGAACTGCCGCGCAAGATCGAGGCGCTGCGGGCACGCTGCGCCGAAGCCGGCCGGGACCCGCGGACCCTGGAGACCAGCTACCTGTGCTTCGTGATGATGGACGAGGACGGCGATCTGGTACGCAAGCAGCAGCGGGATTACCTGAGCCGCATGGGTATCGACCTGTCGGCGATGTCGGACTCCGAGCGCGCGCAGAGTCCGGCCGACCGTCAGTTCGTCGGTACGCCGGACGATGTTGCCGAACAGCTGCGGACCCGCGTTCTGGACCAGGGCGTCGACGGACTGATCATCAACATGGTGTTCAACGGGCACGAGGCGGGCGCGGTCGAACTCGCCGGGCGCACTTTTGCTCCGCTGGTGCGCTGACGAGCGAGAACCGGGTCCGAATGCCATTGGCGCTGGATACAATCGGCCGATGATAGCCCCTCCGTGGCGCGCGTCGTACGGCATCGACGCGCCGTCGGTGCTGCTGTTGCTGGGAGTTCTCGCGGTCGGGTATCTCGCCGCCGCCCTGGTGGTGGCGCTGTTCGGGCAGCTGCGCCCGAGTCTGCTGCTCCTGCTCATCGGCGTCGTGCTGGCTGCGCAGTTCGGGCTCTTCCTGCACGCGACCCGCCGGGGCAAGTTCCGGGTCTGGGCGGGTCTGCTCGACGACCTCGACCTGCGCGGCGACGAACGACTACTGGACATGGGATGCGGCCGCGGGGCGGTGCTGCTTGCCGCCGCGCGGCGCCTGCCCGCCGGGCGCGCGGTGGGCCTGGACCTGTGGTGCTCGGCCGACCACTGCGGGAACATCCCGGCCACCGCCGAGCAGAACGCGCTCGCCGAGAACGTCGCCGACCGGATCGAGTTGCGCACCGGCGACATGACCCGCATGCCCTTTCCGGACGGCGCGTTCGACGTCGTCGTCTCCAGCTTGGCGATTCACACCATCAAGACCGCCGAGGGCCGCGCGAGCGCGGTCCGGGAGGCGTGCCGCGTACTGCGCCCCGGCGGCAAGCTGGTCATCGTGGATATCGGCAAGACCCGCGATTACCGCGCTGTCGTGGCCGCGCACGGCGCGACAGCCCTCACTCTGCGCCCCGTGGGATGGCAGATGTGGTGGGGCGGTCCCTGGGTGCCCACCCGCGCGCTCACCGCCACCGCTCCGGCCTAGCCGCACCGAGGAGGCGCGATTTCCGGCGCGATCATGCGGTCTGGCACAATGGACCACCGTCCTTCCGGACAAGTGGCAGCCCGTCTCCGGTTCCGTACCGCGCGGCGGTCACACACTCGAAAGCGCAAAACCGGGCTCGCAGACCATGCGGGTCGCCGAATTGCGTCGTGACCAACCAACGAAAGGCAGATCAGCAGTGGCTGTTCGCATCAAGCTCACCCGCCTGGGCAAGATCCGCAACCCGCAGTACCGCGTCGTCGTCGCCGACGCCCGCACCCGCCGCGACGGCCGGGCCATCGAGTCCATCGGCAAGTACCACCCGAAGGAAGAGCCCTCGCTGATCGAGATCAACTCCGAGCGCGTGCAGTACTGGCTGGGCGTCGGCGCGCAGCCGACCGAGCCGGTCCTCCAGCTGCTGAAGATCACCGGCGACTGGCAGAAGTTCAAGGGCATCGACGGCGCCGAGGGCACCCTGAAGTCCAAGCCGGCCAAGCCGTCCAAGCTGGACCTGTTCAACGCCGCGCTGGCCGCCGCCGACAACGAGCCGGTCGCCGAGGCGGTCACCCCCAAGAAGAAGGGCAAGAAGGACGCCGAAGAGGGCGCCGAGTCCGCCGAGGCCGCCGAGTAATGAGCCGGCCTCACCCGTCCACCCGATACCCGTCCCGAGCCGTGCACAGACCGGCCCCGACGGGTGAGTCGCGTCTCGAGGTGATGGAACAGTGAGCGCCGTCGTCGCCGATGCCGTCGAGCACTTGGTGCGCGGCATCGTCGCCAACCCCGACGACGTCCGCGTCGAGCTGATCACCGGCCGCCGCGGGCGCACCGTCGAGGTGCACGTCCATCCCGATGACCTGGGTAAGGTGATCGGCCGCGGCGGACGTACCGCGACCGCGCTGCGTACCCTCGTGGCCGGTATCGGCGGCCGGGGCATCCGGGTCGACGTGGTCGACACCGACCAGTAGATGGAACTCGTCGTCGGACGGGTCGCCAAGTCGCACGGCGTGCGCGGCGAACTCGTCGTCGAGGTACGCACCGACGAGCCCGAGGCGCGTTTCGCGCCGGGCACGACATTGCGCGGCCGGCTGCCCCGAGCGGCAGAGGTCCGCGAGTTCACCGTGGAGTCGGCCCGAGAGCACTCGGGCCGGCTTCTGGTGTGCCTGGTCGGCGTGACCGACCGCACCGGGTCCGACGCGCTGCGCGGCATGCTGTTCGTGGTCGACAGCGCCGACCTCCCGCCTTCCGAGGATCCGGACGAGTTCTACGACCACGAGCTGGAGGGGCTGGAGGTCCGGCTCCTCGACGGCACCGTGGTCGGCTCCGTGCGTGAAGTGCTGCATTCCGCCGCCGGGGAGCTACTCGACGTGCGCGCCGCCGAGGACGGACGGGAGATCTTGATCCCGTTCGTCACCGCCATCGTGCCCACGGTGTCTCTCGCCGACGGTGTGATCGTGATCGATCCGCCCGAGGGTCTGCTCGACCCCGAATGATGCGGCGCAAGCCCCGATCGCGCGTCGCTCACCCGGCCGGTGCGAGGCGGCCCGGCGGCGAGAGGAGACAGGGATGAGAATCGACGTCGTCACGATCTTCCCGGAGTACCTGGAGCCGCTGCGCACGGCACTGCTCGGTAAGGCGATCGACAAGGGCCTGATCTCCCTCACGGTGCACGACCTGCGCCGCTGGACCCACGACGTGCACAAATCGGTCGACGACGCCCCCTACGGGGGCGGGCCCGGCATGGTCATGAAGCCGACCGTGTGGGGTGACGCGCTCGACGAGGTCTGTCCCGATGACGCGCTGCTCGTGGTCCCCACTCCGGCGGGCGTGCCGTTCACGCAGGCGACCGCGCACCGCTGGGCCGGCGAGCGGCATCTCGTCTTCGCCTGCGGCCGCTACGAGGGCATCGACCAGCGCGTCTTCGACGACGCCGCCAGCCGTGTGCGGGTGGAGGAGGTCAGCATCGGCGACTACGTGCTGATCGGCGGCGAGGCGGCTGTGCTGGTGATGACCGAGGCCGTGGTCCGGCTGCTGCCCGGCGTGCTCGGCAATCAGCAGTCCCATCAGGAGGATTCGTTCTCCGACGGCTTGCTCGAAGGCCCCAGTTACACCCGCCCGGTCACCTGGCGCGGCCTCGACGTCCCGCCGATCCTGCTGTCCGGCGACCACGCGAAAGTGGCCGCCTGGCGGCGCGAACAAGCTCTCGCCAGGACCCGCGAACGCCGCCCGGATCTGCTTCCGGGCCAGGACACGGTGCGCGAACCCGGACGATAGACCGGAACCGCCCCGCTGAGCGGATCAGCGCCACATGCCGAACGCGGCCTCCGTGGCGCGGGGCTGCCCCGTTCACCACATCGCGGTATCGGTCATCGTCGAGGCATATCGCGGGCGCGGGTCGCTCACGGCAATAAGCCGTGGCGGCGGGCCGCTGTCACCGCCTCGTGCCGGGAGTGGGCGTCGAGTTTGACCATCGCGTTGCGCAGATAGCTCTTCACGGTTTCCGGACCGAGCGAAAGACGTTGCGCCGTCTCCTGATTGGTGCAACCCAAGGCGATCTGGGAGAGCACGTCGAGTTCGCGGCGGGACAGTTTCGGGCTGTCGGGGTGCGGCTCGCCGGTCAGGACCCGGGTGAGTCGTTCGCACACCGCGTGCAGGCGTCCGCGCAACCGGTCGTCCTCGGTGGAGCGCGCCATGCCGCGCAGTTCGGCGTGGATGTCGCGCAGTTCCTCGGTGATGGCCGGTGCCGTCGCGGCCGACGGCGCGGCCACCTCCAGCATGCGCAGCCGACGGTCGACCTCGTCGCGCACCGCGATCTCGGTGGCCAGGCGGCGACCGGCCTGGACGACGAGATCCGCGGTGCGGTCGCCCAGCGGGCTCGCGCCACGGGTCGCGGCATAGAGCACCGCTCGGGGACATCGGTCCACCACCACGGGCACGGCGAGCACGGAGCGGATGCCCTCGCCGGAAACCGGCCCGTCGTAGTCGTGGGTGATCGAGGACGCGCGGCGATAGTCGGTGACCGCGGCGGGCCGTCCGGAATCCATTACCCGGCCGCCCAGCCCCGAAGTCCGCACGACGGCCAGGCCGCGCAGGCCGTTGGTCAGCGTGCCCACGAATTCCGACAGCAGCAGCGCGTCACCGTGCACCTCGCCGCCGAACGCGACCGGCACGCCCGCAGCGCTCGCCACCCAGCGGATCTCGGCACGCAGAGCGTCGCTGTCGCGCGGACGCAGCAGAGCGGTGTGGGTCACGAGACTCACCCCTTTTCGGGGGTAGTGGGCAGCGGGATGTGACCCACATCCTATTGCACACCCGGGTTGCGCTGGATCACAGAACGAGGAGAACCGAAGATGGGCACCGACCTGAATCAGCGGGTGCGCGAACTGCTGGACTGTTACGACCGCGCCGACGCGTCGGCGGCGGACCTGCTGTGCGATCGGCATCCGGCCGACCGGGTCGCCTTCACGATCGTCGAAGCCGACTTGTCCTCGATCGATCTCACCTACGGCGAACTGCGCGAACGCTCCGCCCGCTTCGCCGCCGCCCTGGCCGAACTGGGTGTCGAACCCGGCCACCGCGTGGCCACGCTGATGGCGAAGTCGGCGGACCTGGTGGTCGCGCTGCTCGGCATCTGGCGCCGCGGCGCGGTGCACGTTCCGCTGTTCACCGCCTTCGCTCCGCCCGCCATCGCCCTGCGGTTGAACGCCGCCCGTGCCACGGTCGTCATCGCCGATGCCGACCAGGCACCGAAGCTGGCGGCCGGGCCGGATCTGCCCGCGGACCCGCCCTGGCGACTCGTCGTCGCCGGAGGGGAGGTTCCTGAGGGAGCCCTGCGGATGGACGCACTGCTCGAGACTCATCCGGCGACCCACCCGAACGCCCGTCCGGTCGCGGTCGGCGGCGACGGCCTGCTGGTCCAGCTGTTCACCAGCGGCACAACGGGCACGCCCAAAGGCGTCCCGATCCCGCTGCGCGCGCTCGCCTCCTTCCACGCGTACCAGGAATTCGCGCTGGACGTCCGGCCCGACGACGTTTTCTGGAACGCCGCCGATCCGGGCTGGGCCTACGGCCTCTACTACGCCATCCTCGGCCCGCTGGCCACCGGCATCCGCAGCATCCTGCTGCACGCGGGTTTCTCCGCCCCGCTCACCTGGCAGGTGCTGGAAACCTTCGACGTCACGAACTTCGCGGCCGCCCCGACCGTCTACCGCGCGCTGCGCGCCGACAGCGCCACGCCTCCGGTGCACTCCCGGCTGCGCCGGGCATCGTCGGCGGGGGAGCCGCTCACACCCGAGGTCGTCGCCTGGTCCGTGGAGCATCTGGGCGTCGCGGTGCGCGATCACTACGGCCAGACCGAGCACGGGATGGTCATCTGCAACGCCTGGCACGAAGACCTCGACGCCGAGACTCCCGCGGGATCGATGGGCCGCTCGTTGCCCGGATGGACCTGCGCCGTGCTCGCCGACGCCGCCGACACCCTCGCGCCCGCAGGTGAACTGGGCCGCGTCGCGATCGACACCGAACACAGCCCGCTGCTGTGGTTCCTCGGCTACCTCGACGCCCCGGAACGCACCGCCCAGCGCTACACCGCCGACGGCCGCTGGTATCTGACCGGCGACGCGGGCTCGCAGGACGCCGACGGCTTCTTCCGTTTCTCGGCCCGCGACGACGACGTGATCATCATGGCGGGCTACCGCATCGGCCCGTTCGAGGTGGAGAGCGTGCTGGTGCTGCACGAGCAGGTCGCGGAAGCGGCCGTGGTCGGCATGCCGGACGAACTGCGCGGCGAAGTGCTCGAGGCGTTCGTCGTGCTGCGCGAGGGCGCCGCGGGCGGCCCGGAGTTGGAAGCCGAATTGCAGAGCCTGGTGAAGAAGAAGTTCGCCGCGCACGCGTATCCGCGCAGGGTCCACTTCGTGCCGAGCCTGCCGAAGACGCCCAGTGGCAAGGTGCAGCGATTCGTGCTGCGGCAGGGGGGTGCCCGATGACGCAGGCGCCCCTGCCCAGTTACGCCTCCGGGGTCTCGGACGTCCCGCTGCTCGGTGACACCATCGGCGGCAATCTCGATCGCACGGTGGCGGCGTTCCCGGACCGGGAAGCGCTGGTGGACCGGCCGACCGGGCGGCGCTGGACCTATCGTGCGCTCGGCGCCGCGGTCGACGCCCTCGCGTGCAGTCTGGCGGGCCGCGGCATCGGCAAGGGCGACCGGGTCGGCATCTGGGCGCCGAACTGCGCGGAATGGTTCATCGTGCAGTACGCCACGGCGAAGATCGGCGCGATCCTGGTCAACATCAATCCGGCGTATCGAACCAGCGAACTGGAGTACGTGCTGCGCCAGGCCGGCGTCCGGATGCTCCTCGCGGCCGAGCGGTTCAAGTCCTCGGATTACGTCGCGATGATCGAGCAGGTCCGGCCGAACTGCCCGGAGCTGGCGCAGGTGCTCCTGTTCGGCACACCCGAGTGGGACGCGCTGGCCCGCACCGAGGTCGACGCCGATCGGCTCGCCACGCTCGGCGCGCTGCTGTCGGCCGATGACCCGATCAACATCCAGTACACCTCGGGCACCACGGGTTTCCCGAAGGGCGCCACGCTCAGCCACCACAACATCCTGAACAACGGCTATTTCGTCGGCGAGCTGTGCGGATACACCGAACACGACCGCATCTGCGTCCCGACTCCCTTCTACCACTGTTTCGGGATGGTCATGGGTAACCTCGCGAGCACGAGCCACGGTGCGGCGGTTGTGATCCCGGCGCCGTCGTTCGATCCGAAGGCGACGCTGGCCGCGGTCGAGGCCGAGCGCTGCACCTCGCTCTACGGCGTGCCGACGATGTTCATCGACATGCTGGCCGAACTGGATTCGGCCACCGTGGAGCTGTCCACGCTGCGCACCGGGATCATGGCGGGCTCACCGTGCCCGGTCGAGGTGATGAAGCGGGTGATCGACCGGATGGGCATGCGCGAGGTGTGCATCTGCTACGGCATGACGGAAACATCCCCGGTCTCCACCCAGACCCGTCGCGACGACGGCATCGACCGGCGCACCGCCACGGTCGGCCGGGTCGGGCCGCATCTGGAGGTCAAGATCGTCGATCCCGCAACGGGTCTCACGGTGCCGCGCGGCGAACCCGGCGAACTGTGCACCCGCGGCTACTCGGTGATGCTCGGGTACTGGAACGATCCGGACAAGACCGCCGAGGCCATCGATGCCGCCCGGTGGATGCACACCGGCGATATCGGCGTGATGGACGACGAGGGCTATCTGGCCGTCACCGGCCGGATCAAGGACATGGTCATCCGCGGCGGCGAGAACGTCTATCCGCGTGAGATCGAGGAATTCCTCTACACCCATCCCGACATCCTGGACGCGCAGGTGATCGGCGTGCCCGATCCGAAGTACGGCGAGGAGCTGATGGCGTGGGTCCGGATGCGCGCGGGCGCACCGCCATTGGACGCCGCGGCCGTGCGCGAGTTCGCCACCGGCAAGCTGGCGCACTTCAAGATTCCCCGCTACGTGCACGTGGTCGAGGAATTCCCGATGACGGTCACCGGCAAGGTCCGCAAGGCCGAAATGCGGGAAATAGCCCGGGCGATCCTCGCGTCGTGGAAGGAGACCCCGTAGAAATCGGCCCGCCGCGCTACCGCAGGCGCGCAGCGGAACGGCCGGGTACCCGCGACCGGCAGAAGACGCGGAGAGGCGGGGTAGCGGTAGTGTCTCCGACGTGACGACAGCGCCCGAGACTGCCAGTGCAGAGTCCACACCCGCCGTGCCACGCTCCGACACCGCGGGCCCAGCCAGCGTGAACCGTCGCATCGCCGAGGAACTCGCGGTGCGCGAGACCCAGGTGCGCGCCGCCGTCGAGTTGCTCGACGCGGGCTCGACGGTGCCGTTCATCGCCCGGTACCGCAAGGAGGTCACCGGCGGGTTGGACGACGCGCAGCTGCGCATGCTCGACGAACGTCTGCATTACCTGCGCGAACTCGACGAGCGCCGGGCCGCGATCCTCGAATCGATCCGCGGCCAGGGCAAACTCGACGACGCCCTGCACCGGCAGATCCTGCTCGCCGAGACCAAGGCCCGGCTCGAGGACATCTACCTGCCGTACAAGCCGAAGCGGCGCACCAAGGCGCAGATCGCGCGCGAGGCCGGGCACGAACCGGTGGCCGACGCCCTGATCGAGGATCCGAACACCGATCCGGCGCAGTACACCGCCGAGCAGCTCGACGGCGCGCGCGCCATCCTGGTGGAACGCTTCGCCGAGGACGCCGACCTGGTCGGCGAGCTGCGCGAACTGATGTGGAACCGTGGGCAGGTCACCTCGACCGTGCGCGCGGGCAAGGAGGAGGCGGGCGCGAAGTTCGCCGACTACTTCGAGTTCAGCGAGCCGTTCGACAAGCTGCCCTCCCACCGCATCCTCGCGCTGCTGCGCGGGGAGAAGGAGGAGGTGCTCACACTGCACCTCGAGCCGGACACCGAGGAGCCGCAGCCGGGCGAGCGCACCATCTACGAGGGTCGCATCGCCGCCCGCTTCGGCATCGCCGACCGCGGCCGCCGCGCCGACTCCTGGCTGCTGGACACCGTGCGCTGGGCGTGGCGTACCAAGTTGCAGGTCAGCCTGGGTATCGACACCAGGATGCGGCTGCGGCAGGCGGCGGAGAAGGACGCGGTCGACGTGTTCGCCGCGAATCTGCGCGATCTGCTGCTCGCCGCCCCCGCGGGCACCCGCACGACCATGGGGCTGGATCCCGGCTACCGCACCGGGGTGAAGGTCGCGGTCGTCGACGCCACCGGCAAGGTGGTCGCCACCGAGGTGATCTACCCGCACAAACCGCAGGGCCAGACCGAGAAGTCGCTGGCGGTGCTCGGCGCGCTGGTCGCCCGCTTCGGCGTGGAGCTCATCGCCATCGGCAACGGCACCGCCTCGCGCGAGACCGACGCCCTCGCCGCCGAGCTGATCTCGCGCATCCCGGAGAACAAGCCCACCAAGATCGTGGTCTCCGAGGCGGGCGCCTCGGTGTACTCCGCTTCCGCGTACGCCTCGCAGGAACTTCCCGACCTGGACGTCTCGCTGCGCGGGGCGGTGTCGATCGCGCGGCGTTTGCAGGACCCGCTGGCCGAACTGGTGAAGATCGATCCGAAGTCCATCGGCGTCGGTCAGTACCAGCACGACGTGTCCGAATCGCTGTTGGCCCGCTCGCTGGGCGCTGTGGTCGAGGACGCGGTGAACGCGGTCGGCGTCGACGTGAACACGGCCTCGGTGCCGCTGCTGTCGCGGGTATCCGGCATCGCCGGTTCGGTGGCGGAAAGCATTGTGGCGCATCGGGACCAGAACGGCCCGTTCCGCAGCAGGACCGCGCTGCTCGACGTCCCGCGCCTGGGGCCGAAGGCGTTCGAACAGTGTGCGGGCTTCCTGCGCATCCGCGGCGGCGACGACCCGCTGGACACCTCCGCGGTGCACCCCGAGGCGTATCCGGTGGTGCGGCGCATCCTGGCATCGACCGGTCGCCCCATCGCGGAGGTCATCGGCAACACCACGGTGCTGCGCTCGCTGCGCGCCGGTGAGTTCACCGACGAGCGCTTCGGCGTCCCCACGGTCACCGACATCATCGCCGAGCTGGAGAAGCCGGGCCGCGACCCGCGTCCGGAATTCAAGACCGCCGAGTTCGCCGCGGGCGTGGAGAAGGTCGCCGACCTGAAACCGGGCATGGTGCTCGAGGGCGTGGTGACGAATGTGGCCGCGTTCGGCGCGTTCGTCGACGTGGGGGTGCACCAGGACGGCCTGGTGCACGTCTCGGCCATGTCGCACAACTTCGTCAAGGACCCGCGCGAAGTGGTCAAGTCCGGCGACGTGGTCAAGGTGAAGGTGCTCGAGGTGGACGTGGCGCGTCAGCGCATCGGGCTGTCCCTGCGCCTGGACGACGAGCCCGGCACACCCGCCAAAGGCGGCGACAACCGGCAGCGCGGCCAGGGCAACCGACCCGCGGGCGGGGAGCAGCGTCAGCGGCAGAATGGCCAGAACAAGCAGCAGGGCCAGAACCGCAATCAAGCACAGGGGCGCGGAGGCAACCAGCGCCGCAACGCCCCCGCGCCGAGCGGCTCGATGGCTGACGCGCTGCGCAGGGCGGGTTTCGGCCAGTAGACCGACGCGCGGGAGGAAGTAGCGGCCATGCGACGGTGGCTCCACGAGGACGTGATCGCCCAAGGGCGGCTGCCGTTGCTGTGCTTCCTGCTCGGATTCATCGTCGGATTCCTGGTCATCCGCGTCAGCGTCCGGCTGATCCGCGCGCGGGTGCGCTGGTGGCCGGGCAATCTGCGGGCCGGCGACACGCACATCCACCACATGGTGTTCGGCGTGATCCTGGTGCTGTCCTCCGGTGTCGGCATGGTCGCCCAGTACCAGAGCGCCGGCATGGCCACCGCGGGCATCCTCGCCGCGCTCTTCGGTGTGGGCGCCGCGCTGGTTCTCGACGAATTCGCGCTGATCTTCTATCTGCGCGACGTGTACTGGGAGAAACAGGGACGCACGTCGGTGGACGCGGTGTTCGTCGCGCTTGCCGTGACCGGATTGCTGCTGCTGGGCTTCCACCCGCTGTGGATGCTGGACATCAACGACTTCCGGCGCGACCCGAGCGTCGAGGTCCGCGCTTTCGTCGTCGTGTTCGCGGTGGTCAACCTCGGCCTCGCCGCGATCGTGATCGCCAAAGGGAAGATTTGGACCGGCCTGTTCGGCATGTTCTTCCTGCCGCTGCTGTTCGTCGGTGCGCTGCGCCTGAGCCGCCCCGGCGCGCCCTGGGCGCGCTGGCGTTACGCCGACCGCAGACGCATGATGTACCGGGCCATCGTCCGGGAACGGCGCTATCGTCGACCGGTCATCCGCGCCAAGATCTTCGTGCAGGATCTGGTCGCGGGGAAACCGGACGTCGAGCACGTCCGCACGGCGGCGGAAGCGGAACTCACACGGACGGTCGTGCCCGCTCCGCCCGCCCCGCACCGGCACCATTCGCTATGGCATTCCGACCATAATTCGCTGCATACGCCCAGCTCGCCGTCCCAGGACGCGATCTCCGGCGAACAGAACCAGTGAGCGGAGCATCTGCCGAGACGACCTGCCGCGTCGCGTCGATGCACGAGGGTCTGCGATCTCCTCGGCTTCCCGGATCTCCTCGGCTTCCCCCCGTCTCCGGGGAGGCGGGCGGGTATCGGATGCCGCCATTCGTGTGGTCCGAGGCTATGCGTATACGTATACTGTGACCGTGTTGGATCCCTTCAGTCTCGCGGTCGGCGCCGGCTTGGTCGGTGTCGGCTGGGCATGTGGCAGGTTCGGGCAGCGGCGGCGAGCCCGGCAGGGAGGAAGCCTTCCCGCGCGCTGCGGTTGCGGTCACGACCTGGCGCTGCACGACCGCTCCACCGGCACTTGTCACGCCGAGATCTCCCGTAAGGGCACGCACGGCCTGCGGGAATGGGTCGGTTGCCAGTGCCGCCGCTACACCGGCCCCACCCCGCTCGAGGAAGTGTTCGCGTCACCGATCCTCCCGCCCGAGTCCTGAACGGGCCGGAGACGCCGCACGGCCGGTCGCCGCGCTGAGTTCACCACCGCCGCGCTGTCTCGCACCCCGCCTGGGCCGTAGCGTGAGAGGGCGCCACCGCGCCGTCGCCCAGGCCGATTTCTTCCGTGGCACGCCGATCTGGCACAATGCTCAGGTTGCCCTGGGTGGTTGTCGACCCGGCGCACCCCCTAATTCGGAGCATGAACCGGCCGAGCACTTCGAGTGCCGCCAGGGTCCTCTGTTCGCGCGAAACCATAAGGATGGAAATGAACACCCTTGACTTCGTCGACGAAAAGTCGCTGCGTAGCGACGTCCCCGAGTTCCGCCCGGGCGACACGCTGAACGTGCACGTGAAGGTCATCGAAGGCTCGAAGGAGCGCATCCAGGTCTTCAAGGGCGTCGTGATCCGCCGCCAGGGTGGTGGCATCCGCGAGACCTTCACGGTGCGCAAGGTGTCGTTCGGTGTCGGCGTGGAGCGCACCTTCCCGGTGCACAGCCCGAACATCGACCACATCGATGTCGTGACTCGCGGTGATGTTCGCCGCGCCAAGCTGTACTACCTGCGCGAGCTGCGCGGCAAGGCCGCCAAGATCAAGGAAAAGCGCTGAGCTAGCTTCTCGGCACAGCAGATCTTCCTCAGCCCGGCATCGGACCTCGGTTTCGCTGCCGGGCTAATCTGTTCGGCGTGGCAGACGAAAGTGGGTCGGTGTCGGTGTCCGAGTCGGGCGACGAGAATTCGCGGGTAGGTCGCGCCAAGCGGCGACCGAAGAACAAGCAGCGGCCGTTCTGGCAGGAATTGCCGATCCTCATCGTGATCGCCGCGGTGATCGCCGCGTTGATGGTCACGTTCGTCGGTCGGCCGTACGTGATTCCCTCGGAGTCGATGGAAACCACGTTGCACGGCTGCGCCGGTTGCACCGGTGACCGCATCTATGTGCAGAAGCTGAGCTACTACTGGGGTGATCCGCAGCCGGGCGACGTGGTCGTGTTCGTCGGCCCGCCCTCGTGGAACACCACCTACAAGTCGATCCGCTCGGACAACGCCGCCGTCCGTGGCGTGCAGAACTTCTTCTCGTTCTTCGGCCTGGTGCCGCCGGACGAGAACGATCTGGTGAAGCGCGTGATCGCGGTCGGCGGCCAGACCGTGCAGTGCTGTGACGCGCAGGGCCGGGTCATCGTGGACGGCAAGCCCCTGGACGAGCCGTATGCCCGCTACCTCGCCCCGTACGTGCCGGGCCAGCCCTACGGCCCCGGGGGAGGACGCGAATTCAAGCCCGTGAAAGTGCCCGAGGGGCATCTGTGGGTGATGGGCGACAACCGTAACCAGTCCGCCGACTCCCGCGCCCATATCACCGACGAACTGCAGGGCACCATCCCCGTGGAGAACGTGCGCGGCAAGGCGGTGTTCAAGATCTGGCCGCCCGGCCGGATCGGACCGGTGCGTGCGGAGAATCCGCAGGAGAACTGACCGCTCGGACGCAGGATAATTGGATGGTGGGGCAAGGTCGAGTGCCGGTGGGTAACGGTTGGCCGCCGCGTGTGGTGATGCGCAGGGCCGGAGGTTTGCGCACGCTCGAGGCGGCTTTGATTCGCAGTGGCCTCGGCCCTGTCGCCGGCGTCGACGAAGCGGGGCGCGGTCCGTGCGCGGGACCGCTGGTGGTGGCGGCATGCCTGCTCGCTCCGAAGGCATATGACAAGCTGGCCGGCCTCGACGACTCCAAGAAGCTCACCGAGGCCACCCGGGAAGAGCTGTATCCGGTGATCGTCCGGCTGGCGCTGGCCTACCGGGTGGTCGTCATCCCGGCCTGGGAGATCGACTCGATCGGCATCCACGTCGCCAATATCGAGGGCATGCGCCGCGCCGTGGCCGGGCTCGGGCGCACGCCTGGCTACGTGCTCACCGATGGATTCCGGGTACCCGGCATCCCCGTGCCCTCGCTGCCGGTGATCGGGGGCGACGGTGCGGCGGCCTGCATCGCGGCGGCCAGCATTCTGGCCAAGGTCACCAGGGACCGCCTCATGGTCGAGCTGGACCAGCGATTCCCCGGCTACGGCTTTGCCGCCCACAAGGGCTACAACACGCCCGAGCACACCGCCGCATTGCACCGCCTCGGACCCAGCAGCGAGCACCGCCGCTCCTGGCGCAATGTGCGCGAAGCCGCCGGGCTGCGGCCGGTCGCGACGGCGGCCGACGTCGCGGACGCCGTACTGGCCGAAGGACTGGACGAAGCCCTGTCAGAGCAGTTTCCGAACGAGCGTACGGCTGGCCGAGTGGCTACCGACGCAGCGCATGCGCGATGATGTGACCATACGACGCGATGCGGCGAGAAGGAGGACGTCCCACCCGATGAGTGCCGAGGACCTCGAGAAGTACGAAACCGAGATGGAGCTCTCGCTGTATCGCGAGTACAAGGACATCGTCGGTCAGTTTTCGTACGTGGTGGAGACCGAGCGCCGCTTCTACCTCGCCAACTCCGTGGAGCTGCGGCCGCAGAACGCGGATGGCGAGGTGTACTTCGAGGTGCGGATGAGCGACGCGTGGGTGTGGGACATGTACCGCCCGGCCCGCTTCGTCAAGCACGTCCGGGTCATCACCTTCAAGGACGTCAACATCGAGGAGCTGGAGAAGCCGGACCTGCGGCTGCCCGAGTGAGCAAACCGGCAGTTCTGCACAGCGACTCGGTTATCAACAGGTTTTCCGATTCCCCAGGTCGGCGGCGCTGAGCTGATTCGGTCCCCGCGCACGCTGGCCGGGTGACGGACAAACAGGCGCTCGGCGCGCACGGGGAGGAACTGGCGGCAGAGTTTCTGCGCGCCGCGGGGATGGAGATCGTCGCCAGGAACTGGCGTTGCCGATACGGCGAACTCGATCTCATCGCCAAAGACGGGGATGTGACCGCGTTCATCGAGGTCAAAACGCGTTCGGGTCTGGGTTACGGCACTCCTGCGGAGTCGGTCACCTTCGCCAAGCGGCAACGGATCCGACGGCTGGCCCTGCTGTGGCTGGCCGAGCAGGACGGACCGTGGCGGCGCATCCGGTTCGACGTGGTGTCGGTGCTGGCGCAGCGTGGTCGGACACCGGTCATCGATCATCTCGAGGCGGTGTTCTGAATGGCCCTCGGCCGGGCGCATTCGGTCGCGGTCACCGGCGTGGACGGCCTGCTCGTCGAAATCGAAGCCGATATCGGCCAGGGCCTTCCCTCGGTCCATCTGGTAGGGCTCCCCGACACCGCGTTGCAGGAATCGCGCGACCGGGTCCGCTCCGCGGTGGCGAACTCCGGGGAGAAGTGGCCCGACGGCCGGGTGGTGCTCGCGTTGTCGCCCGCGACCTTGCCGAAACTGGGCAGCGTCTACGACCTGGCACTCGCGGTCGCCGTGCTGGACGCGTCCGGTTCGGTCCCCTCCGAACGGCTCGCGAAGACGGTGCTGCTCGGCGAACTCGCGCTGGACGGGCGGGTGCGGCGAGTGCGCGGCATCCTGCCCGCCGTGCTCGCGGCGCGTAAGGCAGGCTGGTCGACCGTCGTGGTGCCCGCGGTGACCATGGCCGAGGCCGGACTGGTCGAGGGCATCGAGGTC
This sequence comes from Nocardia sp. NPDC047654, assembly GCF_043205035.1. Taxonomy (NCBI): domain Bacteria; kingdom Bacillati; phylum Actinomycetota; class Actinomycetes; order Mycobacteriales; family Nocardiaceae; genus Nocardia; species Nocardia sp. NPDC047654. The sequence goes on from NZ_JBIDDF010000001.1 coordinate 513,896, forward strand.
CTCGGAGCGCGCAGTTTGCGCGGCGTGGTGGCGTGGCTGCGCGGGGAGGGCGCGCTCGACGAGCCGGACGGTGACCTGCCGGATACGGTGCGGCAGGGCGGCGATCTCAGCGAGGTGGTGGGGCAGGACGAAGCCCGCTGGGCCTTGGAGGTCGCCGCGGCGGGCGGGCACCACTTGCTGCTCACCGGACCGCCGGGTATCGGCAAAACCATGCTGGCGCAACGTCTTCCGAGCCTGCTACCGCCACTCACGGAGACCGAGGCGCTGGAGGTGACCGCGATCCACTCCATGGCGGGCACGCTCGCCGGTGATCACCCGTTGATCACCGCGCCACCGTTCGTCGCCCCGCACCACTCGACCTCGGTGACCGCGATGATCGGCGGTGGTTCGGGGACCGCCCGCCCCGGCGCGGTCAGCCGGGCCCACCGCGGCGTGCTGTTCCTCGACGAATGCGCCGAACTCGGCACGAAGGTGCTGGAGGCGATGCGGACGCCACTGGAGGAAGGGGAAGTCCGCATCGCCCGGCGCGACGGTGTGGCCCGCTACCCCGCCCGCTTCCAGCTCGTGCTGGCGGCCAACCCCTGTCCATGCGCCCCCGCCCGCGACGTCGACTGCATCTGCGCGCCCCTGGCTCGCCGCCGCTACCTCGGCAAACTGTCCGGGCCGCTGATGGATCGGATCGACATCTGGGTGCGGATGCACGGGCAGTCCGGCGCGGCGTTCGGTACCGACGCGGCCGAGAGCAGCGAGGTCGTTCGCGCCCGAGTCACCTCGGCGCGCCACGGCGCCGCCGAGCGCTGGCGTGAGTACGGATGGCTCACCAACGCCGAGGTCCCCGGTCACATCCTGCGTCAGCGGTTCCGTCTACCGCGCGAATCGCTCGCTCCCGTCGAGGCCGCGCTGCGTCTCGGCCGCATGTCCGCGCGCGGTGCCGACCGGGCCATCCGTGTCGCCTGGACCATCTGCGATCTGCGCGGCGGCGATCTGCCCTCGGCGCAGGACGTTCTAGCCGCATTGAACTTTCGTCAGCGGGGGTCGCAATGAGCGCGCGGGAGCCGACCGCGGGCACGGCGGCGGAGGTGTTTGCGGCGGCGGATATATCTGCCGCAGTGGGCGCGCCTGTGGTGGCGGATGTGCCAGCAGCGCGGGACTCGCCTCCAGTGGTGGGCGCGCCCCAGACGGAGCACGTGGCTGTGGCGGTCGACGCGCGCACGGATGCGAGTGTGCCTAGGGCAGCGGATGTCCCCGTGGTGGCGAAGTTAATCGGGGTGGGTGTGCCGGGGGTTGCAATCGTGGAGGGGGCAACGGATGTCCCGGTGGCGGCGCCTGCGGCCGGGGCGATCGACGTTCGCGCGGCTGTGAGTGCGCGTGCGGCGGTGAACGAGCCCACGGTGCTCGATGTGCCCGGTGCATCCGGTGCGCCCGGGGCGAATGGGCGCGCGGCGGCAAACCGGGCTGGGTTTGACGAAGTGCCCACGGCCTTGAGTGCGCCCACGGCCGCGGGCGTGCCTGTGGCGGCGGGTGTGCCTGTGGCGGCGGGTGTGCCTGTGGCGGCGAGTGCGGCTGTGGCCGAGAGTGGGCCCACGGTTGCGGCGGTGCCTGCGGTAGTGGACGTGACGGGGCTCGTAAGTGTGCCCGGGACAGAGGATGCGCTTGCGGTGGCGAATGTGCCTGAAGTCGTCGCGCCCGCGTGCGGGTCGAAATCCGTGGCCGGTGAATCCGATACTCGGAGGCTCGCGTGGGTGTACCTGTCGCGGGTGGTGCAGGGGCCGTGCGCGCCGCTGTCGGCGCTCATCGAGTCGGTGGGGGTGGTCGAGGCGGCGCGGGCCGTTCGGGAGTGCGTGCTACCCGAACCGCTGCGCGGGCCGACGGCGCAGCGGCGCGATGTCGACGTGGCGGCGCGGGATCTGGAGGCCATCGACCGGATCGGCGGGCGTGTGGTGACGCCGGACGATCCGGAATGGCCCGCTTGGCGCATGCTCGGTCTCGCGCAGCTCGAGCCGGGACGGGATCGGGACGGCGCCGTGCCACTGGTGCTGTGGGTGCGCGGCCCGCGCTCTCTGCTGGAGTCCAGCGAGCGCGCTGTGGCGGTGGTGGGTGCGCGGTGCAGCACCGGGTACGGCAACCGGGTGACGGGGGAGATCGCGGGCGACCTCGCCTCGCAAGGATGGACCATTGTCTCCGGGGCGGCGTTCGGGATAGACGCCATGGCGCACCGGGCGGCGCTGGCGGTGGAAGGTCACACGATCGCGGTGCTGGCCTGCGGCATCGACCGGCCTTATCCGGCGCAGCACGCGCGCCTGCTGGCCGACATCGCCGAATCCGGCTTGGTGATCAGCGAATACCCGCCCGGTGTCACCGCGCAGAAACACCAATTCCTCGCCCGGAACCGCTTGATCGCCGCCTTGGCCGATGGCGTGCTCGTCGTCGAGGCCGGGCTGCGCAGCGGCGCGCGCAACACCGTCAAATGGGCACGCCGTCTCGGCCGTCCCGCCATGGCCGTGCCAGGCCCGGTGACCTCGGCCGCTTCGGTGGGCTGCCACCGCATGATCCGCGACGGTGAAGCCCTCCTGGTGACCAGGGCCGAGGAAGTCGCCGACGAGGCGGGGCCGTTGCGGCTGTCGATTCCCGGGGCGGGGGCAGGCGGCAATCCGGAGGACCAGTTGACCGAAGACGAGGCCTCGGTCTTCGCCACGCTGCCGAGAATCGGTGCGCGATTGCCACTGGAGGTATCCCGGCAGTGCGGATTGCCACTTCCGGTGGTGCGTGCGACGTTGTCCGCTCTCGAATTGGCGGGACTGGCGACCAGTGACGAAAGCGGTTGGCACCGAACGGCGCGTCGCCGATGAACGCGATCGGCGCGGTCGCTTGCCATCCGGACCGCGGGTCGGGACGGTGGAAGCATGGAGGAACTGCCCGAAGATCTGGAAGCGCTGCTGCTCGAGTACGGCAGGCATCTGCGGCTCGGGCGCAACCGGTCGGAGCACACCGTACGCGCCTACCTGGGGGACGCCCGGTCCCTGCTGGAGCATCTGTACACACGGTCGGCCGATTCGGCGATCCGCGAGCTGGACCTGCTGTTGCTGCGTTCATGGCTGGCGCAGCAAGCGGCGGCGGGCGCGGCGCGAACGACCGTGGCCCGAAGGGCGTCGTCGGCGCGCACGTTCACCGCCTGGCTCACCCGGACCGGACGGTTGCCCGCCGATCCGGGGCTGCGGTTGGGTTCGCCGAAGGCGCATCGCGTGCTTCCCGCCGTACTCGGCAGGCAACAGGCGCTGGGTGCCATGGACGCCGCGGAATCCGGTGCCGCGCAGCGCGATCCGATGGCCTTGCGAGATCGGGCGATCGTGGAATTGCTGTATGCCACCGGCATCCGGGTCAGCGAACTGTGCGGACTGGACATCGAGGACGTGGACCGCGAGCGGCGGGTGGTGCGGGTGCTCGGCAAAGGCAACAAAGAGCGATCCGCGCCGTTCGGGACGCCCGCCGACGAGGCGGTCGGCAATTGGCTGCGCTATGGCCGCCCCGATTTCGCCACCGCCGCGTCCGGCCGGGCGCTGCTGCTCGGCCGCCGCGGCAGGCGTCTGGATCAGCGCCAGGCCAGAACCGTTGTGCACGAAGTGGTCTCGGCCATCCCCGGCGCACCGGACCTCGGGCCGCACGGTCTGCGGCACACCGCCGCGACCCACCTCCTCGAAGGCGGGGCGGACCTGCGTGTGGTCCAGGAACTCCTCGGCCACGCCAGCATGGCCACCACTCAGCTCTACACCCACGTCTCCATCGAGCGGCTCAAGAAAGTGCACGACCAAGCCCACCCCCGGGCTTGACGGCGCGGTCGCGATGGCCGGGATGCCGCGCACCCGGCCGGGGTACTCCGTCCCCGGCACGGGTAAGCGCAACACCGGACGAACGACAACCGGTCGGCTCACGGGCTCACGTAATAGTGCACCCGAGCCTCCCGTCCATCCGCGGTACGCCAGCCGTCGGGCCCGGTGTGCACCTGCCGCCAACCGCGTCGTTCCCACATAGCTATCGCCGCCGCGCCGTCGGACGAGACCGTGAGCACGGCGCGCTGCCCCCGATCCACGGCCATGTGCGCGGCCGCGGTCAGCAGTTGTGAACCCACGCCGCTGGACGCGCGGCCGGAGGAACACACAACCGGATCACCGAGACGACGAACTCCGTGCCCGCCGATCGGCGCACGATCTCCGGCAGCACGCCGCCTGCGCCGAGTCCGACGTGTCCGACCGCGGCCTGGTCGCGCTCCGCGACGACCGCCGCGAGGAACTCGGGGGTGACAGCCAACCCGCCGGATCACCAGGCCAGACCTCCGGATACCGGTCGCGTTCGTGGACGTGCCGCAGCGCCGCGCCGCAGGCATCTAGGTCCGCGTCGCTTCGCGGGCGAATGATCACGTTTATCCGACCATTCTGAGCCGCTCACCCCGCCGAGTCGCCTGTTGTCAGACCGATTGGTCGGTTTTGGGGCTTTTGTCGTGCTCGAAGGTTCGCTTCAAGCCCCGCTCACGCGGGGAAGTAGGCGAATCCCTATGTGATCAGCCCCGGGAAAGCGCACCCTTAAAGTAGCGAATCAGTGCTCGCAGTTCACGACGTACGAGTGGAAAGACCGAACGATGTCTACGTTCAGCGGACCACAGGCCCTGCGTCGCGGACTATACCCACTGACGGGGCAGTCCGCGTGGCCACGTTCTGCCGTTCCTTCCACTTCGCCCCGACCCGTTGTGCAGGAGAGAGTACGCGAGATTTCTCTCGACGGCGGCGCGTCCAGAATGACGATCGGGCGGTCCGGCGCGGCCGATATCGCCGTGCCTTCCGACCCGACCGTATCCCGATTGCACGCCATTATCGAGCGCGTGGGGGGATGCTGGGTCATCGTCGACGACGGTCTGTCCAAGAATGGGACGTTCGTCAATGGCGAACGCGTCGGCGGGCGCCGGAAACTCGGCTCCGGCGACACGATTCGCGTCGGTCGGTCGGTATTCGTCTTCCGGGCCGACGACTCCGACGAGGAAATGACGCTCGCCCATTCCCCGCTGCCGACCCGCAATTCGCTGACCCCGGCCCAGCATCTCGTTCTCGAGGCGCTGTGCCGCCCTTACGACGCACACGACGGATATTCGTACCCCGCCGCCAACCGTCAGATCGCGGACGATTTGTGCCTGAGTCTCTCGACGGTCAAGACGCACATGCGGGCGCTGTTCCGGATATTCCAGGTCGAAGCCCTACCGCCGAATCAAAAACGGCTGTTCCTGGTCGAACGCGCTGTCGAATTGGGCATCGTCAGCGACCAGGAGAGGTAAGGCTCCGGCTGGGTTTGCCAGCGGTGGCCCGGGACGGATCAGATTGGTTGGAACCCCGCGCCCGCGCCGCCGCGCGCGTTCACGTCCGCGACGACCGCGGTGATGTCGGTGCCGAGTTGCGGTCCCAGGCACGGGACGGCCAAGTAGCCGCTGACCATGCCGACGAGCGTGGTTCCGACGACCAGCGGAGCGCCCGAATCGCCCTCGACGACGCAGGTCTGGGTCCAAGTCATATTGCCGCCGGTGAACACGTCGCCATAGGCCGCGCCGCAGGTCCGGCCGGTTGTCCGGCCTTCCTTGCAGACGGTGTCCGGCGGTCGGGCGGGGCCGCCGAGGGCGGTGATAGTGGTTCCGCCCACCTGGTTGACCGGCGCGACCTTCGCCGGATCGAACTCGATCACGGCATAGTCCATGGTGCTGTCGGAGTAGGCGATAGTGCCGACGGTACCGGCGTCGCGATTGCCCTCGGCGACGATAGCGGCATTCGCGTCACCGCAATGTCCCGCGGTGAAACCGACCAGCCGACCACCGGAGTCGCGCCCGATCGTGGTGAGCGTGCAGATGTTCTGACCGCCGACGACGATGCCGGAGCCGCCACCCAGAACGGATGGAGTCTCGGCTTGCGCGGTCCCGGGTGCCCCGAACAGCGCTGTGGCCGCGGTCGAAGCCGCTGCGGCGCCCACGAGTTTCCTGAACTTGGTCATCCGGTAATTCAACCGCACTTATCCGCGCGTCACGATTGATTCGCGGATGTTTCCCGGGCAGGAGCGCCTCGGCGAGATACGGAACGAAATTCGCTGCTTGCGTCTCGACGCGCGGCCGGACCGGGAGCGGCCGACACAAACGAGACGCCTCGGGCGTGCGGCACAGCCCGAGGCGCACTCGTCTTCGAGGCGCTGCCTACGAATGCGATCAAGCGGCGCACACGAACACGGCAACCGCGTTGACCACCGGTGGAAGCAGCAACAAAGGAGCGCAGAAAATACCCAGCGGCCAAATCAGGCCCAATGTCGCGGGCTCGACCTGAACCGGTACCGGTTGATCCGCCACTTGCGCAGGTCCCGGCGTCACTTCCGGTGCGGCGGAAGCGAACCCTGAACCCAGGGCGATGATCGGTGCGAGCGCTACCGCCGCTGCCGTTACGCGCATTTTGTTCGTGATCATGATGTCTCCATCGTTTGATTGCTTCACCAGCCCTCGTTGGTTGAAGGCCGTCATTGTGAACACACATCAACTCTCGTCGGCGGGCGCGCGCGAGACCATCAGCCCCGGGGTCGGAATCATTCATACCGGGGGAGCCGACGAGACGCCGAGACCGTTATTCTGCGTGGCCTCCGAGCCGTCGGCGCGGGGCGCCGACTTGATCAGCCGTGCGCGACCGGAGCGTTTTCCGGTTGCTGGGCCGGTTGTGGCCGCCGCGCCCGCAGCAGGACCGCGCCGAGAAGGGCGGCCGCGACACTGAATCCGGCGCTGATCCATGCCCCGGCGGACATGGCGGCGGTGAAGGCGTCCTTGGCGGGCTCGATGTACCCCAGTTGGAAGGCGGCGCCGATGGATTCACGCGCCGCGTCGGGGACGTCGGCGGGCATGTTCGAGGTGAACACGCCGGCCAGCACGCTACCGAGGACGGCGATGCTGATCGCCATGCCGACCTGCTGGATCGTGTCGTTCATCGCGGAGCCCACCCCGGCGTGCTGGAGCGGGATCGCGCTCATGATCGCCGCGTAGGCGGCCGGACCCGCCAGGCCCCCGCCGATGCCCATCACCAGCATGCTGACCAGAACCCACAGGTATCCGCTCCCGGCCGCGAGAATGCCGAAGGCCACGCCCATGACGAGCAGTCCCGACACGATGAGCGTCTTGTTGCTCAGAGTCTTGCCCAGCGTCGCGCCGAGGCCGTTGCAGACCGCCGCCGCCACGGCGTACGGCAGCAGCGCCAGCCCGGCTTTCATCGGACCGTAGCCGAGCACGAACTGCAGGTACTGGGTGAGCATGAGCATGACCGCGCCCATGCCGAAGACCATCAGCAGCAGAGTGAGGGAGGTGCCCGTGAAATCCCGGCTGCGGAACACCGCCAAGGGCAGCATGGGGTGTGCCGAGCGGCTCTCCCAGACGACGAAGCCGGTCGCCGCGAGGACGGCCAGCACGATCGCGCCGATGTTCCACTCCCGCTCGATGATCACGTAGACCGTCGCGCTCAGCGCTACGACGGACAGGACGACGCCGACGAGGTCGACCGGCCGTTGTTCGCCGGTGGTCTCGGGCATCAGCACGACGGCCGCGATGATCGCCAGCGCCGCCACCGGGATATTCAGCAGGAATACCGACCCCCACCAGTAGTGCTGGAGTAGGAAGCCGCCCAGCGTGGGCCCGGCGACGATGCCGACCATGGACACCGTCGACCAGGCCGCCATCGCCGTGCGCCGTTCGTCCTCGGCGAAGGTGGTCATCAGGATCGACAGGGTCGACGGCATCAACAGCGACCCGCCGACGCCCATCGCGACGCGGGCGGCCACGACTTGCCACGGTTCGGTCGCCAGCACGGCCGCCAGCGACGCCACCCCGAACACGGCCAGGCCGGTGATCAGCGCTCGTCGCCTGCCGAACCGGTCGGACAGGCTTCCGGCGGTGAGCAGGAGCCCGGCGAAGACCAGCACGTAGGCGTCCAGAATCCACTGCACGTCCGCCGGTGTGGCGCCTAGCTCCCGGATCAGCGACGGGATCGCGAGATTGAGCACGGTGCTGTCGAGCATCAGCACGAGCAAGGACAGACAGAGGACCCCCAGGACCCACCAGCGGCGGGGGTCTCGTACAACGTTCGATTCCACTCGCACAGTGTACGAGAAACTCGAACGCTGTGCGAGAGATTATAAGATCGTGTCGTGACCAAGCAGTTCGCCTCGGTATGGACCAAGCAACCCCGCCAGCCCAAGACATCCGGGTTGCACCGGGAGCAGATCATCGCCGCGGCGGTCGAGATCCTCGACGCCGAAGGTCTGGAGTCGCTGAGCATGCGCAAGCTCGGCGCGAAGCTGGGCGCGGGCGCGACCAGTCTCTACTGGCACGTCTCCAACAAGGAAGAGCTGCTGGAATTGGTGCTCGACCAGTTCTGGGGGGTGGTGCGGATTCCGGAGCCCGAAGAGGCGTCCTGGCGCGAATTGCTCACCACTTTCGCCTACAGCTTCCGCGCGTCCATTCGCGAGCATCCGTGGAGCGTCTCGTTGGTCGGGCAGCTGCCCAGTATCGGTCCCAACTCGCTGCGGCTGAGTGATCGGCTGCGCCGCGCCTTCCTGCGGGCGGGGTTCGAGGGGGTGGACATCTACCTGGCCAGCGGAACGGTGATGTGTTTCGTCCTCGGCCAGGTGACTCCCGAAATCGCCTGGGAGAAGGCGTCGAAGGGGGCCGAGGTCGACACCGACGGCATACTGCGCGTGATGGACGAGGTGGCAGGCGGCTATCCCGAGATGCTCGCGGACTACCGGGCGACCGTGCCGGCCGATCAGGAGGCGGGGCGGGCCATGGCCTTCGACTTCGGCTTGCTCTGCGTCCTGGATGGTTTGCAGGCGCGCCTGCGCGCGATGTCGGAATCTCCGGGGTCGCCCCGAACGGGGGTATCGGGTGAGTGATCTGGGCAATACTGGAACGAGTTACTTTTGGTATAAAACGTGCGGATCGACGGTATTGTGCGAACAAACTGATACCCGTTCTATAGACCGTCTCGCGGCAGGTACGTGGCCACGCTGCGCAGTCCGCCGCAGTTGTGCAGAAAGGCGTCTCCGTGAGTACGCACACCGTCCTCGGCCGAGAGGTGCGCATGCCGGTCCGCATCCGGCTCGCGCACGCGTTCATGGCTACCTATCTGGTGCCCGCCGAGCCGGCGCAGCGCCTCGTCGACTACTCCGGCCTGCGGCTGCTGCGGCTGCCGGGCGGGCGGGCGATGTGCACGCTGGTCTTCGTCGACTACGTCGACGGCGATCTCGGCCCCTACAACGAGTTCGGCGTCTCGTTCATGGTGCGCCACCACACCGCGGGCGCGGCCTCGGGATTCGGGGATCTGCGGGCGCTGGTGACCGGGCAGGCCGGCGTATTGATCCACCGGCTGCCCGTCGACGGTGATTTCACCCTCGCCGCGGGACGCGGTATCTGGGGATTTCCGAAAGAACTCGCCGAATTCGCCGTCGACCACCGTGGCCGGACGCGCACCGGCGCGCTGCACCAGAATGGGCAGCTCATCGCCGATCTCGCGATTCGGCCCGGCTTCGCGACTCCGAACCGCGCCACCGGGTCCTCGTTCGACGCCTACTCGCACATCGATGGCGTCACCCGCTGCACGCGCTGGGAGATGCGGCCTTCGGGCATGCGAGCGCGTTTCGGCGGGGCCGAGCTGACTCTCGGGGACCACGAGATCGGCGCGGAACTCCGGTCGCTCGGCCTGCCGAAGCGCGCGGTGATGTCCTCGTCCGTCTCGAGACTGGCCATGACGTTCGAGGACGCGATCGCGGTCTGACGCCGCTGGTAACCACCCGGTCACGGGCGGGCGGGGAGCGTGGACGGTCGCCATGGCGCCGGTTACGCTGACGTTGCTGATCATTTGCCAATGCTCTCGGTTATGGAGTGTGCCCGTGATCGTCACCGACCGGATCTGCGCGCCTGAAGTGGCCTTCGAACTGCGACGACCGTCCGACGACCGGCGACTTCCGGGAGCCGGCCGTCCTGTCGGATGCTTTCGGCAGACATGGTTGCTGATTGGCATGGCAGCCCTCGAGGCGGCAGCCGGTCCTCTGAGCGATGCGAGGGTTGGCGCGCATGCCAGGGCGAACGCTCCGGCGGGCGTACCGTCACCGATCGCGTTCCCACGGCCGGTGCGGACCAGCCGCGAGCTTCCACTCCTCCCACTAGCGTGGTGCGGTGTGACCACCGTGCGGTCCGGCGTGAAGCAGCGCGCCGGAAGAACACCTTGCGCCAGGAGCCGCCCCTTCTCGCGGCACGCATGTGCCGGCCACGCGACCCCCACGTGGGCGGATGCCCCAGGGCGCTCGATCCGAACCGAGGCGGCGTGACGCTGCCGAATCCGGAAGCCGAATCGGAAGAGGGCGACGAGGAACTCGACTACCGCTTCACGCTCGCGAACGAGCGCACCTTCCTGGCCTGGATGCGGACCGCGCTGGGGCTGCTGGCCGGCGGCGTCGCGGTGCACACACTGGTCCAGTCGTTCCGGATCGCAGGGCTGCGGCGCGCCATCGCGTTGAGCTGCCTGGTCTTGGCGGCGGTCGTCGCGGTCGGCGCGTACGCGCACTGGCGGCGCATCGGCGTGGCCATGCGGCGCGGCGATCCGCTGCCGGAGACGGTGCTGGTGCCGATCCTGTCGGCGGGCATCGCGATCGTCTCGGTGCTGGCGGGTGTGGCGGTGCTGCTGCGATGAGCGCGCCGCATCTGTCCGTCGAACGCACCGCACTGGCGTGGCGGCGCACCGCCGTGTCGGCGATGGTCGTCGGCACGCTGTTCATGCATCAGGCGCTCGGCAGCGGGTGGCGCGCGGCCGCCGTCGCGCCCATCGGCGCCGCGATCGCGATGGCGGCGCTGGCCGGGGGCTGCTACCTGCGCAACCGCGGGCTTCGCCGAGGCCACTACGCCCATGGCGGCCGCGTCATCGCCGGAACGGCGATGGCGGTGGTCGTGGTCGCGCTGGCCGCCGCGGCGGCCGGTTCTCTCGAACCGCTGCCCTGAAGGGCCGGCGGCCCAGCAAGGTTGGCCGAGACGACAGGAGGACGACAATGAGCACAGCGAGCGAACCGAGCCACTTCATCGTCGCGGAGCACGAGCGCGCGACCGCCGCCCTGCCCTTCGCCGACACGGCCGATTCGGCCGACTCCGAGCGCGGTTTCATCGCCGCGCTGGAACCCGGCGTGGTCACCTCCGAAGACGGAACCGTCGTGTGGGACAACGACTCCTATTCGTTCCTGCGGGATCACTGCCCGGCCTCTGTGCATCCCAGCCTGTGGCGGCAGTCGGGCCTCGCGATGCGACAAGGGTTGTTCGAGGTGACCGAGGGCATCTATCAGATCCGCGGTTTCGACATCTCCAATATGACGCTGGTCGAAGGCGAAACCGGCGTCCTCGTGATCGATCCGCTGATCTCGGCCGAGACCGCGGCGGCCGGTCTCGCGCTCTACCGCGCCCATCGGGGCGACCGGCCGGTGACCGGTCTGATCTATACGCATTCGCACATCGACCACTTCGGCGGGGCGTGCGGGGTCACCACCGCGGCGGCGGTCGAGGAAGGGCGCTGTCCGGTGCTGGCGCCGGCCGGCTTCCTGGAACACGCGGTGGCGGAGAACATCTACGCGGGAACCGCGATGGCGCGTCGCGCCGGGTACATGTACGGCGCGGTGCTGCCGCGCGGACCGCTGGGCGCGGTGGGCTCCGGGCTCGGTCAGACCACGTCGGTCGGCACGGTCACGCTGATCCCGCCGACCGTCGACATCACCGCCACCGGCCAAGAGGAGACGATCGACGGCATACGGATGGTCTTCCAGCTCACCCCCGGCACCGAAGCCCCCGCGGAGATGAACTTCCACTTCCCCGACCGCCGCGCCCTCTGCATGGCGGAGAACGCGACCCACACGCTGCACAACGTGCTCACGTTGCGCGGCGCGCTGGTACGCGACGCTCATATCTGGGCGAGATATCTGACCGAGGCGATCAACCTGTTCGCCCGCGATTCCGACGTCGTCTTCGCCTCGCACCATTGGCCGACCTGGGGCACCGAACGCCTGGTGGAATTCCTCTCCCTGCAACGCGACCTGTACGGGTACCTGCACGACCAGACCGTCCGCCTGCTGAATCAGGGCTACGTGGGCGCGGAGATCGCCGAGCTGGTCACTCTTCCGCCCGCCATCGAGCAGGCCTGGCACACGCGCGGATACTACGGTTCGGTCAGCCACAACGTGAAGGCCGTCTACCAGCGCTACATGGGCTGGTTCGACGGCAACCCCGCCCACCTGTGGGAGCACCCGCCGGTCGAATCCGCCCGGCGCCACGTGGAATTCATGGGCGGCGCGGACGAAGTGCTGCGCAAGGCGCGGGCCTCCTACGACGCCGGGGACTACCGCTGGGTGGCCCAGGTGCTCAACTACGTCATCTTCGCCGAGCCGGACAACGACGACGCGAAGCAATTACAGGCCACGACGTTCGAGCAACTGGGCTACGGGGCGGAGAACGCGACCTGGCGCAACTTCTATCTCAGCGGAGCCTACGAGCTGCGCTACGGTTCGTTCGGCACGCCCACCAAGAGCGAATCGCCGACCATGGTGGCGGCACTGAGTATCGACCAGATCTTCGACGCCTTGGCGTTGCGCGTCGACGGCCCCAAGGCGTGGGACCATCGGCTCGTGACGGACTGGATACTCACCGACCAGGACCGCACCCACCGGCTCGAATTGCGCAACGGCCGCCTCACCCACTTCGACGTCGCGCCCGGCATGACCCTCCCGGAACCCGATGCCTCGTTCACGCTGGCCAAGTCCACCCTGATCCGAGTGTTGCTGGCCGGCGACGACTTCGGCGTCGCGGCGGCCGCGGGCGACATCGTCATCGAGGGAGACGTCACCAAGCTCGCCGAACTGGTCGGCATCTTCGACGCGCCCGATCCCGATTTCGCGATCGTCACCCCGTAGCTCGTGGCCGGTAGCGGCCCCTATCGCGCATCTCGGCCGAAGAAGTAGCCGACCACGATCCCCGCCAGACCTGACACCGGCGCCAGATATTGCGTCAGTTCCTGCGCCGGAAGACCTTTGACGATGCCGAACATGACTCCGGCTACCGTGCCTGCCACGAGCGCGGCGGCAAGTCCCGCACGGTAGCGAGCCTCCAGGATCTTGTTCTTCGCCTCCGCCTCTTCCTTGATCAGCTCGGTGCGCCTCGACTCCGCTTGGAGTTCGTGGTCGCGCCGGGCCCGGTCGACGGCCTCGGTATCCGAGTACGCCGATGCCTGGTATTCGCGCTTCGCCGTGAGGTAGGTCATCATCTGCTCGAACGACATGGATTCGACGCCCATCAGTCGCGCGGATTCGAGGATATCGGCGATCTCGGCCCTGGCGTCGAGCATCTCGTCGTAGACGGGTGACGACGGACTGCTCTCCACTGGGAGATTCGGAGGTTCCTCGGCCATCTGGGGTTCGCCGGTCACCGGAACAGTATCGCTCGCTCATCGGGCGGCTGCGGGGCAGTCAGAAGTTCTGCGCGGGGCAAATTCCGGCGATGTCGGAGCGAAGCGTCGTGTCGCAGGCGCTCCGTGCGGCTGCAGCGCCGGGTACCGCTCGCGTCAGGCGGAGGACGGCAACGCGGCGAGGTATCTGCCCGCGACGAAACGCTGGATCAACCGCACCACGGGGCCGCCGAGCCGGGTGTACCAAGTCGCGGGGCGTGAGAACGCGACGATCAGGCCGTACACCGTTTCGTCGGCAGGGTCGTACTCGACGGCGAACAGTTCTTCGCCGGACGCCGGGTGTCCGGGCAAGGTTCCGTACGCGAAACCCCGCCGATCCGGTTCCTCGAGTACGTACACCACGCGGCACGGCGCGGTGATTCCCACTGGACCGAACCCGAGCCGCACCGTGATGTCGGTACCGGGTTCGGCTGTCGGGGTGTCGGCGGATCGAAAGATGCCGGTGCCCTTCTGCACCCGGTAGGCCGAGATCTCCGCACCCGCCTGCTCGAACAGCGCGCGCCCCCGGCCGATGCGCCGCCGCAGCCGTAATCCGTGGTATCCCTCCGGCAGCACACCTCGGGTCGCCCCGACTTGGGGATACGTGAACGACGACAGCTCATCCGCCATGCCCTGATCTTCACCCCACCGCGCCCGGTCTCGCCACCTCGAACAGCCGACACGCCGGTCCCGATCCGACCGGGCTTCTCCGAAGACGCGACCCGACGCGTGAGGATGCGGCAGATCATCGCGTGCTGAGCTCCGGGCGCACCGGTTTGAGCCGCAGGGGAGTGAGGTGGAGCAGCCCGAGGGGGTCCAGATACTCGCGCGTGCGGCGTCGACCGCCCTCGGCGCGGGCTCCCCAGTGCAGACATGCCGTCACACACCCAGGGTGCCCGGACTCGAGTGTCCCGATCCGGGTGCCGCGGCCGACCCGTCTGCCCACAGGGACCTCGGCGCGGACGGGCTCGTAAGTCGTGCGCAGGCCGCCGGGGTGATCAATGGACACGACCGGCTTGTCTGCCACGGTTCCGGCGAACACGACGATCCCTTCTCCCGCGGCGAGCACGGGCTGACCCTCGATGCCTGCCAGATCGACCCCACGATGCCCCGGTAGCCAGTTCTGCGCGGGTTTGTCGAAGTGCCGTTCGACCGCGGGGCGCGGTTGCAGGGGCCAGCCGAACCGTCCTTCGGGGCCGGCTGTCGCGGTCGGCGCCGTCGCGACGATGGCAGTCATACCGAGAGCCAAGGCCGCAGAAATACGCCGACGAGGCCGCATGGCATTCGAATTGGTCATCGGGCCGGGTCCGGAGGTCCGATCACGCTCCGCAGAGGGGTGCGGGCGGCGCGCACAGGTCGCCGCCGGAGGCGGAAGCCGTCTCGAGATGCTCGTGCCCACCCGCACCGAGCCCGGATTGCCGGAACGGCAGCGGCGCGCGCCGCAGCAGATCGGAGAGAGACGGCAGGCAAACGGACCCCGTGCACGCCCCGCGCACGGGGTCCGCGGCAGGAGTCTCGGCGCCGACCGGCGGAGCGGCGACGATGCCGAGCACGAAGAACAGGGGGACGAGGAAGGTGGTCGCGGTGGAGAACGGTTTCATGGCTCCAGCCTTCCGCGGTTGCGGCGGCTCCCAGGGCTCGATCCGTGGAATGTGGATAACGCGCTCGCTTGTGGAAAGCCGACGTTCCGGCTGGTCAAGGCTTCGGATCGAACCGATTTAGGTCTGGGTGCCACGAGGCCGTAAACTGATCGGGCGGTCTGTGCCTGCATGGACCGACTTCGCGCGCCACCCGTGCTTGTTCATAGCGGCGCTGTTCGGATCGAACTCGATATATGTGAGTTCGCGGCAGCGTGTTCGGAACAGGGAATCGCCGGCTGGTCCCACCCTCGCGGTCGGGTCCGACGATTCGGCGGCGCCAGGGCAGTGGATCGCCGATTCACTGCGTCAACCGGCAAATGAAAGAGAGATACGGGAGCTATGGCTGTCGTAACCATGAAGCAGCTGCTCGACAGCGGCGCACACTTCGGACACCAGACCCGGCGCTGGAACCCGAAGATGAAGCGGTTCATCTTCACCGACCGCAACGGCATCTACATCATCGACCTGCAGCAGACGCTGACCTACATCGACAAGGCCTACGAGTTCGTCAAGGAGACCGTCGCCCACGGTGGCACCGTCCTCTTCGTCGGCACCAAGAAGCAGGCCCAGGAGTCGATCGCGGCCGAGGCGACTCGCGTCGGGATGCCCTACGTCAACCAGCGCTGGCTGGGCGGCATGCTCACCAACTTCTCCACCGTGCACAAGCGCCTGCAGCGCCTCAAGGAGCTCGAGGCCATGGAGCAGACCGGTGGCTTCGAGGGTCGCACCAAGAAGGAAATCCTCATGCTGACGCGTGAGATGAACAAGCTGGAGCGCACCCTCGGCGGTATCCGCGACATGCAGAAGGTGCCCTCGGCCATCTGGGTCGTCGACACCAACAAGGAGCACATCGCCGTCGGCGAGGCGCGCAAGCTGAACATCCCGGTCATCGCGATCCTGGACACCAACTGCGACCCCGACCTGGTCGACTACCCGATCCCGGGTAACGACGACGCGATCCGCTCCGCCGCCCTGCTGACCAAGGTCGTCGCCTCCGCGGTGGCCGAGGGTGTGCAGGCGCGCGCGGGCGCGTCCTCGGGCGACGAGAAGCCGGAGGCGGGCGCGGGCGAGCCGCTGGCGGAGTGGGAGCAGGAGCTGCTCGCGCAGGCCGCCCCCGCCGCCGAGGCCGAGGCCGCTGCCGCGGAGACCACGGCCGAGGCCTGAGGACTCGCGTAACCAGCTGTTTCAGCGGCGATCACGAGCGAGTGCCATCGTGATCGCCGCTGCCGACACTCACAACTCTCCGAAGGAGGCTCGCCGAGAATGGCGAACTACACCGCTGCCGATGTGAAGCGGCTCCGGGAGCTGACCGGCTCCGGCATGATGGACTGCAAGAACGCGCTGGCCGAGACCGACGGTGATTTCGACAAGGCCGTCGAGCTGCTGCGCATCAAGGGCGCGAAGGACGTCGGCAAGCGTGCCGAGCGGACCACCGCCGAAGGCCTGGTCGCCGCCAAGGACGGCGTCATGGTCGAGATCAACTCCGAGACCGACTTCGTCGCGAAGAACGCGGAGTTCCAGCAGCTGGCCGAGCAGGTCGTCGCCGCGGCGGCGGCCGCCAAGCCAGGCGACCTGGAGACGCTGAAGGCGCTGGACCTGGGCGGCAAGACCGTCGACGAGGCGGTGCAGGCGCTGGCCGCGAAGATCGGCGAGAAGCTCGAGCTGCGCCGTGTCATCTCGCTGGACGGCCCGGTCGCCACCTACCTGCACAAGCGTGCCTCCGACCTGCCGCCCGCCGTCGGCGTGCTGGTCGAGTACACCGGCGAAGGTGACGCCGCGGCCGAGGCCGCCCGCTCCGCCGCCATGCAGGTCGCCGCGCTCAAGGCCAAGTACGTGACCCGCGACGAGGTTCCTGCCGACATCGTGGAGAACGAGCGCCGCATCGCCGAGCAGACCGCTCGCGAGGAGGGCAAGCCCGAGGCCGCGCTGCCGAAGATCACCGAGGGCCGGGTCAACGGCTTCTTCAAGGACGTCGTGCTGCTGGAGCAGCCGTCGGTCACCGATTCGAAGAAGACCGTCAAGGCGTTGCTGGACGAGGCCGGTGTCACCGTCACCCGCTTCGCCCGCTTCGAGGTCGGCGCGAACTGAGTCTCGCCGCACCCCCAGCGTGCAGGCCCCCCGCCGACCGAACGAACACCGGTTGACGGGGGGCCTTCTGCTGCCGCTCCAACCGAATAAGGCAGGATGGATGCCGCTCTGCCTTGCTCTACGTCACAGGCGCCTGCCGTGCGCAACGAATCGCCGCAAGAACGACAATCCCTCGCCGAAGGAGACTGGAGACCCATGACGGACCCGGGGACCGATCGCCCAGGATATCGCCGGGTACTGCTGAAACTCGGCGGGGAGATGTTCGGCGGCGGGAAGGTCGGGCTGGACCCGGACGTCGTGCAGACGGTGGCCGAGCAGATCGCCGAGGTGGTCGCCACCGGCATGCAGGTGGCCGTCGTGATCGGTGGCGGGAACTTCTTCCGCGGCGCCGAACTCGAGGAACGCGGTATGGAACGCGCGCGTTCCGACTATATGGGCATGCTCGGCACGGTGATGAACAGCCTTGCCCTGCAAGACTTCCTGCAGCAGCAAGGCGTGGACACCCGGGTGCAGACCGCGATCACCATGGGCCAGGTCGCCGAGCCCTACCTCCCGCTGCGCGCCAAGCGTCACCTGGAGAAGGGGCGCGTGGTCATCTTCGGCGCGGGGATGGGCATGCCGTACTTCTCCACCGACACCACCGCCGCGCAGCGCGCGCTGGAGATCGGCGCGGACGTGGTGTTGATGGCCAAGGCGGTCGACGGGGTCTTCACCGCCGACCCGCGCGTCGACGAGACCGCGACCATGTACTCCGAGATCACTCACAAAGAGGTCATCGAGCGCGACCTCAAGGTCGCGGACGCGACCGCCTTCAGCTTGTGCATGGACAACCAGATGCCGATTCTGGTGTTCAATTTGTTGACCAAGGGCAATATCGCCCGCGCGGTCGCCGGTGAGAAGATCGGCACACTGGTTCGGTCCTGATACCCGCGGACCGCGGATCATGACATGACGACGCTGTGGAGGAAACGGTCGTGATTGAAGAAGCGCTCTTCGACGCCGAGGAGAAGATGGAAAAGGCCGTCTCGGTAGCGAAGGACGATCTCGGAACCATTCGTACCGGACGGGCGAATCCGGGCATGTTCTCCCGGGTCGTGGTCGACTACTACGGATCGCCGACCCCGATCACCCAGATGTCCAGCATCACGGTGCCGGAGCCGCGCATGGTCGTGATCAAACCTTACGAGGCGGGCCAGCTCGGGCCGATCGAGACGGCGATCCGCAACTCGGATCTGGGGGTCAACCCCACCAACAACGGCGACATCATCCGGATCTCGGTGCCGCAGCTGACCGAAGAGCGCCGCCGTGAACTCGCCAAGCAGGCGAGGGGTAAGGGCGAGGACGCCAAGGTCGCCATCCGCAATGTCCGTCGCAAGGCGATGGACGAACTGTCTCGTATCCAGAAGGATGGCGAGGCGGGCGAGGACGAGGTCGGGCGCGCCGAGAAGGAACTCGACAAGACCACCGCCAAGTATGTCGGCCAGGTCGACGAATTGGTCAAGCACAAGGAAGCCGAACTGCTCGAGGTCTGACGCGGATCGGTCGGCAGGCGGGACGGGTCCGGAGGAGGCCAGATCACCGCGAGCGCCGGCGGAACAGCGCCAAGGCCCGCCCGGGCGGGGGACGAACGGAACGACGAGTTGAGCGACGGGACAATCGTGGCCGAGAACGCCGCCGCGACCGGTGCGGCAGAGGAGCCGCCGGTGAACGGGACAGCCGATGCGATGCGACAGCACCCGCACGACGCTGGTGCGTCCGGTCATGAACCGTTACGCAGTCCCGCGGCATCCGAACCCGCTCCCGCGTCGAAAGGTTCGCGCGCGGGCCGGAATCTGCCCGCCGCGCTGACCGTCGGCTTCGGTCTGGGACTTTCGCTGATCGCGATCCTGCTGTTCGTGCCGAAAGTGTTCATCGGCGTCGCGGCGGCCGGGGTCGGCGTGGCCACCTGGGAGGTCGCCAAGCGGCTGCGCGAGGCCGACGTGCTCGTCCCGCGGGTTCCGCTGATCGCGGGTGGCCAGGCGGTGTTCTGGCTGGGCTGGCCGTACGGGGCCAGCGGCGTCGCGGGCGCGTTCGCCGCCACCACGCTGATCTGCATGGTGTGGCGGCTGTTCGATCACGGCTTGCGGACCGCGCCGCGAAACTTCCTGCGCGACACGGCCATCACGGTGTTCACGCTGGCCTGGATCCCCTTGCTGGCCTCGTTCGCCACGCTGCTGTTGCTCGAGCCGGACGGCAACCTGCGGGTGCTGACCTTCATGATCCTGGTGGTCTGCTCCGATGTCGGCGGCTACGTGGCGGGTGTGCTGTTCGGCAAGCATCCGATGGTGCCCTCGATCAGCCCGAAGAAGTCGTGGGAGGGTTTCGCCGGTTCGCTGGTGTTCAGCGTGATCGGCGGTCTGCTCACGGTGACGCTGCTGCTGGAGGCGAACTCGATGATCGGCGTCGTGCTCGGCGTCGGCCTGGTGCTGGTGGCCACCTGCGGTGATCTGATCGAATCGCAGATCAAGCGCGAACTCGGCATCAAGGACATGGGCACCCTGCTGCCGGGTCACGGGGGCATCATGGACCGCCTCGACTCCATGCTTCCTTCGGCGTTCGTCTCCTGGTTGGTGCTGTCGACGCTGCTGTGATCGGGTGCGTCAGCCCTGCTTGGCCGCCTTGCGCAGTTGCAGGATGCGAACGCCGCCCACCGAGGCCATGAGGAGTGCGCCGCCGATCACCGACAGCAGCACGGTGACCCCGAGCGGCAGCGAGAAGTCCCAGAAGAAGAAGTGCACCTGGATCTGCTCCAAGTTCTGCAGGATGAAGATCAGCAACAGGACCAGGATCAAGACGCCGGTGACGAGCCCGCTCCAGGCGTAACCCGTGCGTGAGGACAGCGATTTCTTGACAGGGGCGGCAGGCGGGGCGCCCGGCGGCGTTGTGTATCGGCGCTGCGACAGGTCCGGGTCCGGCTCCGTCGGGTATTCGGGGTGCGTGGACATATCTCGATCATGGCCGACAGATATCGCGGCCGCAGGCATTTCCCGGCGACCAACCGGGCATGTCGGGCTGTCCGACTGTGGGCGAGTGCCCGGGGAGTTCCGGCGGATGGGAGAATGGAGCAACTATGACCGTCTCCTTGCCCCTGGTTTTCGACGCTCCGCGCCGTGGCATGCCGCCTCGGCATCTCGCCGACCTCGATGCCGAGGGTAGGCGCGTGGCCGTCGAGGAACTGGGCCTGCCGAAATTCCGCGCCGATCAGATCGCGCGCCAGTACTACGCGCGATTGCAGGCCGATCCGGCGCGGATGACCGATCTGCCGGCCGCGGTGCGGGAGAAGATCGGCGAGGCGCTGTTCCCGCCGTTGTTGAGCGTGGTCAAGCACGTGGCGTGCGACGAGGGGGAGACCCGCAAGACATTGTGGCGCGCGGGCGACGGGACGCTGCTGGAAAGCGTCCTGATGCGCTACCCGGACCGCGCGACCTTGTGCATTTCCAGCCAGGCCGGTTGCGGCATGGCGTGCCCGTTCTGCGCCACCGGTCAGGGCGGGCTCGACCGCAACCTGTCCACCGCCGAGATCGTCGACCAGGTGCGGGCCGCGGCCGCGGCGCTGCGGGACGGCGAAGTGGCGGGTGGGCCCGGCAGGCTGTCCAACATCGTCTTCATGGGCATGGGCGAGCCGCTGGCCAATTACAAGCGGGTGGTCGCGGCGGTCCGCCGGATCACCTCGCCCACGCCGGACGGCCTGGGCATCTCCCAGCGCAACGTCGTGGTCTCGACCGTCGGGCTCGCTCCGGCCATCCGCAAGCTGGCCGACGAGGGATTGTCGGTCACGCTCGCGGTCTCCCTGCACACGCCCGACGACGAACTGCGCGACACCCTCGTCCCGGTCAACAATCGCTGGCCGGTCGCCGAGGTACTCGACGCGGCCCGCTACTACGCGGACAAGACCGGCCGCCGCGTCTCGGTCGAGTACGCGCTCATCCGCGATATCAACGACCACCCGTGGCGCGCGGACATGCTGGGCGAGAAGCTGCACAAGGCGCTCGGCTCCCGCGTGCACGTCAACGTCATCCCGCTCAACCCCACCCCCGGGTCCAAGTGGGACGCCAGCCCCAAACCGGTCGAGCAGGAGTTCGTCCGCCGCGTCAACGCCCAGGGCGTGCCCTGCACGGTCCGCGACACCCGCGGCCAGGAAATCGCCGCCGCCTGCGGGCAGCTGGCCGCTGAGCACTGAGACACCAGAGGCTCGCAGGCCGATGGGACCGCGTGAGCGGCCGCGTCGGCCGCGCACAGGCTCGCGCCAGCCGGTAGCGGGGTCTGGAGTGTCCTTCTCGACGGCCGGTGTGGGGTGGACCCGCTAGCCGCGGTTCTTCGCCGGGCGGTTGGTGGCGGCGCGGCGTTCGGCCTCTTTCGCCTTGATACGGGCATCCTCCGCGCGGACCGCCGCATAGTTCTCACGCTCGCGCACGAGCCATTCCGGCGGGTCGGCGAGCAGGACGTCGATCTCGTCGGCGGTGAGGTGGTCGGAGACCTCGGCGCGGGTCAAGCCGGTGTTGGAGACGCCGAGCTTGCGGGCCACCACATCGCGGGGAAACGGGCCGGTGCGGCGCAGTTCGGTGAGCCACTCGGGGGGATCGTTGCGCAGCGCGTCCAGCTGAGCGCGAGAGATCGGCGCGTTGCGGAACTCCTCGGGCGCGGCCGGAAGGTAGATGCCGAGTTTGTTCGCCGCCGTCAACGGCTTCATCGTCTGCGGTTTCTTGTCCGGGCTCACCGCAACAGCCTAACGGGCGCCGCCGGATGGATTCGTCCGCAGCCCCGCCTCACCCACACGGAGGCGGGACGGCCGCTGGACGGGCGCGGCCGCGTATGCGGGGCAGCCGTCTATCCGGCGGCGCGAGCGGGCCCACACGCCTGGTGACATACGCTTCCACGAATGAGCCGGTTGGAGTCGATCGATGTCGTGCGCCTGCGCTGGTTCGTCGCGGTCGCGCAGGAGTTGCACTTCGCGCGCGCGGCGAAATCGCTGCACATCTCGCGTCAGAAGCTGAGCCATACCGTCACCGACTTGGAAAACGAACTCGGCACAAAGCTTTTCGTCCCCGGTGCGCAACCGACCCGGCTCACCGACGACGGACGGGAGTTGCTGGAGCAGGCGCGTGAGATCATCGGCCGGACCGAGTCCGCGGCGCGACAGCCGGAGGCTCCGGCCGCCCTGCGGGTGGGATTCGTGCCGGGCGTCACGGTGTCCAAATGGACCCGGATCTGGGCCGAGCGCTTCCCCGGCACCCCGCTCGAGGTGATCGCGCTGGCGCAGGCGGAACAGGAGTCGGCCCTGCGGGAGGGGCGCGTCGACATGTGCTTCGTCCGGCTGCCGGTTGATCGCGAAGGCATGAGCGCGATCCCGCTCTATCGGGAGGTTCCCGTCGTCGTGGTGCAGAAGGAACACCCGCTCTCGGTGTTCGACGAGGTACGCATGAACGACCTGGCCGACGAGCATGTGCAGGACACCTCGGACCTCGACGCGGTCGGCGGCGCGCTGGAACTCGTCGCCGCGGCCGGGGGCGCGGCCATCGTGCCGCACTCGCTGGCTCGCCTGCACCATCGCCGCGACCTCGTCTATCGCACGATGCTCGACGTCCCGGATACCGAAATCGCGCTGGCCTGGCCCGCCGATCGCACCACCGATCCGGTCGAGGATTTCATCGGTGTCGTGCGCGGCCGCTCCGAGCGAAGCTCACGAGCCGCCGCCCGCGCCGACCAGAACGAGCCACGGAAGAAGTCACCGGCCAAGAAGACGGTCGGTCGTGCGGCTCCTGCCGCGAAGAAACCCGCGCGGCGCCGCGGGCGCTAGCCGATTCGTGCTCAGGGGGTGGCGGCGCGAACCCCGGCCGGTCCGCGCCGCCCGGCGATCAGCTCTTGCACACCCGGTTCAGTTCGTCGGTCGCGGCGTCCATGTTCGCGACCTTGTCATCGGTGAGGGCGTGGGCGTAGGCGGCGATGGCCTCCTTCTCCGCGCCTTCGGCCTCGATGGCCGAGAGCTTGGTGGCCAGCGACTGCTGCACGGTCGGGTCCAGATTCCCGCCCGATTCGTCGATGGCGGCGTTGATCGCGTCGATGGCCGCGCCGCACGCCGGTGACTGGGCGTGCGCGGGCGCGGCGGGCAGCAACAGCAGCGAACCGAACGCGCTCGCGGCGAGCAGGGCGGCCGAACAGGTCTTGATCATTGCGTCCTAAGGGTTGTGCGGACAGAGAGAACAGAGGTCCGCGACCCGGCTGGGACGCGGACCTCGGACGCACACGGTACCGGCTGCCGGCGCGCGGTACAGGACGAATGAAGTTGTGCGAGAAGACTTTCCGGATGGAGAACTAGCGCGGCTTGCGCTGCAGCAGCGAATCGCGGATCAGGATGCCCGCGATCAGGGCGGCGAAGCCGACCAGGAAGATGTCCTCGATCTTGCCGCTGTGGTTGCCGACCAGCATGGCCAGCAGGATCAGCGCGACGATCCAGCCCGCGATCCGGAAGGTGCGACGCGACTCGCCGCTCCAACCCCAGGCGGCGGAGGGAACTTCGGCGGGATCCACGCGAGTGACGACGCGCTCGGTGTCGGCGTGTTCGAGTTCCGTGGCGGCCACGATCGCTCCTTAGCTGTTCCTTGTACCGCGATTCCGGTACGCACTCGATGAGCTGCTGCCGCATATCGTGACATACGACGGCGCGTCGTTGTAAGTCGGCCCGCGCCCCGTCGGACGCGTTCCGGCGGTAGGACACAATGAAGTCGTGTCCGACATCGTGAGAGTCCTGCTCCTGGGCAGCACCGGATCCATTGGCACCCAAGCGCTCGAGGTGATCGCCGCCAATCCCGACCGCTTCGAGGTGGTCGGACTCGCCGCGCGCGGCGGCAACACCGAGCTGCTCGCCGCCCAGATGGCCGCCACGGGCACGCGCAATGTCGCCGTCGCCGATCCGGCCGCTGCCCAGCGGCTGGACCTGCCGCTGGGCGGCCCGGGAGCGGTGACCGAGCTGGTGCGCCGCACCGAGGCGGACGTCGTGCTCAACGCCCTGGTCGGTTCGCTCGGGCTGGCACCGACGCTGGCCACCCTCCAGTCGGGTACCCGCCTCGCCCTGGCGAACAAGGAATCCCTGGTGGCCGGCGGTTCCCTGGTCACACGCGCCGCCGCCCCCGGGCAGATCGTCCCGGTGGACTCGGAACATTCCGCGCTGGCGCAGTGCCTGCGCGGCGGCCGCGCCGACGAGGTCGACCGGCTGGTGCTGACCGCGTCCGGCGGCCCGTTCCGCGGCTGGACCGCCGACATGCTCGAGTCGGTCGGGCCCGCCGAGGCCAAGGCTCATCCCACCTGGTCGATGGGCTTGATGAACACCCTGAACTCGGCCTCGCTGGTGAACAAGGGGCTCGAGCTGATCGAGACCCACCTGCTGTTCGGGATTCCCTACGACCGCATCGACGTCACCGTGCACCCCCAGTCGATCGTGCACTCGATGGTCACCTTCACCGACGGCTCCACGCTCGCCCAGGCCAGCCCGCCGGACATGAAGCTGCCCATCGCGCTGGCGCTCGGCTGGCCGGACCGGGTGCCGGGCGCGGCCGCCGCCTGCGATTTCGGCACCGCCTCCACCTGGACGTTCGAACCGGTCGACAACGGTGTCTTCCCCGCGGTCGAGCTGGCCCGTGCGGCCGGGCAGGCGGGA
The DNA here is from genome assembly GCF_043205035.1 of Nocardia sp. NPDC047654. Taxonomy (NCBI): domain Bacteria; kingdom Bacillati; phylum Actinomycetota; class Actinomycetes; order Mycobacteriales; family Nocardiaceae; genus Nocardia; species Nocardia sp. NPDC047654. The sequence goes on from NZ_JBIDDF010000001.1 coordinate 538,843, forward strand.
GGCAGCGTCACCGCCGTCTACAACGCCGCCAACGAGGTCGCGGTGCAAGCTTTCCTGGACGGCGCCATCCGCTTCCCGCAGATCGTCGGCACGGTGGCCGCCGCGGTGGAGGCCGCCGAGCAGTGGCGCGCCGAGCCGGATTCGCTCGACGACGTGCTCGCCGCGGACACCTGGGCGCGGGAGTTCGCCGCCGCCCGGGTGCGCGGCTGACACCGTCGCGCGCCGGATCGGACGCGCGAAGCGACGGCGTCCTGGCACACTGAACACACAGGACACGACTTTGTCCGGTTAGGGTGATCAGAGTGCTCGCGGCCAGGAGCGGACGCGTGCGTGCGGGATATTCGAGCTGCGCAAACGCAGGAGGGCTGTAGAGCAAATGGTGTTCGCGTTGGGATTCGTGCTGTTCGCGCTGGGCATCACCGTGTCGATCGCGCTGCACGAATGTGGGCACATGTGGACCGCCCAGGCGACCGGCATGAAGGTGCGGCGGTATTTCATCGGATTCGGACCGAAGATCTTCTCGTTCCGCCGCGGTGAGACCGAATACGGCCTCAAGGCGCTTCCGCTCGGCGGTTTCTGCGACATCGCGGGTATGACGGCGCTAGACGAACTGCGCCCGGAAGAACTCGACCGCGCCATGTACCGCCAGGCCACCTGGAAGCGGCTGGTCGTGATGTCCGGCGGCATCGCGATGAACTTCGTCCTCGGCTTCCTCCTGATCGTGGTGCTCGCCATCGGCTGGGGACTGCCGAACCTGAAGGAACCCCCGGCCACCGCGCTGGGCGAGATGAGCTGCGTGCCGCAGGGCAAGCCGGACGGCTCGAGCGAACCGTGCACCGGCACCGGCCCCGCGCAGCGCGCCGGATTGCAGCGCGGCGACATCGTCAAAGAGGTGAACGGCGTCAAGGTGGACACCTGGCGTCAGTTCCAGGCCGAGACGCAGAAGCAGACGGGCCCGTTCACCTACGTCGTCGAGCGGGACGGCCGCACTCTCAGCATTCCCGTGACCCCGGAGCGGGTCATCCGCTACCCCGAGGGCGGTGGCGCGGGCCGCGAAGTCGGAGCCATCGGCGTGGCGCCGGAACGCTACGGACGTGTGCAATACGACGTGCTGGGCGCCGTTCCCGCCGCGGCTACGTTCACCGGGGACATGTTCGTGCGCACGGTGGACTCGCTGACCGAGATGCCTGCGAAGGTGTCCTCGCTGTGGGACGCGGTCACCGGCGGTGAACGGGATCCGGAAACCCCGGTCAGCGTGTACGGCGCCAGCAAGATCGGTGGCGAGACCGCGGAGCGCGGCCTGTGGGACATGTTCATCCTGGTGCTGGCCAGCCTGAACTTCTTCCTCGGCATCTTCAACCTGCTGCCGTTGCTGCCGCTGGACGGCGGCCACATCGCGGTGGTGATCTACGAGAAGATCCGCAACACCATCCGCGGCTGGAAGGGGCTCGCGCCCGGTGCGCCGGTGAACTACCTGAAGTTGATGCCCGCCACGTACGTGGTCGTGGTGATCGGCGGCGCCTACATGCTGCTCACCCTGGCCGCCGACATCGTCAACCCGATCAAGCTGTTCTGACCGGGGCCGACGGCCGGGCGGTGCGGCTCGCGACGTAGTCTGGCGCGGTCAACCGGGGAAGCCTTGTCGTTGCTGTCACAAGGTGGGCGTCGTGCGCCAAGGCTAGACTCGGCACCAACCGGCCGGACACGACGAAAGTAGGCAGCCGAAGGTGACCAGCACAATCGGATTGGGGATGCCGACCGCGCCCGCTGCGGTGCTCGCTCCCCGGCGTAGAACCCGCCAGTTGATGGTGGGCAACGTCGGGGTGGGCAGTGATCACCCGATCTCGGTGCAGTCCATGACCACGACCAAGACGCACGATGTGAACGCCACCCTGCAGCAGATCGCGGAGCTCACCGCGTCGGGGTGCGACATCGTGCGGGTGGCCTGCCCGCGTCAGGAGGACGCGGACGCGCTGGCCACGATCGCGGCGAAATCCCAGATTCCGGTGATCGCCGACATCCACTTCCAGCCGCGCTACATCTTCGCGGCGATCGACGCCGGATGCGCGGCGGTGCGCGTCAACCCCGGCAACATCAAGGAGTTCGACGGCCGGGTCGCGGAGGTCGCCAAGGCCGCGGGCGCCGCGGGCATCCCGATCCGCATCGGCGTCAACGCCGGTTCGCTGGACAAGCGGATGATGGAGAAGTACGGCAAGGCCACCCCGGAGGCTCTGGTGGAGTCGGCGCTGTGGGAGGCGAGCCTGTTCGAGGAGCACGGGTTCGGCGACATCAAGATCTCGGTCAAGCACAACGACCCGGTGATCATGGTGGAGGCCTACCGTCAGCTGGCCGCGCAGTGTGATTACCCGCTGCACCTCGGCGTCACCGAGGCGGGCCCGGCGTTCCAGGGCACGATCAAGTCGGCGGTCGCGTTCGGCGCGCTGTTGTCCGAGGGCATCGGCGACACGATCCGTGTGTCGCTGTCCGCGCCGCCCGCCGAGGAGGTCAAGGTCGGCGGGCAGATCCTGCAATCGCTGAACCTGCGCCCGCGCAAGCTGGAGATCGTGTCCTGCCCGTCGTGCGGGCGCGCCCAGGTCGACGTGTACACGCTGGCCAACGAGGTGACCGCTGGCCTGGAGGGCATGACGGTGCCGCTGCGGGTGGCCGTCATGGGCTGCGTGGTGAACGGACCCGGCGAGGCGCGCGAGGCCGATCTGGGTGTGGCCTCCGGCAATGGCAAGGGCCAGATCTTCGTCAAGGGCGAGGTTATCAAGACCGTCCCGGAGGCGAAGATCGTCGAGACGCTCATCGAAGAGGCGCTGCGCATCGCCGAGGAGATGGGCGAGGACGCGGTCGCGGGCGAACCGGTCGTCACCGTCAGCTGAGCGCCGCTCACCAGGGCTTTCGGCATAGCCATACCGCATCGCGCCGGTTCGTGGCAGGCTGTCATCGTGCGGAGTCTGCTGGAGCCGGCGCGACGGGCCAAATACGCCCCTGCGCGGCAGCTCGCTAATCGAGATCTTGCTCAGGTGCTGCGTGTGCTGGATGCCGATCCGGTGGCCTCGTGCATGGTCGCCGCCCGGTTGCAGGAATTCGGCCTGGACAGCCGGTGTGGGCAGGGTGAGCTCTGGAGCAGAGGTGGTCCCGCCGAGTCGCTGTGTTTCTCGGGCGCGAATCTGGTGCCGTTGCTGGGTGATCGTGACGCGTTGCGCGCGTTCGCCGATCGGGCGATCCGCTGGCCTCGGATCTGTTCCTCGGTGGTGGGGCGCAGAGAACTGGCATTGCCGCTGTGGGAGATGCTGTCCGGACACTGGGGCCCGGAGCGGGAGCTACGCGGGGAACAGCCACTGCTAGCGCTGGCCCAGCCGCCGCTGTCCACCCCCGACCAGGAGGTCCGCCGGGTGCGCCGCGACGAACTCGATCGCTACCTCTCGGCCGCGATCGCGATGTTCATCGAGGAGGTCGGCGTCGATCCGCGCGCGGGGGACGGCGGCCGCGGCTATCGCCGCCGCATCCAGAGCCTGATCGAATCCGGCCGTGCCTGGGCCCGTTTCGAGGACGGGGAAGTGGTCTTCAAAGCCGAGGTCGGATCACTGTCCCGGCGCACGGGCCAGATCCAGGGAGTCTGGGTGCATCCGGATCATCGGGGGAAGGGCCGTGGCACCGCGGGCACCTCGGCGGTCGCCAACGCGGTGGTCGCTTCCGGCCGCACCGCGAGCCTGTACGTGAACGATTACAACGCGATCGCCCGCCGCGCCTACAGCAGGGTCGGGTTTCGCCAGATCGCGACCTTCGCCACCGTCCTGGTCGACTGAACGCGCCCGTGGGCGCGGCGAATTCCGGAGTGCCGCAGGCATTTGCCCGTCAGTGACTATTACGATCGGTGCCGATGTCGACTCGGACGCTCCTCTCGCTCGCCGTCGCGGCCTTCACAGTGGCCGCCGCCGGTTGTGCGAGCGAACCGCAGGGGCCTGTTCCCGCCGCCGACGCCTTCGTCAAAGCGTTCGCCGAGCATCGGGTGAGCGCTGCCGCGCAACTCACCAACCTGCCGGAGAAGGCGAGCGACGCGTTGCGTTCCGCGTGGGATCAGCTTCAGGCCGAACAGCTCACCGCGCGCACCGGGGCGGCGCGCGTGACCGGGGACACCGCGACCGTCGACTACACCTACGAGTGGCGGCTGCCCAAGAACCGGATCTGGAAGTACACGGGCCAGCTGCAGATGGGCCGCAGCAACGGGCGTTGGATGGTTCGCTGGACGTCCTCCGACATCCACCCCAAACTCGGCGACACCCAGACCATGGCGTTACGGACCAACCCGCCGCCGCGGGCGCGGGTCAACGAGCAGTCCGGCAGCGACGTCATGGTGCCCGGCAAGGTTTCCCGGGTCACGTTCGTCGCGGCCGACGCCGCCGACCCCGCGTCCGTGGCCACCACGCTGGCCGCCGAGCTGCACCGCTTCGACAGGTCGCTGACGCCGCAGTCCATCCTCGACGAGGCGAAGGCGGCCAAGGGCGCGTACACGGTCGCGCTGCTCAACGAGACCGAATCCGGCCAGGTGACCACCGATCTCATCGGGCTGCCCGGTGTCACGCTGACCCAGCAGTGGGATCTGGTCGCCACCGATCGGGAATTCGCGCCCGATCTGCTGACCCAGGTGCGCAAGACGGTGATCGCGGAGGTGGACGGCAAGGCGGGGTGGAGCGTGGTCACCATGAACTCCAACGGCGCCGACACCGATGTGCTGATGGAAGTGCCCTCCCAGCCCGCGCCGTCGTTCTCGCTCAGCATCGACCGCAACGTGCAGAACGCCGCCCAGCTCGCCGTGCGGCCGCGTACCGAGCAGACCATGATGGTGGTGCTGCGCCCGTCCACCGGCGCGATTCTGGCGGTCGCGCAGAACAGGGCCGCCGACCGGGACGGTCCCCTCGCGACGATCGGCCAGTACCCGCCCGGTTCGGTGTTCAAGACGGTGACCGCGGCCGCGGCCATGTCGAACGGCCTCGCGACGCCGGACACGGTGCTGCCGTGTCCGAGCCGAATCGTCATCGGCGAGCGGACCATCCCCAACTACAACCTGTTCACCGTCGGCGATGTGCCGATGTCGACCGCCTACGAGAGGTCCTGCAACACCTCGTTCGCCGAACTCGCCAGTGAGCTGCCCGGCCCGGCGTTGCACGAGGCCGCGGCGAAGCTCGGTGTCGGACCCGTCTATTCGGTGGTGGGGCTGCCGACGGCCTCCGGCTCGGTGCCGCCCTCCGACGACCTGATCCAGCGCACCGAGGACGGCATCGGTCAGGGCAGAGTGGTGGTCAGCCCGTTCGGCATGGCGCTCATGGCGGCGACCATCGCGCACGGCTCGGCGCCCGTGCCCTACCTGATCGCGGGGCGCCCCACACAGATCGACGGTGACCGCCCGGCGCTGGCTCCCGACGTCGTCGAAGGATTGCGCGCGATGATGCGCAAGGTGGTCGTGGGCGGCACGGCCGAGCGGATCGCCGATCAAGGCGCGGTCTACGGCAAGACCGGCGAGGCCGAAGTGGACGGCGGGTCGCACTCCTGGTTCGTCGGTTACCGTGGCGATATCGCCTTCGCCACCCTGCTGGTCAAAGGCGGCAGTTCCGATAATGCCGTCGCCGTGACACGGGACATGCTGGCGGCGTTGCCCGCCGGTTACTGATAGGTTCTCGCGCCCAGACGGGAAGGACCCAGATCGGGACTTCGCGGTGCCGCGGCACGGGAGAGCGTACCGCCCGAATCGATATCGGCCGATGGTGCAACGGTGTCCTCCTGCCTCGTGCTCGGACCGCGCGGCCCGGACAGCCGTTGTCGGGACTGTCCGGGCCGACGGGTGTGCGTGCCTTTCATTTCCTCTCGGGCGCAGCGATCAGCAAATGTTCCAAACTGGTCATCCGGTCCGAATATTCGTCCACGCCGACGACCGCGACGAATTCGCGATCCCCGACACGGTGCTGGAGGGAAAGCCACGAGTTGGCGAGATACCAGCCCGCTCCGGCGGTGCCGCGTGGCCGCAAACCGCCGCAATAGATCCAATAACGATCGGGATGCTGATCCGCGCTCGGTCGTACTCGCGCGACGATGCCGATATTCCGGTCGTCGTTCGAGTCGTACCGGCTGCCGTCGGTCAACTCCAGACGCACCGCCGCGGAGCCGTCCTCTGCGCCGCTGTCATGGATGGTGAACAGCGGGTTGTCGACGAGATGCGGATACAACCGGGTGCAGTTGTTGCCGCCCAGCCCGAAGCTGATGTACGGACGGTCGTAATGGGTGACCAGGTAGCGGTCGCTGCGGACCTCGGCCCGAATACTGGTGTGGCGCTGAAGCAACGAGAACATGTACAGCAGCCCCCGGAAATCGCTTTCCGCCACCACGGAGGGGATATCCACGGGACGATCCGGGAAACCGCCCTCCTGCTTCCCGAATACTCGCCGCCGGGAGATCCCCGCCGCCCGCAGTGCGTCCACGGACGACCTGGTCAGCTCGAACGACGGGTACACCAGAGTGGTTCCCCTGGTGCTCGTCTCCATCCCGAGAAAAGCCTCGAGCCGGACATCGGTGCCGGAATAACCCGGCCCGAGCGATCCCATGCCGTCCGGTGTCGAGTTGGCCATCTGGAACAATCCTTCAACCGTCCAGCCGGGAAACATCCGCTCGAGCACCCGGCAGTGATAGTCGCGCGGAAGGCCGATCATGCGACCGGACAACCACTGGTAGTACTGCGCTTTCGCCGGCCCATGCCCTGGGGGAATGGGCGGGTCCAGCTGCGCCGCGCAGCGGTCGTACGCGACGAGAAAATCTGGATGACTTTTCAGATGCCGCTCCGCTAGCAGCATCTTCAGTACGGTCGCCAACGGAAACCCCCTTACCCCTGCAGCCTCCGTCGACGGTGACGGAGACTCTGTGTATTGGCTCAACCGCAACGAAACTGGGCCGCCGGCAAAAGCGCGCCGACGGCCCAGCCGCATCAGCCGTCAGATGTAGATGAATGGGAGACCATTACTGGTTCCTCCGGAGCTGGTCGCGGTGATTTGCACTGTTCCCGTTCCGGCGGGAGTGACGGCGGTGATCTGCGTTGCGGAATCGACGGTGAACGAAGTTGCCGGTGTGCCTCCGAATTCGACGGAGGTGGTGCCTGTCAGGTTCGTCCCGGTGAGGACGACTGTCGTTCCACCGGCCGCCGGTCCTACATTCGGAAGCACGACCGCGAGTGCCGGAACCGCGATGTAGGTGTAAGCGAGGCCGTTGCTGGTTCCGCCGGAGGTGGTGGCGGTGACTTGCACCGTACCGGTCCCGGCGGGCGCTACGGCGGTGATCTGCGTCGGTGAGTTGATCGTGAACGAGGTCGCCGGCGTGCCGCCGAAGTCGACCGCCGTGGTGCCGGTCAGATCAGTCCCGGTGATGACGACAACGGTTCCGCCCGCTTCCAGACCGACGTTCGGAAGCAAGGTGGTCAGGCTGGGCGCCGCGAGATAGGTGTAGGCGACGCCGTTGCTGGTCCCACCGGGGGTGGTGGCGGTGACCTGCACGATTCCGGTACCCGCGGGCGCGACCGCGGTGACCTGGGTGGCGGAGTCGACGGTGAACGAGGTCGCCGGTGTGGCGCCGAAGTTCACCGCTGTCGTTCCGGTCAGGTCGGTTCCGGTGAGAACGACCGTCGTGCCGCCCGAGGCCGGTCCGACGCTCGGCAGCGCCGTGGTCAGGGTGGGAAGCGCGACGTAGGTGTAGGCCACGCCGTTACTGGTTCCACCCGCGGTGGTCGCGGTGACTTGCACGGTCCCGGTTCCCGCCGGTGCGACGGCGGTGATCTGGGTGGCGGAGTCGACGGTGAACGAAGTCGCCGGTGTACCACCGAAATCGACGGCCGTGACTCCGGTCAGTCCCGTGCCGGTGAGGACGACGGTTGTGCCGCCCGATGCCGAGCCCAGATTCGGCACCGCCGTGGTCAAGGTGGGAACCGCGACGTAGGTGTAGAGCACGCCGTTGGTGGTCCCGCCCGGAGTGGTGGCGGTGATCTGCACGATGCCGGTCCCCGCCGGTGCGACGGCGGTGATCTGGGTGGGGGAGTCGACGGTGAACGAGGTCGCCGGTGTGGCGCCGAAGTCGACCGCCGTGGTGCCGCTCAGATTTGTTCCGGTGAGGACGACGGTCGTGCCGCCGGAGACCGAACCCAGATTCGGTACCGCCGTGACGAGGGTGGGAAGCGCGACGTAGGTGTAGGCCACGCCGTTACTGGTTCCACCCGCCGTGGTCGCGGTGACTTGCACGGTCCCGGTTCCCGCCGGTGCGACGGCCGTGATCTGCGTGTCGGAACCGACGATGAACGAGGTCGCCGGTGTGCCGCCGAAGTTCACCGCGGATGTGGTGGACAGACCCGTCCCGGTGAGTACGACGATCGTCCCTCCCGACACCGGGCCCACATTCGGCACGTCCGTGGTAAGCGTGGGTACCGGGATGTAGGTGTAGGCCAGGCCGTTGCTGGTTCCACCGGCCGTGGTCGCGGTGACTTGCACGGTCCCGGTTCCCGCCGGTGCGACGGCGGTGATCTGGGTGGCGGAGTTGACCGTGAACGAGGTCGCCGGTGTGGCGCCGAAGTTCACCGCGGTTGTTCCGGTCAGTCCCGTCCCGGTGAGGACGACGGTTGTGCCGCCCGATTCCGTACCCACATTCGGCACCGCGGCGACGAGAGTGGGCACCGCGATGTAGGTGTAGGCCACGCCATTGCTGGTTCCGCCGGGGGTGGTGACGGTGAGCTGCACGGTGCCGGTTCCCGCCGGAACGATGGCCGTGATCTGGGTCGCGGAGTTGACGGTGAACGAGGTCGCCGGTGTGGCGCCGAAATTCACCGCGGTCGCTCCGGTCAACCCGGTGCCGGTGATGATCACCGTCGTGCCACCGGTCGCCGGGCCCACATTCGGCACCACCGCGGTGACGGCGGGTACCGGAATGTAGGTGTAGGCGACGCCGCTGCTGGTTCCGCCCGGGGTGGTGACGGTGAGTTGCACGGTCCCGGTTCCCGCTGGCGCGACGGCGGTGATCTGGGTCGCGGAGTTGACGGTGAACGAGGTCGCCGGTGTGGCGCCGAAGTTCACCGCGGTCGCTCCGGTCAACCCGGTGCCGGTGATGACGACCGTCGTGCCGCCTGCTTCCACGCCCGCGTTCGGCACCACCGCGGTGACGGTGGGCAGTGCGACGTAGGTGTAGGCGACGCTGTTACTGGTTCCGCCTCCGGTGGTGACGGTAACTCCCACGGTCCCCGTTCCCGCCGGTGCGACGGCGACGACTTGGGTGTCGGAGACGACGACGAACGAGGTCGCCGGTGTGGCGCCGAAGTTCACCGCGGTTGTTCCGGTGAGCCCGGTGCCGGTGATGACGACCGTCGTTCCGCCGGTGACCGGTCCCACGCTCGGAACCACCGTGGTGATGGCGGGCACCGCGACGTAGGTGTAGGCGACGCCGTTACTGGTTCCGCCCGCGGTAGTGACGGTGAGTTGCACGGTCCCGGTTCCCGCCGGTGCGACGGCGGTGATCTGGGTTGCGGAGTTGACGGTGAACGAGGCTGCCGGTGTGGCGCCGAAGTTCACCGCGGTCGCTCCGGTGAGCCCGGTGCCGGTGATGACGACCGTCGTCCCGCCGGTGACCGGTCCTATGTTCGGGACCACCGTGGTCAGCGCGGGGACCGCGATGTAGGTGTAGGCGAGCCCGTTGCTGGTTCCGCCGGGTGTCGTGACGGTGACCTGCACGGTCCCGGTCCCCGCCGGCGCGACCGCCGTGATCTGGGTAGCCGAGTTGACAGTGAACGAGGTCGCCGGTGTGCCACCGAAACTGACCGCCGTCGCTCCGGTCAGATTCGTTCCCGTGATGACGACCGTCGTTCCCCCGGTGACCGGACCGGTGTTCGGCACCAACGTGGTGATGGCGGGCACCGCAACGTAGGTGAAGGGGAGGCCGTTGCTGGTTCCGCCGGGTGTCGTGACGGTGACCTGCACGGTTCCCGTGCCGGCCGGTGCGACGGCGGTGATCTGGGTATCGGAGTTGACGGTGAACGAGGTCGCCGGTGTGCCACCGAAACTGACCGATGTGGCAGTCGACAGGCCTGTTCCGGTGATGACGACCGTGGTTCCGCCGGTTGTCGGTCCGGTGTTGGGTGCGAGGCTGGTCAGCGCGGGGACACCGGCGTAGGTGTAGGTGACGCCGTTGCTGGTTCCGCCCGAGCCGGTGACCGTCACCTGTACGCTCCCCGTTCCGGGTGGCGCGACGGCGGTGATCTGAGTGGGGGAATTGACCGTGAATATGGTTGCGGTATTGCCGAACCGGACAGTCAATGGGCCGGTGAATCCCGTGCCGGTGATCGTGACCGTGTTACCGCCCGAGGCGGGCCCTGCGGTCGGCGAAATCGCGGTGATGGTGGGTACGACGACGTAGATGAACGGCACCGCACCGCTGGTGCCACCCGGTCCGGTCACCGTGACCGGCACGATCCCCGTTCCGGCGGGTGCGACAGCCGTGATCTGCGTGTCGGAGTTGACGGTGAACGAAGTCGCCGGTGTGCTACCGAAGTTGACGGCGGTGGCGCCCGTGAAGCCCGACCCGGTGAGGGTGACCGTCGTACCGCCCCCGGTGGAGCCCTGATTGGGATTTATGCTGTTCAGCGCGGGGACCGGTACATAGGTGTATGCGACCCCGTTGCTCGTTCCGTCCGAGTTGGTCACGGTGACCTGCACCGTACCTACCGATCCGGCGGGAGCTATCGCCGTGATCTGCGTCGGAGAGTTGATGGTGAAAGTGGTCGCGGTGTTACCGAACCGGACGGTCATGGGGCCGGTGAATCCGGTACCCGTGATCGTGACGTTGGTTCCCCCCGTGGTCGGTCCTGAAGTCGGGGAGAGGGAAGTGATGGTAGGCATGGGGCTGCCTCCTTGTCGCCGTGGTGATAATCCTCTGCACCGGGGGGCGCCCGCCGCTGTTCAGCAGCCCGGCTATCTCCATTAACTCCTTTGAATCGGTGCCTGGCAACGTGTCTGATGATCCGTTTTGGTCCGTTTTCGGATTGGCAACGGCGCGTCGCGATGTGACGTGAACGTCCTGGCAGGCGTTGTGACAGCGTTCTTTTCGACGGGGCTTTGCCACCGCTGCCGGAGGGCGCGCCAGCGGTGAGCCCGCCGAGGGTCGCGTTGCTGGCGAACGATTGGCGACCAACCGGAACGTCCGTCAACGTTCCGTCCGGAAAGCGGCTTCTCGCGTTACAGGAACAGCTCCGGTGGATCGTCGAATTCGATGCCCGCCTGCCGTGCCTGGGTCACCATCTTGCGATCCCACTCGCGGTGCACCCGCAGCGCCATGCGGAACTCGCCCATCTGCTCGGACATCTGCTGAGTTTGGGAAATGGCGAGGTCGCTCAGGACTTTCGCGGCGTCGGCCTTGGTCTTCGTCATGTGAGCGTCGACGTCGCCGCGCTTGAACCACGCGGTGACGGCCGCCGACAGTACCGACGAGCTGGCGATGAGGACGAGCGCCGCGAAGATCGGCGACTGCTGGATGATGTTCATGGCGCCTCCCGGATCTTCACCGAGCGCAGCGCCCGGACGTCCTGCAGTACCTGTCGGCGCTTCCACAGGAACGCGATGCCCAGCGCGATGGGCAGCGGCCCCCCGAGAACCGTGGCCGGACCGATGGTTCGGTGCTGGATCTGCAACAAAAGCAGTTGCGCGCCGAAGGCCACCAGTGACCAGCCGAGCGCCCCTAGGCCGACCTGCTCGACCAGATAGCCCCAGACGCGCCGGGCGAACAGACCGACCAGCGTCGCGACGCAGCCGATCAACATGAGGACGAGCCACAGCGTGCGGAATCCGGTCGGCATGGCCGTGGTCGCCGATGCGGGCGGCGGGCCGTAGATGCACTGCAACAGCATCGAGACACCGAACACAGCGCACAGCACCACCTCGAAGGGGTCGTGGCGGGTCCTTTCCTTCGGGGTCCTCATGCTGGTTCACCGCTGTCCGGTGGCGCCGGGCTGACCCGGTGGCGCGCCGACTCGACCGCGGGCAGGCCCAGAGCCGCCGCGGCGATGGCGAGGACGAAACCCGAGAGGTCGGACGAGAGGACGCCCTTGGTGACCCCGTAGCCGATCAGCGCCGCCAGCAGCGGGTACAGCAAGGCGCGGACGGGCTCGCTGTGCAGGATGGTGATTACTTTGTTCATCGGTTCTTCCCTTTCTTTCTTGTTGTGGCACCGACGGTGCCGTCGACCGATCGCGGATTCCGCCGTCCGAAAGCTGTGCGTTCGTGAGGTTGGCCGGATTTCGGCCCGGTGCGGCGTCCGGATCGCGTTGTCGCAGGCCCCCCACGCCATCTAGGTGAACCCGTGTGCGGTGAAGGAGGGTTCGTGGTGCGGCGCTGCGGCCCGCATCGGAGCGGTGCCGTCCACTGGATTGCCGGTTGTCGCCGTGACGCGAGGACCCCGTGGTTTGTGTCCCGAGGGCGGGGAGAGGAATGTAGGCATAACGCTGCCTCCCTGTTTGCTGGTTCCTCCGTGCCGGGGGTGTCCGACGGTAGTCGTGAACCGGTTAACTCCGTTATGCCCCAGGATCTGCGGGTCGGCAATGCGTCGAATGATCCGTTCTTGTCCGTTTTCCAGATTGTTGCCAGGTATTGACCAGTGCCGCGGCTCCGGCGTGAACACATCGTGCGGCCTTGCCGCAGCGACGATCTCATCGGCGTGGCCGGTCGGGGTGGTCGACCATGACTTCGGCTAACCGGTGCTCCGAGCGAAATATGCTCGCGCACAACACCTATCGCTGTATCTATGTCCGTCTCCTCGGCAGCGGATCATGTCTGCTCGCAGGCGCCGGTGTGTGCGGGAGCTTCAGATGATGCTGGTCGGTCTGTTCAATGCCGACTCGGGAGAGCGTCGGAGCCGATCGGACCCAACGCGATTGGGCCGTCGCCGGAACCCCGGCGACGGCCCGTGAGCTGTCTCGATCCGACGCAGGTGTATGTGCGGCCGTTGCTGGTGCCACCGGAGCCGGTGACGGTCACCTGTACGTCTCCCGCCGCGTGGGCCGGAGCGATGGCGGTGGTCTGCGTCGACGAGTCGATCGTGAGGGTCGTCGCGGTGCTTCCGAACCGTACGGTCGGCGGACCGGTGAACCAGGTGCCGGAAATCGTGACGCTGTTCCCGCCCGGGGCCCGAAGCCGGGACGATCGCCGTGATGGAGTCGATGATGAAAGTTGTTGCGGTGGAGCCGAAGCGCACCGTCGGCGGGCCGGTGAATCCCGAACCGGCGATCGTGACGCTGGTGTCGCCCGTAGCGGGGGCCGAAACCGCCGCCGGACTCCAACGCCTGATCGGGAGCGGATATCGTGGAGCCGGTAGTAGCGCATTGCGTCTGAGGGGGATTCCTCGACCGGCTGAAAGCCAACCAAGCGCGTTGTCGTTCCACGCCCCAAGCGAGAGCGATCAGCCCTTCAACGTGCGGATCATGTGCACCAGTGCTTGCGCGCCCTCTTGTGTCGGTTTGTCATCTCGCGTGATTTGGTCTTCGGTGGCTCTGAAGTGGAGTTCGCCCTTCCAGCCGTCGAGTGTGGCGATGAGGTCGACATCGAGCAGTGTGGTGGCGTGATCGCCTCCCTTGGGCAGTGGCTCGGTAGCCACCTTGATGGTCGCGCCGTCCACAGTCAGAACCTTGGTCGGGTAGTTCTCTGTCGTCGCGGGAGGTGTGGACAGGGTGTGACCACTGGTGACGCGAAACAGCGATACATATCCGAGGGAAGACAGCCATGCGGAACCGTCCGCCTTCTCATAGAAGCACCCGTTACCGGTGCCGATCTCATCGGTCAGTGCCTTTCCGCCAGCACCGACGCTGACCCTTAGATTCTCGGCACCAGCTCGGGTGATGAAAAACGGTTTCGTAGAGTCGCACAGCTCCTGGATGGTGTGGCTGCTCGTCGGTATCTCATACTCTTCGGGATGAGTGTGGGAAAACAGATCGCAGGCCGAAAGTAGCACCGCCACCGCCGAAATGGTCAGCAGTTTTCGCAGGTTCATGTCGCCTGCCATTCAGAGCTGGGAGATTTGGTGTTGAAGTCGTCGGAAGCGCTACGCGGCCACCGATTGTTATGAAATCCTTTCTGACTTTCTGTCGATTCCTTGATCTTGCCGATACTCTGCCTTTGCAAGAGGAGGGCATCTGTAAGATTTTTTGTGTACTCGACGGCGCTGCTGATTGCTTTTCCGAGGATATCAATCGTATCGGAAATCACCATCGGAGCGGCGACGAAGGTGACGATCTTGGCAAGAGCTGTCCCGAGTTTTATGAGCAGGTCCGCGATGTCCGTGACGATCTTGGAATAGAAGTCCCAAGCGATGTCCGATACCTTGGCAAGTGCTTCGGTCATCTTGTCGCAGGTTGATTTTGCGGAATCCATTGCGGTGTCCTGGAGTGTGCGCGCCGCTGTGTACTTGAGTGCCGCCGCTCCTGTCCAGTAGCCGATGACGTTCCCGTTGTTCACCTCGTTGTTCTGCGCGCCGCCGATCTTCCCCTTCAGCGTCGTCCATGCCTCGCTCGTCCGCAGGAAGGCGATGGGTGCCTTCAAACTGTCGACCGCGCCCTGCAGCTTGTCCAAGAGCTCCTGGATCTTCTTCTTGATCTCTTCCTTGTGGTCCTGCATGTAACCGGTGAAGTCGTCCTCGGTCATCGCGCCGTAGACGGCACCTGCTACCGCACCCGTCATTCCGAAGAATGTCGCTGCCTCGACCTCGGCGGCGGCGATGGCCGCCTTCCGGAATGCCTCATCCACCTTGGCGGGTTGGCTCCTGATCTCCGCGATCTGGTCCGAGAACCTATCGAGTACCGTGTTGATCTCGTCCAGAGACTTCGTCGCACCCATCAGTAATCCGCTTCCAGCTCGATCAGGACGTTCGCGAAGTTCTGGTCCTGCTCCTGATATACCTTGGCGACATGGTCCAGAACTCTGGCGATGGAATCGGTTTCATCTCTTCCCTCGACCAGTCTGTCGTACATATACCGTGCGGCCGCCATCTGAGCCTCCCAAGCTTCTTGGAACAGTCCCCAGGCGACGTCCTGGTGACTGAAATGGATGCTCTGCGCCTCGGTAGCGGCGACGGTGAGGGCATCCGACGCGTGATCCCAGGCTCTGGCGGCCTTGACGAGTTGGTTCAGATCCGCTGAGAAATTGACCATTACGAGTTCCTCATCAGGTAGCGCTTGTATTCCGCGAGTTCGTGTTCGAGCGCATCATCGGTGCGGTCGGCCCATGTCCCGTCCTCGTGGAACCGTGGGCGCTGTTGCCGGATCTGATTCGCGCAGTCGAGGATGTCGTGCGCGATGTAGGACGGGCTGGCCGTGGCCGCCCACCGCGGATCGATCTCGATACTGCCGATGCGCGAGATGCTCGCGGCCACCGTGATCGAGGGCACTCCGGAGTCGGTCACCGGCCCTCGCCCTACGAATTCATCACTCATTCGCAGTGATCGTTCGACCATCTCGTATTCGGCGAGCGATCGGGTGTCGAGGAGCGTGATCAGTTGTGTACGGCGAGAAGGGGATACGGTCAGTTCGGTCCATCTGCCAGATGCGATGACCGGCGCGTCATGCCGCCACAGCGCCAAATAATAGCCGGTCATCGCCGCCGCGGAGAGGTCCGGTGGATCAAGGCGGTCATGGATATTCCGGCTCACATCGACGTTTACCGGAAGGCGGTCTTCGTCCAGATTCATTGTGAACACGCCGACTCCGATCAAGCCAGTGGCCACACTTCCCCCTTTGTCTTCACTGCAGTGGGATTGTTCTGCCGAATGGTCGCTACCGAATCAAGTGACAAACGGGCTGCAATTCATCGCGGCGCCGCAGGTCACCAGCCCCCTCGCGGCCAGCCGTGCTGCTCCAGCAATCCAGTGGTTCGTTCCCCTCAGGCTGTTGCCGAACAGACACTACCGTTCTGTTTGCTGCCCCGGCAAGGGCGAGGTCACGTCTTGGACGCTCGGTCCTGCCGCAGCGTGCTTCGCCGCGAGAACCACACTCGGGCAATACCATGCGCCCCGGCAGAGTCACGTGGAGACGAGGCTCGGTCGCGTACGGACGCACCGCCGCTGGATCCAGTCCCCGCGCGACCGGCGAGCAGCGGACCCACGCCTACCAGGTTTCGGGGCGGGTGGATTCGAGGTGTTCGAGGGCCTGGGTGATCCAGGTGGTGAAGTGGGTGGTCAGGTCGGTGGGGGTGGTGGGGCGGACGGTGATGTGGTCGGTGCGGTGTTCGGTGTAGCGGCCGTCGTCGGAGATGTCGTGCCATTGGAGGACTTTGGTGGGTTTTGTGCGGGTATGTAAGGGAGCGGTGAGGAGAACGGCGGTGCCGCCGCCGTCGACGGGGCGGCCGAGGAGGCGCTGGTATTGCTCGCGGGGAGTGTTGCGGGCATTGTCGTGGAGGTAGGTGTCGCGGCGGGGGGTCAGGTCATGGGGGTGGAAGGTGGCCGGTCGCTCGGCTCCGGGGGCGCAGGGAGGGATGGCGTTCACGAGGCGTGCCGGGAGTTGATCGGCGGGGAACATGCGTGCGCGGATCGGGCCGTGCTCGGTTCGATTGCCCGCTTGGCTGAGGACGACGGCGCGGTAGCTGTCGCGTGCGCCGAGGATCCGGTACTCGCGGATGTCGTCGGGACCGGTGCTGTTCTTGTGCTTGCACGTGCCGCCGAGGATTTCGATGCGGAGGTGGGAGTCGCCCAAGGTGCGGAAGGCCGCGGCGATCTCGTCGCGTTCGTCGGCGGAATAGCGCTCCCACACGGCGGTGCGGTGGGCGGCGAAGTCGTCGCGGAAGGCGAAACGACTGGTGTAGCGCAAGGGGCCGGGGATGCGATCGTGGGCGTCGCCGAACCAGAGCGCGGCGAAGTCGTCGGGATCCCAGGTCCATTCAGCCATGTGAGGTCCAATCCGGCCGCGTGAAGGCGGCCAATGTCCACGCGCGCACGCCCGCCGCCGATACGCGATTCGGGCGCGCGCGAAGTCGAGAAGGGTGCGGCCCGGTCAGTCGGGCGTGCCGCCGATGACGCCGCCGGGCAGGGTCCTCGGGACTTCGCCGAGCAGCTCGTCGGTGTTCTCCTGGGTGATCAGGTAGTCCGGTGTCTTGTGCTCGGATTCGTCGTCCTTGCCGCCGCCGCGAGCACCGGGGGCCATCATGCCCGGCGTACCGCTCGTGCCGCGGACCGAGGTGTTCGTTGTCGCAGCCGGATTCACCGATGTGCTCGGGGTGCCCGGTGCGCCCGCGATGCTGCGCCCCGGTTGCGGCTGGTTCGTGGTGCTGGGAGTTCCGGGACTGCCCGGGGAGCCCGGGCTGTGCGGAGTCGGCGTGCCGGCCGGCACGGTTTTGGTCGGGTCAGTGGTACTGGCGGGAGTCGTCGACGCGGGGTCGACGCCTGCGGGTGTGGTCGAGGTGTCCGTCGCTGTCGTGTCGGAGGATTGTTCGTCCTGCGTCGACTCGACGGTGGACTGCGGCTCCTCGGTGCTCGTCTCGTCGGGCTTGCCGTCGCCGTCCTCATCGCCCGGGGTACCGGAATCGGTGGCAGTAGGGCTGGTGCCGGGGTCGTTTGTCGTGGGTCCGCCACTGTCGTCGCTGTGGTATCCGCCCGGCGGGGGCGCTGGAATGTCCACCGATGCGGTCGGGCCGACCGGAGTGGGCAGCACCGGGATCTTGCCGTCCATCTCGCTGAACGGCTGTACGTAGAACTCCTTCATCGCGACCCGCGCGGATTGCTCGGCCTCGGACCGGTCGTCCGACAGAATCCAGCGCGTCGGATGAAAGATCCTCTCCCCGACGGAGAACTCGACGAGGTCCGGGAGCGCCTTCTTCGTATCGGCGATTGCGGTGGCGGCGTCGCGGACCCGGCAGTACAGCTCATCGAGGGAAGTCGTCAAATTCTGCGCTTCACTGGTGTACTTGGCGATCGCGCTCTTGGATTGCTCCGCTGCGGGGCCGGACCAGGCTTGAGCGATGGAGGTTTGGATGGAGCGGGCGAAGGTTTCCACACCCTGCTCCCATTCGCTGCGAGCCTGCCAGTACTTGTCAGCTTGCATGAAAGCGCCACCGTTATCGAGCGGCTTGAACGCATCGTTGATCTCGGAGTGACCCCAATTGTCGGGATGCTCGCCGCCATTCGGAATGCGCGGGCTCTCGTAGGCGCTCATCTGCCTGTTCCATCCGGAAGTGAGACGGGTCCTGCCGGACGCTGGACGGGTGGTCGCTCCGGAAGTGTTGTGTTCAGTCGCTCGAACTCCGCAGCAAAGTTGCTGTCCGCCTGCATCATTCGATCGCGGGCTATCCGGTGTACCTCTTGGATGTCCTCGACGATGCGATAATGGTCGTCCAAGATCGCGTAGACGCTGTTGTTATCGGCCGCGCCCCTTGCCTTGTCCTTGAAGCGGTCGACCAATGTGGACCCTGACACTAATTTTTGATCTGTCTCGCCAAGCCCCCACGATGGTTGTCGCGAGACCTCATCCATCATCATCTGAATACGGCGGATCGTACGTTTGAAGTAATCACAGTCGCGATCGATGTAGACGAAGTCTTCCGCTGTCATCTGGACTGCGACGTTACCCTCACGCGCCGCCGTGACCAGATTCGCCATTGGCCTGGTCGGCTGGTCGTCACCCATGTTCACCCCTCCCGGTGAGTCTGATCAAGACCAGTTGGTTATGCGTTCGTAGGCATTGAGGGAACAACCTTTTCGGCCAACGTGCGTGCAAGCTCGCATGTATCGAGCGAGCCAGTATTGCGATTCGATGCGGGGTTGCTGAGATTGATCTCCAAGCTGCCGCCCTTCATCTCGACGTTGATGGTGCAAGCTTCTTTGAGACGTTCCGCAACCTGCCGTGTCGAGATCGACGGACGGCCGGCGATGAGAAACTCACGGGCGTCGGCAAAGTTCTTATTCCGAACCATGTCCACGTTGATGTTGGTCGTCTGAATGGTGGCCGCGTACCCGTCTGTCTGAACCCACATGCATCCGCGCCATTTCACACCGCCGGTGGCTTCGGAGTTGTCGGGTGTCTTGTCGAGCAGCTTTTCCGAGTCCAAGACAGCCTCGGGGACGTCTTCGCACGGCCGGTAACCGGAGGGCACGTCAGAGGCGAGGCTCGGTGCCGAGGATGGGGTGCTTTGTCCAGTCGGTTGATCGTCGCCGTCCGAAGTCGAGCATCCCGCCAGTGCCACGATCACGCCGAGAACGGGAATAATCAGGCGTTTGCTGGACCTGCTTGTCATCGAACCCCCGCCGCCGGTACTGGTACGCCCTTCCCGGGAACGGAACCGGCTCCTCCGCCCCAGCAGCGAGTGTCGACGCTACCGGGGGCTTCCGGCAGGTGCAAGCGGCAGGACATGGACATTTGACTCACCGGCACCACGCCCCGGCACATCCGGCGAGGGAAGGCCGGGGCTGTGGTCGACGGGCTTGGCTACGGTTCGGTCAGCTGAGTTCGTCGGTGGCTACGTGTGTCGTGAACCCGTCCCACACGCTCGGCGTGAACACAAGTGCCGGGCCAGCGGGATTCTTCGAATCGCGCACCCCCACCGAACCTTCGCGCAGGAAAGCGACCTCCACGCAGTCCCTGTCCGCGCTGCTGTAGCTGCTCTTGAACCAGGTGGCATCGGATAGGCTGGCGCTCATTCGGCATACTCCTTGGCGATCTTGCGGATGAGGGCTCGGCTTCTCTCCTGGTCGAGGGCCGATCGCAAGAGGTCGGCGAACGCCTGGCGGTGAGCCCGGACCTCGTCGGGCTTCTCAAGATACAGGTCACCGGTGAATCCCTGCATGTAGACGACCGGTGGCTCGGTGAGATGGGCGATCGGGTGCTGCGGGAAGTCGAGAATCACGAACGAGCCGACGTTCAGCCCGGCGTATGCCTCTGCCACAAGTGGCACCACATGTATCGAAACATTCGGTTGTTCACCGACTCGTATCAAATGCTCGAGCTGGTCTTCCATGACCGAGGGCCCGCCGATCGCCCGGCGCAGTGCGGATTCATCGATGACGGCTTCGAAGCGTACCGGGTCAGAGTCATTGTCCAAGCGCGCTTTCCGCTGCCTGAAAGCTTCCATTTTCCGCTCGACCTCCGATCCGGACATCGCCGCGAAGCGGACCCAGATCAGGGCACGCCGATACTCGTCGGTTTGCAGCAGTCCGGGGAGGAGGGTTGTTTGATAGGAGCCGATGCGTTTGGCTGTCGCCTCCAACTCCACGAAGAGGTTGAAGTCCTCGAGGATGGTGTCGTTGAACGCATGCCACCATCCGGTGCGCTTGGTCTCCTCAACCAGGTTGAGCAGGATGGCGGTGCGTTCTTCGGACGCCCCGTATAGCTTGCACAGCCCCTCCACGAACAGGGGATGGAGCCGGACCGGCTGCCCGGTCTCCATCCGCCACAGCGTTTGTTTGCTGACGTCGATCGCGTCACGGGCGTACTCCGCGCTGATGCCCGCGCTGATCCGCATCGCCCGCAGCTGCCGCCCCAGCATCCGACGGGGCAGGGTGGAACCTGTTGAAGTCACGACGAATCCCTTTCGTAGCCGAACTAGTGGCCGGGTACCTAACTGGAACCTTGTGGCGGGGGGCCTTGGAACCTGGGCGGTTTTCGCCCGATTCCACCACTGAGAACGTTCCCGCCCAGCAATTTCCGGTGCTCTACTGATCGCGACCGGTCCGAATCGAAGAAGTGCTGAAACCTTAACCGCCCCAACGGTTACAGGTCCAGACCGGGATTTATCGCGTACCGAACTATGTGAATCGAGGTTGGCGAATGAATCATGCGGCATTCGCGGACACTCCCGCGTCCCGCTGCGCGTTTTACCGCCGCACCTGTGGGCTGCCCGCCGGGTTACATCTGGAGATGGGTCGGATCGTGGTGAAGGCGGGTGTGGTGGGCGGGATCACGATGCCCGACCGGCTGGGGCAGTGCGTGCGTGACGACATGCTTTTCCGTGGCAGGCCGCTCGGCCCGGTCGTCGCGCATATTCGTTCTCGCCGATGGACCTTTCTGTGCCGGCCCGATATACCCGACGACATGCGGCTGTTCGCGGCTCTGTTCCGACTCGATGTCTCGGTCGTGCCGTTCGGCAGCGAAATCGCGCTGCCGTCGCCCGCCGACGCGAGCGACGTATTCCGCCGATGGGTGGTGGCGCCGCGTGACACGTTCCGTCCGTCCGGCATGGTGATCGTGAATTGCGTGCTGGCCCGCGCGGGCGGGAAAGGCGCGCCGTGAGCGAGGGCTTGCCGACGCGGAGTGAGCTACTGCGAGCCTGCCGGGCGGGCGCGCCGCCGCCGGAACATCCGGTGCTGCTGCGGGCACGCACTCTCGCGGAGCTGCACATGCGCAGGCTGCGCGAGGGAGAGGTAGGCGACATCGATGAGCGCCGGACCCGGCTGATCCGGGACGTCGACCGCTGGGTCGAGGTTCGGTTGCCCGCGGCGCGTGGCGGGGCCTATCTGCACACCGAATCGGTCGGCTCGGTGGTCGACCGCCTCGCTCGGCTGAGCGCGTGCGCATACGCGGCCATGGCCGACGATCAGGGGTGGGACCTGTGGTTCGCCTGGGAGCGGCTGGCCGAGCTGGCGATCGCCTACGAGGATTTGGTCACAGAGTTGAGCAGGGGACGGCGCCGGTTGCCGAGCGCTTTCTAGCAAGCGCCGGTGACCGGTTCAGTTGCGCAGCAGGGTGGCGGCGAGGTGATGTTGCAGTGGTTCGCCGACCGCCGCCATCCGCAGTGTGTAGTCGATGGTGTCGCCGGACAGGCGCAGCGACCGGCCGAGGGCCGTGACGAGTTTCGCGGTGCTGCTGCGGCCGATGTCGGTGGAGTCCAATTCCATGCGCAGCGTGCCGTCCTCGACGACGAGCGAGCCCTCGCAGATTTCGGTGATACCGGTGGGATGGGCGAGGATCAATTCGACGCGGTCCGGGCGCGGGCAACGCAGATAGCCGGTCTCGGCGTGCAGCGGCCGGCCGCCGTCGGCGGCGCGGGTCTTCTGCCGGTAGGTGAGGAAGGGACGGCCGAGATGGCCGAACCGGATTTCCTCGACATAACCGAACGGCTGAATGGTCGGGTATTCCCCCTGCCCGTTGCCGCGCCACGTACCGAGCAGTGGAGCGAGCGGAGCGATATCGGGATGCAGAGCAATAGCAGGCTGGGGTTCGACCACGGCGAACAGCCTAAACCCGTCCTCGTTGAACCGTTCGGGTACTCCCGAATTTGCTCCACGCTAAGGTTAGCTTCGCCTTATCACCAATGTGGTGTGGTCGGAAAGGAAACAAGAAGTTGAACGGACGTTGGAATGAGTCGCACCGTGGCGGTCTGCCTCGGTCGCGGACCCGGAGTGGTCTGCTGCGCGCGTCGGCGCTCGGTGTCGCGTTGATCGTGGCGGCGGGCTGCTCGGAGTCGAAGTCGGACGACGTGCCCGCGCTCGACGGCAACAAATACGTCCAGACCAATCTCGCGGCCAACAACGCGGAGTACAAGGCGCAGTTCACTTTTCCCGACCTGGTGAACGCCTGGGGGCTGGCCGACCGGCCCAAGGGCGCCGGTGGGCACTTCTGGGTCGGTGCGGGCGGTAGATCGTTCCAGTTCGTCGGCGATGTGACCAAGTCCTCGGACGGGAAGGTGCAGAAGCTCTTCCAGGACGATTTGAAGATCGTCACCATTCCCGGCGCCGATGCCGACACTTCGGACAAGAGCGTGGGCAAGACCACCGGCGTGGTGTTCAATCCGGCGCCGATCACCTCCGATCTGTTCGTCGTGCACGATCAGCCGGTGGAGGCGGAAGGCGGGCCGCTGAACGGTTCGGCGCGGTTCATCTTCGCCACCGACTCCGGCAAGATCTCCGCCTGGACCGAGTTGGGTTTAGAGGGCCGGATCGTGCGCCACGACGGGCCCGCGAACCTGGTCTTCGACGGCCAGCCGCAGGGGATGCAGTTCTTCGGCATCGCGCTCGCCCCGTCCGGTGACAAGCTGCTGGCCGCCGACTTCGGCGCCGACCCGCAGGTCCGGACGTTCGACCGCAACTGGCAGCTGATCCCGACCGCAGGCTTCGCCAACCCGTTCGCGACCGGCGACGCGATCGACCCGGCCGTGCCGGAGAAGGGCAAGAAGGCCAAGCCCGGCGATCCGGCGCCGTTCAACGTCTCGACCATCGGTGATCGCGTGTTCGTCGCCTACGCCACCACGCAGCCGGACGAGAAGGACGCGACCGGGTTCGATGCCGGCGAGGAGGATTCGCTGGACAGAGACGAAGAGCAGGACGCGGGCGGCAAGCCGGACAAAGGCAAGCTCGCCGAGTTCGACGCCAACGGCAAGCTGGTGCGCATCATCGACGACGGCAAGCGCCTCAACGCGCCATGGGCGGTGACGATCGCGCCGGACGGGTTCGGGCCGCTCAGCGGCAAACTGCTGGTCGGCAACTTCGGCGGCGCCGGGCACGTGCTGGCCTACGACGACACCACCGGCAAGTTCGCCGATTACCTGCGCGATGCCGACGGCAAGCCGGTCGCGATCGAGGGACTGTGGGCGTTGATGTTCGGCAACGGCGAGAGCCTCGGTGACGCGGACTCGCTGTACTTCACAGCCGGGCCCGATGACGAGAAGGACGGTCTGTTCGGCAAGCTGCGCTTGAAGTAGGCCCGTTCCCGAGCAGCCCGCACCGGATCGGTGCGGGCTGCTCGCGCGTTATCGGCCACCGGTCGGCGCCGAGTCCCGGCGTTCGGTGCGCCGTTCGCGGATCGCCGACTCGACTTCGTCGACCGCCGTTCGGATCGTCTCCCCGTAGCCGTCGTCGGCGAGTGTGTGCAGACACGCGCGGGCGGCGTCGATTTCGCGCTGCGCGGCGTCGAACGAGCCGAGCCTGCGGTAGTCGTCGGCGAGGTTGAGGTGTAGTGACGGGTAGAACGCGGCCACCCGCAGCGATCCGTCGTAGTTCCGCGCGCGATCGTCGGTAAGGCTGTCGGCGGCGTCCAGCGCGCGGATGTCCCAGGTGAGCGCTTCGGCGGCGTCGTCGTACAGGTCGGCGAGATAGTGGGCGAGGGTGCACCGGTGCAGCGGGTCGCCTTGTGGACCGAGCGCGGCCCACGCGGTGAGCAGAGCATTCCGCGCGTCGTCCGGGCGTCCCTCGCGGCCGAGCGCGACAGCGCTGGTGATGGCGTCCATGGTGGGGTCGGTTGCCGAGTTCATGCGGGTCTCCTTCGGGGCAGTGTGTGCATGGATGAGGTGGTGCTCGTGGGCGCATCCGTACGGTCGGCCCGAGTGCGGGGTGGGACGGCGATCGAAGCCGGTGGGCGCGGCAGCGAATCGGGCGATTGCAGTGGCGGACCGAGGGGTTGACGATCAGAGATAGCCGTACTGGGAACCGGGAGGTGGATGAACGGATTGCGGCGCCAGCCGACCAGAGGTGGCGCGGCTGGGCGTGCGCCGACTGAGGGATGTGTGCGTGATGGTCGTCCGCGACTATCTCGAGGTGCTGTGGTCGGGAGGTCGGACCGGCATCGCCAGAGTGGTCAGGTCTCCGTCGGTCGCGGAGCGCAGGATCACCGGCTGATCGGCCGCGATGATGTCGAGCATCAGCTCGGGACCGAGCGCGGTGTGGACGGCGGGCAGCAGTGTCGTGGGAGCGAACGACAGTGTCATGGCGGAGCCGGTGACCGTCGCGGGCAGGCGCTGTGCTCCGTCGGGTGTGGACGCCATGATCCCGGTCGGTCCGATCGCGAATCGTACTGTGGTATCAGCCCTTTCAAGGATCTCCAGCATTCCGTCCCGGGCGACGATCGCCCTGGCGCGAACCGGTCCCAGTCCCGACAGCACGGCACGGTGATCCGGAAAGGACCCATCGATGACCGCCGAGCGGTGTGTGATGCCGTCTCCGGTCAGAATCAGTCCGTCGTCGGCCGGTGCGGCGACGACCTCGTCCATGTCGCGCAGCCGTTCGGTGATCGACTCGAGTCCGTCCGGGTCGAGCACCACGCACCATTCGCCGCCGTGCTGCCGCTTCGCCACCACCGTGCGGGTGGATAGACGGTAGCGGTCGGTCGCCGTGAGGGTGACGGCGTTCGCGCCCGCTTCCAGCAGAACGCCCGCCAGCACGGGAATCTCCCGGGTCCGGGCAGCGGCGGTGCGCACCTGCTCGAGCGCCTCCGTCAGCGCAACCGCGTCGACCGCCACGTGAGCGCCGAGCGACTGTTTGACTACCGCGGCGACGTGCGCGGCTTCGCGCGCTCTGCGCGTCAGTTCCGCCACGTGACGATCGAGCAGGCGGCGCGCCCGCTCGGCGTCACCGGCGAGAATCTCCGCGATCGCCTCCAGCGGCAGCTCGATCGCCCGCAGCTGCCGGATGAGCGTCGCCCGTTCCCGCTGCGCCTCGGCGTAATAGCGGTATCCGGTCAGCGGGTCGACCCGGGCCGGAACGAGCAGGCCACAGTCGTCGTAGAACCGCAGCGCGCTCGCCGTGAGCCCGCTGGCCCGCGCGAGCACACCGATCGTGATCAACCCTGCGGGCTCCGAACTCGTCACCCGGCCATCATGGAGCCTCAACCAACTCGAAGGTCAACCCCGCCCTCCCGGTGCGACTCACCAGCTCACACACTTCGCCGAAAAGTCTCGGGCTCGGATGCGGAGCGAGGCGAGCTCCGCTGATTCGACCAGCACAATCGCCCTGATCCGTGGACGTTGCGCAGGCACGGGGCGTGAGCCGGTCAGTCGGTACCGGCGTCGGTGGGAGTGACCCGCCAGCGGCGCGACCAGTCCCAAACCGGCCCCAACGCCGTGCCGAGTTCGATGCCCGCGGTGGTCAATTCATAGGACTTGTCGGGATTCTTCGCGATCAGGCCCGCGGACTGCAGGTGCTGCAAGCGCACCGACAGCATGCTGGAGGAGCAATTGCCCATGCGTCGGCGCAGTTCGAGGAAGCCGAGGCGGTCGGGTTCCAGTTCCCACAGGATGCGCAGGATCCAGCGCTGGCCGAGCATATCCATGGTGGCCAGCAGCGGCGCGTTCGCCGGGTCGTCCCGGCCGCGCGGCGGCTTGGGTTCGTTTGCGCTTCTCATTTAGAACCAGCATAGTGATTCTGAAATAGAAGCACTGGCCCGGGCCGCCGGGCGGACCGAGAGGGTGACAGTGGACGACACGACCGGACGGCGAATCGTTCTGATCACGGGCGCCTCCCGCGGAATCGGCGCGGAGACCGCTCGGGTGCTCGCGGCACAGGGTGACCACGTGGTGATCAACTACCGGGAGAAGGCCAAGCGGGCCGACGCGTTGGCGGAGGCGATCCGGCAGGCAGGCGGCAGTGCGTCCACGGCGGGCGCGGACATCGCCGACGCGGATTCGGCAGGCGCCCTGGTCGCCGGGGTGGTCGAGGAGTTCGGCCGGTTGGATGTGCTGATCCTCAACGCCTCCGGTGGGCTGGAGCGCAACGCCTCGCCCGGTTACGCGATGGCCCTCAACCGTGACGCGCAGGAACGGCTCGTTCGACTCGCCGTGCCGCATATGCCTTCCGGTTCGCGGATCGTGTTCGTGACCAGCCATCAGGCCCACTTCCACGGCCGCAAACCGGTGCCCGCCGACTACGAACCCATCGCCGCCAGCAAGCGCGCCGGCGAGGACGCGCTACGCGCCATGATCCCGGAACTCTCCGCCGAGGGCATCGCCTTGCACGTCGTCTCCGGCGACATGATCGACGGCACGATCATCGTCCAGCTGCTGGAGCGCCGAAACCCCGACGCGGTCGCCGCGCGCCGCGACCAGGGCACTTTGCCCACCGTCACGGAGTTCGCCACCGCCGTCGCCCTGGCCGCCACCGCTTCCGCGGATCCGGGCCACACCACATATATCGGCGGTCAGGACTACCTCGACGCCTATGAGACCACTTCCTGAGCCTTCATGCCGGGCCGGGTAATTCGGTAGCGATTCGCGGGTGGGGCTCGGACCATAGGGCGATGGTGAATTACCTGGGCACTGCGTCACGGACCGGGTGGGGCGAGGTGCCGCGGCCGGTGCGACTGGAAGTAGAGCGCCTGCTCGGGGATGTCGTGTGCGCGGCCGTGGATCAGCGGGGCGGGTTCAGCCACGGCGTAGCGGCGCGCGTGCGCACCGTCGGAGGCGAGTCGGCCTTCGTCAAGGCGATCGAGGCGGGAGACGAACTCGCGCAGGTGTATCGGCAGGAGGCGCACGTCGCGTCGCGTCTGCCCGCGACGGCGCCCGCGCCGCAATGCCGGTTCGTCAGCGAGATAGCGGGGTGGTTCGTCGCCGGGTTCGACGATGTCGAGGGGGCGTTTCCGCGGCTCGACGATCCGGGAGAGTTGCAGGACACCCTCGACTTGGTGACGCGGTTGGCGACGCAGCTGACACCGAGCCCGCTGTCGGATGTGCCGACGGTGGCGGACGCCTATGGGCCCGAACTTGTCGGCTGGCGGACGTTCGCCACCGCGGGGCCGCCCGCGGACCTGGACAGCTGGTCGGTTCGTCACCTGACGGAATTGGCCGATCTGGAGGCGACATGGGTGGCGGCTGCGGCGGGAGACACATTGCTGCACACCGATCTCCGGCCGGACAACATGCTGCGGCGCGCGGACGGCACGGTGCTGGCGGTGGATTGGGCGTGGGCGTGCCGGGGCGCCGCGTGGATCGACCTGGTCGCCCTCGCACCGTCGATCGCGGCGGCGGGTGTCGACCCGGATCCGATCATCGCCATCCATCCGGTGACCCGCGACGTCGCCCCCGCGGCTGTCGATGCCTTCGCCTGCGCGCTCGCCGGCTACTGGGCCGCGGCCTGCCGGAAGCCGGGGCCGCCGCGTTCGCCCTGTTTGCGACAGCATCAATCGGCGTTTGCCCGGCTCGCTCGCGAGTGGCTGGCGTGTCGGATCGGATGGCAATAGTCCCAGGAAAGATAGCTCTATCCTCGAAAAACACAAGGTCACTGGATGTTTGCCACGACTGAGGGGGTGGGCGGAGACCGGAAAATCGGGGTGATGGGCGTGTCGCGTGAGCGGAACTCGCCGAATCCGAGGCGGCAGACACGACTCTCGGTCACGCTAGGCGCATGTGGATGTTCGGGCAGTGCCGGGACACCGGCGAAGCAAGGCATCGAGGACGTGGCCGAGACGCGTCCATCCTGGTCGGAAGGGGAGTTCCGGAAATGGACCAGGTATCCGAGGCCCGGGTGATTCCCAGCAAAGAGCTGCTGCTGGCCGCCTTCCGTGGGTTGCCGCACATGGATCATCCGATGCTGGATGCGGCCGGCGAACTGGCTCAGCTGCACCAGACGCGCGAACGCACGCCCGCGAACCGATGCGACAAACTCGACCGGCGCCGGGCGCAACTCGTGCGCGGCATCGACCGCTGGGTCACCCTGGCGACGCCGATCCCGCCGCCCGCCGCTCCCGAGCACGCCGAGACCGTGGGCCGCATGGTGGACCGGCTGGCCATGCTGGCCGCCCAGGCATTCGTCGCGCTCACGCACGCGCCGGAATCGGTCTTCTACGACGCGTGGGTCCGGATCGACGAATTGGCAGACGGCTATCAGGATCTCGTCGACGATCTGCGTGCCGGGGCGAGGCGACTACCCGAGGGGCGCTACGACCGCTGGTAGCTATCGGTTACGCCCGAACAGCCGGAGCGACCGTTTGCGCCGACGCGGCAGGGTCGAGTACACCATGGTCATGTCGGCGAAGACCTCGGCTTCCCGCTCGCGATCGGCGCCGAAATCCGCACGGCCTAGTACGTGTTCGATCGAGTGCGGCGAGATCGAGGGCAGGATGACGGCCAAGGAGGGCGGCAACGGATCGCCGCGTTCCTGGTCTTTGTGGTGACCCAGCAGCATGTGACCGATCTCGTGCAGGATGACGTGATCGGCGTTGCGGCCGGTCGCCGCGGCGTCGTACACGATGATGTCGTCGTGCTTACGTGCCACCCACAGGCCGCCTCCGCCGCAGCCCGTGTCGGCCAACATCGCCTTGGGCACCGGGTGCAGGCTGATCGAACGTCCGCGATGGGCCGCCACCGCAGCCAGATAAGCGGTCAGATTCCACGGGTTGGGGAGGGGCACGGTCCGGGCGGCATCCCCGAAACGGGCTTCCATGCTGGTCATCGGCGCCCACCTTACCTATCGGGCGGCGACTAGTCATCTACGGAATTCCGGCACACCGAGGGAGGTGATCCGCAGGGGCGCAAGCCGATCGGTCACTCCGCGGGCGGCCCGCTGTCCAAGGGTTGTGCCCGCATGGCGCGGATGGCCAGGTAGTTCAGGCCCCACAGCGCGATTCCGATGGCCAGCAGCACGCCGGCGATGGCGTATTGCGCCGGGTTGCGGCCGGTGAACGGTGTGACCAGAAAGCCACAGGTGAGCACGCCCAGCACGGGCAGCGGCGTCGGCGTCTTGAAGTGTTTGTGCGGCACCGGGTCTCGGCGCAGCACCAGCACGGCGACGTTGACCACGGTGAACACCGCGAGCAGCAGCAGCGCCGTGGTACCGCCGAGTTCGGGCACTTCGCCGACGAACAGGATCAGCCCGAGCGCGAGCAGCGTGGTGAAGATGATGGCGTTGAAGGGCGTCCGGCGCCGCTCGTGTACTCGGCCGAACGGCCGGGGCAATACCCCTTGCCGGGCCATGCCGTAGATCAGGCGGCTGGCCATCAGCATGTTGATCAGCGCCGAATTGGCGACGGCGAACATGGTGATGTAGGCGAAGACGTGGGTCGGGAAGCTCGGCGCGCCCACCTCGACCACCTTCAGCAGGGGCGTGTCGCCTTCACCGAGCTGGTCGGCGGGGACGAGCGCGACCGCGCTGATCGACACCAGAACATAGATCAGCCCGGTGATGAGCAGTCCGGCGAGCAGGACCTTCGGGAAGATGCGGGTGGGCTCCTTGCACTCCTCGGCCATGTTCACCGAGTCCTCGAACCCGACCATCGCGTAGAACGCGAGCGTGGTGGCCACGATGACGCCGCCCACCGCGTTGCGCTCCCCGGTGTCGAACTCGACGATGCGCGAGAAGTCGCCGTCGCCGACGCCCAAGGCCCAGCAGCCGATCGCGATGACGATCAGCAGACCGGTCAGCTCCACACAGGTGAGCACCACGTTGAGCTTCACGCCCTCGCTCACGCCGCGCAGGTTGATCGCCGCCACCACGGCCATGAACAGCAGCGCGATCACCGTCACGGCGGCCCCGCTGCCGAGTTCCAGGTCGAAGGCTTCGGCGAAGTTGGCCGCGAAGGCCCGCGAGGCGGTGGAAGCGGAGGTGATACCCGAACTCATCACCGCGAACGCGACCATGAAGGTGAGGAAGTGGATGCCGAACGCCTTGTGCGTGTACAGGGCGGCGCCCGCGGCGTGCGGATATTTGGTGACCAGCTCGAGATAGCTGAAACCGGTGATGAGCGCGACCAGGAACGCCACGAGGAACGGCACCCACACGGCTCCGCCGACCTCGTTGGCCACCTTGCCGGTGAGCGCGTAGATGCCGGTGCCGAGGATGTCGCCGACCACGAACAGCAAGAGCAGCCCCGGCCCCATCACCCGTTTGAGTTCGGGCCCCGATTCCGATGTCGGACTCGCGGTGACTTCGGACATGCGTCCTCCCCTCGGCAGTAAGGGCGAGGGTACCCATTCGGCCGCGGAATAGTCGATCAACCGGGCCGTGCGCGCCGCGTTTCGCGGGGAGCGGACGCCCTACTCCATCCGGTCCATCCGGCGCGCGGCCTCCACGATCATGGCCGCGGAGTCGCGCGGGCTCAGCGCCATGGCGCGCAGCTGATCGAAAATGACACCGAAACGGCGGATTTCGGTATGACCCTCGATCAGCTCGTCTCCCGCGATGCCCTCCACGTAGACCAGTTCGGGATCGGCGGGATCGGGGAAATCCAGCAGGGTGAAGGAACCGGCCATGCCTGGGTGCGCGCCCGCGTCGAACGGCAGGATCTGCAGAATCACGTTCTTGCGCTTGATCTCTTGCATGAGCCGGTCGAGCTGACCGCGCATCACGGCGGGTCCGCCGATACTACGACGGATCGCGGCCTCGTCCATGACCACCCACAGCTCGAGCGGATTCTCCTTGGTCAGGTTGACGGCGCGGTCCATCCTGGCCTTCGCCCTGCTCTCCATGACCGCCGCCTCCAGCTTCGGCATCGAGGTGTCGATCACCGCCGTTGCGTACTCATAGGTCTGCAGAAGCCCTGGGATGATGGAGGTTTGGTAGTGCCGGGCCGACAACGCCTCGGACTCGAAGTTGATGTAGGCGGCGTAGACCTCCGACACGCTGCCCTCGTAGGCGCGCGACATGCCGGGCTTCAGCGCGTCGGACAGGAGCTCCAGCGCATCCTCGCGCTGCTCGTCTGCGATGCGGTAGAGGTCGAGCATCGCCATGAGGGTGCGTCGCTGCGGACGGGCCTGTGCGGTCTCGATCCGGTACAGCGTGGTGACGTTGATGCCGGTCTTCGCGCTGACCTCTTCCTTGCTGAGCTGGGCATTCTCGCGCATCTCGTGCAGCATCGCGGCGAGCCGCCGCAACCGGACGGTCAGTACGGTGCGCTTGCCTGCCATCAGTACAACCCTTCTCGCACTTGCTGGAACGTGTTATGACGTTCGCCCTCGAATGCGGCCTATGTGCAGCGGATCTGTGCCGAGTGTGGGCACAGCAACAGAGACTACCTCCAGTGATCCACGTTATGGTCAGTGTTTTCGCGGGCTCTGCGTTCGGCGGCCGAGATCGAGGGGTGAACCGAACCGACTACTCGGTTGAGCCCGCGAGCGGATACTCGCGGACCTGCTCCGCGTCGGCATGCGGGCGCGGAGAAGGCCGTGCGGCCGGAAAGCGACCGCCGGATGCCGCCCCATGCGTCCGCTTCGTCCGCCGGAGGGTGGAGTCGGCTGGAGCGCTGTCGTGCAGGCAGGGCGGGCGCTTCCGCGTGGATTCCGGCTCTCGGGCGTCGCGGACCCGCTATTGCAGCTTAATTGCTAGAGATTTCATGGCTAATCAAAAGGGTTCTTCCATGCAGGTAAATGGATCTTTATGGAGGATGCCGAGAGTTTGCCACAATTTGATTTCATCTCGTGTTCCGCACCGTGGGCCGCGGGCGCCGATGGATAATGGCCGCGTGACGAGGATGGATGACCTCGCGCTGAGAAGCGCCTCCGCGATAGCGAGCGTCATCGCGGGCACGCCGCAGAGCGTGGGCAGCTTCCGCTTCTGGTTCGAGGATCAGCGATGGGAATGGTCGGACGAAGCGGCCGCGATATACGGCTACGCCGAGGGGGAGGCGCAACCCAGTACGGAGTTGCTGCTGGCGCATAAGCACCCCGACGACCGCGCGCTGGTCGCCCAGTCCATCGCCACCGCGGTGCGAACCGGTGAGCCGTTCTGTGGTCGCCACCGCGTCATCGACACCGCCGGGCGAATCCACCACGTCATCGTCGTCGCCGATCGCCTGCTCGACGACCGGGGGCTGGTGGTCGGCACCGCGGGCTACTTCATCGACGTGTCCGGCACCCTCGAGGAGAACCGGCAGGAGATCCTCGACGACACTCTGCCCGAGCTGGTCGAATCACGGGCGGTGATCGAGCAGGCCAAGGGCGTGCTCATGGTGGTGTACGGCATCAACGCCGAACAGGCGTTCCGGGTCTTGCAGTGGCGCTCCCAGGAAACCAACATCAAGCTGCGGACGCTGGCGCGCCAACTGGTCGGCGAGGTCCCCGCGCTGGGCGGCGGCCCGGCCTCGCAACGAGCCTGCTTCGACCATCTGTTGCTGACCATGCACGACGTGCTCGCGTCGAAGTGAGCGCCGGGCTCGGGGACCGTCAGCCGATAGATCGAGCGTAGGCCGCGCGCCCGAGGGCACCGATCCCCGCCGCGCGTCCGCAACCGGCCGCTTGTCTCCATGCGCCATCGCGCCCCTCCCGCCACCGTTTGCCATGGCGTCGCCGTCGAATGCCCGGCGTCCTAACACCATACGGGGCGGGGGTGTTGCGTGATCTTCGCCCTTCGACCGATCCACTCCCGATAAGTCGGAGACAATTCATTAGAAGTAACCATAGTGGGAGGGAGTCCGTTGTGGTCAGTGAGTACACATCGGCACTCGAGCGGGAAATCCTCGACATGCGCGGGCAACACCAGGTGTTGCTGCGGACCGGGCGGCAGTGGTCGTTGCGCGCGATGTTCGGCACACCCGACTGGGACATCGTCGATTACTGCCGCGACTTCCGGCCCAACCGGTTCGGCGAGCAAGCGTGCGCGGAGGTGGAACGTTTCTGCCGCGAGCACGGCATCTGGCTCGAGCGCGCGGGACCGCACTACAACAGCATGACGCCCTACCTGCACCCCGGCGCCGTCAGCGCCGAGCGGATGACGATCATCGGTCTCTACAACGCGATTCTGTTCTGGCTCAACGACACCGTCGGCCGGGAGAAGTTCGGGCACCTCCGCGACGACGAACAGCGCGAGGCGCGGGTGGCGATCGACCGGCTGTGCGTGCTCCTGCGCACCCGTTCGGTCCCCGAGGACGCCACCGCTCTGGAGACCTCGACGTCGGCGTTCCTCGCGATGCTGTCCGCCCTGGCGGACCCGGCCTGGCTCGACCGTTTCGTCGAATCCACCATCGAGCACCTGCGGCCCGCGATCCAGGACCAGAACGCCCGGGCTCGCGGCGGGTTGCTCGGCGTCGCGGAGTACATCGATCTGCGGGCACAGGTATCCGGCATGTATCCGGCGATCGCGCTGTGCGAGTTCGGCCGGGACGACTACCTGCCGTGGGAACGCATCCGGCACGCCGGGCTGGCCGAGGATCTGCACCGGTTGCGGATACTGACCGTCGAGATCGGCGCGCTGATGAATGACGTGTTCTCGTTCGAGAAGGAGTGCATCGTCGATCTGGCGGATTTCAATTTGATCCCCGCGGTTCTGCTGAACCATCCCGGATGGTCACTGGAGGACGCCGTGCAGGGCGCCACCGAGATCGTGCGCGCACGGCTCGCCGAGTTCCGTGAGATGGGCGCGGTGGCCGCCGAACGGTGCGACCGCCTGGCCGCGCAGGACGCCGCCTTGGCGGCGACGGTCTCGACGCATCTCGCCGATCTGGTCGCGTGCGTGCAGGCCACCTGGGTCTGGCAGATCACGACCCTGCGGTACAAAGGCGCGTCGATCTTCAGGGAGAACGGGTTGCAATAATCTCGCTATCTCGCCATTGCTGGGAATGCTTCCAGGCGGCAGTACTCGACGGTCTCGAACATCTGTGGATACGATGCGTCGGGGGCTATCTCCGGCCTGAATGGTGAGGGGGTTGCGGTGGAACAGATCGAACTCGCCAGGATGGCGAACTTGTGGTGGCGCGCCCTGCAGGCCGTCGCCGGTGGGTCCGCGTCTGTACCGGACCCCGAGGTCGTGCTGCTCGGGATGGTCGAGGAGTTGGCTTCGAGCCTGGAGGCCGAACCCTTCGACGCGGGCGTCGGTCACCGCGTGGGCTCGGCGCTGGTCTCCGCGGGGCTGGTCGGCCCGGCGGTGCCCAGTGCGTCCGCCCAGGTCCTGTACGAGCTGGCCGAACACCGGGGGGCTCCGGAGACCGGACGGCGGCTCGCGGCGTTGCTCGCAGCGGTCGGGCAGGGATACGAAGCTCAGGCGCGCGCGCACGAGGAAGCGGTGCGCGAGGCACGCCGATCCGACGACGCGCGGTTCCGCGTGGTCTTCGACAACGCCGCGATCGCGATCGCGATCGGCGACACCGACGGCACCTTGCTGGACGTCAACCGCGGCTTGGCGGAGATGATCGGGGTGCCGGCGGAAGCCCTGCGCGGGGTGTCCGTCTACGACTTCGCGCACCCCAGCGACCGCGAGGGCATCCGCACGCTGGTGTACGAGAAGCTGGTCCCGGCCGGGCAAGGCACGGTGCGACTGGAACAGCGGATCCGCCGCGCCGACGACAGCTACGGGTGGGCGTCGTTCGCCATCACCTTCGTCAAGGGCGTCGAGGGGCAGAGCGATTACCTGCTCGCGGTCGGCGAGGACGTCACCGAGCAGCACCGGATGCGCGAGGAGTTGCACCGGCAGGCCCGGCACGACCCGCTGACCGGGCTGCCGAACCGGCGTCATCTCATCGAACGGATCGACGCGATGATCGCCGACGCCCGCAACGGGGATCGCGCGGGATTGTGCTTCGTCGACATCGACCGCTTCAAACACATCAACGATCGCTACGGCCATGGCACGGGGGACCAGATCTTGACCGCGGTCGCCGGGCGCCTGCAGGACAGTGTGCGCGAATCGGGGTGCCTGGTCGCCCGCATCGGCGGTGACGAGTTCGTCGCGCTGATCCCGCCGCCGGCCAGCGATCACCGAGTAGCCACCGTGGCGAACAGCCTGCTCGAAGCGCTTGTCGATCCCATCACGGCGGGCGACCGGCGACTACGCATGTCGATCAGCATCGGCGCGGTCGTCACCGCGGTCGCGGGCGCGGACGCCGAATCGCTGCTCGACGCCGCCGACACCGGCCTCTACCGGGCGAAGGCCGACGGTAAAGGGCGGTGGGTGTTGCACATCCTGGACACCGACACCTCCCGCGGTCCGCAACCGGTGTTGTGAGCCGCGGGAACGACCCGTTGGCGTGTCCTCGCACTGGGCGATTCCGGTCTGTGATGTCGCGTGGCCGACGCCCCGTAGCCGGAGTGACGGACGTGCAGCTCCGGCAACCGTTCGCGCGGGCGTTCAGCGCGCCAGCAGCCTGTGCAGGAACCTCGGCGGGACCATCGGCCGTTCGTCGTCCCAATGCCCTTCGCGCAGGTCGTAGTCCAAGCTGTGCAACAGCGACATGATCCAGGGCCCCTCGTCGAGTAACGGACGGATGAGCCCGGCGTCGGCGTACCGGATCACTACCGGGACCAACTCGTCCTTCGCCGATTCGGTCTTTCCCGCCGCCGCGAGGCAGGAGGCGAGCAGTAGTGACGCCTGGGCGGCGGCCCGGGGACGCCGATCGCCGTCGATGGAATCCCGCAACTGCCGGGCGCGCGCGGACGCGGCGGCGACCCTTTTGACGGCTCCGGAACGGAGCAGCATCCGGATCGCGGAATCCTCGCGCATTTCCGCGGTCATCGTCGCGATACCGCTTTCCCCGGGCGGTGGCTCGGTGACGTAGGTGGCCGTCAGGCCGAGCCGAACCTGCTCGTTGGCAATGCGGGTGGCAAGCCGTGGCAGCTTCAGCGCGCGCGCCACCTCGGCGCCTTCGTCCAGCCGGCGCGCGGCGGCCGCCAGGTCACCGCGTAAGGCTTTGATCCGGGCGCCGGTGGCGTAGTTGGCCATCAAGAAGTCGACCGGCCCGCCCTCGGTGCCGAGCCGGCCCGCTTCGTCCAGCAGGCGCTCGGCGGCGGCGAGTTGGTCGCGTTCGTAGAGCAGCTCGCCGAGCATGGCGCCTGCCAGGCGAGCGGCGTAGGACCGCGGGCCCGATGACTTGGCGATGTCGAGCGCGGTCTGGAAGCTGCGCTCCGCCTCCCCCATATCGAGCTGTTCACGTGCCGCGACGCCGACCAGGCTGTGGCTGTACACCAAGATGAACGTGCTGCGGGTCTGCCGGTAGAACGGTGTGGCCCAGTCGTGCCATTCCCGGGCCCGATCGAAGTCGAACCGGCTGAACGCCGTGAACGCGGCCAGGTTCGCGGCTTCGCACAGCACCCACGGCCCCAGCGTGTCGGCCCGGCCCAGGCATTTGCTCACCACCGCGTCCACGCCCTCCGGATGGTCGGCGAACGCGCGCTCCACACACTCGATGAGGTCGGCTTCGAGTGCCAGATCCGGGTCGGCGGCCGGAGCCTTGTCCAGCCCGGCCCGCACCAGCCGTAACGCGGCGTGCGATTCGGTGGGCCTGCGCAGCACCGCGTGGGCCCAGGCGATCGCGATCTGCAGCCGAGGACGCGCGGCGGCGGCTGCGGGCGGAAGCTTGGCGACCAGTCCGAGAAACGTCGCGAGATGCGCGTCTTCCACCAGTGCACGGGATTTCGCCTCGAGGATGTCGACGGCCATTTCCCCGTCGTCGCCGGCCAGCGCGTGGTCGATGGCCTCGCTGAGCAGCCCGTGGTCGCCGAACCAGGCGGCCGCCGCGCGGTGGAGTTCGGGAACCTGCTCGGGATGGTCTCGTTCGAGTCGCCTGCGCAGGAACTCCGCGAACAGATGGTGGTAGCGGAACCAGTCGCCGCTCTCGTCGACGCGGCGCAGGAACAAATTGCGGCGTTCGAGGTTCTCCAGCAGGTCCTGCCCGTGCGGCCGCCCGGTCAGGGCCGTGGCCAGGCTGCCCGAGACCCGTTCCGGCAGAGAGGTTTTGAGCAGCACGTCGAGTAGCTCGGGCTCGACGGTGTCCAGCACGTTCTCGGCCAGGTATTCGGCGATGGCATGGTCACGCCCGGACAGGTGGGCGATCAGCGAAGCCGGGTCGGGGTGCTCGCGCAGCGACAGCGACGCCAGCTGCAATGCCGCCGCCCAGCCCTCGGTGTAGTCGCGCAGCTCGGCGCTCTCGGTGTCCGCCAGGGTGAGCCCGGTCTGCTCGGCGAGAAACGTGCGTGCCTCCTCGGCGTCGAAACGCAACGCGGCGGCGTCGATTTCGACCAGCTGGTGGCGCACGCGCATGGTGCCGAGCGGCAAGCCCTGGAGCGATCGGCTGGTCAGGATGATCTGCAGGTGCTGCGGGCCCTCCTCGATCAGGTAGTGGAGGGCGTCGACGGCGGCCGGATCGGTGATCCGATCCCAGTCGTCGATCACCAAGGCGAACCGCTCGTCGCGTTCGTCGATGGCGTCGACCAGCGTGGCGAGCACGTAGCGCGCGGCGGCCGCGTCGCCCTCCTCCAAGACCGGCGCGAGGTCGGGCGCCAGCGCCGGGCTCACGCGATTGAACGCCTCGATCAGATGCGTCAGCAACCAGACGACGTTGTTGTCGTCACGGTCGACGTTCAACCAGGCCACCACCACTTTCTCGGTCTCGGCGAGACGCCTGGCCCACTGGGCGGCCAGCGTGCTCTTACCGAACCCGGCCGGGGCATGGATGACGGCAAGGCGCGGCCGCGGCTCGGTCTGCAACACGTCGATCAGGCGCTCGCGCTGGACCAGCGGCCGGGTGGGCATCGCAGGGCGGAACTTGGTCTCGGGCGTCGGCGGCGTCTTGGGGGGCGGAGTGGAGAACCGCGCGGTAGCGGGCAACGGCCGCGTGCTGAGGTCTTCGGGCGCGGGCTGATCGCCCGCGGGCAGGGTCATATGCTCGACCGGCATGTCGTTGCCGCGCTGGATGTCGCGCAAGATCTCGCCGAACGCGGCGGCCGAGGCCGGACGGTCGGCGGGGTTGTGCGCCATGCTGACCTCGATGGCGGTGGCCACCTCGTCGGGGATGCCGTCGAGCCGCAGATTCGGGAGCGGTTCGGCGGCGATGCGCAGGAACTGGGCGACGATCTGCTCGCCGGAGCGGCGCTCGTACGCCGCGTGGCCGGTGATCATGGCGAACAGCGTCGCACCGAGCCCGTAGATGTCCGAGGCGACCGAGGGAACGCCGGAACGCAGCACCTCCGGCGCGGTGAACGCGGGGGAGCCGGTCACCACTCCCGTGGTGGTCTCGAATCCGCCTTCCACCCGGGCGATCCCGAAATCGGTGAGTTGCGGCTCGCCGTAATCGGTCAGCAGGACATTCCCCGGCTTGATGTCGCGGTGCAGGATTCCGGCACGGTGCGCGGTCTCCAAAGCGCCGGCCAATTTCACGGTGATCCCGATCGCCTCGGGCACGGGCAGAAAACCTTCACGGCGGATACGGTCCTCCAGCGAACCGCGCGAGTGATACGGCATCACGAGGTAGGGCCGCCCGCTGCGCGTGGTCCCCACTTGCAGGATCGGCACGATATTCGGGTGACCGGACAGCGCGCCCATCGCCTGTTGCTCGCGTAGGAATCGTTCGACGTTCTCCGGTTCCAGCTCCGGCCGTGCGGTGAGGACCTTGACCGCGACGCTGCGATTCAACGCCCGCTGCCGACAGCGGTAGACGACACCGAACCCGCCCTTGCCGATCACTTCGGGGTCGTCGAGACCCGCGCCCTCCAGTTCCCGCTCGATACCTGGAGGCCGATCGTGCGGTGTGGCGAACGGGTCCGAACCGGCCATCGTCCTGCCCTGCGTCGGATGTCTGTAGTCCTGCGGTAGATACCCAGTTTATGCCCAGCAAACCCCTTCCCCGGTTATTACGTTCGATATAGAAGATCAGGTGGAGAGCCCGGAAAACCTCCCATAGCGGACGTCGGCGCAGGACTGTCGAGCAGCTGTGACGTGTGTCAGAATCCGCGCATGACCATCGACGTCTGGGCGCAACATCCGACCCGGCGATTCCTCGCCCACGACATGTTCGCCTCACTGCGGCGGTGGACCGGAGCCGTGATACCGACCGACGAGATCCCGCTCGAGGTCACCCTCGACGCGATGGACGCCGCGGGCGTCGACCGAGCCCTCATCTCGGCGTGGCACGCGCCGGAAGGCGTCCTCATCTCCAACGACGAGGTCGCCGCCTGGGTGGCCGAGGCGCCGGAGCGTCTGCTCGCGATCGCGTCGGTAGACCTGCGCAGGCCGATGGAGGCGGTCCGGGAACTGCGCCGCCGGGTGGAGCAGGGGTTCAAGGGCCTGCGGGTGCTTCCGTGGCTGTGGGAACTACCGCCGACCGATCGGCGCTTCTACCCGTTGTTCGCCGCCTGTGTGGAGTTGGGTGTCCCGTTCTGCACCCAGGTGGGGCACACCGGTCCGCTGCGGCCGTCGGAGACCGGGCGCCCCATCCCGTACATCGATCAGGTGGCGCTCGACTTCCCAGAGCTGACCATCGTCTGCGGGCACATCGGTTACCCGTGGACCGAGGAGATGATCGCCGTCGCGCGCAAGCACGAGAACGTCGTCATCGACACCTCGGCGTACACCACGAAACGCCTTCCGGCCGAACTGGTCTCCTATTTGAAGTCCCGCAGCGGTCGCCGCAAGGTGCTGTTCGGTACGAACTATCCGATGATCTTCCCGCAGCACGCGCTCGACGGCCTCGCCGCCCTCGGCCTGGATGACGAGACCCGCTCGCTGTACCTCGACGGCAATGCGCGGCGTGTTTTCGGACTGGCCGGTTGACCGAATCGTATGGCGGCGTGTCGGGTAGGTGCTGCGCGCTGCTCGGGCCATAAGATGCCTCGGCACGCCGGAGTCGACCGGGCTGTCGCGCGGATCTCCGCGGGATCCATCGTCGGCGTCACCGGTCGGCGCGCATCGTGAGGAGGTCGAATGCTCTGGGTGGTACAGGTGTTCGCCGTCGCGGCCGCTGTGCTCCATGTCGGCATCTTCGTCATGGAGTCGGTACGGTTCGGCGACCCGAAGGTTCACCAGGGGGTCTTCCGGATTTCCGAGGCCGAACTGCCCTCGGCGCGGCCATGGGCGTTCAATCAGGGCTTCTACAACCTGTTTCTCGCGGTGACGACACTGGTGGGCGTGGCGATCCTGCGGTCGGTACCGGAAGCGGGATGGGCGCTGGTACTCAGCGGCTGCGGATCGATGCTGGCCGCCGCGGTGGTGCTGGTGGCACACGACCGACGGTTCGCCAGAGGCGCGGTGGTGCAGGGAACGCTACCGGTGCTGACGTTGCTGGCCGCGGCGACCCAGTTCTGAACGGGCTGCGCTGAGGATCGGTGCGCCGCTTCGATATCGGGTGATCGCTCGAAGCATTCTCTTCGCCCCGCCGCGTCCGTCGGGCACCATCGGCCCACCGGTGCCGACCGAAGGTTCGCGGTGGTGGCCGAATTTCGTACTCGCGGGCGGGTGAGCGGCCCGCGAAGGTGACCGCGAGTCGGGAACGAGCGGCGGTGCGCACCATCGCCGACGGGTGTGGAGTGGACTCGACCGGGGAGCCGAAAAGGGTTGCGGCCGGTCTGCTCTGGGCCTTCACGCGTCGTCAGGAGCCCTTGACCGCAGAATGCGGACGCAATCTTGCGTTCTTGCATCTGTACGTGCATGATCCAGCTAGCCTAGTTGTGACAACCGATCCGATGGCCGGGATAACGGAATCGAGAGCCAATTATGTTGGTACAAAGAGCGTTGGTGTCGGGTGAACTCGGGGGGCGCCGATGAGCGCGCCGACGGTGGGCGTCTTACCGACCGCACCGCAATTGCTGTGTGCTTTCCAGGGACGGCGTTTCCAAGACAGGGAACTACTGCGGTCCGCACACGCACTCGCCGAGCTGCATCAGCACCGCGTACAGGTGATGGATGCCGCACTCCTCGCCGAAATCGACTGTCGGCGCCGTGAACTCGTCGACGAGATCAACGACTGGGTCGCGCAGGAGATCCCGCAGCATCGGAACGGAGCCTCGCTGCACACCGAAAGCCTGGGTGCCGTGGTGGACCGGATGGCGCGTAGCTGGGTGAACGCGAATCAGGTCATTCACACCGAGGGCGCGCGCAGCGACAATACCCATAAACATTGGTATCAACTAGCCGAACTGGTCGACGGGTACACTGATCTGGTAACCGACGTGGCCGGTGGCCGCCGCCGTTTGCCCGAACAATGATTTCGTCGCGACGGTGGTCTCGTCCGCGGTAGTGACACTGCCCCGCAGCGTCACTCGTCCGAATGGCGACGTCCCGGTGCCGAGTCATCCGACCAGTGGCTTCGGCCGGGCGATTTTGTCGCCGGCACAGTGACGGCGGGCGCAATGGGGCGCCCCGCCCGGCGTGCCGCGTGGTCGACTGGCGCGGCACGCCCGCCACCTATTCCGCTGGGTGGCAATTATTCCGCGACTTGTACGCGTTCGACCGCGCGCGCTGCCCGGCGGGCGCGCCGCCGCCGGAGATAGCGGCGGATTCGGCTCGCGCAGAAATACACCAGCGCCAGACCGAGGACGAGCAGAATCGCCGCGATCACCGCCGCGGCCACAGGGTGGAAAACGGCGAGGGAGACAACCCCGGCGACGGTCACGTCCTCGGCGGTGCTGACCACGATATTGCTGGCGGGCTCCGGAGAGGTGTTGACGGCCATCCGCGTTCCGGCTTTCACCAGGTGGCTCATCAGCGCGGCGGT
Organism: Nocardia sp. NPDC047654; assembly: GCF_043205035.1. NCBI lineage: Bacteria > Bacillati > Actinomycetota > Actinomycetes > Mycobacteriales > Nocardiaceae > Nocardia > Nocardia sp. NPDC047654. Next base: position 580,937 of record NZ_JBIDDF010000001.1, read on the forward strand.
GCCGCCCACCGCGCCCGCCGCGAGCTCCGGCAGCGATCCATCCTGTCCGGCCAGCAGCGCGGCGACCACGGCTCCCGCGATCGGCCGCACCACGGTGTGCACCGCGTCCCAGAACGAGTCGAGGTAGGGGATCTTGTCCGCCACGGCCTCGATCAGGAACAAGACCGCCGCCGCGATCAGGACATCGGTGCGCTGCAACGCTTCCGGCACGGAATCGGTGAATCCGAACCGGCCGAAGAGACCGAGCAACAGGACCACCGCGTAGGCGTTCACGCCACTGGCCCAGCCTGCGGTGAAGATCAGAGGTAGTACGGACACCTCGCCCATGGTATGGCGAGCGGGCGTTCGGTGCCGGAGGCGTGATGCGTCGTCACGGGTGCAGGGGACCCGGCCTGCTCGACCCCGCGTCGGCGCGTTCGAGGGCCGTGACCGGCGCTGTCGACCGGCGGCTAGTTGACGTCTTTGCGGCTCTGCGTCATGAAATCGTTCACCAATGCGCCGAGCCTGTTGGTGAAGTCCATGAGCGCGGTATCGAGGGCTGCGCTGTCGCGTTCGCGTTCACCACTGTCGGAAGGGGGTGCGGCCGACGTTGTGTACTTTTCGATGAAGGGAAGATAGTGCCGATCGATCATTTCTTTCGCCAAGTGCGGAAATCTATCCATCAGCTCGACCATGTTGTCGCTGGACGACATGGTCGCGACAGAAATGGCGGCCATGAACTCGGTCATCCGCTGGCTGAAATCTCCCACGCTGGAGCGAAATCCCTCGAAGTTGTCGACGCGAAGGAATCCGGCCAGTAGGCCCGCCTGCGCCGTGAGAGCGAATGCGCTGCGGAGGAATTCATAGTAGGCCTCTTTGCGATTTTTCAGTGTTACCTGCACCAATGCCAGTCGCTCTTCACGATCCGCCTTGTTGACCGTGACATACACGGCCGCCGTCGCGGACACGAAGCTGGAGATGAGCGCAGCGCAGAGAGCCGCTATGAGTGCGTAGCGTCCACTCCGGGTGGTCGCATCGGCCCGGTCGTATTCGTCCGGTACTGCCGCCGAACCTGTCGCGGAGTTTTTCTCCGGCTGGTCCGGAGCGACATCGGGCGTCGGAGCCGTCGCCGTTTCGTCCGAATGCGCTCGAGCGGCTGGTTCGGTGGCCATTCCTACTCCCGCTCGACGAGTGGCTACAGGTCGACTGATCATCTCACGCGCACGTTCGGGTGCGAGTGAAAGCGGGTTTTTCGGAGGGCGGCGACTCTACGTAGACTGGACTATTGTTCGACTTTATCGGGCGTATATGTGGTCACCGATCGCGCGGGCGATCCTGGAAGAGCGCGTTCGGCGAAAACGTTGATCGGTGTCACGGACGTCGAGGGCCGGGCGGTGACCGCTACCCGGCACAGCGTGCTTCGAGGCGGTGCGCACCGGGCGGGAAGCGGACCGTGGTCCCGGCCTGTTCCCGCTGGCTCTCGGCATCGGCGCGGTCGGTTGATTACGCTGTTCGCTATGTCTGTCCGCACTCGCAAGCCTCTCGTCCCCGGAACGTTGTCGCCCACCCGTGAAGTCCCGCGCGCCATCGAGCGCCCGGAATACGCGTGGAAGAAGACCGCCGACGAGGGACGCGAACCCTGGGTGCAGACCGCGGAGACGATCGAGAAGATGCGCATCGCGGGCAAGATCGCCGCGCAGGCGCTGGAAGAGGCGGGCAAGGCGGTCGCGCCCGGTGTCACCACCGACGAGTTGGACCGCATCGCGCACGAGTACATGTGCGACCACGGCGCCTACCCGTCGACCCTGGGGTACAAGGGTTTCCCGAAGTCGTGCTGCACCTCGCTGAACGAGGTGATCTGCCACGGCATCCCGGACTCCACCGTGATCGAGGACGGCGACATCGTCAACATCGACGTCACCGCCTACATCAACGGCGTGCACGGCGACACCAACAAGACCTTCCTCGCTGGTGACGTCGACGAGGAGGTGCGCCTGCTGGTCGAGCGGACCGAGGAGGCCACCATGCGGGCGATCAAAGCCGTGCGGCCCGGCCGGGCGCTGAACGTGATCGGCCGCGTCATCGAGTCCTACGCCAACCGGTTCGGCTACGGCGTGGTGCGCGACTTCACCGGCCACGGTGTCGGCCCGACGTTCCACAGCGGGCTGGTCGTGCTGCACTACGACCAGCCCGCGGTGGAGACCGTCATCGAACCGGGCATGACGTTCACCATCGAGCCGATGATCAACCTCGGCGGCATCGACTACGAGATCTGGGACGACGGCTGGACCGTGGTCACCAAGGACCGCAAGTGGACCGCGCAGTTCGAGCACACCTTGGTGGTCACCGAGTCGGGGACCGAGATCCTGACCCTCCCGTGATCGGCCGTGATCCGGCCGCCCGGGTGGCCGCTCACCGGATGACCGGACGGCGATGAAGGGCGCGCTGCTCGTCGCGGGCACGACCTCGGATGCGGGGAAGAGCGTAGTCGTGGCCGGGATCTGCCGGATGCTGGCGCGGCGCGGCGTGCGCGTCGCCCCGTTCAAGGCGCAGAACATGTCCAATAATTCCGTGGTCACGCTCGACGGCGGGGAGATCGGACGGGCGCAGGCGTTGCAGGCAAAGGCGTGCGGGCTGGAGCCCAGCGTGCGGTTCAATCCGGTCCTGCTCAAGCCGGGAAGTGACCGTCGTTCCCAGCTGGTCGTGCGAGGAAGGGCGATCGGCACCGTCGGCGCGGAAGACTACTTCCGGCATCGCCGGGAGTTGCGCGACGTGGTGGCCGCCGACCTCGCCGCGCTGCGCGCCGAATTCGACGTGGTCGTCTGCGAGGGCGCCGGTTCGCCCGCCGAGATCAACCTGCGCGCGACGGATCTGGCGAACATGGGGCTCGCGCGCGCCGCGGAACTGCCCGTGCTGCTCGTCGGAGATATCGATCGCGGTGGCGTGCTCGCGCACCTGTTCGGCACCGTCGCCATCCTGGAACCCGAGGATCAGCGACTGATCTCGGGTTTCATCGTCAACAAGTTCCGCGGCGCGGTCGAGCTGCTGCGGCCGGGGCTGGAGCGTCTCACCGAACTCACCGGCCGCCCCACCCTCGGAGTGCTGCCGTATGCCGAGGACCTCTGGATCGATGCGGAGGACTCGCTGGGCACCCTCGCCGACGCGCCGGTCGGCCGCCCTCGGCCGCCGCTGGGCGCCGACTGGCTGACCGTCGCCGCGATCCGGCTGCCGCGCATCTCCAACTCCACCGACGTCGAGGCGCTGGCCTGCGAGCCCGGCGTGGCGGTGCGCTGGGTGACCGAGCCGTCCCGGCTGGCGGGCGCCGATCTGGTGGTCCTGCCCGGCAGTAAGGCGACGGTGTCGGATCTGCGGTGGCTGCGGCGTACCGGCCTCGCCGACGCACTGCGGGCACGCGCCGCCGCCGGCGGGCCGATCCTGGGTGTCTGTGGCGGGTACCAGATGCTCGGCACTCGCATCCTGGACCGCGTCGAATCCGGCGCCGGCGAGGTCGACGGGCTGGGGTTGCTCGATCTGACCGTCGAGTTCGCCGAATCCAAGGTGTTGCGCCGTAGCGAAGGGCGCGCCGCGGGAATCGCCGTGCGCGGCTACGAGATCCACCACGGCCGCGTCACGCACCGTGGCGACCCGGCATGGCTCAGGGTCGAGGGCGAGCCGGAGGGCAGCGTTCGCGGCGCGGTGTGGGGCACCCATCTGCACGGGCTGCTGGAGTCCGACGAGTTGCGCCGCGCCTGGCTCCGCTCGGTCGCCACGGCGGCGGGTCGCACGGGTTTCGTTGTGGCCGAAGATGTCTCGGTTTCGGCGGTGCGTGCCGCACAGCTCGATCTGCTGGCCGATCTGATCGAAGACCACCTCGACATCACCGCGCTGGAGCGGTTGCTCTCCGAGGGCGCGCCCGCCGGGGTGCCCATCCTGGCCACCGAGGCGGTGCTCGCGAGCGACCGTATCGGTTGACGCGGGCCACCCAGCGCCTTACCTTGCAGTAAGGAATTCGGCTCCAGGTAAGGCTGGGGTCGGTCGGCACGGTCGGGTGTGAGGATGATGGCGGCGGAGAAGAGGCCCAGCGGCCGAGGGACGAATGTGGTGTCGGCGACGGTGACCAGTAAGGGACAGATCACGATCCCGATCGATGTGCGTGTGGCGATGGGATTGCGCGCGGGCGTGCGAGTCGCGTTCGTGCCCACGCCCAACGGCACCTACGAGCTGGTGCCCGAAACGCGCACGATCAAGGCGCTCAAGGGCATCCTCGGCTGGTCCGGCTCGCCCATCGGCCTCGCGGAGATGAACGAGGCCATCGCGGGCAACGTCGTGGAAGGTAAGCGCGGATGATCGGGCTGGACGCGAATGTGCTGATCCGCTACCTCACCCAGGACGACCCGGAGCAGTCCGCCCGGGCCAACCAGGTGATCGACGGGCTCAGCGAGACCGAACCCGGCTACGTCACGATGATCGTGCTCGCCGAGATCCATTGGGTGCTGCGGCGTGGCTACAAACAGGATCCCGAGGCCGTCACCGATGTGCTGCTCGGGCTGCTCGACTCGAGCGAAATCGTGGTGGAGCGCGCCGACACCGTGCGCCAAGCGCTGCGGCGGGCCGCCGACGGCGCGGACTTCGCCGACGCGCTGATCCAGCAGCTCGGCCAGGAGGCCGGTTGTGAACTGACCGTCACCTTCGATCACAACGCAGGTGAGCGGGCCGGGATGCGCCTGCTCGCCTGATTCCGCCACCCCCGACCCGCCGCCGTAATGCCCTTATCCGTGTAGCGTGATTCGGCATGGAATCTCGGCAGATCACGGTGGGTGACCGGGCGTGGACCGTGCGGATCGACGGGCCGGAATCCCGGCACAGCGTGCTACTGCTGCCCGACGCGGGTGATTCGGCGGACGTCTTCGATCAGGTGTGCGCCCGTCTGCACACCTCGGATCTGCGCACCTTCGCGGTGGAGTCGATCGAGGGTCTCGACGCGGCCGCCGTGACCGCGATCCTGGACGAACTCGGACTGCCGTGGGTGAACGTGGCCGGTTGCGGCGCGGGCGCGGTGCTGGCATGGCAGGCGTGCGCCCGCGGATTCGGCCGCTTCCAGAGCCTGGTCGTGGCCGATCGCGGCCACCCGGCCACGCCAGGGCCCGATGGAGCGGTGGCGGACGCGTCGACCGGCCCGGTCGAGGTGCCGACCACACTGCTGGTCACCAAGAATCTGCCGCGGTCGGTGGCCGACGCGTCGGGACGGTTCGTCTACGGCGAGTTCCGGGTGGTCGAGGTCGACGTCACCGACGTGGCCACCGAAGCAGGCCACGAGCTGGCCACCGAGATCGTGCTACGCACCAGCCTCTGGTGACTTCGCGCCCTGGTAGTCCGCGAGCCATTCCAGCCAGTTGTCGAGTTCGCGGAAGGCCTGGGCCAGCGGTTCGGGGCCGGAGAGGAACACGTCGTGCTTGGCGCCGTCGATCGGCACCATGTTGGTGCGGTCGCCCAGGCAGCCCGACCAGCGCTGGATCTGCTTGACGTCGAGCACGGCGTCGGCCACGTCCACGGCGGGGCCGTACTCCCTGGCGAACTTCGTCATCCGGGAGCGCAGGATCAGTGAGGGCACGCCGATGTCGAGGCCCTGGTGCAGCCGCGCGTGGCCGTTGCGGATCGCGCGCAGCCAGCCGAGCCGCACCGGGAAGCCGTGCAGCGGTTTCCAGTCGAGGTTGTAATCCCACTCGCCGGACGCGGAGCGGTGCAGGCTGTCGCCATAGGTGCTGATCTTGGCGCCGGGCAGCTGGACCATCCTTCGGAAGCGTCCGACCGCCTTGATGATCGGCGTTCCGACGGTCCGGTAGTACGCGGGACCCTGCAGGTCGAACCACGGGCTGTTGAGCACCACGCCGGTGATGCCCGCGGCGGCCGTACCCTGCGCGCGGTTGAGCCGGTCCAGCCACAGCGACACGACCAGGCCGCCGGTGGAGTGGGCGTTGACCACCACGGGAGCGCCGGTCTCGGCCCGGACGATCCGCAGCGACTCCGCGAGCTCGCGGTCGTAGAAAGCGAGATCCGTCACATAATGCGGGGTGTGTCCTTCGCGCAGCGAGCGGCCGCATTTGCGCAGGTCGAGCGCGTAGAACTGGAATCCGCGCGCGGCGAAGTGCTCGGCGAGGTGTTCCTGGAAGAAGTAGTCGGTGAATCCGTGGACGTAGAGCACCGCGCCCGCGGTCTGCTCGACGGCGCCGGAGGGCACGTAGCGCACCAGCGTGGCCACCACCTCGCCTTCGCCGTCGGGATCGGGGCCGAGGGGCAGCGTGCGCTGCTGGTACTGCGGGCCCAGGACGTCGGGGCGCCAGCCTTCGCCCTCCGGAGAAGTGCTGACCGGCTCGGCAAGCGACTGTTCGTTCGTCACGCGACCAATGTATTGGACGGTGTCACGCGCCGACAGACCACGGCGGTCCATCGGCCGCCGAAGTGACGACGATCTCTGTCGCATTCCGCACATTCCGCAGGCTCGTTGCCGGGCGGCGGCGTGGTGAGGTGCACAATTGGGCTTAGGTGAACGGCGGGTAACCTGACTCCCGCCATGCCGTTCGGGACCGGCGGACGCCGGAACCGAGCCACAACTACACCGTGCCCAGGCAGGTCCACCCGCCCGGTGGGCCCGCGCAGAAGGACAAGGAAGTCGATCTACCCGTGCCGAACGCTGCCATGACTGAAAAGACCGATGTAGTACTCATCGGTGCCGGCATCATGAGTGCCACTCTCGGCGCGCTGCTGCGGCAGCTGCAGCCGGAGTGGTCGATCTCCCTGTTCGAGCGGCTCGACGCCGCCGCGGCCGAGAGCAGCGATCCGTGGAACAACGCGGGTACCGGACACTCCGCGCTCTGCGAGCTGAACTACAGCCCGCAGCTACCCGACGGCTCGGTGGACATCACCAAGGCCGTCGACATCAACGAGCGGTTCCAGGTCTCCCGCCAGTTCTGGTCCTACGGCGTGGAGAACGGCATCCTGCGCGATCCGTCCGCCTTCATCAACCCGATCCCGCACGTCAGCTTCGTGCACGGCGCCGAAAACGTGGAATACCTGCGCAAGCGGTACGAAGCGCTGGCGCCGCACCCGCTGTTCGAGGGCATGGAGTTCATCGACGGTCCCGACGAGTTCACCCGGCGGTTGCCGTTGATGGCACGCGGTCGGGACTTCTCCGACCCGATCGCGCTGAACTGGACCGACGGCGGCACCGATATCGACTTCGGCTCCCTCACCCAGGAACTGCTCGCCTACCTCGGCTCCTCCGGCGCGGACCTGGCCTTCGGGCACGAGGTGCGCGACCTGTCCAAGCAGTCCGACGGATCCTGGCTGGTCACCGTCCGCAACGTGCGCACCCGCGAGACGCGCACGCTGAACAGCAAATTCGTCTTCGTCGGCGCGGGCGGCGGCGCGCTGCCGCTGCTGCAGAAGGCAGGCATCAAGGAGGCGAGGGGATTCGGCGGGTTCCCGGTCAGCGGCCAGTTCTTCCGCTGTGTCAACCCGGCGCTGATCAACCAGCACGAGGCCAAGGTGTACGGCAAGGCGGCGGTCGGCGCTCCGCCGATGTCGGTGCCGCATCTGGACACCCGCGTGATCAAGGGCAAGCCGGGCCTGTTGTTCGGCCCGTACGCGGGCTGGACGCCGAAGTTCCTCAAGGACGGCAAGAATACCGACCTGTTCAAGTCGGTGCGGCCGAACAACATCTTCTCGCTGCTCGGCGTCGGCGTCACCGAGCTGGGTCTGACCAAGTACCTGGTCAGCGAGCTGCTGAAGTCGGAGGCGGGCAAGGTCATCACGCTGTCGGAGTTCATCCCGCGCGCCGAGTCCAAGGACTGGGAGCTGATCACCGCGGGCCAGCGCGTGCAGGTCATCCGCCGTAAGGGCGCGGGCGGCGTGCTCGAGTTCGGCACCGCCGTGATCTCCGCGCAGGACGGCACCATCGCCGGTCTGCTCGGCGCGTCCCCGGGCGCCTCCACCTGCGTCACCGCCATGCTGGACGTCATGCAGCGGTGCTTCCCGCAGGAGTACGCCACGTGGACGCCGAAGCTGAAGGAGATGGTGCCCTCGCTGGGCATCAAGCTGTCCGAGGACCCGGCGCTGTTCCACGAAGTGTGGGATTGGACCTCCAAGACGTTGAACCTCGTCGACGGCGGCGACAACACGCCGCGACATGCAGGGGTCGCGGCGAACGCCTAGGTTGTGATAGCAAGGCGCGATGATGTCAACGGTTGCTCTCAAACGCTCCTGGGCGCAGGATCTCGATACCGCGACGCTCTACAAGCTGTTGAAACTTCGCGTCGAAGTGTTCGTCGTCGAGCAGAAGTGCGCGTACCCCGAACTGGACGGCAACGACCTCCTCCCGGAGACCCGGCACTTCTGGCTCGATGACGAGGGCGAGGTCATCGCCACGCTGCGGCTGTGCGAGGAGCACCACGACGGCGTGAAGAGCTTCCGGATCGGCAGGCTCTGCACGGCGGCGCCCGCCCGCGGGCACGGCTACACCACGCGACTGCTGCAGGCGGCGCTGGCCGAGGTCGGTTCGGCGACGGTTCGCCTGAGCGCCCAGAGCTACCTGATCGACCTGTACACCAAACACGGCTTCAAGGTCGACGGGCCGGAATTCGAAGAAGACGGCATCCCGCACGTGCCCATGCGCAGAGGTTGATGTTTCCAGCGAACGGCGCGTGCTCGGTCTCGCTTCGCTCGGAAAACGTGGTGGAGGCGAGCGGGCGCGCTGGATTCGCTCGGATCCGCGCCTCCTGCGCGGCACCCCTGCGGATCCATGAGTGGATCGCGGTGGGTGCGGTTCAGGAGGCGCGCGCATCGGTTCTGAATCGAAGGGCACTGTGGGGCCGGTGTGGCCCCGCGCTTAGAGTTGGGGCGTGTCCGTGTCCCATGCCGAAACAGTGCCGACGTCCGACCAGCGCAGCCGAACGATGCCGGGTTCGGACGGTGAAGCGGGCTTTCCCTTCTCGGCGGTGGTCGGTCAGGAACGGCTGCAGCTGGCGCTGATCCTCTGCGCGGTGCATCCCGGCATCGGCGGCGTCCTGGTGCGTGGTGAGAAGGGCACCGCGAAGTCGACCGTGGTGCGCGCGCTGGCGCAGCTGCTGCCGCCCGTGGTGGACGAGACCGGCGCGCGGCCCGCCCGCCTGGTGGAGCTGCCGGTGGGCGCGACCGAGGACCGCGTGGTCGGCTCGCTGGACTTGGAGCGCGTGCTGCGCGACGGGGAGCAGGCGTTCCGCCCCGGCCTGCTGGCCGCCGCCCATCACGGTGTGCTGTACGTCGACGAGGTCAACCTGCTGCACGACCATCTGGTTGATGTGCTGCTGGACGCCGCGGCGATGGGGCGGGTGCACATCGAACGCGACGGCGTCTCGCACTCGCATCCGGCGCGTTTCGTGCTGGTGGGCACCATGAATCCGGAGGAGGGCGAACTGCGTCCGCAGCTGCTGGACCGGTTCGGCCTGACCGTGGACGTGGCCGCTTCCCGGGACGTGGACGTGCGCATGGCGGTGGTGCGCCGCAGGCTGGACTACGAGGCCGACCCGGCCGGATTCGCCGCCCGGTACGCCGCGGCGGACCACGAGGTGGCCGAGCAGATCCTCGCCGCCCGCGACCGGCTGGGGCAGGTGCTGCTCGACGACGTGGAACTGCGCCGCATCGCCGCGCTGTGCGCCGCGTTCGACGTGGACGGGATGCGGGCCGATCTGGTCGTCGCGCGCACCGCGACCGCGCATGCCGCCTGGCGCGGTGCCGGCGCGGTGACCGAGGACGACGTGCGGGTCGCCGCCGAACTGGCGCTGCCGCACCGGCGCAGGCGCGATCCGTTCGACGAGCCCGGCATCAGCGAGCAGCAGCTCGACGACGCCATGCGCGAGGCGGCCGAGCAGGCGCGGCCCGAGGAGGAGACCTCCACGCCGAGCGGTCCGGACGGCACGCCCCGGGATGCCGAGGAGCCGGGCGACGATCCGGACGGTGGCCCGGACAACCCGTCGCCGCCCGAAGGTCCGGGCGGTGGGCAATCGGGTGAAGGGCGCAGTGGCGCACCGGCTTCCGCCGGTTCGCGAACACCGCGCTGGGAGGTGCCCGGCGTCGGCGAAGGCGCTCCGGGGCGGCGCTCGCGCGCGGAATCACGGCACGGGCGGGTGGTGCGTCCGAGTGCCGACACGTCCTCGGGCCTGCATCTGCTCGGTACTGTCTTCGCGGCCGCGCCGCATCAGCGTTCCCGCGGCCGCGGGAACGGGCCGTTGCGGCTGGCCGCCGAAGACCTCCGTGGCGCGTATCGGGAAGGGCGCGAAGGGAATCTGGTCGTCTTCGTGGTCGACGCCTCCGGATCCATGGCCGCCCGCGACCGGCTGTCCGCCGTCACCGGTGCGGTGGTGACACTGCTGCGGGACGCGTATCAGCGCCGCGACAAAGTCGCCGTCGTCAGCGTGCGCGGCGCGGAGGCCGAACTCGTCCTGCCGCCCACTTCGTCGGTCGACATCGCGGTGCGCCGGTTGTCCGGAATGCGCACGGGCGGGAAGACGCCGCTGGCGGCGGGCCTGCTGAAGGCCAGGGAAATCGTGCTGCGCGAGCGTGTGCGCGATCCGCGCCGCAGGCCGATGCTGGTGCTGCTGACCGACGGTCGCGCGACGGGCGGGACCGACCCGGTTCCCCGCGCCCGCGCCGCGGCCCGCTTGCTCGCCAGGGACACGCTCACCTCGATCGTCGTCGACTGCGAACGTGGCATGATCCGCCTCGGCCTCGCCGTGGATCTGGCCCGCGACCTGCGCGGCGGCTACCTGAGACTGGCCGAGCTGACCGGTGCGGCGGTCGCGGACGTCGTCCGCGCGAGTTCCGGGAACGGTAGTTCGGCGCGAGCGGCGTGAGCACGACTTTCGAACCGTGTGTCCGGTGGAGGCCGCGCGGCCGCCCCTCCGAGAACGGTGGGTAGACCTGGTGAGTCGGCGTCCAGCGGTGGTGGGTGGGTCGCGCGGCTTCCGGTCCGGACGCGGTGCACAGGTTCGGAGTGATCCGAGGACGAGCAAGGAGATTCGATGCCCAAGGGTGTTCCGGAGACAGTTCCCGACGACGGGCTGACCACGCGGCAGCGGCGCAATCAGCCGGTGCTCGCGGTGCACACCGGGCCGGGCAAGGGGAAGTCGACGGCCGCGTTCGGGATGGCGCTGCGAGCGTGGAACCAAGGCTTCGACGTCGCGGTGTTCCAATTCGTGAAGAGCGCCAAGTGGAAGGTCGGGGAGGAAGCCGCCTTCCGCGCTCTCGGCGCACTGCACGAGCAGACCGGCGTGGGCGCGCCGGTCGAGTGGCACAAGATGGGCGAGGGCTGGTCCTGGACCCGCAAACAGGGCACCGAGCAGGACCACGCCGCCGCCGCGCTGGCCGGCTGGCAGGAGATCGCCCGCCGCCTGCGGGCCGAACAGCACCGCTTCTACGTCCTGGACGAGTTCACCTACCCCCTGAAATGGGGCTGGGTCGACGTGGACGAGGTGGTCGACACCCTCGCCACCCGCCCTGGCAACCAGCACGTCGTCATCACCGGTCGCGACGCCCCCCGACCCCTCCTGGAAGCCGCCGACCTGGTCACCGAAATGACCAAACTCAAACACCCCATGGACGCAGGCCGCAAAGGCCAACGAGGCATCGAATGGTGATCCCCGCGAGTGGCACATCGCTGCGGCGAATCGCGAGAGGGCCGCACGATGGTGTGCCACCCGTGGTGCGGGAGCGGCGATGACGGCGGTGGTGGTGGCGGCGCCGGCGTCGGGGAGCGGGAAGACGACGGTGGCGACCGGGCTGGTGGGGGCGTTGCGGAAGGTGGGGCATCGGGTGGCGCCGTTCAAGGTGGGGCCCGACTACATCGATCCGGGGTATCACGGGTTGGCGGCGGGGCGGCCGGGGAGAAATCTGGATCCTGTGCTGGTGGGGGTGGAGCGGGTTGTGCCGCTGTTCCGGCACGGGGCGCGGGGGTGCGATCTCGCGGTGGTCGAGGGCGTGATGGGGTTGTTCGACGGGCGGATCGATGACGAGCACGCCGGTCCGGTGGCGGAGGGGTCGACGGCGCAGGTCGCGGCCTTGCTGGGGGCGCCGGTGGTGCTGGTGGTGGACGCGCGAGGGCACAGCCAGAGCCTCGCGGCGCTGCTGCACGGATTCGCGACCTTCGACAGCGGCGTCCGGCTCGGCGGGGTGATCCTGAACCGGGTCGGCAGCGAACGGCACGATCAGGTGCTGCGCGCCGCCTGCGATCGAGTCGGGCTGCCGGTGCTCGGGTCGTTGCCGCGCCTGGCCGAACTCGAGGTCCCGTCCCGGCATCTCGGCCTGATCCCCGCCGTGGAACACGGGTCGGCCGCGACGGCGGCGGTGGCGGCGATGACGGATCTCGTCGCCGCGCACGTGGACCTGCACGCCATCGCGGCGCTCGCTCGCTCGTCGGTCACCGGACCCGCATGGGATCCCGCCGCCGCCGTGCGCGGTCTGGAAGGAGAAGGGGCGTGCACCGGGGCAGATCGGGAGGGTCCGCTGATCGCCGTCGCCGGTGGTCCGGCGTTCACGTTCGGCTACGCCGAGCATCGTGAATTGCTGGTGGCCGCGGGGGCGCAAGTGGTCGTTTTCGACCCGCTGCACGACGAATTGCCCACCGGGACAGCGGCATTGGTGCTGCCAGGTGGGTTCCCCGAGGAACACGCCGCGGACCTGGCGGCCAATTCCGTCCTGCTGCGGGCGGTGGCCGACGCCGCTCGGCACGGGATGCCGGTGCACGCCGAATGCGCCGGGCTGCTGTATCTGTCCCGATCGCTGGACGGCCACCCGATGGCAGGGGTGGTGGATGCCGACGCCGCGTTCGGACCGCGTCTGACACTCGGCTACCGGGACGCCGTCGCACTGGCCGACTCGCCGCTGTGGCGGGTCGGCGAACGGGTCAGGGGGCACGAGTTCCACCGCACCCGTCTGGTGTCGTCGCCGCCGGATCCGGCGTGGGGCTGGCGCGGCAGCGCGGGAGAGTCCGTCCGGGAGGGGACGCTGAGCGGCAATGTGCACGCGTCGTACCTCCACACCCACCCGGCGGGGAACCCTGCGGCGGTGCGGCGATTCGTCACCGCGGCAATGCGATTCGCGAGTTCCGGTGCCGTCGGCTGACGTCGTCGTCGGCATAGGGCTACGGCCGGGCACCTCGCCGGTCGTGATCCGCGCCGCACTGCGCGAGGGCGTGAGCGGCTACCGGATAGTTTGTCTGGCCACCATCGCACAGCGCTTCGCCGAGCCCGGACTGCGCGCCGTCGCCGCGGAGTTCCAGGTGCCGCTGCGGTCCTACTCCGCCGCGGAACTGGCGGCCGTCGCCGTCCCCAACCCGGGAAGCCGGACGCGGGCGGCCGTCGGCGCGGCGAGCGTCGCGGAGGCCGCGGCGCTGCTCGCCGCCGGTGGCGGGCCGCTGGTGATACCGAAGCGCGTCGTGCAGGGTGTGGTGCTCGCGGCAGCGCAGCTCGAGCGGTAGAACCATCGACCGAAGGCGGGCTCGGCCACGAGCGCTGCCGCTGTCCGACACAATCGCGGTGCCGCGACGATCTGCGACCGTAGCCGCGCAGTAGCCGCCGCCCAACCGACCCGGACCGCAGCCTCCGGTAGTGCTGGTTCGGCCTGGCCTGTGGCGGTACCCGAGCGCATTGCGACGCTACGGTGCGTAGCGGGTGAACCACGGGCGCGCCCGCGGTGCGCTGGCTGCCCCTGGCGCGCGGCCGCTGCCCCGTGCGCGGCCGCCGCAACGTGCTCGCGCTTCGCCGTCGGAGTCCGAACGGGATGCGGGCGCTCTGTGGCGTGGCTCGTGGCGGTCTCCGAGCGCGTCACGATCCGATCGCAGCTCGGGGCGGAGCCGTTCGGCCGCGGGTACGGCGGCGGTGCGCCGGTGGCGCTGATGCTCGGCTGCGCCCCGAGTCCGGGGCCGCATCTTTGTCGGGAATTGGTCGCGGACACCGGTGGCGACGGCGGTGCGGCGCTGGGCTCAGGGTGCGACCGCGCCCCAGTCGGCGAAGCCGGTGGGGTCATGGCGGCCGATGCTGGCGTGTTCGAACAGGCCCCATCCCTCGGCGTCGCCGCAGCGGGCACGCGCGACGTGGTCGGTCACCCCGTAGGGGGTGCGGGCGACGATCGCCGGATCGGTGAGGTCGTAGCGGCTGGAGGAGGACCAGTCGCGACCCTTCCACTGGCCGTGCTGCCAGTCGGGATCGCCGCCGTAGCCGCAGCCGACGTGCAGCGGGACGCCGATGCCCGGCGTGATCTCGATCTCCAGGGGCTTGCCGTCCGGCGTGGTCAGCTCCAGTCGCGCACCGACGGGATGCCTTGTGCCGGAGCGATAGTCGATCGATATGCGGGGCCATCCGAGTTGCTCGGTGCGCCCGTCCGGCCAGATCCGGGTCGCGTCGTTGAGCGTGCGCCTGCCGTCCGGCTCCTCCTGCACGATGATCACGACGGCGAAGTCCTCGAACCGCAGCGGCACGTACAGCCACCAGAACCCGCCCGACGGCTCGGTGGCCGCGCGTCCGGGCGGCTCGGTCTCCCCGACCGGGCGGATGCCCCACGAGCGGTCCCTGGTCCCGGTCCACACCGCCGGGTCGACGGTGATGTCGTCGCCGTCCACGTGCAGCGTCCCCGCCCACGAGCCGACCTGAGCGAACCGGGACGCGTCGATGATCGGCCGGTTGCCCGCGAGAATCAGGTGCGGTTGTTCCTGGACGGCGGGAAAGGCGCCGGTCCAGGTGAGGTCGAAGCTCAGATCGTCGTGTTCGCAGACCACCCGCAGGCGCCGCAGCGGCTCCAGCACCTCGATGCGGTAGCCGCCGACGCGCTGGTCGAGGCCCCGGTCGCCGAGCGCGTCGGAGAAGCGCACCGCGCGCACCGCGTCGCCACGGCGGACGGCGGCGTAGGCGTCGGTCACCCCGAGGTTGGGATACACGCCGAAACCGGTGATCAGAAACGTGCCGCCGTCGCGGTCGTGGGCGTTGAAGTAGCTGCGGTCGTAGAAGTTCCGATCGCTGGAGGCCACCCGGGCCAGCGACAGTGGGGTCTGATGGATGGGGTACTCGTCCAAAGGCACAGGCATGGTCAGTCCCATTCGTAGGTTCCGTCGAGCAGCGCTTCCAGGCTTGCCCGGTGCATGACGTAGTCGTCGCGATCCGGCGTGTCGGTGTCCTCGCCGAAGTGGATCATCCTGCGCTTCACCCGCGCCATGACGATCGCGTGCCGCAACGCGGCGTAGACGATGTAGAAGTCGAGATCGCGCACCGAGTGACCGGTCAGCTCCTCGTATTTCGACACCACGTCGTCGCGGCGCAGGAAATCGGGCAGCCCGGGTTGCCCGAAGCGAGTGGCCAGATCCTGGAAGAACCGATGGATGAAGATCAGCCAGCCCAGATCCAGCTCGCGCGGCGCCAGCGCGGCCATCTCCCAGTCCAGCACCGCCACCGGGTCGAATTCGCGGTAGATGATGTTGCCCGGGCGGGCGTCGCCCCAGCTGAGCACGTCCGGGCCGGTTTCGGCGGGCCAGTGCTCGTCCAGCCACGCGAAACTCCGCTCGATCAGCGGGATCTCGAAGCCGTCGTCCGCGAGCGCCCACCGGTACCACGAGCGCTGGGCGGCGACGTGCCTGCGTAGCGCCTCGCCCGGTCCGCTCAGCATCGGGAACAGCGCCGCGGGATCGGGGATGCCGTGGATCTTGGCGATCACCTCGACGGTGTTGTGCGTGAGCCGCAGGCGCTCGGCCGGGTCGGCGTCGAACAGCCAGCCGACGAACACGTACGGCGGGTTGTCCGTCGGCACCCGTCCGTCGACGCGGCGCATCACGAAGAACGGCGCGCCGAGCGGCTTCTCGTCGTTCTCCAGCCAGCACAGGCCCGGCACCGGCACGTCGGTGGCCGCGGCCACGCCCGCCATCACCTGGTACTGGGTGGCCAGGTCGTAGGTCTCGAAGACCGGGAACGACCCGGCCTCCGGCGCCATCCGCGCGACGAACGATCCGCGCTCCGGCCGCCCTGCGGCGCTCCACTCGGCGTCGAACAGGATCGACGTGCTGGACATGCCGCCGGACTGTGGACGCGACAATTCGGAGATCCGCGGCAGATCGTCCGCGGTGACCTTCGTGTGCAGCCAGCGCGCCAAGTTGCCGGCGAGTGCGTCCAGGTCGCGTTCGCTGACGGTCAGCTGATGTCGCTGTGCCGGGTCCGGATCGTCGGTCATCAAAGTCCTCCTGACACGTGCGGCCCGGATGCACCGCCCGCGGTGCGCCGGGATACGCGACTGTAACGCGTTCTAGTTGTCGGCGGGCTAGAACCGGAGACGAATCCCGCTGAGCACGGTGGGGCAGGCACGTAGGTCGAAAGAGGTACCCGGAAATCGGGGGTTTTCCCGGAGGTCATCCCATGACCTGGTCGGATACGTTCGGCAAGCCAGAGTGTCGACCGGTGAGGGGAGCGGTGTGCGTACCGTCGAAACGGATGTGGTGGAGCCCCGCGGTGGCCGAACGCGGGCCGGTGAGGAGCGTCGTCCATGGAGCCCGCAGGCCCGGATCGCGTTCCGCTTCGCCTTCGCCTACCTCGGGCTGTTCTGTGTGCTGTTCGCGCAGATCCTCTTCGTGTTCACCGGCATCCTGAGCAAGTGGCTGCCGGAGAGCGCCGTCATCTGGCAGATGCGCGCGACGAGCCCGCTCGTCGGCTGGGTCGGTGACCACGTCTTCGGTGTGGACGCCGTCTTGCACGAGGATTCCGGCAGCGGCGACCAGGCCGCCATCTGGCTGCTGATCTTCTGCGAACTCGTCGCGGCGGCGCTGATCACGCTCGTCTGGTCGATCCTGGACAGACGCCGCCGGGACTACATCGCCCTGCGCGCCTGGTTCGTGCTGTTCGTCCGGCTGTGCCTGGGCGGCCAGATGCTCTTCTACGGTCTGGCCAAGGCGATTCCGTCACAGATGCCTGCGCCGTCGCTCACCGCGCTGCTGCAACCGTACGGGACGATGAGCCCGGCGTCGGTGCTCTGGAACCAGGTCGGCGCCGCGCCCGTATACGAGGTCCTGCTCGGCACTGCGGAAGTACTCGGCGGGCTGCTGCTGTTCGCGCCGCGCACCGCGACGGCGGGCGCGCTGGTCGGCCTGGTGAGCATGGCGCAGGTGTTCGTGCTGAACATGACCTACGACGTGCCGGTGAAGATCCTCTCGTTCCACTTGCTGCTGCTGTCGCTGGTCGTGCTGGCGCCGCAGGCGGGGAGGTTGGCGAATGTGCTCGTGCTCGAACGCCCGTCCGAACCGGCCACGCAGCCCGCGCTGTTCGCTTCCCGCCGCGCGAACCGGGTCGCGGCGGCGCTGCAAGTGGCTCTGGGAGTGTGGGTGCTGCTCGGTGGGGTGCACATCGGCTGGCAAACCTGGCGCGAGGCGGGCGACGGCGCGCCGAAACCTCCGCTCTACGGCATCTGGACCGTCGCCGAGTTCAGCAGGGACGGGCATCCGGCGCCGCCGCTGATCACCGACGAGGGCCGCTGGCGCCGGCTGATCGTCGACCGCCGGGGTACGACGGTGCAGAAGATGGACGACTCGTTCCTGCCCGTCGTGGCCGTGGTCGACGAGGCCGCGCACACCATCGCGCTGTCCGCGGCCGCGCCGGACACACCGCCGAACCGCCTGGGTGCCTTCACCTTCACTCAGCCCACCCCGGACACGTTGCGGCTCACCGGTGAGTTGAACGGAACGCCGGTGACGCTGTCGCTCGACCGGATGGACCCCAACTCCTTCCCGTTGCGCAGCCGGGGCTTCCACTTCGTCCAGGAATACCCGTACTTCCGCTGACCCCTGATCCGGCGGCAGCGGGTGATCCAGCCGAAACACGCTACGGCCGCGGCGCTTTTCGATACCTTCGGTCTGCATCGACCGAACTGGAGGGACCGCCGTGACCGAAGCGATCCTCGATCGAACAGACACCGCGGAGGCGGTGGGTTCCGATACCAGGTCTTGGCGCGGGGCGACCCGGGTGGCGTTCCGTTTCGGCTTTCTGTACTTCGGGCTGTTCTGCCTGGTGTATCCGTCGGTCGTCCCCGAGTTCCTCGGACTGGCGCGCGAGTGGCTGCCGGACTCGGTGAGCTCCGGCGTCGCCCGTGCCCTGCGCCCGGTGATCGAGGGGACCGGAACACGGGTGTTCGGTACGTCGGTGGCGGCGAACACGGCTTCGATCAGTGGCGACCAGGCCTACTTCTGGGTGCTGGTGTTCGTCGTCCTCGTCGTCGCGGTAGTCGGCACACTGGTCTGGAGCGTGCTGGATCGCAACCGGCCGCACTACCGGGCCGTGCTGCCCTGGTTCCTGTTGTTCGTGCGCCTGTGCCTGGCCGGGCAGATGATCGCCTACGGCATGGCGAAGGCCATCCCGACTCAGATGCCGCCGACACCGCTGAGCCGGTTGCTCGAGCCCTACGGGAATTTCAGTCCGATGGCGGTGCTCTGGAACCACATCGGGGTCTCGCCGCAGTACGAGATCCTGCTCGGCTGCGCGGAACTGCTCGGCGGTGTACTGCTGTTCGTGCCGCGCACCGCCCTGGTGGGCGCGATGCTGAGCCTGGTGTGCACGACACAGGTGTTCGTGCTGGACATGAGCTACGACGTACCCGCGAAGATCCTGTCGTTCCACCTGATGCTGCTGTGCCTGGTGCTGCTCGCCCCGGAGGCCGGGCGTCTGGCGAGCGTGCTCGTGCTGAACCGCCCGGCCGGACCGTCGAGCACGCCGCCGTTGCTGCGCACGCCGCGAGCCGAGCGAATCGCGGCGGCGGCGCAGATCGCGCTCGGGGTCTGGTTGCTGTTCTCGAACGCCTACACGGGCTGGGAAAGGTGGACCGAGCAGGGCGCGGGGCGACCGGAACCGCCGCTGTACGGCATCTGGGCGGTCACCGAATTCAGCGTCGACGGCACACCGCTTCCGCCTCTGACCACCGACGAACGGCGCTGGCAGCGCCTGGTCTTCGACCGGGACGGCGCCACCGTGCAGCGGATGGACGGCCAGTTGGTTCCGGTGCTCGCGGTGGTCGATCCGGCGGACCGCACCCTGGTCGTGGTCGCGCCGCCGCGAACGGAACCCTTGGGCAGCTTCGGTTTCGACCGGCCCGCGCCGGAGCGGCTGACCCTGACGGGCACGCTCGCCGGGCAGCCGGTCTCGGTCGCGCTGACCTCGGTCCCGATCGAAGACTTCCCGTTGCGCAGCCGTGGATTCCATTGGGTGCAGGAGTATCCGTACTTCCGCTGAGCCACCCGGTCGGGACGGCACAGTTCATGCCTCGAGATCGTCGGCGACTCCGATGTCCTCGTGCCACAGCGCGGGATGCTCGGCGATGAACCGGGTCATCAGATCGATGCAGCGCCGGTCTTCCAGGACGGTGACGGCGACGCCGTGCCCGGCCAGCCACCCGTGCCCGCCGGAGAAGGTCCGCGATTCCCCGACCACCACCGAACCGATGCCGAACTGCCGGATCAGGCCGCTGCAATACCAGCACGGCGAGAGCGTGGTGACCATGACGGTGTCGCGATAGTCGCGCCGCCGCCCCGCCGCGCGGAAGGCGTCGGTCTCGGCGTGCATGCTGGGGTCGCCGGACTGCACCCGGCGGTTGTGCCCGCGCCCGAGCAGCGTGCCGTCCGCGTCGAAGAGGGCGGCGCCGATGGGGATCCCCCCTTCGGCGAGCCCGCGCAGCGCCTCGTCGTAGGCCACGTCGAGCAGTCGTGCCGGTGTCAGCCGTTTCATCGGTCCGCCTTTCCGAACGAGACGCCTGCACGGCAACCTACCGTCGCCGACTGTCGAAACGCTTGTTACCACTGGTCACAGTAGGTGTGGCCGTCACTCGGGAACCGTCCGGCCGCACGGCGCCGGGACAACCGACCCGGTCCGGTGCCGGGGGCTCGGCCGCCGTCGCCCTGAGCGCGGGTAACGGCCCGTGGTGATCGTCGCGCCTGCTCGCCGCAACGTGGGCGGGCGGGCGTGCCGGGCGATTGCCGGTGCCGGACGGCCACGCCGTAGGCTCGAAACTTGTGCCGAACACGTCAGACGCAACGCAAGACCAGCCCACCGGCGACCCGAACTACCTGGTCGGGCTCGATCTGCGCGGACGGCGTGTCGTCGTGGTCGGCGGCGGGTCGGTGGCGCAGCGCAGACTCGGACTGCTGATCGCCTCCGGCGCGGACGTCCATGTGGTGAGTCGCGCGGTGACGCCCGCGGTCGAGGGAATGGCCACCTCCGGGCAGATCACCGTCACGCTGCGTGAATACGCCGACGGCGACCTCGACGGCGCCTGGTACGCGATCGCCTGCACCGACGAGCCCGAGACCAACGCGGCGGTGGTCGACGAGGCGACCCGGCGGCGGATCTTCTGCGTCCGCGCCGACACCGCACGGCTGGGCACCGCCGTCACCCCCGCCACCGCACGCTATGACGGCCTGACCCTCGGCGTGCTGGCGAGCGGGCAGCACCGTCGGTCGGCGGCCGTGCGCAACGCGTTGCTGGAGGCCCTGCAATCCGGTGTGGTGAGTGACGACTCGACCCCGATCGCGCCCGGTGTCGCTTTGGTGGGCGGGGGGCCCGGCGATCCCGACCTGATCACCGTGCGCGGGCGGCGGTTGCTGGCCAGGGCGGATCTGGTCGTCGCCGACCGGCTCGCGCCGCCGGAACTGCTCGCCGAACTCGGGCCCGAGGTCGAGGTGGTCGACGCCGCCAAGATCCCGTACGGACGGGCGATGGCGCAGGAAGCGATCAACAACGCGCTGATCGAAGGCGCGAAAGCGGGCAAGTTCGTGGTGCGGCTCAAGGGCGGCGATCCGTACGTGTTCGGGCGCGGCTACGAAGAGGTGGAGGCCTGTGTGGCCGCCGCGGTTCCGGTCACGGTGGTGCCGGGTGTCACCAGTCCCATTTCGGTGCCCGCCGCCGCGGGCATCCCGGTCACCCATCGCGGTGTCACCCACGAGTTCGTCGTGGTGAGCGGGCACGTCGCGCCGGATCACCCGGATTCGCTGGTGGACTGGCCCGCGCTGGCGCGGCTGCGCGGGACCTTGGTGCTGATGATGGCGGTGGAGCGGATCGAGCAGTTCGCGACCGCGCTGCTGGAGGGCGGGCGACCGGCAGGCACACCCGCCACCGTCATCCAGGAGGGCACGCTGCGCACCCAGCGCGTGCTGCGCGCCGATCTCGGCACGGTGGCCGCCCGGGTGCGCGCCGAAGGCATCCGCCCACCCGCGATCGTGGTGATCGGCCCGACCGCCGGATTCTCCGCCGACTCGATCGTCCCGCACGCCGACTCCGCGGCCGGATGACGCTCGTGGCCACCGCGGCGATTCGAACCGATTCGCGCGGTGACGGCGGCGGCCAGGTCGACCAGGACGGCTGCTCGTCCTGAGTGGGGAAGGAGCACCGGCGATGGCCTATCACCTCGACCCGATACCGCTGGTGGTGCGCGACGACGCCCACCCGCAGGATCGGCGGGGCCGGTGCTCGTCGCGGGTCCGGCCGGATCGGTGGGCGGGCGAAGCGGGGCCCGGCATCAATTACAGTGACTCACTGTGCTTCGGAACCCCGCTGCGACGATGCAGTATCCAGTGACGCAGCGGGCCTTCGGGCTCGCGATCCTTGTCCTGAGCGGATTGCAGCTCATGGTCGTGCTCGACGGCACGGTGGTGATCTTCGCGCTGCCGCGGCTGCAAGAGGAGATGGGGTTGTCCAGCGCGGGTAGTGCGTGGACGGTGACCTCCTACGGACTCACCTTCGCGGGCCTGATGCTGCTGGGCGGCCGGCTCGGCGACGCCTTCGGCCGCAAGCGCATGCTGGTCGTCGGTGTCGCGGTGTTCACCCTGGCCTCGCTGTTGTGCGGGCTCGCGCAGAATCAGGCGATGCTGCTCGCGGCGCGGGCCATCCAGGGTGCGGGCGCCGCGATCGCGGCGCCGACCGCTTTCGCGCTCGTGGCGACGACCTTCGCGCCGGGCAAGGCGCGCAACCAGGCGATCGCGATCCTCGGCTCGATGGTGGGCATCGGCTCCGTGGGCGGGCTCGTGGTCGGCGGCGCGCTGACCCAGCTGTCCTGGCGCTGGATCTTCCTGATCAACGTCCCGATCGGCGCGCTGATCATTCTCGGCGCGGCCTACAAGCTGGCCGACACCGAACACCACCGCTCGGCCCTCGACCTCCCGGGCGCGGTGCTCGGCACCATCGCCTGCGCGGCGATCGTGTTCGGCGCGACCGAGGGGCCGGAGATCGGCTGGGGACACCCGGCGATCATCGGTTCGCTGATCGCGGGCGTGGTGCTGCTGATCGTCTTCATCGCGCTGGAACGACGGGTGGACGACCCGCTGCTGCCCTGGTCACTGTTCGACAGCCGCGACCGCGTGGCCACCTTCCTGCTGATCTTCCTCGCGGGCGGGGTGCTGGGCGCGATGACCTTCTTCGTCGCCCAGTTCATGCAGAACGTCATCGGATACGGTCCGCTCAAGGCGGGTGTGGCGGCCATTCCGTTCACCGTCGGCATCGGCGTCGGCGGCGCGGTGGCTTCCAAGGCGGCGCTGTACATCGCGCCGCGCTGGCTGCTGGCGGGCTCAGCGGTGGTGCTCGGCGTCGGCCTGCTGTTCGGTTCGACCCTCGACGGCGAGGTGATGTACTTCGCGACGCTGCTGCCCCTGCTGGTGGTGATCGGCTTCGGCGTCGGCATCGCCATGGTGCTCTCGCCGCTGTGTGTGCTGGTCGGTGTGCCGCCGGAGAATATCGGCCCGCTGGCCGCGGTCGGGCAGATGTTCATGAACCTCGCCACGCCCGTGGCCATCGGCCTGCTCACCCCGATCGCCGCCTCCCGCACGCTGTCGCTCGGCGGCCGCACCGAGAAGGTGGCCGGGATGACGCCAGCGGAGATCGCCGCGCTGGGCGACGGCTACACCCTGGTGCTGTTCGTCTGCGCCCTGATCGCGTTCGCGGCCGGACTGGTCGCCCTGGCATTGCGCTTCACTCCGCAGCAACTGGCCATGGCCCAGCACGCCCAGGAAGAAGCACAGCAGGTGTGAGCCGTGCCTAGAAGCGGCCGGCCACCCGCCGAGGTGTCACGCGCACGATGACGCGCGGTCCGTCGTCGACCGAGGCCGGGTTGAAATCCGCGTACTTCTGTCCGGTGTACTTCGCCGAGAGTTCGTCGGGCAGTGTCTTGTCCGGGTCCGGGGTGATCGTCGCGGTGCCGCGGATCTCCGCGTAGACGTACGGGTTGTCCGGCGGGTTGATCAGCACGGTGATGCGTGGGTCGCGGGCGAGGTTCTTGCCCTGCTGACGGTCGGTCGTGGTGGAGAACAGCAGATCGTCGCCGTCGCGCTTCAGCCAGATCACGGTCAGGTGCGGTTGCCCGTCGGCCGCGATCGTGGCCGCGGTGGCGAACACCTTCTCTTCGTCCAGGTACTTCTTGAGGGCATCGGAAAGCTCTGCGGTGGAGGTCACGTTCTGACCGAACAACGCGGCCCGGCGCGACATTCCCGCCGGTTCACTTCGCCGCGTACTCGGTGAGCGCCGCCTATTTGTTCTGTGGGAAACCGAGATTCAGCCCGCCGTGGCTGGGATCGAGCCAGCGGGTGGTGACCGCCTTGGTGCGGGTGAAGAACCGCACGCCGTCGGCGCCGTGCGCGTGCGCGTCGCCGAACAGCGAGTTCTTCCAGCCGCCGAAGCTGTAGTACGACATGGGGACCGGGATCGGTACGTTGATGCCGACCATCCCGACCTCGACCTCGTTGTGGAAGCGGCGGGCGGCGCCGCCGTCGTTGGTGAACAGGGCGGTGCCGTTGCCGTAGGGATTGGCGTTGACCAGTGCCAGCGCGTCGTCGTAGCTGCCGACGCGCACCACCGACAGCACGGGTCCGAAGATCTCGTCGGTGTAGACGCTCATGTCGGTGGCGACATGGTCGAGAATCGTCGGCCCGAGCCAGAAGCCCTCGGCCGCGCCGTCGGCCTCGACGCCCCGGCCGTCGAGAACCACGGTGGCCCCGGAGGATTCGCCCGCGGCGATGTACCCGGCGACTCGGTCGCGGTGCGCCCGGGTGACCAGCGGACCCATGTCGGCGCCCCGAGTGCCGTCGCCGGTCCGGATGGTCCCGGCCCGCTCGGCGATCTTGCCGACCAGCTCGTCGGCCGACCCGCCCACCGCGACCACCACGCTGATCGCCATGCACCGCTCGCCCGCCGAGCCGAACCCGGCGTTCACCGCGGCGTCGGCGGCCAGGTCCAGGTCCGCGTCCGGCAGTACCACCATGTGGTTCTTCGCGCCGCCGAGCGCCTGCACCCGCTTGCCCGCGGCGGTGCCGCGCTGGTAGACGTACCGGGCGATCGGCGTCGAGCCGACGAAAGAGACCGCCTTGACGCCCGGGTTGTCGAGCAATTCGTCGACCGCGACCTTGTCGCCCTGCAGCACCGTGAAGACCCCCGCGGGCAGTTCGGCTTCGGCCCACAGCCGCGCCAGCCACAGCGACGCGGACGGATCCTTCTCGCTCGGTTTGAGTACCACCGTGTTGCCCGCGGCGATGGCGAGCGGGAAGAACCACATCGGCACCATCGCGGGGAAGTTGAACGGCGAGATGATCGCGACCGGGCCGAGCGGTTGGCGGACCGAGAAGATGTCGATCTTGGTCGAGGCATTCTCGGTGTAGCCGCCCTGGAGCAGATGCGGTATGCCGCAGGCGAACTCGACGACTTCCAGGCCGCGGCTCACCTCGCCGATCGCGTCGGCGAGCACCTTGCCGTGTTCGGCGGTGATCAGCCGGGCCAGCTCCTCTCTGCGCTCGTTCAGCAGCTCACGGAAGCGGAACAGGATCTGGGTGCGCCGGGTCAGCGAGGTGTCCCGCCACGCAGGGAACGCCTTCGCGGCGGAGTCGATCGCCGCGCGGGTGTCGGCGATACCGGCGAGCGCGACCTGCCCGGTGACCGCGCCGGTCGCCGGGTTGGTCACCGGCGCCGTCGCCTCGCTGGTGCCCGCGAAAGCTTTGCCGTCGAGCCAGTGCGCGATGGTCTGCATGTCTCCTCGATTCGCTCGGTGAGCATCGGCGGTGCCGCGGGTTCCACCGCTTACGGTCGTGACATCGCAAGAACGCCGCCTGACCACCACTGTCCGGCATACACCCTTCCCGGTCTTCCGGCGATCGGTGCGGAATCGGGCACACCGAGTCGCCGATCCGTGATCCGACGGGGGCGGGTCAAGTCGTACTTGTTCCGGACAGCCAACCGCTCGCCGCCGCTACAGACTGGCGGCACGGGCCGACCTCGCCGCGCTCACCACCGAACGGCCCGGACGAAGTCAGGTGATGATCAGAAGCTCGGTCGGCGAGGCTATCTCGGCGCGCAGTCCGGCCTTGGCCGCCACTCGCGCGACGCCGCGGACGTCGGCCGGTTCGGCTCTGGTGAGCACCAGGGCGCGGGCGAGCAGGCCCTTGTGGTGCTTGTTGAAATGACTCACCACTGTGCGCGACCCGTCCGGGTGCTCGGTGAGCACGTTCGCGGTGATCGCGCCGGGCACCCGGCCCAGCTGCTGGTAGGTGCCCGAGCGCAGGTCGACGACCAGCTCGCCTGCGGCCTCGGTGAGCAGCGCGGTGGCCAGTTCGTCGCGCCAGACGGCCGAGAGGGTCGGCAGTCCGGGCAGTTTGGCGCCGCCGGAGAGCCGGTAGGCGGGGATCGGGTCGCAGGCGCGGACCGCGCCGAACAGGGCGGAGCCGATGCCGAGCCGGGCATCCGCCTTGGCCCGCTGTGCCTTGGTGAACGAGCGGGCGTCGAGGGCGTCGTAGAGGACGCCGGTGTAGCGCTCCAGCGCGGGACGGGTCGGGGAGGTACGCAGCGCGGCGTTGCGGGCGATCTCGCCGTCGGCCCCCTTGCCGAGCCCCAGGACGGTCCGGGAGCGTTCTGGGTCGGCCGCCAACCGCACCACTTCCTCGATCAGCCGTGCGCGGACCGCCGTGAGCTGCGGCATCGCCAGCGAGTCCAGGGTGAGCGGCGCCCCGGCGCCGCCATCGGACTTGGTTTCGGAAGGAGGCAGCAGCACCAGCACGAACGAATACGGTAATGCGCTGGGAACGGCGTCCGGCCAGCGACTACCCTGTGCTTCCGTGATCACCCGCCTCTCCCGCCTGTTCCTGCGAACCCTCCGCGACGATCCCGCCGACGCCGAGGTGCCGAGCCACAAACTCTTGGTCCGCGCCGGCTACGTGCGCCGCGTCGCCCCGGGTGTCTACTCGTGGCTGCCGCTGGGCCTGCGCGTGCTGCGCAAGGTCGAGGACGTGGTGCGCG
Source organism: Nocardia sp. NPDC047654 (assembly GCF_043205035.1). Taxonomy (NCBI): domain Bacteria; kingdom Bacillati; phylum Actinomycetota; class Actinomycetes; order Mycobacteriales; family Nocardiaceae; genus Nocardia; species Nocardia sp. NPDC047654. The sequence goes on from NZ_JBIDDF010000001.1 coordinate 607,225, forward strand.
CGGAGATGGACGCGATCGGCGGTCAGGAGATCTCGCTACCCGCGCTGCTGCCGCGCGAACCGTACGAGACCACCAACCGGTGGACCGAGTACGGCGACGGCCTGTTCCGGCTGCGCGACCGCAAGGGCGCGGACTACCTGCTCGGCCCCACTCACGAGGAGCTCTTCGCGCTCACCGTGAAGGGCGAGTACAGCTCCTACAAGGACCTGCCGGTCACGCTGTATCAGATCCAGACCAAGTACCGCGACGAGGAGCGTCCCCGCGCGGGCATCCTGCGCGGGCGCGAGTTCGTGATGAAGGACTCCTACTCGTTCGACCTGGACGAGGACGGCCTCAAGGCCAGCTACGACGCCCACCGCCAGGCCTACCAGCGCATCTTCGACCGGCTGCGGGTCAAGTACGTCATCGTGGCCGCCACCTCGGGCGCGATGGGCGGCAGCGCGTCGGAGGAATTCCTGGCCGACAGCCCGGTCGGCGAGGACACCTACGTGCGCTGCCCGGAATCCGGCTATGCGGCCAATGTGGAGGCGGTGGTCACGCCCGCTCCCGAGCCGCTGCCGATCGAAGGACAGCCGGAGGCCGTGGTGCACGACACCCCGGACACTCCGACCATCGCGACGCTGGTGGACTGGGCCAACGGCGCCGGTATCGCCGAGCGCTACGGTCGTCCGGTCACCGCGGCCGACACCTTGAAGAACGTCATGGTCAAGCTGCGTCACCCGGACGGGAAGACCGAAATCCTCGGCATCGGCATTCCCGGTGACCGCGAGGTCGACGACAAGCGCCTCGGCGCCTCGGTCGAACCGGCCGAGGTCGAGCTGCTCACCGAAGCCGACTTCGCCGAGAATCCGTTCCTGGTCAAGGGCTACATCGGCCCGAAGGCGCTGCAAGCCAACGGCGTTCGCTATCTGGTCGATCCGCGGGTCGGCACCGGCACCAGCTGGATCACCGGCGCCGACGAACCGGGAAAGCACGTCGTCGGCTTGGTCGCGGGCCGCGACTTCACGCCCGACGGCACCATCGAGGCCGCCGAGGTCCGCGACGGCGACCCCTCGCCCGACGGCCGGGGCACGCTGGTGGCGGCCCGCGGCATCGAGATCGGCCACATCTTCCAGCTCGGCAACAAGTACACCGACGCGTTCGAGGTGGACGTGCTCGGCGAGAACGGCAAGCCGGTGCGGCTGACCATGGGCTCCTACGGTGTCGGCGTCTCCCGCATGGTGGCGGTGATCGCCGAGCAGCAGCATGACGACAAGGGGCTGCGCTGGCCCGCCGCGGTCGCGCCCTACGACGTGCACGTCGTCATCGCCAACAAGGACGACGCCGCTCGCGCCGGCGCCGAAGAGGTGGTCTCCGGCCTGCACGCTCAGGGCTTGGACGTGCTCTTCGACGACCGCACCGCCTCGCCGGGGGTGAAGTTCAAGGACGCCGAACTGCTCGGCATGCCGCTGGTGCTGGTGATCGGCCGCGGCTGGGCCGAGGGCAAGGTCGAGCTGCGCGACCGCTTCACCGGCGAGACCGAGGAACTTCCCGCGGCGTCCGCGGTGGACGCGGTGGTGGCCAAAGTCCGCGGCTGACCCGATCTCCGAACGGCCCCCGGCGGAATCCGCCGGGGGCCGTTCGCCGTTCGTACGACGGACGCTGCCGGAGGGTTGCTCGGGCCTGCCGGAACCGGATGACTGCCACCTACGCGACCGTAACCTGAATTCGCTGGTCACAGATCCATAGACCCACTCCGGGCTGCTGTTACCCGCTGGTAAGTTAACCGGCATGACAAACACCGACGCGCGGTTGTTCAACCCTGCCACTTATGACCCGCAGCAGTTCGACGCCGAGACGCGGCGCCTGCTGCGCGCCACCATCGAGTGGTTCGAGGGCCGGGGTAAACAGCGTCTGCTCGACGACGACGCGAACGCGGTGTGGACGGCCGACTTCCTCGACTTCGTGAAGAAGGAGAAGCTGTTCGCCACCTTCCTGACCCCGGCGGCCTACGCCGACGGCGACCCGAATCGCCGCTGGGACGCCGCCCGCAACGCGGCGCTGTCGGAGATCTTCGGCTTCTACGGTCTGGCGTACTGGTACGCCGAGCAGGTGACCATCCTCGGCCTCGGCCCGATCTGGCAGAGCGACAACGAGGCGGCCAAGAAGCGCGCCGCCGCCGACCTGCTCGCCGGTGAGGTGATGGCGTTCGGTCTGTCCGAGCAGACCCACGGCGCCGACATCTACAACACCGACCTGGTGCTGACCCCGACCGAACCGGGCAGCGCGGACGCCGAGGCGGGCATCCTCTTCCGCGCCAACGGCGAGAAGTACTACATCGGCAACGGCAATGTGGCCAGCATGGTGTCGGTGTTCTCCCGCCGCGCCGATCTCGAGGGCGCCGACGCGTACGTCTGGTTCGCCGCCGACTCCCGGCACGAGAACTACCGCCTGCTCGGCAACGTCGTGCACCAGCAGATGTATGTCAGCACGTTCCGCTTGGAGAACTACCCCGTGCGCGCCGAGGACATCCTGCACACCGGGCCCGAGGCATTCTCCGCGGCGCTCAACACCGTGAACGTGGGCAAGTTCAACCTCTGCCACGGCGGGATCGGCATGGTCGAGCACTCGTTCTACGAGGCGGTCACGCACGCGGGCAATCGCATCCTCTACGGCAACCCGGTCACCGACTTCCCGCACGTGCGGGCGAACTTCGTCGACGCCTACGCGCGCATCCTCGCGATGAAGCTGTTCAGCGACCGCGCCGTCGACTACTTCCGCAGCGCGAGCCTGGAGGACCGCCGGTACCTGCTGTTCAACCCGATGACGAAGTCCAAGGTGACCTCCGAGGGCGAGACCGTCATGACGTTGCTGCTGGATGTGCTGGCCGCCAAGGGGTTCGAGAAGAACACCTACTTCGCCGAGGTGCAGCGGCTGATCAGCACGCTGCCCCGGCTGGAGGGCACGGTGCACGTGAACGTCGGGCAGATCCTGAAGTTCATGCCCAACTACCTGTTCGACCCGCAGGACTACCCGGAGATCGGAACCCGGCAGGACGCGGCCGACGACGCGTTCTTCTGGCGGCAGGGCCCGGCGCGGGGCGCGGGCAAGGTGCGCTTCGCCGACTGGACGCCGATCTACGACAAGCATGCCGACATCCCGAACGTGGGCCGGTTCTACGAGCAGGCTCAGGCGCTGCGCACGCTGCTGACCACCGCGGCGCCGGACGCCGGGCAGCAGAAGGACCTGGACTTCATGCTGACCGTCGGCCACCTGTTCTCGCTGGTCGTCTATGGCCAGCTGATCCTGGAGCAGGCCGCGATCACCGGCCTGGATCGCGACTTGATCGACCAGATCTTCGACTTCCAGGTCCGCGATTTCAACGCCTACGCCACAGCTCTGTACGGCAAGCCGTCGGCCAGCCCCGCCCAGCAGGGCTGGGCGGCGTCGGCGCTGCGGCCGCCGGTCGCCGACCGCCCGCGCTTCGACCGGGTGTGGGCCGAGGTGGCCTCCTACAACGGCGCCTACGAGATGCGGCCGTAGGTCGCGCGTCGAGTCGACGGCGGCCGGGTACCGCACCGGGCCGCCGTTCGCCGCGAGAACGCCTGCGGAGCTTCGGGTCGGCGCCGGATCAGGCCTTGCCGGGGAACGCGTTGGTGGGCGGGTCGGCGCCGAGGATCGACTGCCACGTGGCCAGCCGGACGGCGGCTTCGGTGAGCGCGTCGACACCGGCGCGCCGGATCGCCATGGACGCACCGCGTTCGACCACCGACCGCCAGGCGACGGCGGTATCGGACTCGACCGTGACGGCCAGCCGCGCGGCCGAGATCGGATCGGTGACCGGGAACGGCACGGTGTAGGCCGCGTCGGGCGGCGGCACCGTCGCGCCGCCCAACGCGAGGGCGTCCACGGTGGCGTCGCGCCGGGCGCGGTGCGCGGCGGTGTGCTCGGCGACCAGCCTGGCGCGCTCGGGTGAGGCGTAGGCGGCGATCACGCCGTAGGCGTACACCGCGCCGTATTCGGCGTTCAACGCGTCGGTGAGGGCCCGGCGTTCGTCTTCGGTCATCTCAGCAGCACCCCCGCCTGCACCGCGCAGGCCGCGCTGATCGAGGCGAGCAAGCCTGCCCGATAGCCGTCGAGGGCGCGGGCCAGATCGGCAGCCGATTTCCGCGACTCGGCCAGCCGCGCCCGCAGCGTCTCGACGCTCGGCGGGGCATCGGGCGGCACCGCGCTGCCCGATGCCACGGCCGACGGGCCGGATTCGCTCGCGCGGGTGCGGTGCACCGGTTTGGTGCCGTCGGCGTAAACACCGATGACGCGGTCGATTTCGGAGCGCAAGGCGTCGGCGTGCGCGGTGCGCTCGGCCGCGATCGCCGTCAACGCGGCGTGCCGGTCGGGTGCGACGGCGATGGCCGCGGTCGCCGCCGCGGCGTCGGCGCGGGCCGCGACCTCCTGTGCGGCAAGGGGATCCGGTTCGTGGACCACGTCGTCGCCGGTGCAGCCCGCCGCGGCGCCGAGGGCGAGCACGCCCACCGTCGCACCGCCCGCGAGACGGATCGCGCTGCGACGATCCAGGGCGTAGGCGCGGGGCTCGTGCCGGTCGGAGGGCATGCCGGTAGTGCGCCCGGCACGCGGCGGGGCGGGAAGGCGGATGGGCACGGCACCATCGTGCCAGACTCACGGGGCGCCGCCGGACGAGCGGTGGTCGTGGCGTGCGTACACCTCGACCACTGGTCCTTTACACTCTCGTGGCGCGTTACGCTAGACCTTTGGTAGAGAATTTTCCCACCGCGTCACAACTGAACCAGGAGCCGCCCCACATGCCGATGCCGACCGAGGAAAGGGTGAGCCAGCTCTTAGCTGGTCTCGTCGAACGCCGAGGATTCGACCTCGAGGGCGTCGAGATCTCGACGGCGGGCACGCGCGTGGACGCGCAGGCTCGGGTGCAGGTGACCGTGGATCGCGACACCTCCGATCTGGACGCGCTCGCGCGTCTCAGCACGGAGCTGTCGGAGCTGCTGGACGACGCCGGGGAGTTCGGCGAGACGCCCTACCTGCTGGAAGTCACCACCCCCGGCATCGATCGCCCGCTGACCGCCGACCGGCACTGGCGGCGGGCGCGCGGGCGGAAGGTGCGCGTCACGCTGCGCGAAGGCGCGCAGCCGCCGGAGCGGTCGGCGACCTTCGAGGCCAGGGTCGGCGCGCTCACCGGTGACTCGGTGGCGCTGGTGCTCGGCGGCAAACGCGACCCGCACCGCGTGACGGTCCCGCTCGCCGACATCGCCACCGCTGTCGTCCAAGTCGAGTTCTCCCCGCCCGGCGCGCGGGAACTGGAACTCGCCGGCGGAGTCGTTCCGGGACGGCCCGCTCCGGGCCAGGAAGACGCGGTGGCGGTCGATGACGCCGCGCAGCACCCAGGAACACCGAATGCATTGTCCGAATCCGTAACAGCGTCCGATTCGCCGACCGAAGGGATCGTGGAATGAACATCGAAATCGAAGCCCTGCGCGCGATCGTCGCCGACAAGGGGATCTCGATCGAGACCGTGATCTCCGCGATCGAGTCGGCGCTGCTCACCGCGTACCGCCACACCGAGGGCCACCAGCCCAACGCGCGCATCGACATCAACCAGCGGACCGGCGTGGTCCGGGTGATGGCGCGAGAACTGGACGCCGACGGCAACGTGATCTCCGAATGGGACGACACCCCGGAGGGGTTCGGCCGGATCGCGGCGACCACCGCCAGGCAGGTGGTGCTCCAGCGGCTGCGCGACGCCGAGAACGAGAAGTCCTTCGGCGAGTTCTCCACCCACGAGGGCGACATCGTCGGCGGTGTGGTGCAGCGCGACGCGCGCGCCAACGCCCGCGGCACCGTCGTGGTGCGCATCGGCAGCGAGTTGCACGGCACGGAGGGACTGATCCCGCCCGCCGAGCAGGTGCCCGGCGAGACCTACGAGCACGGCGACCGGATCAAGTGCTACGTAGTCGGGGTCTCCCGTGGTCCGCGCGGGCCGCAGATCACGCTGTCGCGCACCCACCCGAATCTGGTGCGGCGCCTGTTCGCGTTGGAGGTGCCGGAGATCGCCGACGGCTCGGTGGAGATCGTGGCCGTCGCGCGCGAGGCGGGCCACCGCTCCAAGATCGCCGTGCGCACCACGGTGCCCGGTGTCAACGCCAAGGGCGCGTGTATCGGGCCGATGGGGCAACGCGTGCGCAACGTGATGAGTGAACTGGCCGGCGAGAAGATCGACATCATCGACTACGCCGAGGATCCGGCGACCTTCGTGGGCAACGCGCTCTCCCCGTCGAAAGTGGTTTCGGTCACAATTGTCGACGCCGAGGCCAGGGCGGCCCGCGTCGTGGTGCCCGATTTCCAGCTTTCCCTGGCGATCGGCAAGGAGGGGCAGAACGCCCGCCTGGCCGCGCGGCTGACCGGCTGGCGCATCGATATCCGCAGCGACGCCGCCCCCGACATGGGCGGATCCGTGCGAACGGAGGCACATCGGAGTTGACCGGAGCCCCGTCGCGGAGTGCTCGGGATGACATGTTCGTAACTTCCGCGGGGGAGGGGTTCGGCGTTCCGAGCGTGGCAGCGGTAGAGTGGTCCAAGGTTCAGTCCGAGCCCTCGGCTCCAATGCCCGACCGCACCACCGAGCAGCACCCGGCGCCCCAGCGCCGAGCCGCTCCGGTGCGGACGTGTATCGGGTGCCGGAAGCGCGAACTGGCCGGCGATCTGTTGCGGATCGTGGCTCGGGACCTCGAGGCCGGCGACGGCTCTCAGGTCATCGAGATCGTTCCCGATCCGCGGCGCAGACTTCCCGGACGGGGTGCCTGGCTGCACCCCCTTTCGGCTTGTCTGCGCGCGGCAGAGCGGCGCCGAGCGATCGGCAGAGCACTACGAGTGTCCGGACATCTGGATATCTCAGCCCTGGAGCATTACCTCGAGAACAGGCACGAGCACTCATGAGCACACCGTGAAGTACCAACGATGAACGTCCATCGGAGATAACCCGAGGTCGTGCGGGCCGCCGTCCCCAGAACGGTGGAGCTGCTCGACCTCTCAGTGAGGAGAGCAGTGGCAGGCAAGGCCCGCGTGCACGAGTTGGCAAAAGAACTCGGTGTCACGAGCAAAGAACTACTCGCAACGCTCAAGGAGCAAGGCGAGTTCGTGAAGTCGGCGTCCTCGACGGTGGAAGCTCCCGTCGCGCGTCGGCTGCGTGAGTCGTTCGCGACCAAATCCGCCCCGTCGAACGGCAACAAGTCGGGAGCGCGTCCCGGCCCGTCCGGCCGTCCGGCCCCCAAGCCCGCGGGCGGTGGCCCGCGTCCCGGTCCCCGTCCGTCGACGCCCACGCCGGCGCCGACCGCGCAGGAGACCGTCGTTCCCGCCGCGCGCACCGGCGAATCCCCGGCCGTGAAGCCGGGCCCCGCCGCGCGTCCGGGGCCTGCGCCGTCGCCCAAGCCCCCCGTCCAGGAAACGGTCGCCCCGCAGGCCGCCGCGGCCTCCGGCGCGACCGCGAGTTCCGCGCCCGCCCCGGCCGGTCCGAGGCCGACACCGGGTGGCCCGCGTCCCGGGCAGCAGCAGCAGCGTCCCGGCGCCCCCTCCCAGGGCGGCCAGCGCCAGGGTGGCGCCGCGTCCGGTCCGCGTCCGGGGCCGAAGACCCCGCGCGTCGGTAACAACCCCTATTCGTCGGCTCCCGAGCGTCCCGCGCCGCGTCCGGCCCCCGGTCAGGGTGGCCCGCGTCCGGGTCCGGCCCAGGGCGGTCCGCGTCCGGGTCCGGCCCAGGGTGGCCCGCGTCCGGGTCCGGCCCAGGGCGGTCCGCGTCCGGGTCCGGCTCAGGGCGGTCCCCGTCCGGCCCCCGGTCAGGGTGGTCCGCGTCCCGGTGGCCCGCGTCCGAGCCCCGGCTCGATGCCGCCCCGCCCGAATCCCGGTGCGATGCCGTCGCGTGCGGCGCGTCCGGGTGGTGCCGGAGGCCCCGGCGCCGGTCGTCCCGGGCGCCCCGGTGGCGCCGGTGCGGGTCGTCCCGGCGGTGGCGGCGGTGGTGGCTACCGCGGTGGTGGCGGCGGCGCCCCTGGCGCGGGTGCCGGTGCGCCCGGTGCCGGTGGCGGCGCGGCCGGTGGTTTCCGCGGTCGTCCCGGCGGCGGCGGTGGCGGCGGTCGTCCGGGTGGTCCCGGTGGCCGCGGTGGTGCGGCAGGCGCGTTCGGCCGTCCCGGTGGCGCTCCCCGTCGTGGCCGCAAGTCGAAGCGGCAGAAGCGGCAAGAGTACGACTCGATGCAGGCGCCCGCCGTCGGCGGCGTGCGGCTGCCGCGCGGCAACGGCGAGATCATCCGGCTCGCCCGCGGCGCGTCGCTGTCGGACTTCGCGGAGAAGATCGACGCGAACCCGGCCGCGCTGGTCCAGGCCCTGTTCAACCTCGGTGAGATGGTCACCGCGACCCAGTCGGTGAACGACGAGACCCTCGAGCTGCTCGGCAGCGAGATGAACTACGTCGTCCACGTGGTCAGCCCCGAGGACGAGGACCGTGAGCTGCTGGAGTCGTTCGACCTCACCTACGGCGAGGACGAGGGCGGCGAGGAAGACCTCGAACAGCGTCCGCCGGTGGTGACCGTCATGGGTCACGTCGACCACGGTAAGACCCGACTGCTGGACACCATCCGCAAGGCGAACGTCCGCGAGGGCGAGGCCGGTGGCATCACCCAGCACATCGGCGCCTACCAGGTGCTCACCCATCTGGGCGACGAGGACCGGCTCATCACCTTCATCGACACCCCCGGTCACGAGGCGTTCACCGCCATGCGTGCCCGCGGTGCGAAGGCCACCGACATCGCGATCCTGGTGGTCGCCGCCGACGACGGCGTCATGCCGCAGACGGTGGAGGCGATCAACCACGCGCAGGCGGCCGACGTGCCGATCGTGGTGGCGGTCAACAAGATCGACAAGGAAGGCGCGAACCCGCAGAAGGTTCGTCAGCAGCTCACCGAGTACGGCCTGGTCGCCGAGGAATACGGCGGCGAGACCATGTTCGTCGACATCTCCGCCAGGCAGAACATCAACATCGATGCGCTGCTCGAGGCGGTCCTGCTGACCGCGGACGCGGCGCTGGACCTGCGGGCCAACCCGGACATGGACGCGCAGGGTGTGGCCATCGAGGCGCACCTCGACCGCGGTCGGGGCCCGGTGGCGACCGTGCTGATCCAGCGCGGCACCCTGCGGGTCGGCGACTCGATCGTGGCGGGAGACGCCTACGGCCGCGTGCGCCGGATGGTCGACGAGCACGGCGACGACGTCGAGGCGGCACTGCCGTCGCGGCCCGTCCAGGTGGTCGGCTTCACGTCGGTGCCCGGCGCCGGTGACAACCTGCTCGTGGTCGACGAGGACCGGATCGCCCGGCAGATCGCCGACCGGCGCAATGCGCGCAAGCGCAACGCGCTGGCCGCACGCAGCCGCAAGCGGATCAGCCTGGAAGATCTGGATGCCGCGCTGAAGGAGACCAGCGAGCTGAACCTGATCCTCAAGGGCGACAACTCGGGTACGGTCGAGGCCCTCGAGGAGGCGCTGCTCCAGATCCAGGTGGGCGACGAGGTGCGTCTGCGGGTGATCGACCGCGGCGTCGGTGGCGTCACCGAGACCAACGTCAACCTGGCTTCGGCGTCGAACGCGATCATCATCGGATTCAACGTCCGCGCCGAGGGCAAGGCCACCGAACTGGCCAACCGCGAGGGTGTCGACATCCGGTACTACTCGGTGATCTACCAGGCCATCGACGAGATCGAGAAGGCCCTCAAGGGCATGCTCAAGCCGATCTACGAAGAGGTCGAGCTGGGCCGGGCCGAGATCAGGGCGATCTTCCGTTCGTCGAAGATCGGCAACATCGCCGGTTGCATGGTCACGTCGGGTTCGGTCAAGCGCAACGCCAAGGCGCGCCTGCTCCGTGACAACGTGGTGATCGCCGAGACGACGACGATCTCGTCGCTGCGCCGGGAGAAGGACGACGTCACCGAGGTCCGCGAGGGCTTCGAATGCGGTATGACGGTCACCTACTCCGATATCAAGGAAGGCGACATCATCGAGGCCTACGAGCTGCGCGAGAAGCCGCGCGACTGATAGACCGAGACGAATCCGGACGCCGCGCGACGTGCGCGGCGTCCGGCCGGTCTTCCTGACAGTGGAGGGTGTGGGTGTACCTGGGTGCACTGGAGTTCGACCTGCTGCTCGGCGATGTGCATTCACTGAAACAGAAGCGCTCGGTGATCCGGCCGATTCTGGCCGAATTGCAGCGCTTCGGTGTGAGTGCCGCCGAAGGTGGGGAACACGATCTATACCGTCGCTCGCTACTGGGCGTGGCCATGGTCAGCGCAGGCATGGATCACCTGACCGAGGTGCTGGACAAATGTGAACGGCACGTCGCGTCCCGTCCGGAGTTACAGTTGCTGGCGGTGCGCCGCCGGATCTTCGGGCCCGAAGACTGACCGGCGCAGCGACGGCGCGGAGGACGGAGCTCCGGTGGCGACACCGGTCCGCGCTCCGACCGCCATCGAACAGAGTTGATAGTGAGGAGGAAACGGCCATGGTGGACCAAGCCAGGGCACGCCGACTCGCCAAGCGGATCTCCTCGATCGTCGCGACCGCGATCGAATACGAGGTGAAGGACCCGCGGCTGCGTTTCGTGACCATCACCGACGCCAAGGTCACCGGCGATCTCCGGGAGGCGACGGTGTACTACACCGTGATGGGCGAAACCCTCGACGCCGAGCCCGATTACGAAGGTGCGGCGATCGGCCTGGAGAAGGCCAAGGGCGTCCTGCGCTCCAAGGTGGGCGCGGGAACGGGGGTCAAGTTCACGCCGACGCTGGCATTCGTACTGGACACCGTGCCCGACGCGGCACGGCAGATGGAGGAACTGCTCGCCAGGGCGCGGGCCGCGGACGACGAGGTCGCCAAGGTGGCCGCCACGGCCAGGCCCGCGGGTGATGCCGACCCCTACAAGGTCGAACGCGACGCCGACGAGTGACATGCGGTAGTCGATGACGACGATGCGGGAAACGGCCGATCTGGATGTGGCCGTGGCGGCGTTGGACGCCGCGCGCTCGGTGACCATCGTCTGCCATGTGCAGCCCGATGCGGACACCGTAGGAAGTGGTCTCGCGCTGGCGCTGGTGCTGCACCGGCGCGGGATCCCGGTGCAGGTGTCCTTCGCCGAACCGGCGGAGTTACCCGCGTCGATGCGGTCGCTGCCCGGCGTGCGGCACCTGGTGGCGCCCGCCGAGGTGCGTACCGAGGTGGACCTGCTGATCGCGGTCGACTGCGGCAGCGCGACCCGGTTGGGCGCGCTCGCCGACCGATTGTCCGGCGCCGCAACGACAATGGTGATCGATCACCATCGGTCGAACACCTCCTTCGGCGCGATCAACGTGGTCGATCCCGGCGCCGAGTCCACCACGAGCCTCGTCGCGCGGGTGCTCGACGCGTGGGGCGTGCCGATCGACGCGGATGTCGCGCATTGCCTCTATGCCGGTCTGGTCACCGACACCGGCTCGTTCCGGTGGGTGCGGCCGGGTACCCACGAACTCGCGGAACGGCTGTTGGCCACCGGAATCGACGGCGCGGACATCGCTCGCACCTTGATGGACACCCACCCGTTCGGGTGGCTGCCCATGTTGTCGCGGGTGCTCGGCACGGCGCAGCTCGTTCCGGAAGTCCGCGGCGGTGTGGGGCTGGTGTACGCGTTCGTGCGTCGCGACGACATCGACGACGTGCGGTCGGAGGAAGTCGAGAGCGTGATCGACATCGTGCGCACGACCGCCGAAGCCGGAATCGCCGCGGTATTCAAGCAATCCCGCGTCGTGCCGGACCGATGGACAGTGTCGCTGCGCTCGCGTGACAGCGGATCGTTCGCGGGCGACGGGGTGGACGTCGCGGAGGTGGCGACAGCGCTGGGCGGCGGCGGCCACCGTTTCGCCGCCGGATACACCGCGTACGGCACGCCCGGCGATCTGGTCGGTGCGCTGCTGGCCGCCCTCGGATGAGGCGTGGCCGTCGGTAGCGGCGCCGCGCCGGGGCGCCCGCGCGGTGGCTGTGACGTCGTCGGGGCGTCGCCTCGCCCGTCCGGAAGCGCGGGTCGGGCGAGGCCTGCCGCACGCTGCCGTGGTTGTCGGCGGGGCGTGCGAAGGCGGAGCGCGAGCGGAACGACGGTGGTCCCGGGGAGGTGTTCGTGAACGAGCAGGGTTGCCGCGACGCGGAGATCGGTGACCAGACTTCGCTCGTGGGTGGGACGGAGCCTGCGGGCGCGGACCGTGCCGCCGCTGCCGGACCCAAGCGCATTCTCGGCATCGCATTGCCGACCCTCGGCGTGCTGGTGGCCGAACCGATCTACCTGCTGTTCGATCTGGCCGTGGTCGGCAGGCTCGGGGCGCTCGCGCTGGCCGGTCTGGCCGTCGGCGGGCTGATTCTGGCGCAGACGAGTTCGCAGCTGACCTTCCTGTCCTACGGCACCACCGCGCGCTCGGCGCGTCGCCACGGCGCGGGCGATCACCGGGGAGCCGTCGCCGAAGGTGTGCAGGCCAGCTGGATCGCGGGCGCCGTCGGCGCGGCGATCCTCGTGCTGGTCCAGGCGTTCGCCGTACCGGTGACCAGCGCCATCGCGGGTGGTGGGGAGATCGCGGAAGAAGCGCTGGACTGGGTGCGGATCGCTCTGTTCGGCGTGCCGCTGATCCTGCTGTCCATGGCCGGGAACGGGTGGATGCGTGGCGTCCAGGAGACGCGCAGGCCGTTGGTCTTCGTGGTCGCCGGACTCGCGGTGTCGGGCGTACTCTGCCCCGCGCTGGTGCACGGACTGCTCGGCGCGCCGCACCTGGGCCTGCCCGGCTCGGCCGTGGCGAACGTGGCGGGGCAGATCGTCACCGCCGTCCTGTTCCTCGACGCGCTGATCCGCGAACGGGTTCCGCTCGCGCCGCACTGGTCGGTCATGCGGGCTCAACTCGTGCTCGGGCGCGACCTCATCGCCCGCAGCTTCGCCTTCCAGGCGTGCTTCGTCTCGGCGGCGGCGGTCGCCGCGCGTTTCGGCGCCGCGTCGGTAGCGGCCCACCAGTTGGTGCTGCAACTGTGGAACTTCCTGGCGCTGGCCCTGGACGCGCTGGCCATCGCCGCGCAGACGCTCACCGGCGCCGCTCTCGGCGCGGGTGACGCCACCGGCGCCCGCGGGATCGCGCGGCGCGTGACCCGCTGGTCGGAGATCTTCAGCCTCGGGCTCGCCGCCTGCTTCGCGGCGGGAGCGATGGCGATTCCGGCGCTGTTCACCGAAGACGCCGAAGTGCTCGAGCGCGCCCACGTGGTGTGGTGGTTCTTCGTCGCGCTCATTCCGGTGGCGGGCATCGTCTTCGCCCTCGACGGCGTGCTGCTCGGGGCGGGCGACGCGGCGTATCTGCGTACCACCACGCTCGGTGCGGCAATGCTCGGTTTCCTGCCCGCCATCTGGATGTCGCTGGCCTTCGACTGGGGCGTCGCCGGAATCTGGTCCGGTCTCGGGGCGTTCATGCTGTTGCGGCTGATCGCCGTCGCGTGGCGGGCGCTGTCGGGCCGGTGGGCCTCGGTCGGCGCCGAGATGCCGAGGTGACCGACACCCGGCTCGGCCGGTGCGCGCGAATCCGGATGGATGTGCCAAGGTAGGTGTGGTGATACCCAAGTTGATGGCGGTGAGCGACATTCATGTCGGGCACCAGGGGAATCGGCCGGTCGTCGAGCAGATCAAGGCGGACTCGCCGGAGGACTGGCTCATCGTGGCCGGCGACGTGGGGGAGAAGACCGAGGACATCCGGTGGGCGCTGGAGCTGCTGCGCCGCCGGTTCGCCAAGGTGATCTGGGTGCCGGGCAATCACGAGCTGTGGACGACGGCCAAGGACCCGGTGCAGATGTCCGGGGTGGCACGCTACGACTACTTGGTGTCGATGTGCCGTGACCTGGACGTCCTCACGCCGGAGGACCCCTTTCCGGTATGGCGGGGCGCGGGCGCCGAGGAGCACGGCGGTGCGGTCACGCTGGCGCCGATGTTCCTGCTGTACGACTACTCGTTCCTGCCGGAGGGAGCCACCACCAAGGCGGAGGGTCTGGCGATCGCCCGCGAGCGCAACGTGGTGGCGACCGACGAATTCCTGCTTTCGCCGGAGCCGTATCTGACCAGGGACGCGTGGTGCCACGCCCGGGTGCAAGTGACCAAGCGCAAGCTCGACGCGCTCGCCCCCGATACCCCGGTCGTCCTGATCAACCACTTCCCCCTGGTCCGGCAGCCGACGGACGTGCTGTTCTACCCCGAGTTCGCGCTGTGGTGTGGCACCGAGCTGACCGCGGACTGGCACACCCGCTACAACGTGGTCTGCTCGGTCTACGGCCATCTGCACATCCCGCGCACCTCGCACTACGACGGCGTCCGGTTCGAGGAGGTCTCGCTGGGCTACCCGCGCGAATGGCAGCGCCGCGGCCTGCCCGAGCGGTTGCTGCGCCAGATCCTGCCGACCCCGCAGTACCCGCCGGGCACGCTGAACAAGTGGGGCGGGCACTTCCAGGTGACTCCCGAGATGGAAGCCGCCGCCGCCGAGATGCGCAGCAAGGCGCAGCAGCGGCGCGGACTGGCATAGTCGCGCGGCACATGGCGCTGCGATCCCGTCCGGTCGGGCTCGACTACGCTCGTCGGTGATGATCGAGAACATTCTGCCCACGGGTGTGGCCTCGGCCGAACTGCTGGCGTACCCGGAGGATCTGCGGCCGCATCCGGCGGAGGAGCATCTCATCGCCAAGTCGGTGGAGAAGCGGCGCCGTGACTTCATCGGCGCGCGGCACTGCGCCCGGCTGGCGCTCACGCAGCTCGGCGAGCCGCCGGTCGCCATCGGCAAAGGCGAGCGCGGCGCTCCGGTCTTTCCGCGCGGGATCGTCGGCAGCCTGACCCACTGTGACGGCTACCAGGCCGCCGCGCTGGGCCACAAGCTGCGGTTCCGTTCCATCGGCATCGACGCCGAGCCGCACGCCACGTTGCCGGACGGCGTGCTGGATTCGGTCAGTCTGCCCCCGGAGCGGGAATGGCTGAAGACCACCGACTCCGAGCTGCACTTGGACCGGTTGCTGTTCTGCGCCAAAGAGGCCACCTACAAGGCGTGGTTCCCGCTGACGGTGCGCTGGCTGGGCTTCGAGGACGCGCACATCACGTTCGAGATCGAGGAGGGCTCCGCCGACTCCGGGCGCGGCAGCTTCCATACCGAACTGCTGGTGCCGGGGCAGACCACCGACGGTGGCACGCCACTGGTCTCGTTCGACGGCCGCTGGCTGATCACCGACGGGTACATCCTGACCGCGATCGCGCACGTCTGATGGACGGACTCGGCGGGCTGCTCGTCATCGACAAGGCCGGTGGCTGGACCAGCCACGACGTCGTCGCGAGATGCCGGAAGCTGCTGCGCACCAAGAAGATCGGCCACGCGGGCACCCTCGACCCGATGGCGACCGGTGTGCTCGTGCTCGGTGTGGAGCGCGCGACCAAGCTGCTCGGCCTGCTCACCCTGACGACCAAGGCCTACACCGCGACCATCCGGCTCGGGCAGGCGACCAGCACCGACGACGCCGAGGGCGAGGTGCTCACGACCACCTCGGCCGTTCACCTCACCGACGACGACATCGCCGCGCGCACGGCCGAACTCACCGGGCACATCGACCAGGTGCCTGCCACCGTGAGCGCGATCAAGGTGAACGGTGAGCGCGCCTATGCCCGTCACCGCGCGGGCGAAGAGGTGCAGCTGGCGGCCCGTCCGGTCACGGTGTCGCGGTTCGACGTGCTCGCCCGGCGCGATATCGGCGATTTCGCCGACCTGGACGTGGTGGTCGAATGCTCTTCGGGCACCTATGTGCGGGCGCTGGCCCGTGATCTCGGCGCAACCCTGGGCGTCGGCGGCCATCTGACCGCGTTGCGCCGAACCAGGGTCGGGCCATTCACCCTCGAGCACGCCCGCACCCTGGACGAGCTGGCCGCCGCCGCGGAATCGGGCGCGCCGCCGCTGAGCCTCGACATGGACGCCGCGGTCCGGACCGCCTTCCCGCAGCGGGACATCGACGACACGCAAGCCGACGACCTGCGCAACGGCCGCTGGCTCGCCCCGGCCGGGCTTTCCGGCGTCTATGCCGCCATCGACCCGGCAGGCCGCGCCATCGCCCTGCTGCGGGAGTCCGGTAATCGCGCGTCCTCGGTGATGGTCGTCCGTCCGGCCAACCTTTGATCCATGCTGGTGTCGTATCGACAGTGGGGGGCTGCTGATCTCGTACCCGCTCGGCTCCCGGCCCTGGCGCAGTTCCGGTAAGCCCTGTCGCTCAGGAGAATCCGTACAGTGTGGGGTGGTCGCCTGCGGCGGCCGTGGTCGGGCAACGGCGGGGAAGGTGGCGGGCGTGAGTGACGGGCAGGCGGATACGTTCGAACTGTGGGACAGCGACGGGGACGGGCTGGTCTCGGTGCGGGACATCACGGCGGGTATCCGGGCGCTCGGTCTGGAGGTAGACGACGCGGCGGTGGAACGGCTGGTCGCGGCCGCCGACACCGACGGCGACTTCCTGGTCTCGCGCGCCGAATTCGACGCCGCGCTGGCGGGCGGGCGCATCGAGGTGACCGACGCCGACGCCGCGTTCAAGGTCTTCGACGTCAACGGCGACGGCCGCATCTCCGTCGAGGAACTCGAATCGCTCATCCGTCACTGCGGCGCGGGCCGGATCGACGAACCGGCGGACGCCTTGCTGGCCGCTGCCGACACCGATGGCGACGGCTATCTCTCGCTGCCGGAATTCCGCGCGCTGCTGGAATTTCTCTCCCGATAGCGACGCGGGAGCCGGAGCCGCGTGGCCGCGCAGCCGGACGTAGGTCCGTCGAACCGGTCCGCGCCGTCCGAGCGAAGGCGCGGCGCCCGGGCCTAGCCGCCGATCTGGTGGCGCAGGCGCTGCACCGCGTCGTCCATGTGCTCCACGAGCAGGGCGCGGGCGCGCGCGGGGTCGGCGGTGCCGATCGCCTCGCGCAGGTCGACGTGTTCACGGGCCTGTTCCCGCAGGTCCGGGTAGGTGGTCTGCAAGGCGCCCAGGCACATTCGCGTCTCGATCAGCAAGGTGCGGGCCGCGCGCACCAGCCGCGGACTGGCGGCGCTCTCCACCAGCGCCTCGTGGAAGGCCTGGTCGGCCTCGGATACCCCCACGGCGTCACCGCGTTCGGCGCAGGTGACCATCTCCTCGACGCTGGGCCCGAGCGCCTCGTAGGCGATCGGGCGGCGGCTGTCGAGGATCAGATCCAGCGCGCCGCCCTCCAGCGCCGTCCTGGCGCGGTAGATGTCGACGACGTCGTCGAGGCTCAGTTCGATGACGAAGATGCCGCGGTGGCGGATGCTGTGCAGCAGGCCCTCGGACACCAAGCGCTGCATCGCCTCGCGCACCGGCCCGCGTGAGACCGCGAATTGCGCGGCCAGGTCGGCTTCGCCGAGCTGTGAGCCGGGCGCGAGACTGCCGCGCATGATCGCCTCGCGGAGCCGATCGGCGATCATCTCCGCGGTCGACTGCCGATTCACCGGCTCGAAATCAACGACGGACATCGATCTGCCTTTCCGCGAACAACGTGCCGAGGCCGGGAACGACCGGCTCGGCGCCGGCCAGCCGCAGACCCGCCCAGATGGTGACCTGGTTGGCTGTGAGCACCGGTTTGCCCAGCGTAGCCTCCAGGTCCGGCAGCACCGCCATGGTGTGCATCGCGGTGTCGGGGATGAGCAGCGCCTGCGCATCGGGGTGGTCGTTGTCCGCCGCCAGCCGCAGCACCCGGGCCGGGGTGAGGGTGCCGACCTCGGCGGCGGTGTCGATGCCCGCGCTGGACATCGAGACGACGTCGATCCCCGCGTCGGCGAGGAATTCCACGAACAGCCGGGCGACTTCGTCGGGATAGCTGGCGGCGATGGCGACGGTGCGCAGTCCGAGCGCGTGCACGGCGTCGGCGAACGCGATGCTGGTGCTGGTCGCGGGCACGCCCGCGACTTCGGCCAGCGCGCGCACCTGGTCGCGGGCGCCCTCGGGCCCGTAGACGAAACTGCCTGACGTGCAGGCCCACACGATCGCGTCGGGGCGGTGCCGGGCGAGCAGGGAGGCGCCGAGGCGCAGTTTCTCGGGGCTGCCCAGCTCGAGCAGTTCGGGGACGGCGTGCAGATCGGTGCCGTAGATGTGGGCCACCGGAAGGTGCGCGCCGATCGCCGCCGCCGCGAGCGGGTAGTCGTCCTCGGCGGCGTGGTCGGGGTAGATGAAACCGACGGTGGGTGCGTCCATGCGATGTTCTTCCTTCAGAAAACGTTGAGCAGCCACTTGCCGGGGCCCATCATCGGCAGCTTCATCCGGCCGAGACAGGCCCACATGGTGAGCTGGTTGGCGGTGAGCACCGGTTTGCCGAGTGCTTTCTCCAGCGGCTCTATCACGTCGTAGGTCGGCAGGTTGGTACAGCTGACGAAGACGGCCTGGGCCTCGGGATCGTCGGCGCCGACGATGCGTTCGGCGATCGTGCGGTAGCTGACCTTCCAGATGCCGCCGCCGAGCCCGAGGTGGTCGGAGCGCACCACCGAGCACCCGGCCTCGGCGAGGAATTCGTGCAGCCGGTGGGTCAGGATCTCGTCGTAGGGGGTGAGCACCGAGATCCGGGTGAGGTCCAGATGGCGGATCGCTTCCAGTAACGCGCCCGAGGTGGTGACCGCGTCCTGCGCCCCGGCCCGGCAGATGGTGTCGCGCAGCGATTTCTCGTAGGCGAGGCCTTTGATGAAACTGCCCGACGTGCACAGGTACGCCACGACTTCGGGTTCCACGTGCAGCACGTTGTGCGTGGCCGCGGTGAGATGCGCCGCGTCGGACACCAATTCGGCCATCTCCAGCGAAACCGGGACCGGCTCGTAGGGGGTGCGCGCCAGGTGCAGACTCACATCCAGTGGCGCCCAGCGCCAGAGCTCTCGTTCGAGTGCGAGATCGAACGGTGCGATGATCCCGATGCCTCGTTGGGCAACGGGCCCCTCGAGGTCGGGAAAGCTCAGATCCACTACGGCCCCTCTCGCGCTCAGCCGGGACGACCTCCGAACACGATCGGATTGTTGACAATCATACGATGTGATCTTAGTGTGTCAATGTGGAACAGGGCCCGATTGTCGTCGTCCTGCACAGTGACAGTGTGCCCGACGCCGAGCGAATGGACCGAGTGGCGGGCCGCGCCACCATCAGGTACACCGAGGCGCCCGGATTGGCGGACGCCCTGCGCGGTGCGGAGGTCTTGTTCGTCTACGACTTCCGTACCCGGGCGCTGCCCGGCGCCTGGCATGCCGCCGACCGCTTGCGATGGGTGCATATGGGCTCGACCGGCGTCGACCCGGCGATGTTTCCCGAGCTGCGGGCGAGTGACGTGGTGGTGACCAACACCCGAGGCGTCTTCGACGCCGCGATCGCCGAATACGTGCTCGGCCAGATCCTCGGTTTCGCCAAGGACCTGTCCGGCTCGCTGCTGCTGCAACAGCGGCACGAGTGGCGGCATCGGGAATCCGAACGAGTCGCGGGGGCGACGGCGCTGATCGTCGGCACCGGCTCGATCGGACGCCATATCGCCCGGTTGCTGCGCGCGGTCGGGATGACCGTGCGCGCGGTGGGCAGGCGCGAGCGCGCGTCGGATCCGGATTTCGGCGAGATCGCCACCGATCTGCACGCCGAACTGGCCGGTGCCGATTACGTCGTCGCGATCGCCCCGCTCACCGAGCAGACCAGGAATATGTTCGATGCCGCCGCCTTCGCCGCGATGAAACCGCACGCCAGGTTTGTCAACGTCGGTCGTGGGGAACTCGTTGTGACCGACGATCTCGTTGCCGCGCTGCGCACCGGATCGATCGCCGCGGCGGCGCTCGATGTGGTGGACCCCGAGCCGCTCCCCGCCGATCACCCCCTGTGGGAACTGTCGAACGTCCGGATCACCCCGCACAACTCCGGTGATTTCATCGGATGGCGCACCGAGATCGTCGACGCGTTCACCGAGAACTTCGACAACTGGATCGCCGGACGTCCGCTGGACAACGTGGTCGACAAAAGGCTGGGGTACGTGCCCGGCTGAAGGAGCCCATCCATGAGCTACCCCGACAAGAACCAACCCACCGACCCGACCGCCATGACCGCGGTCGAGCTGGTCTCCGCCTACGCGGCGGGCGCGTTGTCGCCCGTGGAGGCGACCGAGGCGATCCTGCGCGCGATCGCCGACCGCGACGGCGCGCTCAACGCCTTCTGTCTCGTCGACCCCGATCGCGCCCTGGTGCAGGCGAAGGATTCCGAGGCCCGCTGGCAGTCCGGTCACGCCCGCGGCCTGCTCGACGGTGTGCCGATCTCGATCAAAGACGTGTTCCTGACCGAGGGCTGGCCCACCCGGCGCGGGTCCACGTCGATCGATCCGGCCGGACCGTGGCCGGTGGACAGCCCGGTGGCCGCGCGGCTGCGCGAAGACGGCATGGTCTTCCTCGGCAAGACCACCACCCCGGAGATCGCCTGGAAGGCGGTCACCGACAGCCCGCTGGCGGGTGTCACCCGCAATCCGGCCGATCCGTCGACCACGGCGGGCGGGTCCTCCGGCGGTAGCGCCGCGGCCGTCGCCGCGGGCATGGGCCCGGTCTCGGTGGGCACGGACGGCGGTGGCAGCGTGCGCATCCCGGCCGCCTTCTGCGGCATCGTCGGGTTCAAGCCCACCTACGGCCGGATTCCGCTGTTTCCGGCCAGCCCGTTCGGTCCGCTGGCGCACGCGGGTCCGATGACGCGCACCGTCGAGGACGCGGCTCTGCTATTGGACATCCTGTCGCTGCCGGATCCGCGCGACCCCACCGCACTGGCTCCCACGCTCACCGCGTTTCGCGCGGAGATGCAGCGCGACGTGCGGGGATTGCGCGTCGCGTACTCGCCGTCGCTCGGCTACGCCGAGGTGGACGCCGAGGTCGCCGCGATCGTGGACGCGGCGGCGGCTCGCCTGGCCGAGGCCGAGCTCACGGTCGATGCCGCCGATCCGGGCTTCGAGGATCCGCGCGAAGCGTTCGAACTGCTGTGGGCGGCCGGCGCGGCCACCATGCTGTCCGGCTTCCCGGAAGGCACGCGCGACCGGGTGGACCCCGGGTTGCGTGCGGTCTGGGAGCGCGGTGAGACCGTCACCGCCGTCGATTATCTCGCCGCGCGCAACGTGGCGGCCGGAATCGGCATCACGATGGGCGCCTTCCACACCGACTACGACGTCCTGATCACCCCGACGGTGCCGATTCCCGCGTTCGAAGCGGGACACGACGTGCCGCCCGGCAGCGGCCTGCGCAGCTGGCCCGAGTGGACCCCGTTCACCTACCCGTTCAATCTCACCCAGCAGCCCGCGATCAGCATCCCGGCGGGCACCACCAACGCGGGCCTGCCGGTCGGGCTCCAGATCGTCGGTCCGCGGCACTCGGACGATCTGGTCCTGGCGGTGGCCCGGTACGTCGAATTCGTGCTGGCTTCCTGAATGCGAGTGGCCCCGCGGCATGCCGCGGGGCCACTCTGTATGCGCGAGTCTCAGGCGCGGGCGAAGGCGAGCGTTTCGCCCTGCACGCCGTGCAACCACAACGTGTTGCACGCCGCGGCGATCTCGGCGAGCCCCTCCTCGATCGTGGCGAAGACATTCCCGGGCACCCATCCGAGGTCGCCGTTGATCAGCAGATTGTTGCGGCCGTAGAACAGTGCCAGATCGGTGGCGCCGCGCTCGTGCTCGGCCGCGGAACCGGGCTCGTAGCCGTAGGCGGGATTGCCGATCTCCCACGGCTCGAAATCGAACAGGCAGACGTCGCCGGGGATCGGCGTGACCGTCGGATTCTCCCGGTGCGGGGCCGCGTCGATCCGGGGGAGCAGGGTGTACACCTCGTTGCGGGCGTACTTTGCGTGGAAAGCATCGCCTTCCTGCGGCAGCGCGTTCCACACCGCCGCGCAGGTGCGCGGCGCCTCCTCGTCCAGCAAACGGGCGCGGCAGGTGACCGCCGCCTTGGTGAGCGTGATCGTGATGTAGCGGGCCATGCGGTTGCTTCCTGATCGGTGCCCGGCGGGCGGGCGCAACGGACGGATTGTTCGCGAGCTACAACTCGGCGAGCACCTCGGACCAGATCGCCAGAGCGTCCTCGATCTGGGTATCGGTCACGATCAGCGGCGGGATCATCCGCACCACGTTCATGTGCGCGCCGCAGGTCAGCAGCAACAGCCCCTTGTCCACGGCGGCGCGCTGGGCGGTCGCGGCGGTCGCCGGATCGGGTTCGCCGGTGGCTGTGGTGAACTCGGCGCCCGCGAGCAGTCCGAGACCACGGACGTCACCGATCGCCTTGACGGCGCTGTCGCGCAGACCGCGCATCAGCTGTTCGCCGCGGGCGGCCGCGTTGTCCACCAGCCCTTCGGATTCGATGACGTCGAGCGTGGCGATCGCCGCCGCGCACGCCACCGCGTTGCCACCGTAGGTGCCGCCCTGCGAGCCCGGCCACGCCCGCGACATCAATTCGCGTGAGGCCGCGATGCCGGACAGCGGGAACCCGCTGGCCAGGCCCTTCGCGATGGTGATCACGTCGGGCCGAACGTCGAAGTGCTGGTGGCCGAAGAACTTCCCGGTGCGTCCGAAGCCGGTCTGGATCTCGTCGAAGATCAGCAGGATGCCGTGCCGGTCCGCGCGTTCGCGCAGGCCGCGGAAGAACTCGGTGTTGCCCGGCACGTAACCGCCTTCACCGAGCACCGGCTCAACGATGAACGCGGCGGTCTCCGCGGGCGAGGTGAGAGTCGCGAACAGATAGTCGAGTTCCCGCAGTGCGAAGGCGGTCGCTTCCCGCTCGCTCCAGCCGTAGCGGTAGGCGGTGGGGAACGGCGCGACGTGCACGCCCGGCATGAGGGGGCTGAATCCGGCCGAGAAGCGGGTGCCGGAGGTCGTCATGGTCGCGGCGGCCACGGTGCGGCCGTGGAAGCCGCCGTGGAATACGACGACGTTCGGGCGTCCGGTGGCCTGGCGCGCCAGCCGCAGCGCGGCCTCGATCGCCTCGCTGCCGGAGTTGGCGAAGAACAGCGCGTCCAACCCCTCGGGCAGCACCGCGCCGAGCCGTTCGGTGAGTTCCAGCAGCGGTCGATGCAGCACGGTCGTGTACTGGCCGTGAATCAGCGAGGCCACCTGCGCCTGCGCGGCCGCGACCACCTTCGGGTGGCAGTGGCCGGTGCTGGTCACGCCGATACCGGCGGTGAAGTCCAGGTATCGGCGCCCGTCGGTGCCGTAGACATAGCACCCCGCGCCGTGGTCGACGGTCACCGGAGTGGCCTGTTTCAGGATGGGCGAGAGTTCGGTCATGGTGATTCGCCTCCCGGAGCGGATGGGGGAGAGATTGTCTATTGTCTGATTGTCGACAATATGCATAACATGGCGGCACGGGTCGCAGCAATGGCCGAGCGCTGCGCGGTGCCGAAAGGAGCCACCGAACCATGCTCACCGAAAGCGCGTCGAGTGCTGCGGAACGCGCCGCGATCGACACCGTGCCGCGCGGCTTGTTCATCGACGGCCGGTGGCGGACGGCGGCCCGGACGCTGCCGGTGTTCGACCCGGCGACCGGTGAACTGCTGTGCGCGGTGGCGGACGCCGATCCGGCCGACGGTCTCGCCGCGCTGGACGCCGCGTGCGCGGCGCAGCGGGAATGGGCGGCCACGCCGCCGCGAGCGCGCAGCGATCTGCTGATGCGCGTGCACCGTGCGCTGCTGGCCGAGACCGACCGGCTCGGGCTGATCGCGACGCTGGAGATGGGCAAGCCGCTGGCCGAGGCGCGCGGCGAGATCGCCTACGCCGCCGAGTTCTTCCGCTGGTTCGCCGAGGAAGCCGTGCGTCTGGACGGCGGGTACATGCCCGCTCCGACCGGCGGTGCGCGTTTTCTCGTGGCGCGGCAGCCGGTCGGCCCCAGCTTGCTCATCACGCCGTGGAACTTCCCCGTGGCCATGGGCGCGCGCAAGATCGCGCCCGCGCTCGCCGCGGGCTGCACCTGCGTGGTGAAACCCGCCGAGCAGACGCCGCTGTCGATGCTGGCGCTGGCCGAGGTGATGGCGGGCGCGGGACTGCCCGCCGGGGTGGTCAACGTCATCACGACGGCCGATCCCGCCGCGGTGATGACGCCGCTGATCCTCGACGGCCGCTCGCGCAAGCTGTCTTTCACGGGCTCGACGGCGGTCGGCAAGCAGCTGCTCGCGCAGTGCTCGCAGACAGTGATGCGCACCTCGATGGAGCTCGGCGGCAACGCGCCGCTGCTGGTGTTCGACGACGCCGATCTGGACGAGGCGGTCGAGGGCGCGGTGGCGGCGAAGATGCGCAACATCGGCCAGGCGTGCACCGCCGCCAATCGCATCCTCGTCCAGCGCGGCGTCGCCGACGTCTTCGCCCGCAGGCTCGCCGCTCGGCTGGCGGAACTGCCGATGGGCCGGGGCACCGAGCCGGACGTGGTGGTCGGTCCGCTGATCGACGCCGAGGCCGTCGCCAAGGTGCAGCGCCTGGTCGATGACGCCCGCGCCCGTGGGGCCACGGTGCTCACCGGCGGCTCCGCGCCGGGCGGGCCGGGCACCTTCTATCCCGCGACCGTCCTGGTCGACGTGCCCGACGCCGCCGAGCTGTGCCATACCGAGATCTTCGGACCGGTCGCCGCGATCGGTGTCTTCGACACCGAGGACGAGGCGGTGAGCCGAGCCAACGACACCCCCTACGGACTGGTGAGCTACGTCTTCACCGAGAACCTCCGGCGCGGATTGCGGGTGTGCGAGGCGCTGGAAACCGGCATGGTGGGCCTCAACCAGGGCGTGGTGTCGAATCCGGCCGCACCGTTCGGCGGTGTCAAGGAGTCCGGGCTCGGCCGTGAGGGCGGGCTGACCGGGATCGACGAATTTTTGGAGACCAAGTACATCGGAGTGCGGCTGTGAAGGAGTTCTCGTGAGCCGGTACCGCATCGCCAGCATCCCGGGTGACGGAATCGGAGTCGACGTCACCGCGGTGGCGGCGCGCGTGCTCGACGCCGTGCTGCCCGGCCTGGAGTGGACCGAATTCGATTGGTCCTGCGAGAACTACCTGCGCACGGGGGCGATGATGCCGCCAGACGGCGCGGAGCGGCTCGCGGGCTTCGATGCGATCCTGCTCGGCGCCGTCGGCTTTCCCGGTGTGCCCGACCATGTTTCGCTGTGGGGTCTGCTGATCCCGTTGCGCCGCGCCTTCGGTCAGTACGTCAACCTGCGCCCGGTGCGCCTGCTGCCCGGCACCGAGTCGGCGCTGCGCGGCCGGACCGCCGACGATTTGGACATCCTCATCGTGCGGGAGAACTCCGAGGGCGAATACTCCCGGATCGGCGGCATCCACAACGAGGGCCGCCCCGACGAATTCGTGCTCCAGGAGTCGGTGTTCACCCGCACCGGATGCGAGCGGATCATCCGCTACGCGTTCGAGCGGGCCGCCGAACGGTCGGGGCGGTTGTGCTCGGCGACCAAGTCCAACGGGATCATCCACTCGATGCCCTACTGGGACAGCGTCTTCGAGCGTGTCTCGACCGAGTATCCCCGGGTGCAGACGCGGCAGATGCACGTCGACGCGCTGGCCGCCGAACTCGTGCTGCACCCGGACCGGCTGGACGTGATCGTGGGCTCGAATCTGTTCGGCGACATCCTCTCCGACCTCGCCGCCGCCGTGACCGGCGGGCTCGGTCTGGCGCCGTCGGGCAATATCAATCCCGAACGCACCGGCCCATCGATGTTCGAGGCGGTGCACGGCAGTGCCCCCGACATCGCCGGTCAGGGGATCGCGAACCCGGTCGCGCAGATCCTCGCGGGCGCGATGCTGCTCGACCATCTGGGCGAGTCCGCCGCGGCCGCCGCGGTCGACCGAGCGGTCTGCGACGTGCTCGCAGCCGGGAAGATGTGCACGCCGGACCTCGGCGGCACCGCGACCACCACCGAACTAGGCGACGCCATCGCCGCTCGCGCGGCCGAACTGGCCCGCGCCGCCGCGGCCGGGCTCGGCTGACCTGATCGCTCGGACGGTTCTCGAAATCCGCCGCCGGTGGCCGGAGCGGTCGACGGCGGCGGTGGCCTGCGCGCGAGCAGGCCCTGCCGCTGTCATCGCGGGCGTGCGGCATTACCGGTTCGCCAGGACGGATACGCCGTTTCCGGGGCGCGGATCCATTTTGCGGCCGTCTGCGCTAGGCGAGCCCCGAGCGCGTTCGCTCGCGGGGTCCGAGCGCAGGCGATCGGGGAGCGTTCCGTCCGAGCACGCGCCGGCGTGACGACCGACGCGAGCAGTCCGATCGCCGGAGGATGGCCGACGACTCGCGGCCGCCGGAACCGTGCCGACGCCGGGTGGGACCCACCGACAGAGCGGACCGACTCAGGCGGTGAGCCAGATGGCCTCGGCGGCGGGGCGCCCGAGGTCCGTCTGCGCGTCGGTGGCGCCGATTCGGATGGCGATGGTGCCGGCGAAGTCGCGGCGTTCGACGACCGTGATGGCGGTGTCCAGCGCGATGCCGACGGAGTCGAAGTAGCGCAGCATGTCGGGGTCGGCGTCGGAGATGCGCGCGACCCGGCCGGTCTCGCCCGCGTTGAAGTCGCTGAGCTGGCGCGCGGGCGGGGTCGGCACCGCGCCGTCCACCGACGGGATCGGATCGCCGTGCGGGTCGCGATCGGGGTATCCGAGCTTGGCGTCGATCCGGGCCATCAGCAGTTCGGAGACCGCGTGCTCGAGCACCTCGGCCTCGTCGTGCACCTCGTCCCAGCCGTAACCGAGCTCGTTCACCAGGAACGTCTCGATGAGCCGGTGCCTGCGCACCATCGCGACCGCGGCGCGGCGGCCCTCGGTGGTGAGGGCGATCGCCCCATAGCGGGCATGCTCGACCAGCCCCTGGTCGGCGAGTTTGCGGACGGCTTCGGACACCGTGGAGGCCGACACGCCGATCCGCTCGGCGAGCAATTTGGTGGTCACCTTCTCCTGCGACCACTCCTGCGCGGTCCAGATGACCTTCAGGTAGTCCTGGGCGACCGACGAGAGCACAGGCGCGATCGTCGCGGTACCGCCGTGCGCATCGCCCGGCGCCGGGGCGTCGGCCAACTCGCGTCGAGTGGCGATATCTCGTTTACCTGGCACACACCCGAGCTTAGGCACTGGCGTGCCGATACACACATCCCCGACTCGCGGCCGGCGCAGCGACAACGAAGCGCTGTTCGCCGTTCACCCGCCGCGAAGTGGGCGTATCGGTGGCCGCATGTGCGTGGGTCGAACCGTTGTCGACAGATCCGCCGCGTCGCGGTGCGCGGCCACGCCGTCGAATCGGCGACCGGTCAACCGGGCGGTGGCCGGTGCGCCCACCGGCTCGCCGGACAACTCGTAGAACGTCGCCGTGGCGAACCCGGTGAACTCGTCGCCGGTCACGTCGAGTTCGAAGGCGACGATTCCTTTGCGCACCACGGCGGGGTCGGTGCGATCGACGGTGAACTCCAGGAAGGCGCCGGTGACCCGCTCGCCCGCGCTGCGCCAGGTGCCCATGCCGTTGCTGTCGCTCGTGGCGCGATTGCCGTGATCGGGATTCGATTGCAGCATCGTGCCGCCGGGGTGGAACTGCATCACGTGGTAGCCGAACGGAGCGCCGTCGGCGCGAACTTCCCAGGTGCCGTGCACCGGATGCCGATCGCTCACGCCGTCTCCCCGCAGACGATCGCGAGCGCGGCGATGCCCCGATCGATATCGTCGCGCGGCACGTTCGCGAAACTCAGCCGCATGGTGTTGCGGTGCTCCGCGACGTCGTCGGCGTAGAAGGCGCTACCGGGCAGGAACGCCACCCCCTGTCGCAGGGCCCGCGCCAGCAGCGCATCGGCATCGAAATCGGGCGGCCCCTCGATCCACAGGAACATCCCGCCCTCCGGCTCGACCCAGCGGAACTCCGGCGGGAAATGCCGCTCGAGCGCGACCGACAACGCGTCCAACTTGGCCGCATAGGCGTCGACGAGGTGGGCGAGGTGTGCGATCCCGTCCGAACTGCCGAGGAATTCGGCGGCAATCGCCTGGCAGTACGTCGAAGTCTGCATATCAATGCCTTGCTTCAACGCCAGCACGGTCCGCAGGAGATCCGGGGGCATGACGGTGATTCCGACGCGGATCGCGGGAGCGAGCGTTTTCGACAGGGATGTGATGTAGACCGAGTTGTCCGGCGCGAACGACGACAGCGCGGGCTGTGCCACGCCGCGATAGCGCAGGTCGGTGTAGACGTCGTCTTCGACCACCAGCGTGCCGTGGCGGACGACGATCTCGGCGATTTCCGCACGCCGACCGGCGGGCATCGTCCGCCCGGTTGGATTCTGGAAAGTGGGCAGTAGATAGACGAATGCCGCGTCGTATCGGGCCAGGGCTTCCGCGAGCGCTTCCGGCACGAGGCCGAATTCGTCGGAGGGCACCGGCACGACGGCGGCTCCGTGGCTGCGGAATTCCTTCACCGCCGGGCCGTAAGTGGGAGTCTCGACCAGAACCACGTCCCGCGGGTCGAGCAGCGCCAAACACACATTGTGCAATGCGCCGGAGCCGCCGGTCGAGATATGCAGGCGATCGGGCGTGCACCGAATATCTCTATTGCGCAGAAGGTTTCGGGCTTCGTCCAACAGCGGGGCGAATCCCTGGGTCATCCCGTATTGGAGGACGGCGCTGCCGTATCTGCCCACGACCGTCTGCGCCAGCGTGGCGACGAGTTCGCTCGGCAGCAGCGCGGGGTCGGGCGCGCCGACGGCGAAGGACACCACGTCGGGGCGGCCGGCCAGCGCCGCGAAGATGTCGTCGATCGGCCCGCTGGTCACCTCGGCCGCGCCGCGGCTGCGTTTGCGGACGGCCACGTCAGCCGACCGGGTCGAGGCGCCGCAGGCGGGCAACCACTTCGGGTACGTCGGCGTCGTATTCCGGCGTCAGCACCACGTCGTCGTTGAACAGCGGATCGGTCCGCATTTCCACCGCGACCAGATCCTCGGCCTCGTCGAGATTCACCGCCACGTGCACGACGCCTTCGGGGATGTAGATGAACTCGCCCGGACCGTGGAAATGCGGCGTCAGCTCCGGGCCGATCAGGGTGACCGCTCGGCCGCGCAGGCAGACGACGACGATCTCGCTGTGCGCGTGATAATGCGCTTTCGACATCGCGCCCGGGGCCATGTTGACCATGCCCGCCGAGATTCCTGTGGCGCCACAGGTTTCGGTGGTGACGCAAGGAATGAGGCGTTGTCGTTGCCGGCCGATTGTTTCGGCCGAATCGGACGGTTTGATCACACGCACGTGCTTGACTGCACTTTTCATGGCTACTCCGGGGCACTCCGTCACCAACGAATTGGACGCTAGACCATTCCCGCTGCTGGCGAGACGACCTTGTCTGCCCGTGGGAAACCGGCGTGTATCGGCGCTTTCGCGATTCCGTACGGTTCCTTTCCGGTGACCTGAGATTTCCTCGGCGATGTCGTCGACACCGACGGTGCGGCACCGCGATGCGCCGTCGGGCGGCGGCCACGGCCACTCCCCGGTTATCCCTCGGGCGGCTACCGCGCGTCTCCTGCCGCGGCGGGGGTGGCCCGACCGATCGGCGCCGTTCCCGCCGGGTGGCGCACGACCTGTCCGCGCCCGCGTCGCCCGGCGTGGCTCGCGCCTCCGCGTCGGCTCACCGCAGCGCAACCGTTGTGTGAGATCAGCACGCCCGAATACTGTTCGCTACCTGATTTGCGTAGGCTGCGCACTGTGCAGAGATGGCGAAGTCTCGACGAGGTGCCCGCGGACTGGGGGCGCTGTGTCCTCACGATCGGTGTGTTCGACGGTGTGCACCGCGGCCACGCGCAGCTGATCAGCCGGGCCGTGAAGTCCGCCGCCGCGCGCGGCGTGCCCGCCGTGCTGATGACGTTCGATCCGCACCCGATGGAAGTGGTCCGCCCCGGCTCGCACCCCGCGCAGCTGACCACCCTCACCCGCCGCGCCGAATTGGCCGAGGAACTGGGCGTGGACGTGTTCTGCGTCATGCCCTTCACCCATGAGTTCATGAAGCTGACTCCCGCGCGCTATGTGCACGACCTGCTGGTCGAGCGATTGCACGTGGTCGAGGTGGTGGTGGGTGACAACTTCACTTTCGGCAAGAAGGCCACGGGCACCGTCGAGACCATGCGGGAACTCGGCAAGCGCTTCGGCTTCGAGGTCGACGGCGTGACGCTGCTCGCCGAACACGCCGTGACCTTCTCCTCGACCTACATCCGCGCGTGCGTCGACGCCGGGGACATGGCGGCCGCGGCCGAGGCGCTGGGACGTCCCCATCGGGTGGAGGGCGTCGTCGTGCACGGTGACGGCCGGGGCAAGCAACTCGGTTTCCCCACCGCGAACGTCGCGCCGCCGATGCATGCCGCGATTCCGGCCGACGGCGTATACGCCGGATGGTTCACCGTGCTCGGCCCGGGCCCCACCATCGGGACCGTCACCCCGGGCGAGCGGGCGATGGCCGCCATCTCGGTGGGCACCAACCCGACCTTCTCCGGCCGCGCCCGCACCGTCGAGGCGTACGTGCTCGACGGCGAGGCCGATCTCTACGGTCAGCACGTCGCGGTGGACTTCGTCGAGCACATCCGCGGCCAGCGCAAGTTCGAGTCGGTGGAGGAGCTCGTCGAGTGCATGGGCCGCGACGTGGAGACCGCCCGTAAGATCCTCATCGCCGTCGACGCCGGGTGAGCGTCAGGACTTCATGAAGTCGAGCAGGTCGTCGTTGAGCTGCGCGGCATGCGTGATGTACAGGCCGTGCCCTGCGGTCGGGTACTCCTTGTAGACGCAGTCCGGAATGAGTTCCGCGGTGCGCCTGCTGCTGGCGTCGATCGGGATGGACTGATCCGGCACCCCGTGCACGACCAGAGCGGGTATCGGCAGTTCCCGCAGGGTCTCGCGGTGGTCGGACGGGAAGGTCGACTCCCAGACCGCGATGGTGGCCCACGGCGCGGCGGACAGGCAGCGGCGCGTCTCGTGCTCGATCAGCGCGGGGGAGACGTCGTTGCCGAGGTGGGTGGCGAAGTATCCTTGCGCGCGGTCGGCGAACCATTTGGGCCGGTCGGTGCGCCACTGCGCGACGGAGGCCAGGCCCAGCTCGTCCGGCAGGCCATGGGGGTTGTCCTCGGTCTGCCGCAGGAACGGCAGCGTGGTGGCCAGCAGCGCGATGCGCGCGACCCGCGCGGCGCCGTGTCCGGCCAGGTAGCGCGCGACTTCCGCGCCGCCCGCGGAGTGGGCGACCAAGGTGAGCTCGCGCAGGTCCAGGTGTTCGATCAGCTCGGCCACGTCGTCGGCGCGGGTGTCCAGGTCGTATCCGGTCGACGGCCGGTCGGAGCGGCCGTGCCCGCGCCGGTCGAGCAGCACGCAGCGGTAGCCCCGCTCGACGAAGAACGGGACCTGGTACTCCCACATCTCCGTGTTCAGCGCCCACCCGGCGATGAACACGATCGGTGCTCCGGTTCCGTAGTCCTCGTAGGCCAGGCGGGTGCCGTCGGTCGTCTCCAGGTAGGGCATCGTCTTCTCCTCGTATTCGGCGGTACGACAGGAAGATTCGCAGCCGGACCGCGCGGAGTCGATTACCCGGAAGGTAACGCCGATGCTTCCCTGCGGAGCGCGGCCGGAACCGGGGGCGAGATCCGCGGACGGCGATTTCGGCGTGCGGCGCACGGTCCGGTAGGGTGGTCCCTCGGGTTTGCTGCGGTCCGCGGTGGCGCCCATACCCGGGTAACCGGACCTTCGAGCGCGGAACTGAGAAACAGGAGTGGATGCCCCATGGCGCTGACCACCGAGCAGAAGTCGGCGATCCTCGCCGAGTACGGCCTGCACGAGAAGGACACCGGTTCGCCGGAGGCGCAGATCGCGCTGCTGTCCAAGCGGATCGCTGACATCACCGAGCACCTGAAGAAGCACAAGCACGACCACCACACCCGGCACGGTCTGATGGCGCTGATCGGTCGTCGCAAGCGGCTGTCGAAGTACCTGCAGGACAACGACATCAACCGCTACCGTTCGCTGATCGAGCGCCTCGGGCTGCGTCGGTAGTTCTTTCCGGCGCCTTCGGCGCCGAGGTTCGCGGCCCCGCACGGCTCGCGTCCGAGCAACCGCTGCCGGCGACTTCGTCGCGAACGCAGCGATCCCTCGACTCGAGCCGGGCCGTGAACGGCGCGCGCTCCTGCGGCGGTTCGCCCGTTATGGCTGCCGTGATTCGACTTGCGCGTTTCAGTTGGTGGGTGAGTCCGGACCCGCCTGCCGGGCCAGGGCGTGCCCAGTGTGCCGACGGCAGGAGCCGTTCGCGGATCAGATGCGATTTTCCGCGGAGCCGCGATCGGCGACCGCGAGGAACGCGGGCTTCTGTCGACTCTCAGGGATCGGGTCCGGGCGCTCGTGAACCGCGGTGGTGGTAACAGGCGGTCCGACACGGAGTGCCCGAGGCGGTCGCTGGTTCAGCCGACGGGGAGACGTACAATCGCTCCGTTGGCTATTTGTGTATAGGGGTGGATCGCCCCCCTGCGCACGACAACATTGCACAGCCGTATGCACCCGCCCGCGTGGCGTCGGTCTTCGGTAGTGGCCTATCGGCAGCGAGTTGACGCCGTCGGGCTTCGATCGATGACCGCCTCCGCGTCGCCGTCTCCAAGGGGATTCGGCCGGGTGCGCGCGTCGCAGCCAGGAGGGTTGCCGCGCGTCCGTACCCGGTACGGCTGACGACAGCCGGATCGCGCCACCGTGCGCTCGAGCCGGCGAAGACGAGAGGTTGAGAGAGAAGAATGACCGAAACAACTGAACGCAAGAGCACCGCCGTCGAGGTCGAACCGGGCGTTTACGAATCCGTCGCGCTGATCGACAACGGCAGCTACGGCACCCGCACCATCCGGTTCGAGACCGGACGCCTCGCCCGGCAGGCCGCAGGCTCGGTCGCCGCCTACCTGGACGACGAGACCATGCTGCTGTCGGCCACCACCGCGGGCAAGCAGCCCAAGGACCAGTTCGACTTCTTCCCGCTGACGGTCGACGTCGAGGAGCGGATGTACGCCGCGGGTCGCATCCCGGGATCGTTCTTCCGCCGTGAGGGCCGTCCCTCCACCGACGCGATCCTGACCTGCCGCCTGATCGACCGGCCGCTGCGCCCGTCGTTCGTCGACGGCCTGCGTAACGAGATCCAGGTCGTGGTCACGGTGCTGAGCCTGGACCCGAAGGACCTCTACGACGTGGTGGCGATCAACGCCGCGTCCGCGTCCACCCAGATCGCGGGCCTGCCGTTCTCCGGCCCGGTCGGCGGCGTACGCGTGGCGCTGATCGAGGGCCAGTGGGTCGCCTTCCCGACCACCGAGCAGCTCGAGGGCGCCGTGTTCGACATGGTCGTCGCGGGCCGGGTGGTCGACTCCGGCGACGTCGCGATCATGATGGTCGAGGCGGAGGCGACGGAGAACGTCATCGCGCTGGTCGAGGGCGGTGCGCAGGCGCCGACCGAGGCCGTGGTCGCGGAGGGCCTCGAGGCCGCCAAGCCGTTCATCGCCCGCCTGTGCCGCGCCCAGCAGGACCTGGCCGAGCTGGCCGCCAAGCCCACCGAGGAGTTCCCGCTCTTCCCGCCGTACGGGCAGGACGTGTACGAGGCCGTCGAGGGTACCGCCAAGCGTGAGCTGAGCGAGGCGCTGAGCATCTCCGGCAAGCAGGAGCGCGAGGAGAAGATCGACCAGATCAAGCTCGCCGTGCTCGAGCGGCTCGTCGACGACTTCGCCGGACGCGAGAAGGAATTGGGCGCGGCGTTCCGCTCGGTCACCAAGAAGCTGGTGCGTCAGCGGATCCTGTCCGACGGCTTCCGCATCGACGGTCGCGGCCTGGCCGACATCCGCGCGCTGTCCGCCGAGGTCGCGGTGGTGCCCCGGGCGCACGGTTCGGCCCTGTTCGAGCGCGGTGAGACCCAGATCCTGGGCGTCACCACCCTGGACATGGTGAAGATGGCCCAGCAGGTCGACTCGCTCGGCCCGGAGACCAGCAAGCGCTACATGCACCACTACAACTTCCCGCCGTTCTCCACCGGTGAGACCGGCCGGGTCGGTTCGCCCAAGCGCCGCGAGATCGGCCACGGCGCGCTGGCCGAGCGGGCGCTGATCCCGGTGCTGCCCAGCCAGGAGGAGTTCCCGTACGCCATCCGCCAGGTCTCGGAGGCGCTGAGTTCCAATGGCTCCACCTCGATGGGCTCGGTGTGCGCCTCCACCCTGTCGCTGCTGAACGCGGGCGTGCCGCTGAAGGCGCCGGTGGCCGGTATCGCGATGGGCCTGGTCTCGGACACCATCACCAACGATCAGGGTGAGGAAGAGGTCCGCTACGTCGCGCTGACCGACATCCTCGGCGCCGAGGACGCCTTCGGCGACATGGACTTCAAGGTCGCGGGCACCCCCGAGTTCGTCACCGCGCTGCAGCTGGACACCAAGCTGGACGGCATCCCCTCGCAGGTGCTGGCCGGCGCGCTGAGCCAGGCCCACGACGCGCGCGCCACGATCCTGGACGTGATGGCCGAGGCCATCGCCACCCCGGACGAGATGAGCCCGTACGCGCCGCGCGTCACCGCGATCAAGATCCCGGTCGACAAGATCGGCGAGGTGATCGGCCCCAAGGGCAAGGTGATCAACCAGATCACCGAGGAGACCGGCGCCAACATCTCCATCGAGGACGACGGCACCGTGTTCGTCGGCGCGACCGACGGCCCATCGGCGCAGGCCGCGATCGACGCGATCAACGCCATCGCCAACCCGCAGCTGCCGAAGGTCGGCGAGCGCTTCCTCGGCACGGTCGTCAAGACCACCGCCTTCGGCGCGTTCGTCTCGCTGCTGCCGGGCCGCGACGGTCTGGTGCACATCTCCAAGCTGGGCAACGGCAAGCGTGTGGCCAAGGTCGAGGACGTGGTGAACGTCGGCGACAAGCTGCGGGTGGAGATCGCCGACATCGACAACCGCGGCAAGATCTCGCTCGTGCCGGTCGAGGAGAACACCGAGGAGCCCGGCGACGACGCGGCCGATGCGGGTTCGGCCGGGACCGAGTAGTACTTGTCCCTGTGACGAAGAAGAAGACGACAACCCCTCTGCTCAGCACCGGGCAGGGGGGTTCGTCACTCGAGCTGCGGGCGGACTCGGACAGCGGAGTACGGCGCACCGTGCTGCCCGGCGGATTGCGCGTGGTCACCGAGCATCTGCCCGGGGTCCGCTCGGCGTCCGTCGGCGTCTGGGTCGGCGTCGGATCGCGCGACGAAGGCCCCACCGTCGCGGGCGCCGCGCATTTCCTGGAGCACCTGCTGTTCAAGGCGACGCCGACGCGCTCGGCCCTGGACATCGCCGAGGCGATGGACGCGGTCGGCGGCGAACTCAACGCATTCACCGCGAAGGAGCAGACCTGCTACTACGCGCACGTCTTGGACGAGGACCTGCCCCTGGCCGTCGATCTGGTCTCGGACGTGGTGCTCAACGGTCTGTGCCGGGCGTCGGACGTGGACGTGGAGCGGCAGGTGGTGCTCGAGGAGATCGCCATGCGCGACGACGACCCCGAGGACCTGGTCGGTGACTCCTTCCTGGCCGCGCTGTTCGGTGATCATCCGATCGGGCGCCCGGTGATCGGTTCCGTCGAATCCATCGAGGGGATGCGGGCCGCGCAACTGCGGTCGTTCCACCTGCGGCGTTACCGGCCGGACCGGATGGTGATCGCGGTCGCGGGCAACGTGGAACACGACCACACCGTGGAATTGGTGCACCGTGCTTTCGAGAACCGGCTCGAGCCTGCGGCGACGCCCGCACCGCGGCGCGAGGGCAGGTTCCGGCCGCACGGCGCTCCGCAGCTGCACTGGAGTCATCGCGACAGCGAGCAGGCGCATCTGGCGTTCGGCGTGCGTGCCTTCGGGCGGCACGAAGGGGAGCGGCGCTGGCCGCTGTCGGTGCTGAACACCGTGGTCGGTGGCGGGCTGAGTTCGCGTCTGTTCCAACGTATCCGGGAAGAACGCGGGCTGGCCTACTCGGTGTATTCCAGCGTCGACACCTTCGCCGACACCGGCGCGTTCTCGGTCTACATCGGCTGCCAGCCGGAGAACCTGGGCGAGGTGGCGGCATTGGCCAGAGGCGTCTTGGAGGAAGTCGCCGCTGACGGCATCAGCGACGCCGAGTGCGCACGCGCCAAGGGCTCGTTGCGCGGTGGGCTCGTGCTCGGCCTGGAGGACTCCGCCTCGCGCATGAATCGTCTGGGGCGCAGCGAACTCAGCTACGGCAACCACCGCAGCGTGTCGGAGACCCTGGCCCGCATCGACGCCGTCACCACCGAGGAGGTGTCCGCCGTCGCGCGTACGTTGCTGGCGCGGCCCTTCGCCGCGTCGGTCGCCGGGCCGTACAAGCGCACCCGTGATCTACCGGCCGCCGTCCGGCGGCTGGTGCCGAGCTGATCGTCGCGAGCGAGGGGTCCGCGGCTTGGCGGGGAATCCGTTACCGCGATACTGTTTCCGCCGCCCGGCCTTCGGTCCCCGCTGGAGGGCGCTGAACTCGATTGTCCGGGTATGGGATCCGGCGATCTCTGGCAAGGAGTCGAGATGAACCGAACGAACCGTGCCCTTCGCGCGCTGGTAACGGTATCGCTGCCCGTCCTCGTGCTGTCCGGGTGCGGCGGAACGGACGCGGAGGCGGGCAAGGCGGGCGAGCCGACCGAGTCCGCGCTCCGGGCGGAAGCCACGAAGATGACCGACGCGCTGGCGAGTCACGACTACGCCGCCGCGTACCGGTTCCGTTCCGCGCGGTGCAAGCTCACGCTCAACGAGGACGACTACGTGGCGTCCATGGCGCAGCTCTACGACGGCCGGGACCTGAAGTCCGAGCCCGCGCGGATCACCGTCACCACCTCCGGCTCGACCGGCACGGTCACGGTCGAGCACTCCGACGCCCGCGCGGGGCAGGACGACACGAAGCCGAAGACCTGGACATTCATCGACGGGCAGTGGCGCTTCGACAACTGCTGAACGCGCACTGCCTCGGCAGGGTCAGTCCCCGCGGGCGCGATTGGCGGCCGCGACGATCGTCGGCACCAGCCCCGGCAGGGCGGCCTCGAGGTCGTCGATGCGCAGGCGCTGGCAGGTGTGGCCGTCGATGATCAAGCGCTCGATCACACCCGCGTCACGCAGGATCTTGAAATGGTGGGTGGCGGTCGATTTGTTGATCACCTCGTAGAGCGCGCCGCAGCGGACCGCCGTTCCCGCGTTGCCGAGCCGGCGCACCATCTCCAGGCGCACCGGGTCCTGCAGCGCGCTGAGCACCGCGGGCAACGCGGCCACCGGGGGCGCCTGCTGGTCCGCGTCTCGCGCATCGGGCATGATCCGGCTCACTCTCAGGTTTGATGATCGTCGTACTGGATGTATCGTCGACTGCGGTTCGATCATCATCAAACTTACCTGATCGGAGTTCCGATGGCAGCGACAATGGCGGTGGCCGTCGATGAGCAGACCGCACAGCCCTGGGCTTATGCCCTGGTCCTGGCGGCCAGTGGCGTAGCGCTGGGGGTTTCGGGCGTTCCGGCGCCGCTCTACGGCATCTATCAGAAGCAGTGGCATCTCTCCCCGCTCACCACGACCATCGTGTTCGCGGTGTACGCGGTGGCCGCCCTGGGCGCGGTGCTGGTGTCCGGGCGGATTTCCGACGTCGTCGGCCGGAAACCGGTGCTGCTCGGCGCTTTCGCCACGATGGTCGCCGGGCTGCTCGTCTTCGTGCTCGCCGACAGCGTCCCGATGCTGCTGCTGGCGCGTGCGCTGCACGGCATCGCGGTCGGCTCGACCGTGGTCGCGGGCGCCGCCGCGCTGCTGGATCTACGTCCGCACCGCGGCGCGCGGTCCGGGCAACTCAGCGGTGTCGCCTTCAACGTGGGAATGGCGGTGGCGATCCTGGGCTCGGCGCTGCTGGCGCAGTACGCACCGCATCCGCTGCGCACGCCTTACGTCGTGATCACCGTCGTCTGCCTGGCGATCGGCGCCGGAGTGCTCGCGCTGCGCGAACCGCACTCGGCCCGGGTGGCCGGACGTATCCGGATCGCGAAACCCGCCGTACCGCAGGAGATTCGCGGCGACTTCTGGTTCTCCGCCATCGGCGTGATGGCGGCCTGGTCGGTACTGGGCGTGCTGCTGTCGCTGTACCCCTCGCTGGCCACGCAGCAGACCGGCATCCACAACCTGGTCTTCGGCGGCGCCGTCGTCGCCTCGACCGCGCTCTCCGGCGCCACGGTGCAACTGTTCGCTACCGGCGTGCCCGCCCGTTGGGCCGCGATCCTCGGCGACACCGGCATGGCGCTGGCCCTCCTGCTGACGGTGCCCGCGCTGGCCACGCACAACTGGATCGCCGTGCTCGCCGCGGGCGTCGCACTGGGGGCGACCTTCGGCCTCGGCTTCGGCGGATCGCTGCGTCACCTGTCGGAGGTCGTGCCGCACCACAAGCGCGGCGAGACGATGTCGGCGTACTACTTGCTCGCCTACTCGGCGATGGCGCTGCCCACCATCCTGGCCGGTTGGGCGGCTACCACCTGGGGCCTGAGCATGGTGTTCCCCTGGTTCGTCGGAGTGGTCGCCCTCGCCTGCCTGCTCGCGGCCGGTCTCGGACTGCGCCGCGACCGGGCGGGGGTCCAGCGGGCATGAGCGGCGATTGGCTTTTTGCCATGAGTGTCCGCTAATGTTCTGTGTCGCATCACGGGCACCGCGGTGCGAATGCGGATGTAGCGCAGCTGGTAGCGCATCACCTTGCCAAGGTGAGGGTCGCGGGTTCGAATCCCGTCATCCGCTCCACGAAGTCTCCCGACCGGCTTCCGGACCCATCCGGAACGAGCAGGTCATTCCAGGTTCCGGTGTCATTCGAGCGCATCCGGCTCGCTCGTCGTTCCCCGCCCAGAACCGACCGCGGTAGTGCGGTGAGCGACGAGCGCGGTCCGGTATCGCGCCCCGAAAGCACCCGTGGCTTGCTCCGGAACCGCGCGTCATGCCGAAGCCGGAAACTACCGGCATCGATGGACGGCGGGTGAAACGGCGCCGCTTCTTCACCGGTCGTACCGCGAACTCCGAAGTTGCCTACCACGACCTCTTGCGTCCATTTCTAGATGGTGCTATAAGAAATCTATCTGAATCGACACAGGTTATCTCGGTACACCGAGGTAGATGGAGTGAGTTGGAGGTGGCGACCATGTTGATGCGTACCGACCCGTTCCGCGATCTGGAGCGGTTCACGCAACAGGTGCTCGGCACGGCAGCACACCCGGCCGTCATGCCGATCGACGCTTGGCGCGAGGGTGAGGAATTCGTGGTCGAACTCGATCTACCCGGTATCGATCCCGCCTCCCTGGACCTGGACATGGAACGCAATGTCCTCACCGTGCGCGCACAGCGCCCCGAATTGGACTCCGGCCGGGAGATGATCGCCGCGGAGCGCACCCGCGGAGTGTTCAGCCGTCAGATATTCCTCGGAGAGGGACTCGACACCGAGCGCATCGGCGCCGAGTACACCGATGGCGTACTCCGGCTGCGAATCCCGGTCGCCGAGCGGGCGAAACCCCGCAAGATCGAGGTCGCCCGCGGTAACGGCCACCAGGTGATCGACGCCTGATCGCCGCGGGGCCCAGCACGTTCCGGTAGGAGGTGAAGGGTCGTGACCATGCTCGACATGCGGGATGACGTCTGCGGGCCACCGCTGCTGGATGCCGAACTCGAGGTGTTGTTCGCCGAGGTGGACGAGATCCTTTGTGAAGCTCTGGCTCCCGCGCGATGCCCGCCGACGCCGCCGCGCCTGGCTTCTGCCCACGAGGGGGTGACCGGGCTGCGGCGCTCCCCGGAAGTGGCCGCCCCGCGCGGCCGAATCCCCGCGCACCGTCCGCACCCGCGCGAGCGCGGACCCCCGCGGGGGAAGAGGCATCCAGTCGGTGTCAACGGAAAAGACGAGCACAGCGAAAGGCAGGTGATGCTCCGGACCGATCGAACCGTCACGTCACTCTCTTCCGACGCGGGCCCGGCACCGGTGTCCCGGGCCCGCAGCTCCCCATCCCCGCGACACGCTTTCCCATGACAATCACCACGCATGCCCCGGTTCGATCCCGGCCGCCACGCCGGCATCGCGAGACCGTCGTTCCCGCCACGGTCACCGAATGGCGTCACGGCACCGTCGCCTGGTTCAACACCGAGAAGGGCTTCGGCTATCTCGAGCCCGATGACCGCACGAGCCCGGTGTTCGTCGACTTCCGCGCCATCGACACCCGCGGATACAAAACCCTCGGTCCGGGGCAAACCGTCGTCTTCACCACCACGATCACCGACCGCGGACCCGAAGCGGCGACGGTACGTCCCTACCCGCCACGGCCCTGTACGTCCGGACGGTAGTCGCCCGCCATCCGTCGTCCCGGGAGGTCCGTTCGAGTACAGCCGATGGCCGCGCGCAGATCAGCGTACGGGCCGGCAATCGTTCGGTAGCCGTGCCGCAACGCGGACGGATCGGCGCACGAACCCGAGCACATCGAACGCCGCCGAGCGGTTGCGTCGATGCGCCCTCCTCGGGGCTGCGACGGGCCGGAACGGATGTCCTCGTGCTATCCGGGGCCCAGGGTGCGACCTGGGTGGGATTCCTGGTTCGCATGTTTCGTCGAGATCGGTCCGGGCATGTCAGCACCTGCGGGCTTCGCCGTGAGGCCCCGATCGGTTACTGCGCTATTCGACCCAGTCGTCCGCGGCGAACGGAGCCCGCAGTGAAGATCGCCATGGTGTCCGAGCACGCCGGCCCGCTGAGCGGGGCCGGATGGACAGGGGCGGATACCGGTCCGCCACAGCCCCCCACGCCCGCAACAGGCACCGCCCCCGGGCACGGACTGTGCACGGCGTCGGAAGACGCGTTGGAGCGGGATTGATGGCGACCGCCGATCCGCTCGTCGTGATCGGCGACGCGCTGCTCGACATCGACGTCGACGGTCGCGCCGACCGGTGCAGCCCGAATTCCGCGGCTCCTGTCGTCGACGTCGCACACCGGACGTTCCGTCCCGGTGGGGCGGGACTGGCGGCCCGGCTCGCCGCGACGGGAGAGCGAGAAGTCGTTCTCATCGCGGGCTTCGCCTCCGACGAGGCGGCTGTCCGGCTGCGCGGACTGCTGGACGGCCACGTCCGGGTCATCGCGCTGCCCTTGCGCGGTTCGACGGTCTGCAAGCAGCGCGTGCGAGCGATCGGCCCGTGGGCCGCCCCGAACGGGCACGC
The DNA here is from genome assembly GCF_043205035.1 of Nocardia sp. NPDC047654. Lineage (NCBI taxonomy): Bacteria > Bacillati > Actinomycetota > Actinomycetes > Mycobacteriales > Nocardiaceae > Nocardia > Nocardia sp. NPDC047654. Next base: position 648,528 of record NZ_JBIDDF010000001.1, read on the forward strand.
GAGGACCAAGGAGCCCAGGCGGCCGGTCCTGATCACCAGGATCGATTCCGGTACGGGACGACTCGGCACCGACCTGCTGCCCGAGGCGGCGCACGCCGCGCTCGCGGCGGCGCATGCCGTGGTGGTCTCGGACTACGGTCGCGGCACCGCGACCCACCCGCAGATCCGCGCGCTGCTGCGCGCCCACGCCGCTCACGTCCCGGTCGTCTGGGATCCCCATCCGCGCGGATCGGTCCCGATCCCGGGTGCGGCTCTGGTCACCCCGGGTCGCGCGGAAGCGCTCGCCCTGCTGTCCGGTCGGCTCGATGACGGACCGGATCTGTGGAAACTCGCCAAAGGGTGGGCCGTGCAGGCGATCGCGGTGACCCTCGGATCGGAGGGCGCCCTGATGTGCCTGCGCGCATCGGGTAAACGTCTGCGCATCCCGCTTCCGGCCGCGGCCAAGGCGCCCGACGGCAGTGACGCCTGCGGTGCGGGCGACAGTTTCGCCGTCGCCGCGGCAGCCCACTTGGGCGCGGGCAGCGGACCCGAAAGCGCGGTGCGCCGCGCGGTACTCGCGGCGGCCGAGTTTGTCGGCTCCGGTGCCGCCGCGGCGTTCTCGGAATCGGAGCCGGCCACGGTTTCCGGAGTGCCTGCCGCCTGGGGCGATCCGGGGACGTGACACTCGCCCCGCTACTCGGGCTCGGGACCTGCTGAACACCGCGGATCCGGCGCGACGGCTCGGATCGCGCCGATGGTCAATCGGGAGTCACGCCGTGCGTCGGCACTGTCTTCCGGGCTCGAAAGTCCTGGATGCCAAGCGGTTACCGCGGATTACGAATTCCTGGGTGGGCTCGTTTGCCGGGCGCTGTTGCGGGCTTATCGCGCCCGGGTGGGACATGGATGACATACTGGCTCGTGGGTCCCCGGTTGCCGCCACGATGTGCGCGTGCGCCGGCCGTTGAGTCAACAGCGGAATCTCGGCCCGACGCGCCCGCGTCCGCGTGATCCCGTCGAGGGATGGCAGCGGTTCGCGGACCCGTTGCGGCCGCAAGCCCTTGTACCTCGGAGAGGCACTGCATCCATGACTCGGCATATGGAACCCGGCATGTCCGTCTTGACCCCCACCGGTTCGGCACCGGCCGAACAGCCCGCGGTCGGAAGCTTCCGGTTCTGGTTCGCCACCCGCCGGTGGGAATGGTCCGCGGAGGTCTATCGCATGCACGGCTACCGGCCCGGCGAGATCGAGCCCACCACGGAGCTGTTGCTCGCGCACAAACACCCCGACGACCGCACGCACGTGGCCGAGACCATCACACGCGCCATCGATCACGGCGAACCCTTCTCGAGCAGGCATCGGTTCATCGACCTGTCCGGCCAGGAACACACCGTGCTCGTCGTCGCCGACCGGATCCTGGACGACACGGGCACCGCGGTGGGTACTTCCGGCTTCTACGTCGACCTCTCCGACACCCTCGCCGAGGCGCACGAAGCCATGCTGGCCGCGACGCTGCCCGGAATCTACGAGAACCGCGCCGTGATCGAGCAGGCCAAGGGTGTGCTCATGCGCATCTATCAGATCAGCGCCGAGCAAGCGTTCCAAGTCCTGCGCTGGCGTTCGCAGGAAACCAACACCAAGCTGCGGGCGCTCGCCCAGCAGTTGATCACCGAGCTGCTCCTCGTGCCGCCGCCACCGCCGGACCTGGTCGCCGCGTTCGACCACATCCTGCTCACCGTCCACCACCGCATACCCCGCGATTGATCATCGAGCGACCGGCAGCCGGAACGCCGGGGGGCATTTCGTTTTTCGGACCGATGCCCCGACAGACTTCGTCTATCGCACTGACACCACCGGCGCTCACTGCCAGGCTCGAAGTTGCGGTCTTGTGCCGATCCGGCCGCCGGAGGTGCGCGTGACCTGTCAGAACGGCGTGGAAGGCGTCCGAACCGGAGACGGCCTGATCCTCGTCGTACACGGTGAACTCGATGCGGCGACGGCCGAGGAATGCTTCACGTCGATGACCGAGGTCGTCGAAAAATACGGCGCCACAATACCGAACCCTCTTCCGGTGGTCATCGACCTGTGCGAGGTGCGTTTTCTGTCCTGTGCGGGTGTGCGCGTAGTGCTGCGGCTGGCGGGATGGGGTGCGCGAGCGGGCGTACCGGTCGCCGTGACCGTGCCGGACGAGGTGCCCGTGCGGCGTATCCTGGACCTGCTGGCGGTGCAGGAGAGCGTGCCGCTCCTGGCGTGCCCGGCGCCGGCGATGCACGGTATCGACCAGCCGCGCGTGTGCGGGTCATCCGCGGCCGCCCGGGCGGACGAGGCGGCGGGGCGGACGGACGGTGAGCAGCGGCCACATACCGGGAACGCACATTCACACCGTTCGACCATCCGAAATACGAACAAGACCGCGCCCGAGCGCTTGACGCAACGGTAGGGCGGTACTCGGCGACCGTCGCCTCGTCGGCCATCGCACGAGCGCGTGGACCGCTGGAAAAGGGGAATCGAGGAAGCTCATGTCACTGGCGACCGCGAACCACAGGACCGCCACGCCCCGCCGGGCCCGGCGAGGAACCGACAGCTACGACGGAATCGAGCCGTGGCTCGAGGAATTGCACGCGATGGCCGAGAACGACCCCGGACGTCCGCGACTGCGGGAAGAAATCATGCGCCGGTGCCTGCCGCTGGCCGAGCATATCGCCCGTCGCTTCGTCGGTCGCGGAGAGAATTACGACGATCTGTACCAGATCGCCGCCGTGGGATTGGTGCTCGCGGTCGACCGCTTCGACCCGGGACGGGGACCGTCGTTCCTGTCGTTCGCGGTCCCCACGATCATGGGGGAGGTGCGCCGCCACTTCCGGGACCACAGCTGGGCGGTGCGGGTCCCGCGCCGGATCAAGGAGATCCAGCTGACCATCGGCCCGGCCGTGGAGCGGCTGTCCCAACGTCTGGGACGAATGCCCACCGCGCTCGAGATCGCCGTGGAGCTGAACATCGACCTGACCGAGGTCACGCAAGCGCTGCTGGCCGGTAACGCCTACTCCACGAACTCCATCGACGCCGTCATCGATGACGACGACACCGGCAGCGCCGCCGTTCGGGTCGCGGAGACGTTCGGCGACGAGGACCCCTCCTACGACCTGACCGACGAAGCGCTCGCGGTCGCCCCGTTGCTGGCCGAACTGCCCGAACGCGAGCGGCGCGTACTGCGCATGCGTTTCTTCGAAGGATGTACGCAAGCCCAGATCGCCGCCGCGCTCGGCGTCTCGCAGATGCACATCTCGCGCGTCTTGTCGCGGACGCTCGCCGAACTCCGAGAGCGCGCTCTGCGCGACTGATCGCGACTGCCCCCGCGCCGCGCTCGGCCGGGATCGCCGCAGGCCAGGACGTGCGGGATCACGCTTGAAGCGTCGTATGGGGGAATCGGCCGTACGCGTCGCGGTAGGCGGTCGCGAATCGTCCCGGATGGGCGAAGCCCCACTCCGCGGCGATCGAGGTCACGGTGTGGCCGTCCTCGGGTGAGCAGTCGCGCAGTTGTTCGTGCGCCCCGCGTAGCCGAAGGCGCCGCAGGTACGCCATGGGCGTGCTGTCGAGATGGCGACGGAACGCCAGTTGCAGCGCGCGGACGGTGACGTAGGCGGCCGCGGCGATGTCGGCGACGGTGATGTCGTCGCGGACGTGCGATTCGAGGTACGCCAGCGCGCGCCGCACCGTCTCGGGATGGGCGTCGTTGCGGTCGCGCGCGGTCGGATCGGCGTGTGCCGTGCTGGGGAGGGCGTGCAGCACGCTGGCGGCGAGGTACTGCGCGGCAGTGGAGGCGACCAGCGGTTGTTCACTCACCGTGCGGTCGACGGCGAGACCGCGCATATGCTCGAGCACATTCGACAGGTGCCGCGCGGCGGCCGGGGAGACCGGCCGATGACCTGTCAGCCGGATCGGTTCCAGGTCGCGGTCCGGGGTCGAGGCCGCGACTTGGTTCAGCAGAGCGGGATCGAACATCGTGATGCTGTAACGGGCGTGGTGGACCACTCCGGAATACGGCAGGTCCGGTGGCGTGAGCAGCCCGATGTCGCCCGCCTGGAAGTAGGCGGTGGTGCCGTCGACATAGTTCTCTTCGATCATCCCCGTGGTCACCTGGCACAGGCATATCTTGCCCAGCGGCTGGGCGTCGTACTTCATGTCGAAGCTCAACTCGAGTTCGTCCAGGCTGACCGGACCGAGCAGGTTCCGGGTGATGTTCGTCCGGACCGGTACCCCCGTGCTGTTGCCTATCCGCATCTTGGTGTAGTTCAGATTGAGGAAGTCCTCGGTCGCACCCAGACTGTCGCTGTGGAAGGTGAGTGATTCCATCGATGCGACGCTCCTGCTCTCTCGAATACGGCCATCCCGTCCGGCACGTCGTAAGGGTCTGTCGAGCCACTTTGCTCGGCGTACGGACTGGTCACAACCGTTTCATTCGGTGGCAGGTCATCGGCTGCGGTCGGTACCGGCGTATACCCGCTTCGTCGAGGTTCAATCGTCGGCCTTTTTCCACTCTACGGCGCGTGATCGCGTAGAGCCGGGTCCAGCGGCGCATCCGGCGTCCGCCACCGCCCCGCACGAGTCTCGGAAGTGTTTCGTCCGTGCCCGAGCGGCCACCCTGAACACGAGGGGCGCGGTTCGCCCCCCTGCACTGGAAAACGTCCGAAGAGACGAGGGAGGTCCTATGGTTTCGCGGGACACGATCGCGCAATTGCGTCAAGACATCACCACCGCCGAGGACACCGGCGACGAAGCCAACGCCGAACGTCTGCGTGGCGAACTCGCCGAAGCGATCCGGGAAGCAGGCAAGGACACCGAGACCGATCAGCGGTGACGAATCCGCGCCCGCGCGGGCAGGCAGCGCACCGTGCCGCCGGCCCGCGCGCCGGTCACCCGGCGCTCTCCCGGTTCTCCAGCCCGACGGCCTCGGCGAGTTCCCTGCGGTGACGCAGCAGCTCGGGGCGAAGAATTACGCCTAGGAGGCCACCGCGCCGGCCGTGGTCGCGAAACGGTCGAAGACCGACAACTTGCCGGTGACCTCCGAGGGCGTGGTCGGTGTTTGTCCTGCGCCGGAGTGTTCAGCACGTCGAGCCACCCGAAGTACTCTCGAATCTGTTGCCGCCGTTCGTCATTCGTCGGGATCGTCGCGCGGCGGCAGATAGGGTTCGGCGTCCGCCGGATGGCCGTGGGCGATGTTGCGCGCCCGTGCCAGTTCGGCATCCAGCTCCGCGCCCAGCAGGACCGCGATATTCGAGATCCACAGCCACACGAGGAAGACCACGACGCCACCCAGGGAGCCGTAGACCCGGTTGTAGGAACCGAAGTGGCCGACGTAGAACGCGAATCCCCAGGACGCCCCGGCCCACAGCAGGACGGCCAGCGCGCTGCCGGGGGTCAGCCACCGGAATCCCGGCTGCCGCACATTCGGCGCCGCCCAGTACAGCAGGGCGAAGACCAGGCTGATCAGTGCCATCATCACCGGCCACTTGACGATGCCCCAGACGGCGATCGTGGCCTGCGCGAGTCCGAGCCACCCGCCGATGCGGTCGGCGAGCGAGCCGCTGACGACGACGCCCACCGTGCAGACGCCGAGCAGGATCACCACCGCGGCGGTCAGGGCTACCCGCACCGGCACGGTCTTCCAGATCGGACGTCCTTCCTGGATGTCGTAGATGGCGTTGGTTGCGCGCATGAACGCGCCGATGTAGGCCGACGCGGTCCACAGCGCCGACGCCAACCCGAGCAACGCCAACGGGCCTGCCGGGGCTTGCGCTTCCTGGATCTCGTTCACCGCGTCGACGAGCAGATCCGTTCCGCTACCCGGCCCGATCTCGCGGATGGTGTCGACCAGTGCTCGCGTGTCGTTGCGTCCGAGGATGCCGAGCCCGGCGGTCATGACGATCAGTCCCGGAAACAGCGACAGCACACTGTAATACGTCAGCGCCGCGGCCCAGTCGGTCAGATTGTCCCGCTGGAACTCGCCGACCGACCGCTTGATCACGCCCCACCACGACCGTCCCGGCAGATCCGCCGGCCCGCGCAGCCTGCGTCGCGCGGCGAACCCCTTCTTCAAGTCTTGCACCTCACCGATCACCTCCCGACGCCCACCACCTCCCGCTGGCGCGCGGATACCCGCCGTACGGGCTGCGAAACCGCCTCTACGCCCGCGGTGTTCGCGGCGCCCGGCTCGCTTCGGGGCGGCGCGCAGTGCCCGCGACGCCGGAAAATCCGTTGTTCCCGGCACGGCGGGACCGTAACGTCGCTTCCGTTTGCCTACCGATCGATCGAAGGAGATTCCATCGTGGAACCCGTCACCGAACGCGACATCAGGTCGTCGTTCGTCAACTGTTCGAAGGGAGACGCCAAGCGGTTGCCCGTACCCAGGGACCTGGACGAGCGGCCCTGGGCGGATCTGGACTTCCTCGGCTGGAGCGATCCGTCCTTTCCTGGGCGCGGCTACTTGGTCGTTCCGCAGGACGACCGCCTGGTCGGCGTCGCCCTGCGGCATGCCACCGGGGGCACCGGACGCGCGCAGATGTGCGCGATCTGCCTGACCACCCACACCGGCGGCGGGGTCTCGCTGATGACCGCGCACAAAGCCGGTGAGTCCGGGCGCAGGGGTAACTCGGTCGGCACCTACATGTGCACCGATCTCGCCTGCTCGCTGTACGCGCGGAACAAGAAGCGCCCCGCGCTCGGAAGCAGGTACCGCGAGGACCTCACTCCCGAGGAAAAGGTCGAGCGAGTCCGCGACAACCTGAACACGTTCCTCGCGAAGCTCTACGCCTGATCCCTTTGCCCATCCCGGCAGCCGACGCGCTGCCCGTCCGAACGGAGGTAGATGCCATGTGCCGACACTCGAGGACCGCACACTCGAGCCACCCGAACCAGCCCACAGCGCAACGGATCTCGGGATGGCCGTGATTCCTCGCCGGTCGAGTCGGCCCGGGTCGGCCGGACCGTCTCGTCCGGCGAGGAGTCGCGGCTTCGGGTACCGGGCTCGCTAGCCGGCCGAGTCGTGGTCCGTGGGTTCCCACACCGCGCGCAGGCTGGGTGCGCCGGGGACCAGATCGGGCAGGTCGGGTACCGCTTCGGCTTCGTCGATGAGCGGGGCGATGATCGCCGCGTGCCGGTCTCGGGCCAGCCGCGCCGCCTGCCTGCCTGCTTCGGTGACCGAACGGCCTAGCTGTTCCGGTGTGCTTCGCGGTGCTGCCGGGGCGAAGCGCACATCGACGAGGACGCCCGCCGCGTCCACGGTCACCTCCACCAGTTTGTCCGCCGACTCGGCCGTGCAGCGCACGGCGGCCAACTTTTCGCGCACCTCCGCCAGGTGGGTGCGCTGCTCGGCGAGCGCGTCCAGAATGTGGTCGACCTGGTTGCGGATTCCGCTGTTGGCGGAGCGCAGCCCGTCGCGTTCCCAGCGATCCACCGGCACCGACCTCCTCGGGTTCACCTCTCTCCCGAACCGCGGCTCCGCGATCCGAGCCGTCACCGGGACGACGCGCGGCCGGGAACGAGGCAAGGAATTGTCCGGCACTCCGGTCGCGACCGCAGCGCGCGCATCCCCGTGCTGGGAATGGTCAGGCGGGTGTGGACTCGGTTTCGTGCACCGTCAGCCAGCGAACGCCACCCGGATCCTCGGTCGTCAGCACGGCGGTCACCCGGCGATGCGTGGTGTCGCCGGTCGCCCGGTGCGTCTCCAGGAACCGCACGACCGCGATGCCGCCCGACCGCTGGAGTTCTTCGACCTCGGACACCTCGATGGTGAGGCCTGGCACGGCGTTGCGCGCGCCACGCAGACCCGCGAGCAACGCGTCGCGCCCCAGCACTTCACCACCGGTGGTCACCATGCTGAACCGCTCGTGCTGCGCCGCCGCGAACCGCTCGAACACCTCGTCCGGCGCCGCCGAGCCGAGCCACGCCGCGAGGTCGGCATGCAAGCGTTCGACCACATCGGTCAGATCCACACCCATTCGTGCATCGTAGGCGCCCTGCGATCGCCGCCTCTGCGAGCCGCATCGTGCTCCGCCGGGCCACCGCAGGTCGACCGGGGCACGAGGCCGTGGGCGAAGCCCGGTCTCGCGGCCGTCATCGGTGGGCTCGGACCGCCGCGAGCGGTAGCGTCGGCGGAATGAAGATTCGTGGAGCGGTCCTGGAGCGGATCGCGGCGCCCGCGCCGTTCGCCGAGTCGGCGCCGATCACCGTGTGTGATCTGGAGCTGCGCGAGCCGGGACCGGGAGAACTGCTGGTCCGGATCGAGGCGGCGGGGCTGTGTCATTCGGACCTGTCGGTGGTGGACGGCAACCGGGTCCGCCCGGTACCCATGCTGCTGGGCCACGAGGCCGCCGGGAAGGTGGAAGCGGTCGGTCCCGGCGACGGCGATATCGCGGTCGGGCAGCGCGTGGTCATGACCTTCCTGCCGCGGTGTGGCGAGTGCGCCGGGTGCGCGACCGACGGCCGCACGCCCTGTGTGCCCGGCAGCATCGCCAACAATGCGGGCGAGCTGCTCAACGGCGGGCGGCGATTGTCCCGCGACGGCGCCGAGGTGCATCACCACCTGGGTGTTTCCGCTTTCGCCACGCACGCGGTGGTGGATCGCAGGTCGGTGGTGCCGGTCGACGACGACGTGCCTGCCGAGGTCGCCGCCGTCCTCGGCTGCGCGGTGCTGACCGGCGGTGGCGCCCTGCTGAATTCGGCGCGACCGGGTACCGGGGACCGGATCATGGTCGTCGGTCTGGGTGGCGTCGGTATGGCGGCGGTGCTGGTCGCGGTGTCGCTCGCCGCGGAAGGGCATGAGGTGATCGCGGTCGACACCGTGCCGGACAAGCTCGCTCTCGCCCGGGAGTTGGGTGCGCACGCGGCCTATACCCCGGCCGAGATCGCCGAACTCGGTGTGCAGGCCGAGGTGGTGGTGGAGGCGGCGGGCAACGTCCGTGCCTTCGAGACCGCTGTCGCCGCGACCGCGCCCGGCGGCACGACCGTCACCGTCGGGCTGCCCGCCCCGGACGCCCGTGCCGCCATCTCTCCGCTGGCCTTGGTCGCCCAAGGCCGTTCCATCGTCGGCAGCTACCTCGGCTCCGCGGTGCCGTCCCGGGACGTTCCCGAGTACGTCCGCATGTGGCGGGCGGGACGCCTGCCGGTGGAGCGGCTCGTCTCGGCGCACGTCGGGCTCGACGAAATCAACCGCGCCATGGACGAACTCGCCGCGGGGCATGCCTTGCGCCAGGTCATCGTCTTCGACTGACCCGGCCTGCCGCCGCACGGCGATCGTTCAGCCTGCGGGCCGGTCCATCGCGTCGACGAATCGTTCGAGCAGACGGGCGAAGTCGGCGCGCTCCGCGGGCGTCCAGTCCGCCATGGCGGCGGCCATGGTCGTGCGCCTGCCCTTTCTGGCTTCGGCCACAGCCCGGGTACCGGCGGCGGTGAGGCGCAGGACCGAACGCCGTCCGTCGCGCTGATCGGCGACGCGTTCCAGCAGGCCGGCGGAAACCGCCTGCGCTACCAGGCGACTCGCCCTGGGCTGATCGACGCCGAGCGCCGGCGCGAGTGCGCCCACCGTGTCGGCCGAGCCGTCCGCGACGGCGTCCAGCACACGGAACACGGCGACGGGAATCGCGCCGTCGCTCAGCGCACCGCGCGTCTGCCTGCGCCGGATCCGGACCATCGCCGCTTCCACGGCGACGGTGATCGCGTCGTGGTCGTCCATTACTCCACTCTGTCATGCGCGGAATTTATATGTAAGATTACATCTACTTGGTTCTATGCATACAAAGGAGTGGTGATGGCCATCCAGCGCGGTATCGGTTACTGGCTCGTGGAACTCGATCGGTTGATCAACCAGCGCTTCGACGAAGACCTCGCATCGGGCGGGTTGAGTCGCAGACGCTGGCAGAGCCTGCACTCGCTGGCCGACGGACCGCAGCGCGCCGACGACATCCGCGACGCGCTCGACACCTTCTGGGCCGACGACTCCGAATGGCCCACCGAACTGGCCGAACTCGTGGCCGCCGGGCTGGTCTCCGACGACGCGGGTGTGCTGTCACTGACCGAGCGGGGCCGCGTCACGCACGAGGCGGCCTTCGTCCGGATCGGCCGACGCAGGCGGCAGATGGCGGAGGGCATCACCGACGAGCAATTCGCCGAGGTGCTGCGGTTGCTGCAGAGGATGGCCGTGAATCTCGCGGGTCCGCAGAGCCGGGAGGCCGGTGAACCGCAGGCGGTGCGATGAACGCCGGGCGGCGGAGGGATCGCGCTCGACCGGGCCCATTAGGCTGATCCCGACCGGAAACGGAACGAGGAGGTGCGGTGATCATTCGGGTCGGAGTGCTCGGAGCGCGCGGCAAAGTCGGACAGGCGATCTGCGCGGCGGTGACGGCGGCGGAGGATCTGGAACTGGTCGCCGCCGTCGACAAGGACGATTCGCTCGAGGCGTTCACCGCGGCGGACACGCAGGTGGTCGTCGACTTCACCCATCCGGACGTGGTGATGGGCAATCTGGAGTTCCTGGTGGCCCACGGCATCCACGCGGTGGTCGGCACCACCGGGTTCGACGAGGCCCGGTTGACGCGGGTGCGCGGCTGGCTGGCCGCCCGCCCTGACGTCGGTGTGCTGATCGCGCCGAACTTCGCCATCGGCGCGGTGCTGTCCATGCGATTCGCCGAGCAGGCCGCCCGCTTCTTCGAATCGGTGGAGGTCATCGAACTGCACCACCCCAACAAGGCGGACGCGCCCTCCGGCACCGCCTACCGTACGGCAGGCCTGATCGCCGCCGCCAGGGACAAGGCGGGCCTCAACCGCAGTCCCGACGCGACGACGAGCGAACTGGAGGGCGCGCGCGGCGCCGACGTGGACGGAGTGCGGGTGCACTCGGTGCGCCTGGCCGGTCTGGTCGCCCACCAGGAGGTGCTGTTCGGCACCCACGGCGAGACGCTCACCATCCGGCACGACTCCATCGACCGCTCGTCGTTCGCCCCCGGCGTGCTGCTCGGCGTGCGGGAGATCGCCGACCGCCCCGGCCTCACCGTCGGACTCGACCCGTTCCTGGACCTGTGATCGCATGTCGGCACGCGCGGCGGGCGCGCACGGCGTCCGTCGGAGCGCGATCGTGAGCGGCTCGGATCAGGCCGATCGGAAGGGCGGCGGGGAAGTCCTCAAGGTCGTCGCGCTGATCGCGGCCCTCATCCTGGTGCTCGGTTTCTACTTCCTGCTGCTCGGCCGGATCGCGTTCGGCTTGATCGGTTCCGGCGACGTGGCGGCGATCGTGATCGGCGTCGGCGTGCTGATCCTGCCGCTGCTGGGCGTCTGGATCGTCGTGGCCACCGTGCGCGCGGCCCTGGCGCATCAGCACCTGGCGCGGCGCATCCACGACGAGGGCCGCGAGCTCGACACCACCGATCTGCCGCGCCTGCCCTCCGGCCGCATCGAACGCGCGGCGGCCGACGAGCTGTTCGCCACGGTCAAGGCGGAGTGGGAGGCCGACCCGGACAACTGGCGCGTCTCCTACCGCCTCGCGCGCGCCTACGACTACGCGGGCGACCGCACCAGGGCCCGGGAGACCATGCGCCGCGCGGTCGCCCTGGAACGGCACGAGCGCGACACCGCCTGACCGCCGCGCGGGCCGATACCATCGCAGGGTGGCCCGGTTGCTGATCATCCATCACACGCCGTCCCCGCATATGCAGGCGATGTTCGAGGCCGTCGTCGCCGGGGCCACCGACCCCGAGATCGAAGGCGTGGAGGTCGTGCGCCGCGCCGCGCTGGCCGTCACCGCCTCCGACGTGCTCGCCGCCGACGGCTACCTGCTGGGCAGTCCGGCGAACCTCGGTTACATGAGCGGCGCGCTCAAACACGCGTTCGACACGTTCTACTATCCGTGCCTCGATTCCACGCGCGGTCGTCCGTACGGCCTGTACCTGCACGGCAACGAGGGCACCGAAGGCGCCGAGCGCGGGGTGGTGAGCGTCACGAGCGGACTGGGCTGGGAACAGGCCGCCGCCGCTGTGGTGCTCTCCGGTCCGCCCGCCAAGGAAGACCTACAGCGGTGCTGGGAGCTGGGGGCCACCCTCGCGGCCGGGCTCATGGCCTGAGCATCCCCCGAATTCTGGTGTCTGACCACGGCGCACCATCGACCGGCATACTGTCTGCGGTTGTTGTCGCGGTGGGGATGTGAACGAGTAGCTCGGGATGGGAGAGCCAGGTGACCTGGGCCGAAGGGAACGAGAACGCCCCGCGCCGAATCGGATTGGTCGAGGACCACGAATCGGTCGCCATCGGTCTCGCCGCGATGCTCGCGCCGGAAACCGATCTCGATCTGGTGCTGACCGCCGGCACGGTGCCGGAACTGCTCGCCGCCGCCGACGGCGCGCCGAAGCTGGACCTGGTGGTGCTGGACCTTCGGCTGGCCGACGGGTCCTCGCCCGAGGACAACGTGCGCGCCCTGCGTAACCGCGGTATCGAGGTGCTGGTCTTCACCGGCGCGGACAACGCCTTCCTGGTGCGCGCCGCCGCGCGCGCGGGGGTGCTTGGCGTGGTGCGCAAATCCGAGGACGTGCCGACCGTCGTCGCCGCCGTGCGCCGCGCGGCCGGCGGCGAGCAGGTGGTGACCACCGATTGGGCTGCCGCCATCGACGGCGATCCGCAACTGTCCCATGTGGGCCTGAGCCCGCGTCAGGAGGAAGTGCTCACCCTGTACGCGTCCGGGGAGAAAGCCTCCCGGGTCGCGCGGTTGACCGGTCTGTCCGAGCAGACGGTCAACGACTATCTCGGCCGCATCCGCCAGAAGTACGCCGACGCCGGTCGTCCCGCGCCGACCAAGACCGACCTGTACAAGCGGGCGGTCGAGGACGGCTGGCTGCCGGTTCCCGAGCGGCATCGGCGCGGATGATCGCGTCCAGCGTGCTGGACACCGAGTCGCACTCTCGCTCCCTCCCGCTCGACCGGTTCCGTGTGAACCGCTGGCGTCGCCGGGTCGTCGCGCTGTCCAGGGAGAAGGCCTCCGAGGGCGCCGCCGACCGCATCTTGCGCAGGTTCGGCCTGGCCATCGGCATCGCCGGGGTGATCGCCGCGGTCGTCGAGCTGCCCGAGATCGCCGACCAGAGCCGCTTCGTCCCGGTCCGGTGGACGGTGGTCGAGGTGGTGCTGGCGTTCGGGCTGTTCCCGGTACTCGCGATCGTCTCGGTCGGCATGAGCAGGCGGATGATCCAGCGGGTCGCCGGTGCGGCGGCGGTGAGTTTCCTCGCGGCCATGGCGGTGGTTCCGCTGGCGTATGCCGTGCCGGATGCCGAAGGGGCGGCGTCGGTGTGGTTGTACCGGGTGCTGGCGCTGGGCGTCCTCGCGGCGGTGCTCGCTTGGCGTCCGCCGCTCGCCGTGGCGTATCTGGTGGTGGGCGCGGCATTCAGCGCGCTGGCGAATCTGGTCGTGCTGCGGGAGACCACCGCGCTCGCGCTGCTCGGCGACTTCGCCAGGGCCGCGGGATTGAGCGCGCTGTTCCTGTGGTGCGTGATCTATGCCAGAGCGGCGGCCGTGCGAGTGGATCGCGAGTCGGCGATCGAGAGCAGCCGGGCGGCGGCGGTCGCGGGCGCGGCGGCCCGGGAGCGGGAACGTGCGCGCTTCGCCGCGCTGATCCACGACGCGGTGCTGTCCACCTTGCTGGACGCCTCACGAGCGGGGACCGAATCACCGGTACTGCGCCGCCAGGCCGAACGGACCCTGGAACAGCTCGACGAGTGCCGGGTGGCCGGGTACGAACCCGACCGCCTGGACGCGCAATCCGCGATCGGGTTCCTCCGCTCCGCCGTGCACGAGGTGAACCCCGGCATCCGGTTCACCACGCGACGCTGGCCCGGGTTCGACGATCTGCATCTGCCGGTGGACGCCGCGAGCACGATCGCGGCCGCACTCGCCGAGGCTGTGCGCAACAGTCTGCGGCACGCCACCGTCGCCGGGCGCGAAGTGCGCCGGACCGTCACAGTGACGATCAGCGCGGGTGGGATTCGCGTGGTGTTCCGGGACGACGGAGCGGGTTTCGACCTGAGTGAGGTGCCGGTCGATCGGCTCGGCATCTCGGTGAGCATCCTGGGCCGCATGCGTCAGCTGGCAGGCGGCGCGGGCTTCGTGGAATCGGAGCCCGGTGAGGGAACGACCGTGACGCTGGTGTGGGGCGGAAATGGCTGAGCGGGAAACCGAATTCGGGCTGCGGGATCTGCTCGGACTGCGGGACCGCGCGGCCTGGCTGTTCCTGGTCGTTCTCGAGGCGACCATCGTGCTGTACATGATCCGGAACTTCTCCGAATCGCCGGTGGCCGCCGCCGTCGCGGCACTGGTCGTGCTCGCGCTGGCCGGTGTCGTGGTGCTGGTGGCGCCGACCGATCCGCTGCCCTGGCCCGCGACCGTGTTCGTCGCCGCCTCCGGGCCACTGGCCACGACCCTGACCTCGTTCGATGTCGAACACGGCTGGTCGAAGCAGGTCTGGACGGCGTTCGCCGCCTCCTATGTGCTCGCTGTGCTGGTGCTGCGCGGACGCTCGGCCGCGGCCTGGCTCGGCGTCGCGGGCATCGGCGTGGTGATCGCCGTGGTCGGTGTGGTGGCAGGCCTGCGGGTGGGCGTCGTCGTCGGCTCGATCGTGCCGGTCGCCACGGTCGCCGGGGTCTCCCTGTTCGCGGCGATCATGCGGCCCACCCAGCGTTCGCTGCGGCTGCTGCGCGAGGAGGCGGCCATGCGTGCCGCCGCCGAGGCCTCGATGGCCGCGGAGAACTCCGAACGCACCCGTCAGCTGGCTCGGCTGGACGCGGTGGCGCGCCCGATCCTGGAACGCATCGCCGACGGGGAGGAACTCACCGCCGCGGAGCGGGAACAGTGCAGGCTCCTGGAAGCCGAACTGCGCGACGGCCTGCGAGCCCCGCAGCTGGCCACCGAGCAACTCAGCAGCGCCGCCCGCGGAGCCCGCTCCCGCGGCGTCGAGGTGATCCTGCTCGACGACGGCGGTTTCACCGGTGTCCCGCATCGGGTGCGCAGGCAAGTGATCGACGCCGCCACCCGGGAACTGGACGCCGCGAACGACGGTTCGGTCACCGTCCGCATCCTCCCGACCGGCCGACGCATCCTGGCCACCGTCCTTGCCACCGCATCGGACCGGGACCGCCGCACCGAGATCGACACCACCGGCGCGGTGACCGTCTCGACCTGACGGCGCGATCCTGTCGGTGCCTCGTGGCATGGTTGCCAGTCATGCGGAAGATGGGTGCGGCGGCGGCGCGGCGAACGGCGTTGGCGGCGCAGGGTTTCGGGGTGCGCCGGCCCGGGCGGGCGACGCGGCGGACGGTGCTCGGGGTCTTGGACAGGACCCAGTTGCTGCAACTGGATTCGGTGTCGGCGGTGGTGCGGGCGCATTACGCGCCCGTGTTCAGCCGGATCGGTCCCTACGATCGCACCCTGCTGGATCAGGCCGCGTGGAGCAACGGCGCGCGGCGGCCGCGGGCGCTCGTCGAGTACTGGGCGCACGAGGCCGCGCTCATCCCGGTCGAGGACTGGCCGCTGTTGCGCTGGCGGATGCGGCGCTACGAACACGGGCGTTGGTCCGGCATGCGCAAGGTGTTCGAGCGCAATCCGACCCTGGGCAAAGACATCCTGGACGTGATCACCGCGGTGGGCCCGGCCACCGCGGGTGAGGTGGAGCGCCACCTGGAGTTGGACAAGCCGCGGCCGAAGGGCACGTGGTGGAACCTCAGCGATACGAAGATGATCTGCGAGCAACTGTTCGCGGCGGGCGCGCTTTCGGTAGCGACCCGGGTGGGCTTCGCCAGGCACTACGACCTGACCGAGCGGGTGCTGCCCGCGGACGTGCTGGCGCGCGACGTCGCCGAACCGGACGCCGTCCGTGAGCTGGTGCTTCGCGCGGCCACCGCGCACGGCATCGGCACGGAAGCGGACCTGCGCGACTATTACCGTCTTCATCGCACCCAGACCGAACCCGCCATCGCCGACCTGGTCGACGCGGGCGAGCTGATCCCGGTGGAGGTACCGGGCTGGGGGAAACCGGCCTATCTGCGGGCGGGCGCCGCGACACCGCGGCGTGTCGAAGGCGCCGCACTGCTGTGCCCGTTCGACCCGCTGATCTTCTTCCGCGCCCGCACCGAACGGATTTTCGACTTCCACTACCGCATCGAGATCTACACCCCGGAACACAAACGGGTGCACGGCTACTACGTCTTCCCGTTCCTGCTCGACGGTGAACTCGTCGGTCGGGTCGACCTGCGCGCGGAACGCGCGAACGGACGGTTGTGGGTGCCCGCCGCGTTCGCCGAACCCGGATACGACACTGCGGCCACCGCGTACGCCCTCGGTGGCGCGCTGCGCGAACTTGCCGATTGGCTCGAACTGGACGAGGTCGCCATCGGCGACCGCGGCAACCTGGCCGCGTTGCTGTAGCGCGACTGGGTCAGATGTCGCGTTTGGGCCCGTAGCCGCGCATCTGGTCGCGCAAGGCCCCGTGCACAGCGCTGGACAGCCACGAGTTCAGGGACTGACCGCTCTGTGCGGCAGCCTCTTCCGCGCGCGCTTTCATCTGCTCCACCAGCCGCAGCGTGACCCGGCTGATGTCTCCGGTCATCTCCTCGAAGGTGGGGTGCTCATCGCCTACCGTGCTCTTGCGCACATCGATGGAAGCGTCCGTGCCGTTGATCGACACGTGCACCGTACGGTCACCCAGCGCGGCGCTGACCTCGGCGGCGAGGTCCGACAGCGCGGCGAGCAGGACCAAGCGGGCCGAGCCTTCCGTAGCCGCGGCCAGGGCCGCCGCCGTGGCCTGCGTCTTCTCGTCGCCGAGCGCCGCGGCCGCGATCAGGTCCTCGCGCAGCCGACTGGTGTACTTGTTCAGATCCATGACATCAGTGTGACGTCATATGTGATGTCGAGCAAGGGCTGGTATGACATCAGCGCGCCGCCGTCGATATGGATTCGCGTCTGTGTTGCGGCCTGATCGCCGACGACGGTGTCGAGGGCGTGTCCCAGACCGGGTAGCCTTTCTGACCATGACGAACGGTGAATCGACGCCAACGGAGCTGCGTGCGTCCGGCACGGTAGGTGTCGCGATGGTGACCCCCTTCAGCGCCGACGGCAAGCTCGACGTCGATGCCGGGGTCGCGCTCGCGGCCCGCCTGATCGACCGTGGTGTCGACCTGCTCGCGATCTCGGGAACCACCGGTGAATCGCCGACCACCACCGAATCGGAGAAAGCGGATCTGCTGCGCGCCGTCGTCGATGCCGTGGGCGAGCGCGCGACCGTGATCGCGGGTGCGGGCACCTACGACACCGCGCACTCGATCGAGCTCGCGCGCAACGCGCAGCGCGCGGGTGCACACGGTTTGCTCGTGGTGACGCCGTACTACTCCCGGCCCTCCCAGGAGGGGCTGATCGCACATTTCACCGCCGTCGCGGATGCCACCGACCTGCCGGTGACCTTGTACGACATCCCCGGGCGGTCGGTGGTGCCGATCGCCAGTGACACCATCCGCAAGCTGGCCGAGCATCCGCGCATCGTCGCGGTCAAGGACGCCAAGGGCGACCTGAACATGGGCGCCGAACTCATCGCGAGCACCGGCCTGACCTTCTACTCCGGCGACGACGCGCTCAACCTGCCGTGGCTGTCGGTCGGTGCGGCCGGATTCATCAGCGTCATCGGACATCTCGCACCCGAAAGGTTGCGCGCCCTGCTGGAAGCGTATGAGGCGGGCGAGGTCGTGCGCGCCCGCGAGATCAACACCACGCTGCTGCCGTTGCACGCCGCGATGGCCAGGCTGGGCGGTGTCGCGATGAGCAAGGGCGGCCTGCGGCTGCTCGGCGTGGAGGTCGGGGAGCCGCGGTTGCCCCAGCTGATGCCGACCGGTGAGCAATTGGAAGCGCTCGCCACCGACCTGCGCTCGGCGGGGGTGCTCTCGTGAGCGAGTCCCTACCCCGTCGCCGCCGCAGCGCCTCCCGCCCCGCGGGAGCGCCCGCCCCCTCCGCGGTACCGGCCGAGCAGCCGACGCCTGCCGCGTCGCCGGAGACCGCCGCACCGCCTCGGCCCGCGTCCGAGGAGACCACGGTGGAGGTGGCTCCGGCCGCCTCCGCCAAGGAGAACGCCGCTCCGGTCGTCTCCGCCAAGGAGACCGCGCCCGCGCAGTCGCGGCGGGAGCCCAAAGCGCAGAACGCGGCGCCCCGCCGACCGGCCCGCGGCCGCGGCCAGTCCGGCGCTCGGCGGGCCGAAGCTCCGCAGCCGCAGGCGGCTCCGGTCGCCGCGCACGACCGTCTCGGCGCCCCGCCCGCCCTGCCCGAGAACGGCCTGCGCGTGTTCGCCCTCGGCGGCATCGGCGAAATCGGCCGCAACATGACGGTCTTCGAGTACGGCGGCAAACTGCTGATCGTCGACTGCGGTGTGCTGTTCCCGGAGGACCAGCAGCCGGGTGTCGACCTGATCCTGCCGGACTTCCGCCCCATCGAGGGCCGGATCGACGACGTGGTCGCCGTCGTGCTCACCCACGGTCACGAGGACCACATCGGCGCGGTGCCGTTCCTGCTGCGGCTGCGGCCCGACATCCCGGTCGTCGGCTCGAAGTTCACCCTCGCGCTGGTCGCCGCGAAATGCCGGGAACATCGCCTGCATCCGAAGCTGGTCGAAGTGACCGAGGGGCAGCACACCACGCACGGCCCGTTCGGCTGCGAGTACTTCGCGGTCAACCACTCCATTCCCGACGCGCTCGCCGTCGCCATCCGCACGCCGGCCGGCGTCGCGCTGCACACCGGTGACATCAAGCTCGACCAGCTCCCGCTGGACGGACGTCTCACCGATCTGGCCGGCTTCTCCCGGCTCGGCGACGAGGGCGTCGACCTGTTCCTGGTGGACTCCACCAACGCCGAGGTCCCCGGCTTCGTCACGCCGGAACGCGAGATCGGCGGCGTGCTGGACTCGGTCATCGGCAAGGCCCGCGGCCGGGTCATCGTCGCGTCCTTCGCCAGTCACGTGCACCGCATCCAGCAGGTCGTCGACGTGGCCCAGCAGTACGGGCGGCGGGTGTGCTTCGTCGGACGCTCGATGGTCCGCAATATGCAGATCGCCCAGGACCTGGGCTATCTCACCGTGCCCGACGGCGTGGTCGTCGACCTCGACGCCGCCGCGACGCTGCCCAGCCACCGCCTGGTGCTGATCTCAACGGGTTCGCAGGGCGAGCCGCTGTCGGCGCTGTCGCGGATGGCGCGCGGCGACCACCGGCAGATCAACATCCGGCCCGACGACCTGGTGGTGCTGGCCTCCTCGCTGATCCCCGGCAACGAGAACTCGGTGTTCGCGGTGGTCAACGGCCTGGCCCGGCTCGGAGCCACGGTGGTCACCCAGCAGAACGCCAAGGTGCACGTCTCCGGGCACGCCTCGGCGGGAGAGCTGCTGTACCTGTACAACGCGGTACGCCCGACCAATGCGATGCCGGTGCACGGCGAGTGGCGCCACCTGCGCGCGAACGCGGCGCTGGCGGTCGCGACCGGCGTGCCGGAGGAGCGGGTGGTGCTCGCCGAGGACGGCGTGGTGGTCGACCTGGTCGACGGCATCGCCTCGGTCGTCGGCCGGGTTCCGGTGGGCCACGTATACGTCGACGGACTGTCGGTGGGCGATGTCGGGGAGTCGACGTTGTCCGACCGGCTGGTCCTCGGTGAGGGCGGTTTCATCGCGATCACCGTGGCCATCGACGAGACCACCGGCAAGGCGGTGAGCACACCGGAGATCAGCGGACGCGGCTTCTCCGACGATCCCACCGCCCTGCTCGGCGCGGCGGAACTGGTGGAAGCCGAACTGCTGCGGCTGGCGGGCGAGGGTGTGACCGACATCCACCGGATCGCCCAGGGTGTGCGCCGCGTGGTGGGCCGCTGGGTGGCCGACACCTATCGTCGTCGGCCGATGATCGTGCCGACCGTCATCGGCGTCTGATCTTCCGGAGATCGAAAAGCGCCGGACAGCTCGGCTGTCCGGCGCTTTTCGCTGGTTGGGGACCGGTTACTCCTGGCAGGCGGCGGATTCGATCTTCGCGCTCTTGACGATGTTGCAGGCGAAGGTGTGATCGACCTTCCATTGGCCGCCCTCGGAGACGAACTGGATGAACGCGTCGTCCACCGGGGTGCCGTCGATGGTGACCTTGGCGTCGGCCTTGAGCTTGTTGTCCTTCGGGTCGCCCACGTTGGTGACCTCGACGGCGACCTTCTGCTTCTTCGCGGCCTCGACGAGGTTGGCGACCAGATAGGGATCCTGCTCGGCGGCCTGGATCCAGCTGATCTTCTCCTCGTTGGGCACATTCGGGTCGAACGCCTTCTGCAGCCGCTCGTTCAATTGCTGCACGGAGGGCTTGGGCAGTGCGGGTGAGGACGGCGTGGTCGGCGCGGAGCCGGCCTCCTTGTCGCCCTTGTCCGAGCCACCCTCCAATTCACCCGCCGCGTGGCTGGGGTTGGCGCTGGTGCTCGGGGACGAGGAGTCGTCATTGGAGGCGCAGGCGGTCAGCGAGCAGGCGACTGCGGTGAGGACGACGGCCACGGTGGTCCGGAAAATGCGGTGCTTCACGATGTTTCCTTCGACTCGAAGTCCGGGCGTCAGCCGTGGTTGGACGTGCAGTTCCAGTGCACGATGTAGGCGTCGGAATCGTTGCGCGCCAAGGCTTGGCCCTGCGCGCTGCGGCGCGACGACGCGTACCCCCAACTCCAGGTGCCGGTGTCACTGGAGTACGCCACAGCACCGCAGCCGTTGCGGAACCAGACCACCGACTGGCAGTCCGCTGCGCCGCAGGAGCTCACGGCGCGCTGCTGTGCGGCAGCCGAGTTCGGGTAGTCGTAGGAGTACCCGATCAAACCGGTGGAGGTGGACAGCGCGATCGCGCCGTAGTTGTTGGTGTAGGCGTTCGCGGCGGGCGCGCTGACAGCCAGCGCGGCACCTACCGCCGCGAGCGCGGCCACACCGGTAGCAAACTTCTTCACGAGGATTTGCCCCTTCTTGTCATAAGGCCCACGACCCGATGGGCCGAGTGACAAGGTACAGAGCCGACTCTCATTGCGCTAGCCGGAGAATTCCCGGCATAGGGAGCGCGAACGCCGAAAACCCGCGGGGTGGCACCGCGCTCCCGGTGATCCGCGGGCGTCGCGTCGTGCGGCGGTGCGGCCGGGTCGTCGGTATGTTCGGGGGTGTGACTATGGCACAGCGGGAACGCCGGGGACTCGTCGAAGCGATGGAGGCGGCGGGGCCGGACGCGCGCACGCTCTGCGGCACGTGGACGGTGCGGGACCTGGCCGCGCACTTGGTGGTTCGCGAACGGCGGCCCGACGCCGCTCCGGGCATCATGGTGCAGCCGCTGGCGGGGTATCTCGACCGCGTGCAGGCGAAGGCGGCGAACAAGCCGTTTTCCGAACTGCTGGAGCAGGTGCGGACCGGTCCGCCGTGGTGGTCGCCGCTGCGTCCGCTCGACGCGGTGGTCAATCTGTCGGAGATGTTCGTGCATCACGAGGACGTGCGCCGCGCCGATCCCGGTTGGCAGCCACGCGAACTGCCCGCCGCCGACGAGGACCGGCTGTGGTCCATGCTGCGCAAGACGGCCAGGATGGCCTACCGCAAGGCGCCGGTCACGGTCGAGCTGGCGACGCCGGACGGCAGGCGCACGGTGGTGCGGTCGGCGTCCGAGGACGTCGTCACGCTGACCGGTAGGCCCTCGGAACTGGTGCTGCACGCCTTCGGGCGGGACGAAGTCCGGTTGGAGACCGCCGGATCCCCGGAGGCCGTCCGGGCGGTGCTCGAGGCAGACCGGTCGGTCTGATTCGAGCGTCATCGCTTGGTCGCGGAGGTCCCGGTGACCGGCGGAAAACAGCGCGCGGCGCTTCGGTACCAGTGTTGCGGATGGTCCGGATGGGGCGATTGCGGCTAGCCTGGGGCCATGGCAGGTAAGTCCCGCAGCACCCCGACGACTCGGGCGCGGGCGGGATCGGCGCGGGGGAGGGCCACCACGGCACGGTCTCGCGCGGCCACGCCCCGCGCGGCCACGCCCAGAACGACCGCAGCGCCCCGCAGGCGTAGCTCCGCGGCCCGGCGTCCGGCGCGCCGCCCGTCGAACACCGCTCCGCTCGCAGTGATCACGCGTGGTATCGGCAGCGGCTGGACCATGCTGGCCCGCGGGCTCGGCGCGACCACGCGCACGCTGAGCCGCGCGGGCGAGATCGAACACGGACATCGGCGCGACGGCGCGGCGCTGGCACTGATCGCACTGAGCGCCGTGATCGCGGCGGCGGTCTGGTTGTCGGCAGGCGGGCCGATCGGCCACTGGGTGGAGGACGTGATCCGCGCGATCGCCGGATCGGCCTCCGCCACATTGCCGTTCGTCGCCTCCGGGATCGCGGTCGTCCTGATGCGTACCGAACCGCGCCCCGAGATCCGACCGCGGCTGGTGCTCGGCGGCTCGCTGATCGGCTTGCCGCTCCTCGGGCTGTGGCACATCGCCGCGGGCGCGCCCACCGACGCGCACGGGCGTTCCCGTGCCGCCGGCTTCGTCGGTTTCGTCACCGGCGGGCCCCTGACCAACGGCCTCACCGCCTGGCTCTCGGTCCCGATCCTGTTGCTGGCCATCGTCTTCGGCGCGCTGCTGGTGACCGGGACGACGGTGCGCGAGGTGCCGGAGAAGCTGCGGCGATACTTCGGCACCGAGACCGGTGGCGACGACTACGGCGAATTCGACGGCGAATACCGGGATTACGACCCGGCCGACTACGACGCCGACGGCTTCCCGGTGCATCGCACCACCGCCAAGCGGCGCGGTCGCACGCCCGCGGAGAACTACCCGCCCGACGAGTTCGGCGACCCCGACGCGGTCACCGAGGCGCTCGGCGAACCACCGCTGCGCGACGCCAAGCAGATTCCGGTCGAGGAACCCGCGCCGAAACCGAAGCCGAGGAAGCAGCGTCCCGCCGCCGTGGTGGAGGATCAGACGCCACCGCCGCCGCAACCGCAGCAACTGGAGTTCGTCCCCGATCGCGAGGTCGAAGGCGATTACACCCTGCCGCCGTTGTCGCTGCTGACCGACGGCGATCCGCCCAAGAAGCGCAGCGCCGCCAACGAATCGATGATCGAGGCGATCACCGAGGTGCTGGTGCAGTTCAAGATCGACGCCGCCGTCACCGGGTTCGTCCGCGGCCCCACGGTCACGCGCTACGAGGTAGAACTCGGGCCCGGCGTGAAGGTCGAGAAGATCACCGCGCTGGCGCGCAACATCGCCTACGCCGTCGCGACGGAGAACGTCCGGCTGCTCGCGCCGATCCCCGGCAAGTCCGCCGTCGGCATCGAGGTGCCGAACGCAGATCGCGAGCTGGTCCGGCTGGCCGACGTGCTGAAGGCGCCCAGCACCCGCACCGACCACCACCCGCTGGTGATCGGTCTGGGCAAGAACATCGAGGGCGAGTTCGTCTCGGCGAACCTGGCCAAGATGCCGCACCTGCTGGTCGCGGGCTCCACCGGTTCGGGTAAGTCGAGCTTCGTGAACTCCATGCTGGTGTCGCTGCTGCAGCGGGCGACGCCCGACGAGGTCCGCATGATCCTGATCGACCCGAAGATGGTGGAACTGACGCCCTACGAGGGCATCCCGCACCTGATCACGCCGATCATCACCCAGCCGAAGAAGGCCGCGGCCGCGCTGGCCTGGCTGGTGGAGGAGATGGAGCAGCGCTACCAGGACATGCAGGCCAACAAAGTGCGCCACATCGACGACTTCAACAAGAAGGTGAAGTCGGGAGCGATCACCGCGCCGCTGGGTAGCGAGCGGGTGTACCGGCCCTACCCGTACATCCTGGCCATCGTCGACGAGCTGGCCGATCTGATGATGACCGCTCCGCGCGACGTGGAGGACGCCATCGTCCGCATCACCCAGAAGGCCCGTGCGGCGGGCATTCACCTCGTGCTGGCCACGCAGCGGCCGTCGGTGGACGTGGTGACGGGTCTGATCAAGACCAACGTGCCCTCCCGGCTTGCCTTCGCCACCTCATCGCTGACCGACTCCCGCGTCATCCTCGACCAGCCGGGTGCGGAGAAGCTGATCGGCATGGGTGACGGCCTGTTCCTGCCGATGGGCGCGGGCAAGCCCACCCGGTTGCAGGGTGCGTTCATCAGCGACGAGGAGATCCACGGCGTCGTCGAGTTCACCAAGAACCAGGCCGAGCCGGAATACCAAGAGGGCGTGACCGCCGCGAAGGCCGGGGAGAAGAAAGACGTCGACCCCGACATCGGCGACGATCTCGACGTCTTCCTGCAGGCGGTGGAACTCGTGGTAACTTCGCAGTTCGGGTCCACCTCCATGCTGCAGCGCAAGCTGCGCGTCGGTTTCGCCAAGGCGGGGCGGCTGATGGACCTCATGGAGACCCGCGGCGTGGTCGGTCCGAGCGAGGGTTCCAAGGCGCGTGATGTGCTCGTGAAACCCGATGAGCTGGAAGGGTTGCTGTGGTCGATCCGCGGCGGCGGGGACGACGGCGATGCGGAGCCGCCGGAATGATCCGGCTGGTTCCCTCGGCGAGATTCGAACTCGCATCTCCCGGAATCTAGGTCCGGCGCCTCTACCGATTGGGCTACGAGGGATGGGTCGGAATTCCGACCTGGGGGATCGGCACGGACGGAGGGACTCGAACCCCCGGCCCGCGGTTTCGGAGACCACTGCTCGACTGGCTGAGCTACGTCCGTTCGTACAAAAGGGGCCACTCCTCGGCGGTCGGCCGCGGAGTGACCCCTTCGTACGGGTCTGCGAAAGACACGTTCAGGGGCGGCTCCGCGCGCTCATCCGCCACGCGGATGGGGCCGATAGCACGGCGCGGGCATACGACTCGCGGGCACCGCTCGGCAACCCCCGCCGCCGCACCGTCCCGGTCATCGTCTCGCCTTCCTGTGGTCTGATCTTCGCCGCTCAGAAACTAACATCGGATGCCGGTGTCGGGAACCGATTTTGCTTCGCCGACGACCCTACCTGGTTCAGTTCCCCCGGGGCTGAAGGGTATAGCTCGACGGCCGGTCTTTCCGGGTGCCGGGTCAGCCGCCCCGGCCGTCCGGGCCCGCCGGCATCAGGCCGGGCAACACCGGTCGTCGGGGCGACGAAGCCGCGCAAGCGAGAGCGTGGCGCCGCCCATGTGGCATCGCAGGCGCCCACCGCGCAGTCCGGCGACGTCGCCGACGCGGGGCGCAGATCGAAGTGCACCACGACGCCGAAGACGGGCGGGTCCGTCGAGATGCGATGCATCGCCCGGTCGGCAAATCCTGCGCGTGCGGGCGCGCGTTCGTCGGGGTCCGCGCGGTTCAGGGTGCGGTACTCGTCGGTCCCGCTGGAGGACGGTGGGAACGAAACGTCGGCTGAACGCATGTGGAAGTATGGGCGGCAATCACCCCGCTACTCAGCCTTAACGGACAAAGCGGGCATTATGGACATCATGATCTTCGCTACCGATCGGCATGCCACATGCACGTAACCGCACTCGAATGGGCCATCACCGTCGTGGTGATCCTCGGATTGTTCGTCTTCGACTTCTTCGCCCACGTCCGTACCCCGCACGAGCCGTCGTTTCGCGAATCCGGATTCTGGTCCGCGGTCTACATCGGGCTGGCGCTGCTGTTCGGCGGCGTGGTCGCCTGGCAGTGGGGCTCCACCTATGCGGGGGAGTACTACGCGGGTTTCGTCACCGAGAAGGCGCTCTCGGTGGACAACCTGTTCGTGTTCCTGATCATCATGTCCACCTTCGCCGTGCCGCGGATCTACCAGCAGAAGGTTCTGCTGATCGGCATCGTGCTCGCGCTGGCCATGCGCGGTGCGTTCATCGCCGTCGGCGCGGCCGCGATCAGCGCGTTCAGCTGGGTCTTCTACCTGTTCGGGCTCTTCCTCGTCTACACAGCGGTCAAGCTGCTGCGCGAAAGCGGCCACGAGGTCGAAGTCGAGGAGAAACGCGACAGCCGGATCGTCGCGCTGGCCAAGCGCGTGCTGCCGACCACCGACGAATACGACGGCGACAAGCTGGTGACCAGGATCGACGGACGCCGGGCGGTCACACCGCTGCTGCTGGCGTTGCTGGCGATCGGGTTCGCCGATCTGCTCTTCGCGCTGGACTCGATCCCGGCCATCTACGGTCTGACCGAGCAGCCCTACCTCGTCTTCACCGCGAACGCGTTCGCCCTCATGGGCTTGCGACAGCTGTACTTCCTGATCGGCGGGCTGCTCGACCGGCTGGTCTACCTGTCCTATGGACTGGCCGCGATCCTCGCGTTCATCGGCGTGAAGCTGGTGCTGCACGCCCTGCACGAGAACACGCTGCCGTTCGTCAACGGCGGCGAGCACGTCGCGGTCCCGGAGATCTCCACGCCCGTCTCGCTGGGCGTCATCTTGGGCATCCTGGTGGTCGCGACGGTCGCCAGCCTGCTCCGGACGCGCGTGCGCGCCGACCGTTAGCCGGTCAAGACGCGAAGGCGCCGAAGACCGGGGCCCACTCCACGGCGCGGACGTCGTCGATCAGGTTCTCCCTGGCGAACGGATCCTGGGCGAGCAGGTCCTTCAACTGCCCCGCGTCCTCCGAGCGGAAGATCAGCAGCGCTCCGGACCCATCCGGGTACGGACCGCTGCTGAGCAGGGCGCCCGACTCGAGCAGGCCGGCCAGCCAGGCCCGGTGCTCGGGACGGTGCGCGTCCCGGCCCGCGATGGTGGACTCGGAGTAGGCGTAGTGGACGGCGAAGATCGGCACGGGTATCGCTTTCCTGTGGGGACGGACTCAGAGCGTCAGCAGCATCCGAGTATTGCCGAGAGTGTTCGGCTTCACATAGCTCAGGTCGAGGAACTCGGCCACGCCGGTGTCGTAGGAACGGCACATCTCGGCGTACACCTCGGCGGTGACCGGGGTGCCGTCGATCTCGACGAAGCCGTGCCTGCCGAAGAACTCCACCTCGAAGGTCAGCACGAACAGCCGCTGCAACTCGAGTTCGCGGGCCACCGCGACCAGTCGCTGCACGATGAGCTTGCCCACACCGGAGCCCTTGACGTCGGGGTGAACGGCGACCGTGCGCACCTCCCCGAGGTCGGCCCACAGCACATGCAGCGCGCCGCACCCGACGACGCGGCCGTCCAACTCGGCGACCCAGAACTCCTGCACCGCCTCGTAGAGGGTGACCAGGTTCTTCTCCAGCAGGATCCGGCCCGCGTAGACGTCGATGAGGCGCTTGATCTCGGGCACATCGGAGGTTCGCGCGCGTCGGACGACCGGGAGGGAGCTCTGCGCGGCCGAAGCCGCGCCCGGATACGCGTCGCTGGTCGAACCACCTAATGGTCCCCGAGAGGTCATGGGGTGCACAGTAGTCGGCCCGGCTACCGATACTCTGAACGTGTGCCGCGGATCAACTCGTTCAGCTCATCGCGTCGTGCCGAGTGGCGCGCCGCGATGACGAGGCGGCCGTGACCGAGCCTGTCGCCGGTGAGGCGAAGGCATGAGCGTACAACCCGACGAGACGGACCGCCCCTGGAGCGCGCCCGCCCCGCTCCGTCCCGGCTTCGCACCCGCGCAGGCCGAGACCGGGCCGCCGCTGCTGAACATCGCGAACGTGCTCACCATGCTGCGCATCGCGATCGTGCCGCTGTTCGTCGCGGCGCTGTTCGTCGGGGATGGCCACGACACCGGATGGCGAATCGCCGCCGCGGCGCTGTTCGGCCTCGCCGCGATCACCGACCGGTTCGACGGGCAATTGGCCCGCAAATACGGCTTGGTGACCGATTTCGGCAAACTGGCCGACCCCATCGCGGACAAGGCGCTGATCGGGTCCGCGGTGATCGGACTGTCCCTGCTCGGTGATCTGGCCTGGTGGATCACCCTGGTGATCTGCGGACGTGAGATCGGCGTCACACTGCTGCGTTTGATCGTGGTCCGGCGCGGCGTGATCCCGGCCGGACGCGGCGGCAAGCTCAAGACGCTGGTCCAGTCCCTGGCGATCGCCATGGTGCTGTTGCCGCTGTCGGGCTGGTCGGCCGGGATCGGCCTGCCGCTGATGTACCTGGCGGTCGCGCTGACCGTGGGCACCGGACTGGACTACGTCGGTCAGGCGGCCCGGGTGTGGTTCGCGGGCGGCCCGGGGCGGACGCGCGGCGTATGAGCGATCCGTTGATCGCCGACGTGCCCGCCATCGATCTCGTGCGTGCACTGGTGACCATGCGGCAAACCGTGGCCACCGCCGAATCCCTGACCGCGGGCCTGCTCGCGGCGACCATCGCCGGGGTACCCGGTGCCAGCGCGGTGCTGCGCGGTGGTCTGGTGGTATACGCCACGGACCTCAAGCACAGCCTCGCCGGTGTCGACGCGGAGGTCCTCGCGACCGAGGGACCAGTGGCGGCGAGCACCGCCGAACAGCTGGCCGTCGGCGCCCGCACCCGCTGCGGCGCGGACTGGGGGGTCGGCCTGACCGGCGTCGCGGGCCCCGATTCGCAGGACGGGCATCCGGTCGGCACGGTCTTCCTCGGACTGGCCGGTCCCGGGCATACCGAAGTGATGCGGTTGAAACTCACCGGCGACCGGTGGACGATCAGAATCGGTGCGACGCGCGCGGCGGTGTCGGAATTGCTGCGGTGTGTGCGGGAGGCGGGCTCGGGCCAGGCCGACCGCGTCGGGCGGAGCGGCTGAGGTGTCCCGGACGGGAACCAACCGCCCCGGCTCCGACGTTGTGCCAGAAAGAACGGCATGCGTGGGGTCGAGAATCGTGTCGGCCCGGCGACCGGGAGCGAAGGAGAACGAGATGACGCTGCTGCGAGAGGCCATCGGGGACAGTCTGCGGCGTGCGCGTCTCGCCCAGAACCGGACGTTGCGCGAGGTGTCGACCTCGGCGCGGGTCAGCTTGGGCTATCTCTCCGAAGTCGAGCGCGGTCGCAAGGAGGCCTCCAGCGAACTGCTGGCCGCCATCTGCGAAGCGCTGGACGTCCCGCTGTCCCGGGTGCTGTGGGATGTGAGCACGCTCATGGCGGGGGCCGACGGACCGATGGCCGGTGCGCCCACGGACGACGCGGCGGCCGCGGCCGCCGTCGAGTCGGAGCGGACGGCGGCCGAGCCCGCGGCGCAGGACGAATCCGCGCCCGCTCCGGCAACGGCGAGCATGTCGGCGGCCGACGCGGCCGCGCGGCCGCTGCCGCTGGCGGAGGACACGCGGATCGTCATCCCCGCTCCGCGATCGGACATGCTGGTCCTGGTGAAGGGCGTGTGACGCGCTACGAGACGTGGCCACGGCGGCAACGCTGCGGGCCGCCGCGGAAAGCGGATAGATTCTCCCCAGGCGTCGATTGGGCCGGGTTCGCCCGGCCTGGGTGCCGCATGATGGAGGATAGGCACATATCGGGTGCGTGACGGTCGCGCACTGGAGTCGCGCCGGAGCGCGGCATGTCAGATGGAGGCGGGATCAATCGATGGCTAGTCCGTTCGTCAAGGCCTGGAAATACCTGATGGCCCTCTTCGATTCGAAGATCGAGGAGCACGCGGACCCGAAGGTCCAGATTCAGCAGGCTATCGAGGAAGCCCAGCGGCAGCACCAGGCCCTTTCCCAGCAGGCCGCGTCGGTCATCGGCAACCAGCGTCAGCTGGAGATGAAGCTGAACCGGCAACTGGACGAAGTCGAGAAGCTCAACGCCAACGCGCGCCAGGCCGTCCTGCTGGCCGACCAGGCCACCGCGGCGGGCGACACCGAGAAGGCGATCCAGTACACCAACGCCGCCGAGGCGTTCGCCGCGCAACTGGTCACCGCAGAGCAGTCCGTCGAGGACCTGAAGGTCCTGCACGACCAGTCGCTGCAGGCGGCGGCCCAGGCCAAGAAGGCCGTGGAGCAGAACGCGATGCTGCTGCAGCAGAAGGTCGCCGAGCGCACCAAGCTGCTCAGCCAGCTGGAACAGGCGAAGATGCAGGAGCAGGTCTCCGCCTCGCTGCAGCAGATGGATTCGACGCTGTCGGCGCCGGGCAGCACGCCGAGCCTGGACGCGGTCCGCGAGAAGATCGAGCGCCGCTACGCCAACGCGCTGGGTGCCGCCGAACTCGCGCAGAACTCGGTGCAGGGCCGGATGCTCGAGGTGCAGCAGGCCAGCATCCAGATGGCCGGGCACAGCAAGCTGGAGCAGATCCGCGCGTCCATGCGCGGCGACCAGCTGCCGGCCGGTGGTGCCCAGCCCGCCATCAATCCGGCGCAGGCGAATTCGGCACCACCGCAGATGAACAAGGGGCAGGCCGCGCAGCAGTAACCGCCGCCACCGGGCGTTCGGCCAACGCGTGTCGGTGGGGGCTGGTTCACTGGAAGACAAGGCGTGGGGACCCGACCGGCCGGCCGTCGGCCGAGTCGGGTCTCGGTCTGTCCGATGTGTGCGACCGGTGGGAGAGAAGGTATGAGCGGCAGTGTATTTCGCGAGCGGCAGCTCGACGCGCGGCGCCTGCGCGGGTCGGCGATGATCCGGGCACAAGCCGCGCTCGCGCCACAGCCGGGCAGCCTGCCGGACAGCCTTCGCGAAGTCGGCGAGAACGCGCTCGTCGCCGTGCGGCGCTGGGCCGATCCGCGGGAGCGTGAGCTGCGCCGCCGCCGCAGGGCTCGCAGGCGCAGCTTCCAGCTGGGCACCGTGTCCGGCCTCACGACGGCGGGAACCGTTGGCCTCGTTGTCGTTTCCGCGCCGGTGTGGGCCGTGGTCATGGTCGGCGGCGGCGCGGTCGCGCTGGTCACCGGTGCGGCGCTGAGCACTCGCCGCTATCTGCGGCTGCGGGGCGCACCGCTGCCGCAGGCGGCGTTCATTCCGCGCAAGCAGCCGCCGTTGTGGTCGATCGCGCGCCCGTCGATCGCGCGTCTGGTGCGCGCGGAGAAGGCCTTGCACGGGATGGGCGTTCAGATCGCTCGCTCGCATCGGCTGCCCCCCGACGAACTGGCCGACATGCTCGAGACGGCTGCCTCGGGCGCGGCGGCGCTGCACGCGCTGGCCGCCGACATCACGGCGATGGAACAGGGCCTCGGCGCCATGGGAAGCGCGAATTCGCCCGCGGCTATGGCACTCGCCGAGAACCTCCGGCTGACCTCGGCCAGGCTCGACACGGGCGTCGCGGAGTACGAGCAGGTCGTTGCCGCTGCGGGCCGGATTCTCGCGGTACCGGAGAATACCGTGGTGCGCCACCACTTCGACACCATCGTGTCGGATCTGCGCCACGCCTCCGACCGGCTGGACGGGTGGGCCCAGGCCCTCATCGAGGTGGCCGACAAATCGGTGCCCGCGTCGCCGCGGCCACCGATCTGATCGGACCCGTTTCAGTTCTGCCGGTCCCGGCGGCGGAGTTCCTCGGCCCGGGCGCGAAACGCCGCGCCCATCAGTTCTCGGCTCTCGGCCATGAGATCGAGCACCTCCCAGGACGCCTTGCGGGCGGCCGATCCGACGATCCCCGCGATCGCCGAACCGTGCCGCCGTGCCGCGGCCGCGAGTTCCTGCGCCAGCTCGTTCGTGTTTTCCATCGAATCCCGGCCGTTACCCGAGATTCGGTGCATGACTGTGTGCTGATTGGGGTGTCTGCGTCATTCGATCATCCCTTCCCTGTTGTCGCGCAACGCCACTGTGCGTTCGAGATCAGAGTACATCCGTGCACTGAAATGGCGTACTAGTCGGTTTGCGACAGCGCCGACAGCGTCCGCGCACACCTGAGCGCGCGGCCTCGGGCGCAGCGGTCGCCCGGACGCGGCGCCCGCGCGGTCGGTAGGCTGCGGCGATGCGGTTTCTCTCGACTCGGGGGCGCGACGGTGGGGTGGTCGGACTGACGAGCAGCCTGGATCGCTGGCTGGTCCGCCGCAGTGCGCGCGTGCGGCCGACCCCGGCGGACCGGGTGCTGAAGGCGTTGAGCACCTCCGCTGACAAGAATCGCTTGTGGATCGCGCTCGGGGCGGTCCTGTTCGTGGCCGGGGATCGCTCGACCCGGCGCGGCGCGGCGCGCGGGCTGCTCGCGCTGAGCATTGCCAGCGGCATTGCCAACGGCGTGGCCAAGCCGCTGTTTCCGCGCCGCCGTCCGCCGGACGAGTCCGTCCCGTTCGTGCGCAGGCTGGTCACACCGCCGGTCTCGTCGTCGTTCCCGTCCGGGCATTCGGCTTCCGCGGCCGCCTTCGCGACGGGCTTGGCGCTGGAATCTCCCGTGGCGGCCGCCGCGGTGGCCCCGGTCGCCGCCGCGGTCGGCTATTCGCGCGTGCACATCGGCGTGCACTGGCCGTCCGACGTGGTCGCGGGCGCGCTGTTCGGCGGTGCGGTCGCGCTGGTCACCCGGCGGTGGTGGGCGGTGCGCGACGACGGGCCCGCCACCCTGGGGCCGGTCGAGCACGTGGATCCGCTGCCGCGCGGTACCGGGCTCCTGCTGATCGGCAATCCGCACGCGGGATCGGGCGGCGGCGACGACGCGCTCGCCGCCCTGCGTGACCGGCTGCCCGCCGCCGAGGTGCTCGAGCTCGGCGGCGACGAGGATGTCGAGGCGCGGGCCGGCGAACTGCTGCGGCGCGACGACATCGTCGCGCTCGGCGTCGTCGGCGGAGACGGGACGGTGTCCGCGGTCGCGGAGTACGCGGTGCGCCACCGGTTGCCGTTGGCGGTCTTCGCGGGCGGCACGCTCAACCACTTCGCCAGGGATGCCGGAGTGGAGGACGCCGAGGTGACCCTCGCCGGGCTGGAAACGGGCGAAGCGGTCCGCGTCGACGTGGCCGAGGTGTGCTTCGACGACGCCGAGCGGCGCGTCTTCGTCAACACCGCGAGTCTCGGCGGTTATCCCGACTTCGTGCGCGTCCGCGAGCGCTGGGAGCGCCGGATCGGTAAATGGCCCGCCGCGGGAATGGCCATGGTGCGCGTGCTGTTCAGGGCCCAGCCGCTGCACGTCACCATCGACGGCGCCCGCGCCGCGCTGTGGATGCTGTTCGTCGGCAACGGCACCTACCACCCCGCCGACCAGATCCCGATGTCGCGCCCTGAGCTGCACGGCGGCACCCTCGACGTCCGCTACCTGCGCGCCGACGTCCCCTTCTCGCGGCTACGGCTGGTCTTCGCGACGTTCACCGGCACGCTGGAGTATTCGCCCACCTACCAGCACCGCCGGGTCTCCCGCGTGGACGTGCGGGTGGCCGAGCAGCCGGTCTCCTTGGCCACCGACGGCGAGGTGGACCACCGCGGCAAGGACTTCCGGTTCACCAGCGGGCCCTCGGCGCTGATGCTGCTCAAGGGCGCACCCGGCGCTTCCGATGCTGCGCGGCGCGAGCTGCGGTGATCGCCAGGATAGCTGTGTGATTGCTATCGCATCGTGTTGCTCGCACCGAGTTGGCAGATTGCGGCTTGTCCTGTTTGGTCACGGCATTCCGGGGTAGTTGCCACCCTGTAGCTGATCTCTTCCGGCTTCGTCTGGGGCCGGGAACATGCACTACTGGGCAGGAGCACGTCATGCTTGATGTTTCCTACCGTCGATCGCTGCTCGACCAGGACACGCAGCGGCTGGATGTCAGCCGGTATCTGTCGTGTGAGACCGCCGAGGACCCGGTGCGGCTGTCGCGCAGAGCGCAGCGCGTCGCAGGCCCCGACGTTACCGATCGACCCACAAGCGATTGAACCCTTTTCTCAGCACGTGCGGTGGTCGGCCGCGTTCTGTCGGGCTGCCCGTCGCACGGACGAACTGCGGAGGAACCCATGACTGAAATGCTGGAAACGCTCATCGGAAGCTCGGTGTACGGTCCCGAAGGCGAGAAGATCGGCAAGGTCAAGCGGGTCTACGTCGACAACAATTCCGGATCACCCACCTGGATCGCGGTGTCCACCGGCCTGTTCAGTGCCGACGCCCTGGTGCCGCTGGCCGGGGCCGAGCACCGCCCCGAGTCGGCCACGTTGCAGGTGCGGGTCGGCAAGGACGCGGTGAAGGCCTCGCCCCAGCTCGACCACAACGGGCAGATCAGCCCGCAGGCCGAGCAGGAACTGTTCGATCACTACCAGATCGACCCGGAGCAGGCCGCCTGGGACGTCTACGGCAGGCAGCCGGTGCCGCAGCCGCGGCGAGGCCGCCCCGAGATGACTCGCCCGCCGGAGGAGCGCGCCGGCCAACCGGGAGACGCCGCCCCGGCCCGGATGCGGACCTATCCTGGAAGCGAGGAGGAGACGCTGCGGATGCCGCCCGCGGGCGAACGGGCGCGTGTGGGACGTGAGCCGATGATCGACTCCTACGCCGTCGACACGGCAGATCTCGGTATGCGGGAACCGGACGGCATGGCGCACGACGACCCCATGACCGGAGACCTCCCGGACGCCGAGCGCCGACGGGGCTGATCACGGCGGCTGGGACCCGGTCGCGCCGCCCGCGTGGCCGGGTCCCGTTCCGTTCGCCCGCGTCACATGCCGGGAGAAAACCCCGATCGGCGCACCGCGGGCGAGTGACCAGGGTCCGGGGGAACCCTGATTTCCACCCCCATATCCCGCCTCACCTGGTGATTCACCCTCATTCGGATGCCATGCTCGAAGCGTAAACGGACTTCGGAAGGCATCGAAATGTTGTGGAAGATCATCGGTATCGTCGCGGTCGTCTGGATCGCGCTGGCGGTCATCGGCGCGCTGATCAAGGGCCTGCTCCCCATCTTGGTGATCAGCGCCATCGTGTTCGGGCTGTACCTGCTGTACAAGGCGGTGTCGGGCTCGGACAACTCGACGGTGAGCAAGCTGTAGCAGGAGGGGCGGCGGCGCCTGCGACTCCGCGCCGCCGCGACGCGGGTGTGATCGGCTCGCACGCGGGTGTGGCAGGCTAGGCGGATGCGAGTAGCCGTTGTCGCAGGGCCCGATCCCGGTCACGCGTTCCCCGCTATCGCGTTGTGCCTGCGGTTCTTGGCGGCCGGTGACGAGCCTGTCTTGTTCACCGGTCCGCGCTGGTTCGACGCCGCCCTCGCCGCGGGCATCGGCGTGCGCAGACTCAAGGGCCTGGCGCCGCGGCCGGTGGACGACGACGCCGACGCGGGACAGCGCATCCACGAGCGGGCCGCGCACATCTCCACCGAGATCCTGCCCGAACTGAGCGCCATGCTGCCCGAACTGGTGATCTCCGACGTGCTGACCGCAGGCGGCGGGATGGCCGCGGAGCGGCTCGGCGTCCCGTGGGTGGAACTGTCCCCGCATCCGCTGTATCTGCCGTCGAAGGGTTTGCCGCCCATCGGAAGCGGGCTCGCCCCCGGCGCGGGTCTGCGCGGGCGGATGCGCGACGGTGTACTGCGCGGCATGACCGCGCGTGCCCTCCGGAACGGGCACCGCCAGCGCGAGCGGGCCCGCGAGAGCGTCGGTCTCCCGGCCGTCGATCCCGGTCCCGCCGCTCGCCTGATCGCCACCCTGCCCGCACTCGAGGTGCCGCGCCCCGACTGGCCTGAATCCACCCACGTGATCGGCCCGCTGCTGTGGGAGCCGACCGACGCGGTTCTGGACCCTCCGCCCGGTGACGGACCGCTGGTCATGGTCGCCCCATCGACCGCGCACACCGGCGTGGCGGGTATGGCGGAGACCGTGCTCGAGGCTCTGGACGGAACCGGTGTCCGCGTGGCGATTTCGATGCTGGACGCGCCGCCTGCCGACCTGCCGCCGTGGGCCACGGCGGGGCTGGGGCGGCAAGACGAACTGCTGACCCACGCGTCCGTCGTCGTGGGCGGCGGCGGACACGGCCTGCTCGCCAAGACACTGTCCGCGGGCGTCCCGATCGTCACCGTTCCCGGCGGCGGCGACCAGTGGGAGCTGGCCAATCGTGCTGCACGGCAGGGCAGTTCGATCGTCGTCCGGCCGCTGTCGCCCGATGCCGTCCGCGCCGCGGTCCAAGAGATCCTCGCCGATCCCCGCTACACCGCGGCGGCCAGGGACGCCGCGGCCACCACCGAGTTCCCGGATCCTGTCGGCCTGTGCCACCAGGTGCGCCACGCCGTTCACCACTGATCGACTCGGGTGCCGGGTGTGCCACTGACCTGGCAACGAGCGGAATGGGAGTAAGTTCGGGACGGTGCGGTTGACCGAATTCCAGGAACTGTTGCACACCGAGTTCGGTGTGGCCCGGGGCGACGCCCTGCTGGCCGACCATGTGATCCCCATGCTGGGCGGGCGCACCGGCGCCGACGCCATCGAGGCCGGGATCGATCCCCGCGACGTGTGGCGCGCCTTGTGCGCCGAATTCGACGTGCCCAGGACGCGCTGGTGAGCGCCCCGGGGCAGGTGGAGCGGGACGAGCCGCTGTACCGGTTCGACGAGCGGCAGCGGATGATCCCGCACGACCCCCAGCGCCTGGCCGCCCGGGTGGCGCAGGCCCGCCCCGACGACTTCGCCGGCTACCGGCAGACCGGCATCGAGCTGATGTTGCTCGGCCGCTACGACGAGGCGCTCGATCACCTCGATCGCGCGCTGGAACTGGTGGACACCGAGCGGCGCAGGATCAGTGTCTGGATCAACCTGGGTGACGTCTACCGCTACCGCGGCGATGTCGGCACCGCCGAGACGTTGTACCGCCGCGCCGTGGCGCACGCGCGAGCGGCCGCTCCGGAAGTGCTCTCCTTCGCCGTGCAGCATTTGGGCAAGGCGCTCGCCGAGCGCAATCACCTGACCGAGGCGCGCGCGCTGCTGACCGAGGCGATGCGGCTGCGCGTCGCCGAAGGCGATCCCGACGAGATCGAAGCCACCCGCGCCGCGCTGGACACGCTGGGCGAGCTGCCGATCCCGTTGCCGCCCACCGTCGCGGCGCTGTTCGGCGAGGCGTCGAGCTGGTCGGACGAACACGAGGGCCTCAGCGGTGGGGTGGTGTCGGTCGACGGCGCCTACTGGCTCAAACGCGGACCGAAGGCGGTCGCCGAGTACGAGCGGCTCACCTGGTTGCGCGAGCACGGGATTGCCGTACCGGAGGTCGCGGCGTTCGAAGACGACGTCCTGGTGCTCGCGGACGCGGGCGCGCCCAGCCTGGCGGCACGAGTGAACTCCGGCAGCGCGCACGCGGCGTCGAGCGGCGTCGTGCTGGGCGGGCTACTGCGGCGGCTGCACAGCATTCCGGTGACCGAGTGCCCGTTCGACGGCCGCCTCGACGTCGTTCTGGCACAGGCGCGCCGCAACGTCGTCGAAGGGCTCGTGGACGCGGAGGAGTTCGACGAAGACAACCGCGGAACCACCCCGGCGGACGTGCTCACCCGGCTGCTCCGGCAGCGGCCGACGGGGGAGGACCTGGTGGTGGCGCACGGTGATTTCACCCCGCCGAACGTGCTGGAGAACGAGATCCTGCTCGACGTGGGCGCACTCGGCGTGGCCGACCGTTATCGCGATCTGGCACTTGCCATCCGCGATCTGCGCGCGGACTTCGGCGACGCGGAAGTGACGGCCTTCTTCGCGGCCTACGGGCTGGCCGAGCCGGACGAGAGCCGCTTGGAGTACTACCGGCTGCTCGACGAATTGTTCTGAGCTTCACCCTTTGCGCGCATAGTGGCGAGCCGCTTTGGTGCGGTTGCCGCAGGTGGCCATGGAGTGCCAGCGGCGGGTTCCGTTCTTCGAGGTGTCGTAGAAGAACAGCACGCACTCCGGATGCGCGCACTGACGGATCCGATCGGGCGCGGCGCGCAGCAGTTCCAGCAGGTTGTCGGCGGCCAGCCAGGCGGGCAGCCAGGCTTGTTCCGGCACGTCCGCCAGGTCGGCGGGTCCGGTCTCGGTGAGTGCGCGGCGGACGCGGCCGTGTGCCAGCACGTCGTTGAGCCCCGCGGGGGAGGCGTGCACCACCACGTCGTAGATGGCTGTGCGCGCGGCCAGTACGGCGTGCAAGGTGCCCTCGTCGGCGGTCGCGCGATCGGTGAGGCCGGCGGTCGCCAGCCAGGTGCGTAGGCCGGCGACCTCGGTGAGCAGGTCCTGTGGTCCGTGCTCGATCCATCTCGTGTTCAGCAGATCGAGCGCCAAGGGTTCACCGAGGTGGGGGCGTGGATCGGGCATGCCCGAGGGTATCGAGTGCGCGTCGAAGTCCAAGGCGGCCACCTCCTGTCTAACTGATCAAACCATTTTCAGTGGTTGACGCAAGTGGTGTCTGGCAGTATGTTCTAACCGTCAAAACCGTATTGAACGGTTAATCATTCCGAGGAGGAACTCATGACCGCGGTAGCCGCACCTCAGCTCGCCACCGGGCACATCGGCCTGAACGTCTCCGATCTGGATCGTTCGGTGGACTTCTATCGCCGGGCCCTCGGCTTCGAGCAGCTCGCCGCGAGCGCCGACGACCAGCGCCGCTGGGCCTTCCTCGGGGCGGACGGCAAGCTGGTCGTCACGCTGTGGGAGCAGAGCGATGGCGCCTTCTCCACCGAAACGCCCGGACTGCATCACCTTTCCTTCCAGGTCGACAGCCTTGACCAAGTGCGTGCGGTGGAGCGGGTGCTGCGTGAGCTGTCGGTGGCCTTCGCGCACGACGGGGTGGTGGCGCACGGCGAGGGCGTGGCCTCGGGCGGGATCTTCTTCACCGATCCCGACGGCATTCGCCTGGAGGTCTACGCGCCCAGCGGCGCGGAATCCGCGCCAGCGCCCAGCGGCGCCGCCCCGACCTGCGGCTTCTTCTGATCCGGTCGTCCGCGCAGCGAAGGGAGCATCGTGCCCGAGTCGTTTCATCGCGGAGAGGTCGCCGTCCAGCGC
The DNA here is from genome assembly GCF_043205035.1 of Nocardia sp. NPDC047654. Classification (NCBI taxonomy): domain Bacteria; kingdom Bacillati; phylum Actinomycetota; class Actinomycetes; order Mycobacteriales; family Nocardiaceae; genus Nocardia; species Nocardia sp. NPDC047654. The sequence continues at coordinate 687,204 of NZ_JBIDDF010000001.1, forward strand.
CGGATGGGCCAGGCGGACATCGCCGAACGGGTCGGCCGCATGATCCGTCCCGATATTCCCGCGGTCGCCGCGGGGTTCCTGGCCGAACAGCGGATGGTCGTGCTCGCCGCCGCCGACACGGCGGGCAGGCTGTGGGCGAGCGAGCTGGTCGGGCAACCGGGTTTCGTCCGGGCGGTGGACGACCGGACGATAGCGGTCGGCGTCCGGCCCGCGGCCACCGATCCGTTGCACGAAGCCCTGACCCATCGGTGCGGCGTCGGCATGATCGCCCTGCAACCGCAGCGGCGCAGGCGGATGCGGGTCAACGGCAGATCGATGCCGGAGGGCGCGGGCCTGCGCATCGTCACCGACCAGGTGTACTCGAACTGTCCCAAGTACATCTCCCGCCGTGAAGTCGAGAGCTATACGCCCGCCGCCGAGGCGCCGGTGGTGCGTCACAGTGTCGAACTCGATGCCGATCAGCGGGCCGCGATAGCGGCGGCCGACACGTTCTTCGTCGCGACCGCGGACGCCGACGGCAACGCCGACGCCTCGCATCGTGGCGGGAATCCCGGTTTCCTCCAGGTGCTTTCGCCCACGCGGCTGCGCTGGCCGGATTACCGGGGCAATTCGATGTTCATGACGCTCGGCAACATCGAGGTCAACCCTCGGTGCGGGATCCTGATCCCCGATTGGTCCACGGGCGCCGCATTGCAACTCACCGGCACCGCCGAGTTGATCTGGGCCCCTGAGACTTTCGCGGCAGGCGCACAATGCTCCCTCGACTTCACCGTCGAGGAGGTACTCGAGCGGCCCGGGGGAGCGTTGCGGTGGGGGCCTGCCGAGCTGTCGCCCGTCAATCCCTGAACCTCACGAGAAAGGAGCCGTCCATGCGACCTCCCCTGCCACCCTTCGACGCGGAATCAGCGAAAGCCAAAGTGCGGGCCGCCGAGAACGCCTGGAACACCCGCGATCCGGAGCGGGTCGCCGCCGCTTACACCGAGGACTCGGTGTGGCGCAATCGTGCGGAGTTCTTCACCGGCCGCGCCGCCATCGTCGAGTTCCTCACCAGGAAGTGGTCCATCGAGAACGGTTACGCGCTGCGCAAGGATCTGTGGGCCTTCGAAGGCAACCGGATCGCGGTGCGCTTCCAGTACGAATGGCACGACGAGTCCGGCCGGTGGTTTCGCAGCTACGGCAATGAGCAGTGGGAGTTCGCGCCGGACGGACTGATGTCCCGGCGGGAGGCCAGCATCAACGACGTCCGCATCGAGGAATCCGAGCGGCGCATCTTCGGGCCGCGCGATCCGGGCGACGAGGCGGTGCTGCCCCAGCACTGAGGGAGTTCTCCCGACCACCCGGGCACAGGAGGCGGCGGCGCCCACGCGCCGCCGCCGTCTCGTCGTTTCGGATCGTGGTCAGGCGGCGACGGCCTGCCGCTGGGCTTCGGATGGCTCGGCGTTCGCGCGCTGCCGGTGGAACAGGGCGAAGGCGACCAGCCCGAATCCGACGCCCACCGCGGCCGCGACGCCGAACGCCGCGTCGAGCCCGGCGACGAAGCGCGACAAGGTCATCGGCTGCTCGACGGTCGCCACACCGCGGAACACGGTGCCGAGTACCGCGACGCCGAGGGCCAAGCCCAGTTGCCGCGCGGTGTTCACCGCCCCCGCGGCCGTGCCGGCCTGCTCCGGGGCGACGGCCGCCATGCCGACCGACACCAGCGCGGGTGCGTTGACGCCGATCCCGAGGCCGATCACCACGAATCCGGGGATCAATGCGAGCCAGGAGGACTCGGGGCCCACGAGCATGAGCAGCCAGGCGCCCAGGCCGACCACCACCAACCCCGCTCCGATGGTCCACTTCGGTGCGACATCGTGCAGCAGCCGCCCGAACGCGCCCGCCACCACGAACGCGGTGGCGGCCATCGGAAGCATCGCCAGGCCCGCGTGCAGTGGTGACATGTGCAGTTGCTGCTGCAGCCACAGCGAGATCAGGGGACTGCTCGCGAACGCGGCGAACGTCTGCCCGGACGCGCCGAACAGGGTCGCGGCGAAGTCGCGGTTACGCAGCAGCGCCAGGGGGAACATCGGCGCGGCACCGCGCGCCTCGACGAAACCGAAGACCAGCGCCGCCGCGGCGCCGACGGCGAACGCGATCACCGCGGCCGTGTCGGTCCAGCCGTGCTCGCCACCGCGGATGACGCCGTAGGTGACCGCCGTCGCGGCGGTCGCGAACGACAGCATGCCCCGCACATCCACCACTCGGTCGACCCGCCGCGGGGAGGGCGGGAACACCGTGGCGGTCAGGCCGATCGCCAGCACGGCGATGGGCAGGTTGACGAAGAAGATCCAACGCCACGACAGCGCCTCGGTGAGGACCCCGCCGAGCACCACGCCGATTCCCGCCGCCGCTCCGGACACCGCGCCCCAGACGCCGAAGGCGACGCCACGGTCGCGGCCGGTGTAGGTGGCGTGCAGCAGGGACAGCGTCGTGGCGAACATGGCCGCGCCGCCGACGCCTTGCAGCGCTCGCGCCGCGACGAGGACCGCCGCGGACCCGGCGACGCCGCAGCCGAGCGACGCGACCGCGAAGACGACCAGTCCGGCCAGGTACGCGCGCTTCGCACCGGCCCGGTCGGCGAGCGAGCCCAGCACCAGCAGCAATGCCGCCAATGCCAAGGCATAGCCGTCCACCACCCACTGCAAGCCGGACAATCCGGTGTCCAGATCGGCGGCGATGTCGGGCAGGGCGACGTTCACAATGGTGACGTCGATCAGCAGCATCAGCGTGCCGAGGCACGCGGCGAACAGGGGGAGCCATTTCCTCACGGGAGCCTCCACGGCGGATTCGAATGATTTCGACGCCAAGCGTGCGGTATTCGGAGAGATCCCCCTAGTCACCCGGGTGCGGGCGTTAGATTCTTCCAGTGCTCGACGAAACCTCGACGGAATCCTCCGAATTGGATGTCCTGGACAAACAGATCGTGCAGGCGCTGGTGCACGATGCCCGGATCCCGTTCGCCCGGCTCGGCGGCATCCTCGGGGTCTCCGAGCAGACGGTGGCGCGGCGCTATCGCGCGCTGCGTCAGCGCGGCATCCTGCACGTGTCCGGGCAGGTGAACGCGGTGCCGCTCGGCCACGCGCGCTGGGTGCTGCGCCTGAGATCGACGCCGGACAAAGCGCTGCGGCTGGCCGAAGCGCTGGCGCGGTTCCCGGACCTGAGTTGGGTGACACTGCTGTCCACCGGTTCCGAGGTGACCTGTGTGGGCAGGCCGCGTTCGATCCAGCGGCGCGACGCGCTGCTGCTGCACATCCTGCCGCGCGCCCCGCAAGTGCTGGAACTGACCGCGCACGAGGTCATCCACCGTTTTCCGCTCGACGAGGAGTGGCCGCGCCATCAGCACCTGCTGACCGCCGCCCAGCTCGACGAGCTCGGCGCCGCCCGGCCCCGGCCCGCGGACGCGGGGCCGGAGACGGCGGTCGATCTGTCCGCGGCCGACGAGGCGATGCTCGCGCTGCTCGGCCGGGACGGTCGCGCTCCGTACGCTCAACTCGCCGCCGAAACCGGGTGGACGGCGCCGCGGGTCGCGCGGCGGATGGCCGAGTTGACGGCGGCGGGAGTGCTGTACTTCGACGTCGATTTCGCGATCGAGCGGATGGGCTACGGGGTGCGTGGCGCGCTGTGGCTGCGCGTGCGCCCCGCCGATCTGGACGCGGTGGGACGCGCGATGGCGACGCATCCGGAGATCGTCTTCGTCGCCGCCACCACCGGGCCGTCCAATATGTTCGCCTCCATCATCTGCCGCGACACCGCGGACCTCTACCGGTACGTGACCGGACGGCTCGCCGCGCTGGACGGGATCACCGGCCTCGAGGTGACGCCGTCGCTGCGCGTGCTCAAGCAGGCGCAGACGCTGCTGGACACCGACCGGATCACGCTGGCGCCCTGATCGCACGGCATTTGCCGAGGACGGCGCGGGCGGTGCGGAGAGGGCCGGGCGCGTCACTTGACTCGAACACCTGTTCGTCTAGTCTGGTCGCCAGAACTTGTCGGTGCCGGGCTCTACTGTAGGCGCCAACCACAGAACGAGACTCACCCGTCGAAAAGGGGATCAGGACATGGCACCACAGGCGTACGACCGGGACAAGGCGCTCGAACTCGCGCTGGCCCAGGTGGAAAAGAGCTTCGGCAAGGGCGCCGTCATGCGCCTGGGCGAGGAGGCGCGCCAGCCCATCTCGGTGATCCCCACCGGCTCCATCGCGCTCGACGTGGCGCTGGGCATCGGCGGCCTGCCGCGCGGCCGCGTCGTCGAGATCTACGGTCCGGAATCCTCGGGTAAGACCACCGTGGCGTTGCACGCGGTGGCCAACGCGCAGGCGGCGGGCGGGGTGGCGGCGTTCATCGACGCCGAGCACGCGCTCGATCCGGACTACGCCCGCAAGCTGGGCGTCGACACCGACGCGCTGCTGGTCTCCCAGCCCGACACCGGTGAGCAGGCGCTGGAGATCGCCGACATGCTGGTGCGCTCCGGCGCCATCGACATCATCGTCATCGACTCGGTGGCCGCGCTGGTGCCGCGCGCCGAGATCGAGGGCGAGATGGGCGACAGCCACGTCGGTCTGCAGGCCCGCCTGATGAGCCAGGCGCTGCGCAAGATGACCAGCGCGCTGAACAATTCCGGCACCACCGCGATCTTCATCAACCAGCTGCGCGAGAAGATCGGCGTGATGTTCGGTTCGCCGGAGACCACCACCGGCGGTAAGGCGCTGAAGTTCTACGCGTCGGTGCGCCTGGATGTGCGCCGCATCGAGACGCTCAAGGACGGCAGCGACGCGGTGGGCAACCGCACCCGCGTGAAGGTCGTGAAGAACAAGGTCTCCCCGCCGTTCAAGCAGGCCGAGTTCGACATCCTCTACGGGCACGGCATCTCCAAGGAGGGCTCGCTCATCGACATGGGCGTCGAGCAGGGCTTCATCCGCAAGTCCGGCTCCTGGTACACCTACGAGGGCGATCAGCTCGGTCAGGGCAAGGAGAACGCCCGCAAGTTCCTGCTGGAGAACGTCGACGTCCGCGACGAGATCGAGAAGAAGATCAAGGAGAAGCTCGGCATCGGCGCCGACGTCACGGCCGACGCGGCCGCGGAGGTGCCCGCCGATTTCTGAGCCGACGAACCGCCGCCGCTCACCCGGGGCGTCTTCGGCCGACCCGGGGGCCGACGTCGTGCAGGACATGCGGCGCCGGCTGGAAGAACTCCTGTCCGCCTCCGGCTCGCCGAACGGTGGCCGGCAGCGCGGACAGGATTCCGAACTCGTCCGGAGTGCCGAAGGTGGTTCGGTTGCGCCGGACACCATGGGAACTCGGCCGGACGCGTCCGATCCGCAGCGGGCGCGTCCGGCTGGGTCCCGTCGCGGTCACCGCGGCATGCGGGGGCGCGCCGACTCGTCCTCGACCGACTCCGACCGGCCCGAGGGCCGATCGGCGGATCCGGTGGCGGCCGGATCCGAGGGCGGAACGGTCGAGCAGGCGAAGGAGGCGTGTCTCCGCTTGCTCGCCGTCCGCGCCCGCAGTCGTGCCGAACTGGCCCAGCGTCTCGCCGCCGAGGGGTATTCGCCCGAGGTGAGCGAACGGGCGCTAGATCGCCTCACCGAAGTGGGCCTCATCGATGACGCCGCTTTCGCCGAGCAATGGGTGCACTCCCGCCACGCCTTCTCCGGTAAAGGCAAGCAGGCGCTCGCTCAGGAACTCCGGCGCAAGGGCGTCGCGCAGTCGGATGCCGCCGCCGCCCTCGACGCCATCACCGCAGACGACGAGGAGACACGGGCCGGTGAGCTGGTCCGCCGCAAATTACGCTCCTTGCCGCGAGACCTGGACCGGGACAAGATGATTCGTCGTCTCGTCGGCATGCTCGCTCGGCGCGGTTACAACCAGGCCACGGCCTATCGGGTGGTCAAAGCCGAATTGGCCGATCGAGGGGTCGGGGGCGACCTCGACGAGCCCGTCGACTGAGCTCCCGGCCCCTTGCCGCTCGCGGTAATGGCGCGCCACGCTTCACCGGCTCGGTAAGACAGCGGCTCGGGCCCATCGCGCGAAGCTGTATCCCGCTCACAACTGCGTTCCACGCCGGTCGGATACGCGGGATACGGATGGCAGGTGCGGCTACCGGCTCGGTGCCGCGCCCTCGGCTAGCGGAATCTGGGGCGGCTGCGGCGTTTTCGATCACTTCGCTGATTGTCGCTGCTCGGACAGCCGATCGGGGCGCGGCCCGCGGCGGTCGAGGTCAGCACCCTTCGTACCGCCGCCGCGGAGGTGCACCGCTGCGTGGGTTTCGGCTGCGGCATCGCCGGTCTACCCCTCTCCGGTGTCGGCGGATAGACCGGCGGCCTCGATACCCGCGCAGGCGGCGCGTTCGTCCTCCGAGGATGTGGCGGTCCCGGTCACCCCGACCGCGCCGAGGATCTCCCCGGCCGCGTCCCGGATGAAGACACCGACCCGCGCGGGGCCGGCGCGGCGCAGTTCGCCAGGGAAGGAGAACGACTCGTCGAACAACAGGTCGGAGGTACGGCTGGTCATCGATCATCAACTCCCGCAGGTATGAAGCACTGATGACCGTCCCACCGGTCGAATACCGGGGGTCGGCGTATGCCTACGAGATTGGCGGGACGCCGCCGAGTGTACGAGTGTTGCGCTCAGCTCGAGCACAACACCCCGGCGCCTCCATCGGTGCCGCCCGGTATCGCCGCGCAGTAGCCAGTTCGTCTGCGCGGCAACGACTCCGCCGGTTGGCTCAGGGCTTCTTGCCGATGTCGACGCCGGGTGCCGCGTCGGTGATGATCGAGTCCGCAGCGACGACGGCGCCGCCGCCCTTGCCACGTTTGCGCGCCCGCAGCCGTCGTTCGAGCCTGGTGGCAACGAGCGTCAACGCGCTGTTGAGGGCGATCATGATGATCGCGATGATGATCAGCGCCGGAATCGTGTTCTGTTCGGCCGCGCCGAGTTGCTGGCCCGAGCGCACCACCTCGACGTAGGTGATCTGGTAGCCCAGCGCCGAGTCCTTCAGCGCGACCACCATCTGCGAGATCAGCGCGGGCAGCATCGCCGTGACCGCCTGCGGCAGCAGGATCAATCGCATCAGCTGGTTCTTGCGCATGCCGAGCGCGACCGCCGCCTCGGTTTGTCCTTTCGGCAGCGAGCGAATGCCCGCTCGCACGATCTCCGCGATGACCGAGCCGTTGTAGATGGTCAAGGCGGTGACCACCGCGGCGAGCGCGAGATCATCGGACTTGAACACGTCGTACTCGGAGTACACGGCGAACAGGAAGATCATCAGAATCAGCACCGGGATGGCACGCGCCACCTCGACGATCGCCCCCGCGACCCAGCGCACGATGCGATGATCCGACAGCCGCAGGACGCCGAAGACCATGCCGAGGATCAACGCGAACACGATGGACAGCAGCGCGGCCACGATCGTGCCGCGCAGACCGGGCAGCAGATAGGTCGACCAGACCTCGGCCTCCAGGAACGGCTTCCACTTCTCCGCGGTGAACTGCCCCTTGTCGGCGAAACCGCGGTAGAGCAGCCAGCCTGCCGCGGCCACCACGGCCAGTACCAGCACCGAGTAGATATTGTTGCGCAGTCTCGCCTTCGGGCCCGGCGCGTCGAACAGGACCGAAGCGCCCGCGCTCATACCCGCGCCTCGCTGACGCTCATCGAGCCACCTCGTACTTCTTGGCCAGCCAGCCGAAGAACAGGCCGGTCGGCAGGGTCAGGATCACGAAGCCGAGCGCGAAGATCGCGCCGATCGCCAGGACCGCGGCTTCGGTCTCGGTCATTTCCGCCATCAGCGTCGCCGCTTCGGCGACACCGATGGCCGAGGCGATGGTGGAGTTCTTGGTCAGCGCGATCAGGACGCTGCCCAGCGGGGCGATGACCGAACGGAATGCCTGCGGCAGCACGACCAGCCGCAGGTTCTGCAGGAAGCCGAGGCCGAGCGAGCGCCCCGCCTCGGACTGGCCCATCGGTACGGTGTTGATGCCCGCACGCAGCGACTCGCAGACGAAAGCGGCGGTGTAGATGCTCAAGCCGACGACTGCGAATCGGAAGTTGTTCTGCGCCAGAGAGTCCGGCCCCTCACCTGCGAGGCGCCAGCCCATCGTCGTGTAGAGACCCAGCGACATGAACACGATGATCAGCGTGAGCGGGGTGTTGCGGAAGATGGTGACGTAGGCCGTGCCGACCCAGCGGGCGACGGGCACGGGAGACACGCGCAAGCCCGCGACGACAGTGCCCAGGATCAGCGCGCCGACCGCGGAGAGCACGGTCAGTTGGATTGTCACCCAGAAGGCTTCGAGGATTTGGTCGTCATACCTCGAGATCAGGTCGAACACGGCGGACGCGTCCCTCCGATCAGGTCTCGATGGTCAGGGAAGTGGGGCGGGTGGCCCGCGCCGGGCCACCCGCCCGTACGCGGTGAGGTCAGTACCGATTCACGGTCGGCGGCTGCGGGGCCTGGTAGCCGGACGCGCCGACGGTCGAATCGAAGGCCTTCTTCCAGGAGCCGTCGGCGATCATCGCCTCGATGGCGTCGTTGATCTTGTCCCGCAGTTCCTTGTCGCCCTTCTTCAACCCGATGCCGTAGTTCTCCGTGGTGAACGGCTTGCCGACCACCTTGAACGCGCCGCTGCTCTGCGCGGCGTAACCGGCCAGGATGATGTCGTCGGTGGTCACCGCGTCCCAGGAGCCGGCGCGCAGGCCCTCGAGGCAGAGCGAGTAGGTGTCGTTCGTCTGCAGCTGGGTGTCGGGGAAGTTCTTCTCGATGTTCTGGGCCGGCGTGGAGCCCTTCACCGAGCAGACCTTCTTGCCCTTGAGGTTGTCCGGGCCGTTGATGTCGGCGTTGTCGGCCCGCACCAGCAGCGCTTGCCCGGCGATGTAGTACGGACCGGCGAAGTCGACCTTGTCCTTGCGCTTGTCGTTGATCGAGTAGGTGGCGACGATGTAGTCGACCTGCCCGTTCTCGATCAGCGTCTCACGCTGCGGCGACGGTGCCTCCTTGAACGTGATCTGGTCCGGTTGCACGCCCAGTTTCCCCGCGACGTACTTCGCGACCTCGACATCGAAGCCGCTGTAGGACCCGTCCTTGTTCCGCAGGCCCAGGCCGGGCTGATCGAACTTGATGCCGATGGTGAGTTTGCCGTCCTTGGCGTTGTCCAGGGCGGACTTGTCGTCGCCGCCGCCGCACGCGGTGGCCGTCGCGGCGGCGAGTGTCAGGGCGATCGCTCCGACGCCGATGCGCAGAGCGCGATTGATCCTCATCGAGTTCCTTCTCCCTATCCGTGGGTGCTGGCCGCTGTCCGGCAGATCAGTGGCTCAAAATCTTGCCCAGGAAGTCTTTGGCCCGCTCCGACTTCGGGGCGGTGAAGAACGCCTCCGGCGGCGCGTCCTCCACCACCTGGCCGTCGGCCATGAAAAGCACCCGGTTCCCGGCGCGGCGCGCGAAGCCCATCTCATGGGTGACGACCAGCATCGTCATCCCCTCCTTGGCCAGCGACACCATCACCTCGAGCACTTCGTTGACCATCTCCGGGTCCAGCGCGGAGGTCGGCTCGTCGAACAGCATCACCTTCGGGTTCATCGCCAGCGCCCGGGCGATGGCGACGCGTTGCTGCTGCCCGCCGGACAGCTGCGCGGGGTACTTGTCGGCCTGATCGGCGATGCCGACCCGGTCGAGCAGTTGCATCGCGCGGGCGCGGGCGTCGTCCTTCTTCACCTTGCGGACCTTGACCGGCGCGAGCATGACGTTCTCGACGATCGTCTTGTGCGCGAACAGGTTGAACGACTGGAAGACCATGCCTACGTCGGCGCGCAGGGCGGCCAGCGCGCGGCCCTCGGCGGGCAGCGCGACACCATCGATGGCGATGTCCCCGGAGTCGATCGGTTCCAGCCGGTTGATGGTGCGGCACAGCGTCGATTTACCGGAGCCCGACGGGCCCAGAACGATGACGACCTGCCCTTTCGGGACCTCCAGGGTGATGTCCTTGAGTACGTGCAGGTCGCCGAAGTGCTTGTCCACATTGCGCATCAAGATCATCGGCGGCGCGCTGGTGGCGGCGCTGACGTCCCCGGCAGAGGCGTCCCCGGTCGTGCCGGGAGCGGCGGCGTCGTCGGTCATGGTCATGACCTTAGGCAAAAATCGGGGATTTGCCCGGCTTTCCGCGACACACCGTCTCGCCGCGCCGATTCGACATGTGCGCGTAACCTCCCGGTCCCTTCGGCGTCGGCGGCGGACGCCCGGAGCCTGCGCCGATGCGCGCGAAAACCGCCGGAGGCCGCCCCGTACCCTGGATGGGTGGATTCGATCGGACAGGCACTGTCGGCTCCCCCCGAGGGCACAGCACGCAGTTACGAGGTCCGCACCTTCGGCTGCCAGATGAACGTGCACGATTCCGAACGCTTGTCGGGTTTGCTGGAGGACGCGGGATACGTGAAGGCCGCGCCCGGCGCGACGGCCGACCTCGTCGTCTTCAACACCTGCGCGGTGCGCGAGAACGCCGACAACAAGCTCTACGGCACGCTCGGTCACCTGGCGCCGACCAAGGCGAGCCGTCCCGGCATGCAGATCGCCGTCGGCGGCTGCCTGGCGCAGAAAGATCGCGACGTCGTGGTGCGCAAGGCGCCGTGGGTGGACGTGGTCTTCGGCACCCACAACATCGGTTCGCTGCCGGTGCTGCTGGAGCGGGCCCGGCACAACCGGGAAGCCCAGGTGGAGATCCTGGAGTCGCTGGAGGCGTTCCCGTCCTCGCTGCCCGCCAAGCGCGAATCCGCCTACGCGGGCTGGGTTTCCATCTCGGTCGGCTGCAACAACACCTGCACCTTCTGCATCGTGCCCGCCCTGCGCGGCAAGGAGGTCGACCGCCGCCCCGGTGACGTGCTCGCCGAGGTACAGGCGCTGGTGGACCAAGGCGTGCTCGAGGTGACGCTGCTCGGCCAGAACGTGAACTCCTACGGCGCGTCGTTCGCCGACCCGAGCGAGCCGCGCGACCGCGGCGCGTTCGCCAAGCTGCTGCGTGCGTGCGGGCACATCGACGGCCTGGAGCGGGTCCGCTTCACCTCGCCGCACCCGGCCGAGTTCACCGACGACGTGATCGAGGCCATGGCCGAGACCCCCAACATCTGCCCGCAGCTGCACATGCCGCTGCAGTCCGGCTCGGATCGGGTGCTCAAGGCGATGCGCCGCTCCTACCGCAAGGCCCGCTACCTCGGGATCATCGACAAGGTCCGCGCCGCGATGCCGCACGCCGCGATCACCACCGACATCATCGTCGGCTTCCCCGGCGAGACCGAAGAGGATTTCCAGGAGACCCTCGATGTCGTGCGGCAGGCGCGTTTCACCAGCGCGTACACCTTCCAGTACTCCAAGCGACCCGGTACGCCCGCCGCGGACATGCCCGGCCAGCTGCCCAAGGCCGTCGTGCAGGAGCGCTACGACCGCCTCATCGCGCTGCAGGAGGAGATCTCCTTGGCCGCCAATCGGGAGCTGATCGGCACCGAGGTGGAGTTGCTCGTGGCCGAGGGCGCGGGCAAGAAGAACGCCGCGACCGCGCGCATGAGCGGCCGCGCCCGCGACGGCAGGCTGGTGCACTTCCGGCCGGGCGGCACCGCCGAGCCGATTCGCCCCGGCGACCTGGTCACGGTCGACATCACCGCCGCGGCGCCGCACCACCTCGTCGCCGATGCCGCGATCAAGACGCACCGCCGCACCCGCGCCGGTGACGCGCACGAACGCGGTGTCACGCCGAAGACCGCGCCGATCGGCGTGGGGCTCGGGCTGCCCCGCATCGGCGCGCCCACCCCGGAACCCGCGGCCGCGGGCTGCTCGACCGGCTGCGGCGCATGACCACCGGCCCGGACGACGACGCCACCCGCGATGGCGACGGGGCGGTTCACCCGTCCGGTGACGACGCGTCCGCGGCGAACCCGCGACACCGGCCCGGCAGCCGCGACGCAGACGAACGAAACGAGGACTCAGTGAGCTCGGTCGAGAGCACCGGCGATTTCGAACAGTTCCGCGACGATCTCGATGCCGTCGAGCGCAAGATCGCCGGTGAGATCGATCCCGGCATCCGCGCCATGGTCGTGGCGGGTGCGGTGTTCCTGCTGCTGGCCTCGCTGGTCCTGTCGCACGCGGGCACCGCGCGCGGCTTCGACGTGCTGTTGGACACCGACGTCGCGCGGGCCGAGCACATCGGGCTTCCCTCGCGGGTCTTCGTCTGGTTCCTCGTGGTCTTCGGCATCGGGTTCTCGATGCTGGCGCTGATGACCCGCCGCTGGGTGCTGGCCTGGATCGCCGTCGCGGGCAGCGCCGTGGCAAGCGTGTTCGGCGTGCTCTCGATCTGGCACCGCCAGACCCCCGGCGTGGGCAACTATATCGGCGCGGGCCCCGGCATCGGGCTGATCCTGGGCGCGATCGTGACCGTCGTGCTCACCTTCCACTGGGTCCGCGTGGTGTGGAGCCGCACCACGCTGCACCTGGCCGCCGAGGAGCAGCGCCGCAACGCCGCCGCGGCCGCGGAGGAACGCGACCGGCGTCGCCTCATGGGCGACTCCTGACCTTGATCGCACACACGAGCGGCCCTTCCCGATGGGAAGGGCCGCAATCGTCTATCGAGCGAACTCAGCGGTTGCTGACGGCGCCTTCGGCGGCCTCGGCCCACTCCCGCCACTGCTTGGCCTGCTCCAGCGCCTTCTCCGCGTCGCGCGCGTTGCCCGCGGCCTGCGCTTTCGCCGCCTGCTCCTCGAACTGCGCGACGCGCTCGCGGAACTGGGCGGCGCGGGCCATCGCCTCGGGGTCGGTGCGCCGCCACTGCGCGTCCACGGCGTCGCGCACGCGCTTCTCGATCGCCCGCAGCTTGCCTTCCAGTTCCTGCATGCGCTCGCGCGGAACCTTGCCGATGGCGTCCCACTTCTCCTGGAGCTCGCGCAGCGCGCTGCGGGCCACTTCCAGATCGGCGGACGGATCGATGAAGGCGTAGGCGCTCAGCAGTTCCTCTTTGGCGGTCGCGTTCTGCTCGAACTCGGCGTCGCGCTCGGAGACAGCGGCGTTGCGGGCGGCGAAGAAGACATCCTGCGCGCTCTTGAAGCGCCGCCACAGCGCCTCGTCGGCCTCGCGTGGCGCGCGACCGGCGGCCTTCCACTCGGCCAGCAGATCGCGGAAGACGCCCGCGGTGGCCACCCATTCGGTGGAGCCGGACAGTTCCTCGGCCTGCACGCACAGTTCTTCCTTGCGCGACTTCGCGGCGGCGCGTTCGCGATCCAGCTCGGCGAAGTGCGCGCCGCGGCGGCGGTTGAACGCCTCACGGGCCTTGGAGTAGCGCTTCCACAACGCGTCGTCCACCTTGCGGTCCACGCCCCGGATGGACTTCCACTCATCGAGGATCTCGCGCAGCCGATCGCCCGCGGCCTTCCACTGGGTGGACTCGGCGGCGATCTTCTCCGCCTCGGCGGCCAGCGCCTCCTTGCGCTCGGTGTGCTCGTGCCTGGCGCGTTCCTTCTCTTCCTTGGCGTGCGCGGCGGCTTCCTCGGAGTGCTCGGCGATGGCCTGCAAGCGCCGGCCCAGCCCCTCGATGTCCCCGATCACCGCGGCGGTCGGCAGCGACTCGGCCAGCGCCACGGCGGCGGCCTTCGTCTTGCGCGCGTCCGCACCCGCGGCCAGCCGCGCCTCCAGCAGGGCGACCTCGGTGGCCAGGTCGTCGAACCGGCGGCCGAAGTGGGCCAGACCCTCCGTGGCGTCGCCGGCCTGCCACGAGCCGACCTGGCGTTCGCCCTCGGGGGTCTTCACCCAGGCGGTGCCGTCCTCATCGACCCGGCCCCACAGGCTCGGATCGGAGACGGTGGGGACCACGACGGGATGGGGATGCTGCTGGGCGGGGCCCGGGGCGGGTTTTACCGCGTGCGGCTTGGGCGGTGGAATCGAGCGGCCCGGTTTCGGGGCACCGGAAGAACGGGGCATCTTGCCGGGGCCGGCTTTCGCGGTTCCGTTGCTGTCGGTCATGTTTCCTCGTCCCTGCCGCGCGTCACGGCTGCCTGGTTACGCCCTAGCTCATCCCATTCAACCCGGTCCGAGCCCTTGTGACCATCGACCCATGCCTTCCCGAGGAGGAATCCCGGGGGTTTCCAACCCCTGATGACCTGGGTTGTAGCTCCTCGAACACTATCAATCCCGGCGGTATTTCCGGCAGAGACACTCGAAGCCGGGCGGTACCGGTGGTCCCGGCAACGACTACGGTTACGACGTGTTCTCCGTCGCCGCTCTCGTTCCGTCGCCACCCGTGCTGGTCCCCGAGCTGTGCGGCGGCGTGGCGGACGCGGCGGGAGCAGGCGATCCGGACCCGCGCGCGGTGCTGCGGTCCGCCGTGCTCGACGCCGTACGCGCCTTCGCCGCCGTGGCGCAGCGCTGGACGGTGCTCGGCGTCGGCGCAGGTGAGAGCACGTTCGGTCCGGAGACCGCGGGCACGTTCCGCGGATTCGGCGCGGACGTGCGCGTCGGGCTCTCCGGCGCGGCGGTCGCCGCAGCGCAGCGGGCCGATGCCGGCCTGCCGTTGGCCGTGCTGATCGGGGGATGGCTACGCGGGCAGGTCGCCCCGAGCGCGACCGCCGAGGCGCGCATCGTCGCCGCGGACGCGACGGCGGAGCACTGCCGCGAGGCCGGGGCGAAGCTGCGCGCCGATCTGGACGGCGATGCCGCGCCGCGCGGTGTGCTGGTCGTCGCCGACGGCGCCGCGACACTGTCCACCAAGGCGCCCGGCTACCTCGACGAACGGGCGCGGCCGGTGCAGGACCGGCTGGACCACGCCCTGAGCACGGGGGATCGCGCCGCGCTGCGGGCACTCGATCCCGGCCTGTGCGCCGAACTGAGCCTCTCGGGACGCGCCGCCTACCAGGTGCTGGCCGGGCTGTTCCTGGCCGACCCGCTGGTCGAGACGCGGTACTGCGATGCCCCGTTCGGGGTCGGTTACCACGTGAGCATCTGGCGGCCCGCGGAAGGCGTGGCGCCGTGACCGATTCCGGCATCACCCCGATCGCGGTGGTCGGTCCCACCGCCACCGGCAAATCCGATCTCGCCCTCGATCTGGCCGAACGGCTAGGCGGCGAGATCGTGAACATCGACGCCATGCAGCTCTACCGCGGCATGGACATCGGCACCGCGAAGCTGCCGCTCGCGCAGCGCCGGGGCATTCCGCATCACCAGCTCGACGTGCTCGACGTGACGGATACCGCGTCCGTGGCCGCCTATCAGACGGCGGCAAGCGCGGACGTCGTCGCGATCATGGGGCGCGGCCGGGTGCCCGTCATCGTGGGCGGTTCGATGATGTACGTCCAGGCGCTGCTGGACGAGTGGGAGTTCCCGGCCACCGATCCGGCCGTCCGGGCGCGCTGGGAGGCGATGCTCGCCGAGCGGGGTGTCGCGGCCGTGCACGCGGCGCTGCGCGCGGCCGATCCGGTGGCCG
Source organism: Nocardia sp. NPDC047654 (assembly GCF_043205035.1). Taxonomy (NCBI): domain Bacteria; kingdom Bacillati; phylum Actinomycetota; class Actinomycetes; order Mycobacteriales; family Nocardiaceae; genus Nocardia; species Nocardia sp. NPDC047654. The sequence continues at coordinate 702,686 of NZ_JBIDDF010000001.1, forward strand.
CGGCCACCATCCTGCCCACCGACGGCCGCCGCATGGTGCGGGCGCTCGAGGTCGTCGAACTCACCGGACGGCCGTTCGCCGCCTCGGCGCCGACCATCGGGCCGCCGCGCTGGGGCACCGTCATCATCGGTGTGGACCGGGAGACCGCGGCCTTGGACGAGCGCATCGAGCGGCGCACCGCGGCGATGTTCGAGGGCGGGCTGGTCGAGGAGGTGCGTGGCCTCATCGAGCACGGCCTGCGCGAGGGCGTCACGGCGCGGCGCGCTATCGGCTACGCACAAGTCCTGGCCTATCTGGACAACGAATACGACCTGAACCACGCTCAGGAACGCACCCTGATCGGTACCCGGCGCTACGTGCGCAGGCAACGCTCCTGGTTCCGGCGCGATCCTCGGGTGCGGTGGGTGGACGGCGCCGCGCCGGAACCGGCCGCGAGGGCGCTGGCCCTGCTCGAAGAGAAAGAACGGACTCCGCAGTGACCCGACGTGTGAGCACGCGCAACGCCTCCGTCCAGGTGTGGCAGGCATATCTCAACAACCGCACCAAGCGTCATCGCGACGGTCGTTTCCTGGTGCAGGGGGTGCGTCCGATCACGCAGGCCGTGGCCAACGACTGGCCGCTGGAGACGTTGTTGTACCGCCTCGGCGGCCCGGAGCTGTCGAGCTGGGCGCGCGAAGTGCTGGACACCAGCAGCGTTCCGCAGGTCGGCCTGGTGCCCGAGCTGATGGCCGAACTCGGCGAGAAGTCCGGGGGGATACCGGAACTCGTGGCGGTCGCGGAGTCGCGGCAGCCCGAGCTGGATACCTTCGAGCCGGGTGAGCCAGGGGAGGACGCGCCGGTGGTCGTGGTGTTCGACCGGCCCAACTCGCCGGGCAATCTCGGCACCCTGATCCGCTCGGCCGACGCGTTCGGGGCCTGCGGCGTCATCGTCACCGGGCACGGCGCCGACCAGTACGACCCGCAGGCCGTACGGGCCTCGACCGGTTCGCTGTTCGCCGTGCCGGTGATCCGCGCCGCCGGGCCCCCGCAGGTGCTGGAGTTCCGCAACCGGCAGGTGCGCCGTGGCATTCCGACCCGCATCGTGGGGACCGACGAGCACGCCCCGCACGCCGCCTACGACTACGACTTCACCGACGCGACCATCCTGGTCGTCGGCAACGAGACCAGCGGGATGAGCGCCGCCTGGCAAGCGGCCTGCGACGACATGGTGTACATCCCGATGGGCGGCACGGCCAGCTCGCTGGGGGCGCCCTCGGCGGCCGCGGTGGCGCTCTACGAAATTTCCCGGCAGCGCCGGACGTTTGCCAAGTGACGACGAGATAGGGAGACATCGCACGTGCCGGATATCGAGTTCACCAAGGGCCACGGCACCCAGAACGATTTCGTGGTGCTGCCGGACCAGGGGGCCGACCTGGCGCTGACGGCCGCGCGGGTCGGCGCGCTCTGCGATCGCCGCCGCGGCCTCGGCGCGGACGGCGTGCTGCGGGTCGCGCGCACCGGTGCGCTGCTGGCCGCCGGGGTACTCGCGGAGATCCCGGCAGGCGTCGGCGCCGACGACTGGTTCATGGACTACCGCAACGCCGATGGTTCGATCGCCGAGATGTGCGGCAACGGCGTGCGCGTGTTCGCCCACTACCTGAGCGTGTCGGGACTGGAGAACCGCGACAGTTTCGTCGTCGGCAGCCGCGCCGGCGCGCGCCCGGTGACGGTGCATGCCGGGAACTCGGTGACCGGCGACGTCACCGTCGGTATGGGGCCGGTGCGCGAACTCGGCGCGTCCACCGCGACCCTCGCGGGCTGGGCGCTGCCCGGCATCGGCATCGACGTCGGCAATCCGCATCTGGCCTGCGTCGATCCGGGGATGTCCGCGGACGCGCTCGGGAAGCTCGACCTGACCGTGGCGCCCGGCTTCGATCCGGACCTCTTCCCGCACGGGGTGAACGTCGAGATCGTCACCGCGCTGGACGCCGATGGTTCGGTCGACATGCGGGTCTACGAGCGCGGTGTGGGCGAAACCCGTTCCTGCGGAACGGGAACCGTCGCCGCGGCCGCCGCGGCGCTGGCCGCCGACGGCTTCCGGATCGCCGCGGACACCGGCCGGGTGACGGTCCGGGTGCCCGGCGGTGAGCTGACCGTCGGGCTGGAGCGCGGCTCGGCGTGGCTGCGCGGGCCGTCGGTTCTGGTGGCCGCGGGCCGCCTCGCCGGATCGTGGTGGGACGGGCTGTGAGCGCCGCCCCGCGATAACCGCGTGCGTGCTGCGGTGATGTCGTGGCAGCATGGATGGTGTATGAGGAAATCAGAGACGTATGAATTCACTCCGGCCGACGCGAACGATCGCGCTGCCGAGGCGGCCGACGACGCCGTGACCGGCGACGACGCGGTGACCGGCGACGTGGTCGCCGAGCACGCAGCGCGAATGCACCGGTCCGGCTGGTCGGCCGATCCCACCGTGGGCGAGCTGCAACTGGAGGACCGCAGCTCGCTGCGGCGTGTGGCGGGCCTGTCCACCGAGCTCGCCGACATCACCGAGGTCGAGTACCGGCAGCTGCGCCTGGAGCGCGTCGTGCTGGTCGGTGTCTGGACCGCGGGTACCGCCGCGCAGGCCGAGGCGAGCATGGCCGAGCTGGCGGCGCTCGCCGAGACCGCGGGCTCCGAGGTGCTCGAAGCGCTGATCCAGCGCCGCGACCGGCCGGATCCGGCCACCTACATCGGCTCCGGCAAGGCCGAGGAGTTGCGCTCGGTCGTGCTGGAGACCGGCGCCGACACCGTCATCTGCGACGGCGAGCTCACTCCGGCGCAGCTGACCGCCCTGGAGAAGGTGGTCAAGGTCAAGGTGGTCGACCGGACCGCGTTGATCCTGGACATCTTCGCCCAGCACGCCACCTCCCGGGAGGGCAAGGCACAGGTCTCGCTGGCCCAGATGGAGTACATGCTGCCCAGGCTGCGCGGTTGGGGCGAGTCGATGTCCCGGCAGGCCGGTGGCCGCGCGGGCAGCAACGGCGGCGTGGGTCTGCGTGGCCCCGGTGAGACCAAGATCGAAACCGACCGTCGTCGCATCCGTGAGCGCATGGCCAAGCTGCGCCGGGAGATCCGGGAGATGAAGACCGCGCGCGACACCATGCGGGCGCGCCGCAACTCCAGCGGCATCCCGTCCGTCGCGATCGTCGGCTACACCAACGCAGGCAAGTCGAGCTTGATGAACAAGCTCACCGGCGCGGGCCTGCTGGTCCAGGACGCGCTGTTCGCCACCCTCGATCCGACCACCCGCCGGGCGGAGCTGGACGACGGGCGCGAGGTCGTCTTCACCGACACCGTCGGCTTCGTGCGGCATCTGCCCACGCAACTGGTCGAGGCGTTCCGCTCCACTTTGGAGGAGGTGACCGGCGCCGATCTGCTGCTGCACGTGGTGGACGGTTCCGACGCACTGCCCGCCGAGCAGATCAAGGCCGTCCGCGAGGTGATCACGGACGTGATCAAGGAATCCGGCACGCCCGCCCCGCCGGAGCTGCTGGTGGTCAACAAGACCGACGCGATGGGGCCGACCGAGCTCACCAACCTGCGCGCGCTGCTGCCGGACGCGTCGTTCGTGTCCGCGCGCAGCGGTCGTGGCATCGACGCGCTGCGTGAGCGGCTCGCCGAAATGCTCGGCGGGCTGGACGTGGAGATCAGCGTGCTGCTGCCGTACACACGCGGCGACCTGCTCGCCCGCATCCATGCCGACGGCCGCATCTTCGACTCCCACCATGAGGAGGGCGGAACCCGCGTTCACGCGCGCGTCCCGCACGCCTTGGCGGCCGCCCTGTCGGAGTACGCGCACGCGGGCACGGGGGAGTCCGGCGAGTAAGCCTCTGGGTGCGAGGACTCGGTCCAGCGCCAGCGGGCGGCGGTGGACGCCGCCGGTGGTCGCCTGTGCCGCGTCACGTGTGCGCAAGTCAGCCCGGGACGCTCCGGCCGCAGTCGCGCGGCTGCCGCAGGGCTTCCGTGCGGTGGAGTGGGCCTCGGTATGGGCGCCTCGGCGGGGCGATGACTTGCGAGTTCGCGACGGGCTTGCTGGGACGATGAACGAGCTGGTCGCTCGACCAAATGGGCGTGTCGCGATATGACGCGCACATCCGGTGCGACGCAGTCGATTTCGTTGCGCTATCGTCATCGAATCGACACCAGGAGGGTTCATGTCGGACGCCCGCTCCGATTCCCGCACCCGGCGCTCCGGCGCCGTGCGCAGCGCCGATCCGGCGCTCACCGACGGTGCGCCCCTGTCGGTCGCGCTGACCGACACCGATGTGCGGGTGATCGACACCCTGCTCGCGCCGCTGCGCGCGTGGACCAGCCCGCGTTTCTACGGCCTGGAGAACATCCCCGCCGACGGCCCGGTGCTGCTGGTCGGTAACCACAACCTGCTGGGCGGCATCGACGCGCCGATGCTGCTGCCCGAGGTGCTGCGCCGCCGCGGCCGCCTGATCCGCGGTCTCGCCGAGAACGTGCTGATCAATGTGCCCGGTATACGTCACCTGCTGCACCACTACGGCGCGGTGCGCGGGACTCGGTCCAACTGCCTGGCCCTGCTGCGGCGTGGCGAGGCCGTGATGGTGTTCCCCGGTGGCGGCCGGGAGGCGGTGCGCCGCAAGAACGAGAAGTACCTGCTGAAGTGGGAAGGGCGCAGCGGCTTCGCGCGCATGGCCATCGAAGCGGGCGCGCCCATCGTCCCGGTCGCGATGATCGGCGTCGACGACGCCTTCGACATCGTGGTGGACGGCGACCATCCGATCCTGCGCCCGCTGCGCTGGACCGTGGAAGCGCTCGGCCTCAGCCGCGATCTCACCCCGCCGCTCATCCGCGGAGTCGGTCCCACCATGATCCCGCGGCCGGAGCGCTTCTATTTCTCCGCGGGCGCGCCCATCGACCCGGCGCCCTGGCGCGACGCGGGCGACATGCACGCCGCCGCGGTCGAATTCCGCGACGTGGTGCGCAAGGCGCTGGAGGAGGAGATGAACTTCCTCTTCGCCGAACGGGCGCGGGACCAAGGCCGCACCCTGGTGGGTCGTGTGCGGGGTTGGCTGAATCTCTGACGGTTCGCTGTCCGGTCTGCACCGGCTCTCGATCCGGTGACTGCCGATCCGACCGAGCCGGGGCATAGGGTCGCTCCGGTGTAGTCGCCGCCGAGCGGGGACGAAGTCGACGTCGGATGCACGCCGAGTCCGGTCGGTACGACCGGTTCGTGGCGCCGATGCCATGTGTCCAGCGGCTCGATCGGCGGGTCAGCCCGTCGGACGCAGCTGGATGTGATTGCGCCGCGTGATGGCGCCGGAGTGGGATCGGTCCACGCCTCCGTGATGCTCCAGTTGTCGCGGGGCCGAGTGGCACAGAAGGCGTCGGTGACGGTGGGGCGGCCGTGGCGGACCGGTTGCGCATCAGAGGCCTTCAGCGCGCCCGCTCACGCAGGTCTTCCGCATGGGTGGGCTGGTTCGAGTGTTCGCCGCCGACCGGCGCGGGCTATGGCGCTCTCGGCGGAATGAGCCGGTAGCGGCCAGGCCCGAGCTGCCGCGTAGCGGCCGCCGGACCGGTGATCGGCCGGCCTCGCCGAAGAATCGGGTGGAATCCAGCGATGCCCGGCGTTGTCGTCCCCGGCCGTTCCCAGACCCCCGACCGTTTGCGGGGAATCTCGCCTGCTGATCCCGACCCGTACCGCCGCTCCTGGTGAGACCATGGTTCTGGCCCCAGAAGTGAACAGGGATTCTCCTTCCAGGTACGGTATGGGCAACGACTGGTCGGTGTGGACCGGCCGGTGTGGTCACTAGGAGGTTGGCGTGGAACGCACACTGTTCGAACCCGAACACGAACTGTTCCGGGAGTCGTTCCGCAAGTTTCTCGATCAGCACGTCGCGCCGAACCACGCGAAGTGGGAGGAGCAGGGCATCGTCGACCGAGCGGTCTGGCTCGAGGCGGGCAAGCAGGGCTTTCTCGGCATGGCCATGCCGGAGCAGTACGGCGGCGGCGGGGTGAAGGATTTCCGCTACAACGCCATCGTCTCGGAGGAGTCGGTGCGCGGCCAGTACTCCGGTCTCGGCTTCTCGCTGCACAACGATGTGATCGCGCCTTACCTGCTCGAACTGGCCAACGAGGAGCAGAAGCAGCGCTGGTTGCCCGGTTTCTGCGCGGGCGAGATCATCACCGCGATCGCGATGACCGAACCGGGCACCGGTTCGGATTTGCAGGGCATCAAGACCCGCGCGGTGCGCGACGGGGACGACTGGATCCTCAACGGCGCCAAGACCTTCATCACCAACGGCATCAACTCCGACATCGTGATCGTGGTGGCGCAGACCGACCCGGAGAAGGGCGCGATGGGCTTCAGCCTATTGGTGGTCGAGCGCGGCATGCCCGGCTTCGAGCGCGGCCGCAACCTGGACAAGCTCGGCCTCAAGGCCCAGGACACCGCCGAGCTGAGCTTCACCGACGTGCGCGTGCCCGGCAAGAACCTGCTCGGCACCGAGGGTCTTGGCTTCATCCACCTCATGCAGAACCTGCCGCAGGAACGGCTGTCGATCGCCGTCATGGCGGCGGCGGCCATGGAGTCCTGCCTGGACATGACCGTCCAGTACGTCCGCGACCGCAAGGCGTTCGGCAAGCCGATCGGCGCGCTGCAGAACACCCGCTTCGTGCTCGCCGAACTGGCCACCAAGACCACCGCCGTGCGCCTGATGGTGGACAAATTCATCGAACTGCTCAACGAGGGCAAGCTGACCGCCGAGGACGCGGCGATGGCCAAGTGGTGGAGCACCGAGGAGCAGCTCGACCTGATCAACCGCTGCCTGCAACTGCACGGCGGATACGGCTACATGAAGGAATACCCGATCGCGAAGGCCTACATGGACGCTCGCATCCAGACCATCTACGGTGGCACCACCGAGATCATGAAGGAGATCATCGGGCGGAGTCTGAAACTCTCCTGACAGCGCGCGGGGTTTCCGCTCGGGCCGCCGTCCACCGTCGGCCCGGGCATCGCCTGGGGCACAATCGCCTCCCGAGGTGTCGGCGGACTCGACGTCCGTTCATCACCCGAAGTGGAGGAGATGCGATGCCGAGTCTGGCCAACCAGGTCGTGCGCGGATATTTGAAGGCGACGCGCGCCAACCGGGTATTCATCGACGTCGGCGCGGCGAGGGAGCGGGTTCGCGATCTGAGCCTGCGGCCCCGGCGTTACGGTCCGCCGCGCCGGCTGCGCGCGGATGTGGCGATCACGGTGGACCGTCGCGGCGGCTGGCCGGTCTACACGCTGACTCCGCGCGGGCAGCGGCCTCGGGGGAATGTCGTGTACGCGCACGGTGGCGGCTGGGTGCACGAGATCGCACCGCAGCATTGGGCGCTGTGCGCGGCCGTCGCCGCGGAAACCGGTGCGGCCGTGACTGTCGCGATCTACCCGCTGATTCCGTTCGGGACGGCCGCGCAAGTCGTCCAAGGCTTCGTCGAGCTGGTGCTCGCGAACCGGGAAACCTACGAGAACGTCTGTTTGGCGGGGGATTCCGCCGGTGGGCAGATCGCTCTGTCGGCCGCGGTGGTGTTGCGGGACGAGCATCGGGTGCGGCTGCCGGGCACCGTGCTGATCGCACCCGCCCTCGATCTCTCGCTGAGCAATCCGGAGATACCGGTCGTGCAGCCCCGGGACCCGTGGCTGGGCGTCGCGGGGACTCGGGTGCTCATCGAGCACTGGCGGGGCGACCTGGAGATCGCCGACCCGAGGGTCAGCCCGCTCGCCGCCGACCTGCGCGGGCTCGGTCCGCTGACGGTCTTCTGCGGCACCGACGACATCCTGCACCCGGACACGCGCCTGCTGGTGGACGCGGCACGTCGCGCCGGAGTAACGGTGGACTACCACGCCGGGCAGGGGCTGCCGCATGTCTATCCACTGACGCCGACCCCCGAAGGACGGGCCGCCCGCAGGATCGTCATCGAACGTCTGCGCAGCGCACTCGGGGGTTGAGCGAATCCCCAGTCGATATCGCCCCTGACAGGGCGCGGTAGTCAGACGCGAGTGGGCAGGGTTACGACGAAGCAGGCGCCGCCGGCCGTGCCGTCGACAACCCGGATGGCGCCCCCGTGGCGTTCGACGACATCGCGGACGATGGCCAGGCCCAGACCCGCGCCGCCTTCGTCGCGGCTGCGCGCGTCGTCCAAGCGGACGAACCGCTGGAAGATGCGCTCGCGATCGGCGGGCGGCACACCCGGGCCGTCGTCGCCGACCGACAGCGTCGCCCGCCCGTCGGCGCTGCGCTGCACGGCTACCCGCACGATGCTCGCGGCATGCCGCTGGGCGTTGTCGACGAGGTTGCCCAGGACGCGCGCGAGCTGGGTACGGCTGCCGGTGACCGCGACGGCGTCCTCCGGTGTCGCGATCTCCACGGCCACCCGGTCGCCCGCACGGTGCTCCAGTTCGTCGCGAACCAGGACCGTCAGGTCCACGCGATCCGCACGCGGTTGCTCGCCCGCGTCGAGCCGGGCCAAGAGCAACAGGTCGGCCGCGAGGTGTTCCAGCCGGATGGTGTCGCCGATCAGGCCGTCCAGTTCCAACAGGTCGGGGTGGGCCTGGGTTACCTCGAGCTGGGTGCGCAGGCTGGCGATGGGGCTGCGCAATTCGTGGGCGGCGTCGGCGATGAATCGGCGCTGGCGCTCCCCGGATTCCTCCAGCGCGGCGAGCGTGGCGTTGGTGGTGGTCGCCAGCCTGCCGATCTCGTCGCGGGAGCCCGGTTCGGGCACGCGCCGGGACAGATCGCCGTCCATGATCTCGGCGAGCTGCCTGCGGATCGCCTCCACCGGGCGCAGGGCGCGCCTGGTGACCAGCCAGGTCACCAGGGCGACCAGGGCGAGCAGCGGCGGCAGGCCGATCAGCATCGCCTGCCGCGCGTCCGCCACCGCGCTGTCGGCGGTCTCCAGCGAGGAGCCCGCGTAGACGGTGGCGGGTTGCCCGCCGGGGGCGGTCACCGCGAGGGCGGCGACCCGGAACGGCTGCGGGCCGTCCTCGGTGTCCACCGTCAGCCGTACGTCGCCGAATTCCGCGTCGGCCGTCGTGGGGTCCGCGCTCGGGGAGGGGCTTTCGTCGTCGTCCGATTCCCCCTCGTCCTCTGCGTCGTCCTCGTCGTCCTCGTCGTCTCGGTCCTCGGAGGCCTTCGCGAGGGGCCCGAAGTCGGCCATCGGAGGTTTCCCCGCGAGTTCGTCGGCGGCCGCGAGGACTCGGCGGTCGATCGAAACGATCTGCACCGGTCGATCTTCGGCGTCCGGAAGCGACAATCGCGCGAGGTCGGCGCCCGAGGCGAGCTGGGTCGCCACGTCGCGCGCGGTGGTCTCCGCCTGCAATTCGGCGCTGTGCACCAGGTTGTGCCGCAGCACCGCCAGCACCGTGAGCCCGGCGGCCGTCAGCGCCACCGCGACGACCGCCGTCGCCGCGACCGTGGTGCGCGTGCGGACCGATCGCCACCACGCACGCTTGCTCCGCTCAGGCACGGTCGGCTGCCAGCCGGTATCCGGCGCCGCGGACGGTGGTGATCGTCCGGCGCCCGAACGGCGCGTCGATCTTGCGGCGCAACGTGCTGATGTAGACCTCGACGATGTTCGGATCGCCGTCGTAGGCGAAATCCCAGACGTGGTGCAGGATATCGGCTTTCGACACCACCTCCCCGGCGCGGACGGCCAAGTGCTCGAGCACGGCGAACTCCTTGGCGGTGAGCGTCACATCCTGCGAGCCGCGCCGGCAGGTCCGGGTGCCCGGGTCCACGATCAGGTCGCCGACGCGCAGCACCCGTGCTCCGCCGCGGGTTCGGCGGCGCAACAGGGCGCGAATGCGGGCCAGCAGCACGAGGTAGGAGAACGGCTTGCTGAGGTAGTCGTCCGCTCCGGTGTCCAGCCCCTCAGCCTCGTCGTATTCGCCGTCTTTCGCGGTCAGCATGAGCACCGGTGTCTCGTGGCCCCCGGCGCGCAGCGCGGCGCAGACCCGGTAACCGTTCATGCCGGGCAGCATGATGTCGAGGATGATCAGGTCGTAGTCGGTGGTGGTCGCCAGGTGCAGCCCCTCGGCGCCGTCGTGCACCACATCCACGGCGAATCCCTCGGCCGACAAGCCTTTTGCCAGTGTGAGAGCCAGACGTTTCTCGTCCTCCACGATCAGCAGACGCATCCACCAAGAGTGGCAGACCGATCCTGAAACCGTCTTCAGGTGTCTTCAGCTCGCCTTCAGTTCCGTGCGTCACCGTAGTCGCATTCGAATCAGCACTCCCGCAGGAGGTTTCGCATGACAACCGTTTTCCGCCGTGCCTACGCCGGTCTTCGCTGGCTCCTCGTCGGCACGGCCGTCGCGGCCGTCGTCGTCGGTCTCAGCGCGGCCCTGGCCGCTGTCGCCACCGGCGGGCCGGACGATCACACCGTCGCCTTCCGCTCGTCCGCGGGGGACTGGTCGCTGGTGGCCGACACCGGGATCAGCAGGCAGCAGGCGATCGACACGGCGGTGCGGGCCGTGCCCGGCGGGCGGGTCCGGTCCACCGAACTCGACTCCGATCGCGGCACCCCGGTCTGGGAGGTCGAGCTCACCACGCCCGCGGGCGTGCGGTACGACATGACGATCGATGCGCACCCCGGCGCGGTCCACAGCGCGATCGACCACGACTGAGCTCCCGCGGCGGCGCAGGTGTGACGGGTCGGTGCTCGGGTAAGCAGAAGATGTTTGCTGCCGGGCGAGCGGGGATCCGGAGGGGGATCCCGGCCGTGGCTTCACCGATAGCACGCCCCGGCCGGCGTCGTGCGTAACGCCATGAAGATGCGTTCGCCGAGCATCGTGGATTGGGTCCGCGCCACGATTGCCCGGGAGTAGCCTCAAGGTTGTCCGCTCGAGGAATCGAGGTCGCGATGCACGAGATGGCCATCACGCAGAGCGTCATCGACGCCGTCTGCGAGCACGCGGCGGGCCGGCGGGTGCACTCCGTCACCGTCGAGGTCGGCGCGCTGTGCGCCGTCGTGCCCGAGGCCATGCGGTTCTGTTTCGAAGTCGCGGCCGAGGCGACGGTAGCCGAGGGCGCGCAGCTGGTCTTGGTGGAGATCCCCGGCGTAGGGGCGTGCCGGACCTGCGGAGCCGAGTTCCGGCTGCCCGACCCGATCCTGCTGTGTCCCTGCGGCAGCGCCGATGTCGAGATCCGCTCCGGGCGCGAGCTGCGTATCCGATCCATGGAGGTGAGTGAGGCATGTGCGCAACCTGCGGTTGCGGCGACGACGCCGCCGCGCTGATTCGCGTCCCGCACGACCACCAGCACTCCGAGGCGCACGACCACGCCCATGAGCACCCCCATCCCCATGAGCACACGCACGGTCCGGACGCCGACCACGTCCACGTGCCCGCCACCGAGACCGTCAGCCTGGAACTGAAGGTGCTGGCCAAGAACGACGAACTGGCGCAACGCAACCGGGCCTGGCTGGCCGAGCGCGACATCGTCGCGCTCAACATGACCAGCTCGCCGGGCGCGGGCAAGACCAGTCTGCTGGAACGCACCATCCGCGAGTCCGGCCGGACTCCGATCGCGGTGATCGAGGGCGACCAGGCGACATTGCTCGACGCCGAACGGATCCAGGCCACAGGGTGCCGGGTCGTGCAGGTCAACACCGGCGCGGGATGTCACCTCGACGCCGAGATGATGTATCGCGCGCTGGAGAAGCTCGACCCGGCGCCGGGCACGCTGCTGTTCGTCGAGAACGTCGGCAATCTGGTCTGCCCGGCGCTGTTCGACCTGGGGGAGCGGGAGAAGGTGGTCGTCATCTCGGTGACCGAGGGGACCGACAAACCGCTGAAGTATCCGCACATGTTCCAGGCGGCAGGACTGGTGTTGGTGAACAAGACCGATCTGCTGCCGTATGTCGATTTCGATCTGGACCGATGCCGGGAGTACATCCATTCGATACATCCCGGCGTCGAGGTCCTTCCGCTGTCCGTGAGCAGCGGTGCAGGCCTGTCTACCTGGTATGACTGGCTGGCCGGGCGGCGTCGCGCGGCCGGTTCGGCGGCTCTTGAGGAAGCCGCCGGGCGCGCTTAAGGTGAAGTGATCAGGATCACATCTACGGGTGACCCCTTCTTCGAGAAAGGTGAGATTCGGCCCCCGGTGGTCCGCTGCGGAAGGTGGCGAGACATGCCCACTCAGGAAGCAGTACGAGCCGAAGAAACGCTGATCCACGTCCTCTGGATCAACGCCGGACTCAGTTGTGACGGTGATTCGGTCGCCTTGACGGCGGCCACGCAGCCGAGCATCGAAGAAATCGCTCTCGGCGCCCTGCCCGGTCTGCCCAAGATCGCCGTGCACTGGCCGCTCATCGACTTCGAGTGCGGCCCGAACGGCGGCGCCGATGATTTCCTGGAGTGGTTCTTCAAGGCCGACCGCGGGGAACTCGAGCCGTTCGTTCTGGTGGTCGAGGGCTCGATTCCGAACGAGCAGATCAAGGAAGAGGGCTATTGGTGCGGGTTCGGCAACAATCCCGCCACCGGTCAGCCCATGACGACCAGCGAATGGCTGGATCGTCTCGCGCCGAAAGCCACGGCCATCGTGGCGGCGGGCACCTGCGCGACCTACGGCGGCATCCACGCGATGGCGGGCAACCCGACCGGCGCGATGGGCGTGCCGGATTATCTCGGCTGGGACTGGAAGAGCAAGGCGGGTATTCCGATCGTGTGTGTGCCGGGCTGCCCGATCCAGCCGGACAACCTGTCGGAGACGCTCACCTATCTGCTCTACATGGCGACCGGACAGGCGCCGATGATCCCGCTCGACGAGGCGTTGCGGCCCAAGTGGCTGTTCGGGGCGACCGTGCACGAGGGCTGCGACCGGGCGGGCTACTACGAGCAGGGTGAGTTCGCCACCGAGTACGGCTCGCCGAAATGCATTGTGAAGCTCGGCTGCTGGGGGCCCGTGGTCAAGTGCAACGTCCCCAAGCGCGGCTGGATGAACGGCCTGGGTGGCTGCCCGAACGTCGGCGGAATCTGCATCGGCTGCACCATGCCGGGCTTCCCGGACAAGTTCATGCCGTTCATGGACGAACCACCCGGCGGGAAGTTCTCGTCCAGCGCATCGGGGCTCTACGGATCGGTGATCCGCAGCCTCCGTCACATCACCGGACGCACCGTCGACAAGGAGCCGCACTGGCGGCACCGGGGCCGGAAGCTGGAGACCGGCGCGACCCGCACTTGGTAGGAGGATCTCTGATGACACAGATCATCCCGGAGCCGTCGCACCGGACGATCGAGCCGGACCGTCTCGTCGAGATGGCGTGGGACCCGATCACCCGCATCGTCGGCAGCCTCGGCATCTACACCAAAATCGACTTCGAGAACCGGGAGGTGGTCGAGTGCCACAGCACCTCGTCCATCTTCCGCGGCTATTCGATCTTCATGAAGGGCAAGGACCCGCGCGACGCGCACTTCATCACCAGCCGCATCTGCGGCATCTGCGGTGACAACCACGCCACCTGTTCGTGCTACTGCCAGAACATGGCCTACGGCGTGCGCCCGCCGCACCTCGGCGAGTGGATCGTGAACCTGGGCGAAGCCGCCGAGTACATGTTCGACCACAACATCTTCCAGGAGAACCTGGTCGGCGTGGACTACTGCGAGAAGATGGTCTCCGAGACCAACCCGGGCGTGCTGGCCAGGGCGGAGAACACCGAGGCGCCGCACGCGGGCGACCACGGGTACCGCACGATCGCCGACATCATGCGGGCGCTCAACCCGTTCACCGGTGAGTTCTACCGGGAGGCGCTACAGGTCAGCCGGGTCACCAGGGAGATGTTCTGCCTGATGGAAGGCAGGCATGTCCACCCGTCGACGCTGTATCCCGGTGGACCGGGCACGGTCGCGACGATTCAGTTGATGACCGATTACCTGTCCCGCCTGATGCGCTATGTGGAGTTCATGAAGAAGGTCGTGCCGATGCACGACGACCTGTTCGACTTCTTCTACGAGGCGCTGCCGGGCTACGAGAAAGTCGGTCTGCGGCGCACGCTGCTGGGTTGCTGGGGCTCGTTCCAGGACCCTGAGTTCTGCAATTTCGAGTACAAGGACATGGCCGACTGGGGCCGCAAGATGTTCGTCACACCCGGCGTCGTGGTCGACGGCAAACTGCTGACCACCTCCCTGGTCGACATCAACTTGGGCCTGCGGATTCTGCTGGGCAGTTCGTACTACGAGGACTGGACCGATCAGGAGATGTTCGTGAAGAGCGATCCGCTGGGCAACCCGGTGGACCGGCGCCATCCTTGGAACCAGCACACCAACCCCAGGCCGCAGAAGCGAGACCTGGACGAGAAATACAGCTGGGTGATGTCGCCACGCTGGTTCGACGGCACCGACCACCTCTCGCTGGACACCGGGGGCGGCCCGCTGGCCCGGCTGTGGTCTACGGCGCTGGCCAACCTGGTCGACATCGGGTACGTGAAGTCGACCGGGAACAGCGTGCAGATCAACCTGCCCAAGACCGCGCTCAAAGGCCCGGTCACGCTGGAGTGGAAGATCCCGGTGCACGGCAGCAACACCCTCGAGCGCAACCGCGCGCGCACCTATTTCCAGGCGTACGCGGCGGCCTGCGCGCTGCACTTCGCGGAGAAGGCGATGGCGGAGATCCGGGCCGGCCACACCAAGACCTGGGAGAAGTTCGAGGTCCCCGAGGAAGGCATCGGCTGCGGTTTCACCGAGGCGGTGCGCGGCGTGCTGTCGCATCACATGGTGATCCGGGACGGCAAGATCGCCAACTACCACCCGTATCCGCCGACGCCGTGGAATGCCAGCCCGCGCGACAGCTACGGCACGCCCGGCCCCTACGAGGACGCGGTGCAGGGCCAGCCGATCTTCGAGGAGAACGACCGCGAGCACTTCAAGGGCATCGACGTCATGCGCACGGTGCGCAGTTTCGATCCGTGCCTGCCGTGTGGCGTGCACATGTACCTCGGCAACGGAAAGTCGCTGGAGAAACTGCACTCACCGACGCAGACGCTCACCCCCGAGTGAGTCCGCGTCGGGCGAAACGACCGGAGGTGACGGTGGAGGATCGCCCGCACGACCAGGACGACGCGACATTCGGTGAGGCCCGGTGGCGGGAAGCCGGCGATCGCATCGAGACCTTGCTCGAGGCGAGTTCGGCGGGCGGTGCGCTCGCCCGCGAGCGCGCCGAGCAACTGGTGCGCGAACTGGTCGGACTCTACGGCGCGGGGCTGACCCGCGCGGTCGCGCTGCTCGACGCGGACGCGGTCGAGCGGTTGGCCCGCGACGATCTGGTCGCCAGCCTGCTGCTCGTGCACGGGTTGCATCCGCACGATGTGTCCACCCGGGTGCGCACCGCGCTGGACAGCGTGCGCCCCTACCTCGGTTCGCACGGCGGCGATGTCCACCTGGTCGACATCGTCGACGGGGTGGTCCGCTTGGAACTGGCGGGTAGCTGTAAGAGCTGTCCGTCCTCGTCGGTGACGCTCGAACTGGCCGTCGAGGACGCGGTGCGGGCGGCGGCGCCGGAAATCGAGTCAATCGAAGTCGTTGCCGCGCAGACGGAGTCGGCGGGGGTGATCTCCGCCGACTCGCTGTTCTCCCGCGTGCGCGCGGACGGCGCACGGTCCGGCAACTGGGTCGCGGTCCCCGAACTGGCCGAGTTGAGCGCGGGCGAGGTGGGCGGTTTCGACGTCGCCGGGCTGACCGTGCTGGCCTGCCGGGTGGGCGAGGAACTGTACGCCTACCGGGACCACTGTCCCGGGTGCGACGGCTCGCTCGCGGGCGCGGTGCTGGAACGGCGCGTGGGATTCCCGGCCGGTGACGCGGTGCTGCGGTGCCCCACCTGCCGGGCGCACTACGACGTGGTGCACGCGGGCGCCCGGGTCGACGGCGACGGGCATCTCGAGCCGCTTCCCGTGCTCGTGCGATCCGGCGAACTGTCGGTGGCGGTGCCGGTGGGGGTGCACGGGTGAGCACACCGTTTCGCGCGCTCCAGCGAATCGCCGCCGACCGCGGGCCCGCTCCCCGGCCCGGCGAACGGTGCGAGATGTGCGCGGAGCCGATCACCGAGCAGCACCGGCACGTCGTGAACGTCGAAGGCAGACAGCTGATGTGCGTGTGCCGCGGCTGCTATCTGCTGTTCGTCGACCAGAACGCGGCGCTGCGCTATCGAGCGGTGCCGGATCGGTATCTCGCGTTCCCCGATTTCACGATCAGCCGGGCGGAGTGGGACGCGTTGGAGATCCCGGTGAGCCTGGCCTTCTTCTTCCGCAATTCCGCGCTGGAGCGGACGGTGGCGTTCTATCCCGGGCCCGCGGGCGCGACGGAATCGGAATTGCCGCTGGAGCAATGGAACGCGATCCTGCACCGGCATCCCGAGCTGGATGTGCTCGCTGCCGACGTGGAAGCGCTGCTCATCCGGGTGCCCGACCGCCGCGCCGAGCAGGCGGCCTGCCTGCTGCTGCCGATCGACGCCTGTTACGAGTTCGTCGGCCGGATGCGGCTGCTGTGGCACGGCTTCGACGGCGGTCAGGACGTGCACCGGTATCTGGAACAGTTCTTCGCCGAGGCGTCGGCGCGCGCGAGAGCCGGGGGTGCGGCATGAGCCCGGTGTACTCGACGACGTTCGCCGTGCTCGAGATGAGACCCGAGCCGTATGCCGTCGCGCCGATCCTGTCCGCGCGCGTCGGCATCGCCGCGCTCGCGGAGGAACCCGTGCACGCCATCGCCTTGCGCGCACAGGTGCGCATCGAGCCGTTCCGCCGCGGCTACTCCGACGAGGAGGCCGCGGGCCTGGTCGATCTGTTCGGCCCTCGCGAACGGTGGCACGAGACCCAGCGTTCGTTTCTCTGGATGCACTGCGCCACCATGATTCCGGGTTTCACCGGCGGCGCCGAAGTGGATCTGCCGATGCCGTGCACCTACGACTTCGAGGTGACCGGGTCGAAATACCTGCACGCGTTGCGCGACGGTGTGGTTCCGCTGCTCTTCCTGTTCAGCGGAACCGTATTCATCCGAGGCAGTACCGGATTCGCCATCCAGCAGATCCCGTGGGACCGCGAGGACAAGTTCGAGATGCCCGTGTCGGTGTGGCAGAACCTGATGGCCGCGTACTTCCCGAATTCCGGGTGGGTGCGGCTGCACAACGACACCCTCCGTGCGCTCGCCGCCTACAAGTCCGGCCACGGGCTGCCCGGTTTCGATGACGCGGTGACCCGCCTGCTGACCAGCACCGAGGAGACGCCGTGACGACCGCCGACGCCCGCGCCCGCGCTCGTGCCGTTGCCGACGCGGTGCTCTACGAGGGCTACTTGCTCTACCCCTACCGGGCCGACGCACGCAAGAACCAGTCGCGATGGCAGTTCGGTGTGCTGGGGCCGCGCGGAGCCGCCGCCGCAGGGCTCGGTGAGGAGCAGGCACTGTCGGCGCAGTGCCTGGTCGCTCCCGGCGAACATCCGGAGATCACCCTGACCGTCCGGTTCCTCCAGCTCCAGCGCCGCCAAGTGATGGACGGGGGCGGCGCGTCCGTCGCCGAGTGGTCCGACGGCGAGCGGTCGTGGCTGTCCTGGGACGAGGCGGTCGAGCAGGAGGTCGTCATCGGCCCGGTCCCGCCGGGCCGCCTCGTGCGGCCGCTGGACATCCCGGGCGGCCGCGACACCGAGGAGATCGCCACGGCCGCCGCCCCCGGGCGAGGCACGTTCGTGCGGACCCGGCTGCCGCTGGCGGGCGAGCTGGAACTCGCGGCCGACCGGGACGACGGCTTCGCGCGGCTGACCGTCATCCTGCGCAATGTGGGGGAACCCGCGACCGACCAGCGCGACGCCATCGCCCGCTCGCTGATCGGCGCGCACGTCATCGTGGAGATCACCGGCGGCGAATTCGTCTCGCTGCTGGAGCCGCCTCCGGAGGCGGTGGCCGCGGCCGCCCGCTGCGATCGGTACCGCTGCTTCCCGGTGCTCGCGGGGCCGCCCGGCGACTACAGCATGCTGCTGATCTCGCCGATCATCCTCTACGACCATCCGGAGATCGCGGAGCAGAGCGAAGGCGCGCTGTTCGACTCCACCGAGATCGACGAGATCCTCACGCTGCGGATCCTCACGATGACCGACGCGGAGAAGGCACGGGCGCGGGCCACCGATCCGCGCGCGGCGGAGATCATCGACCGCTGCGAAGCCATGTCACCCGACGCGATGCGGCAGCTGCACGGGGTGCTGCGCGACCCCCACGCCGAAGGCCCGGGACTGATCCCGGAGATCCCCGAAGGCCTCGATTGGTGGGATCCGTCGGCCGACGAGGCCGTACGCCCCGACCTCGACGCGGTGCCGGTCGCGGGCGTGCTCGTGCGCAAGGGCAGCAGGGTCCGACTGCATCCGTCGCGGCGGGCCGACGCACAGGATCTGTTCTTCGACGGCCGGTGCGCCCGGGTCGTCTCGGTCCACGAGGACGTGGACGGGCAGGCGCACGTCGGGGTCGTGCTGGACGACGACCCGGCGGCCGAGTTGCACGAATGGTACGGCCGCTACCTGTATTTCGCCCCCGACGAAGTGGAGCCGCTGGACGGCACCGAGAAGTGAAAGGAAGTCCGCTATGGAAACCGTGGGAGTGGTGTCGACAACCGTCGTCGCCGTGCTGGTGGCGGCGGGAGTGTATCTCGGCGTGCGCTCGATCCCGGATCTGCGGCGATACCTCAAGATCCGGCACATGTAGCGGCCGACGGAAAGGAGCATCATGGCTGAGCATCGCGAAGAGCCGCAATCGGCACGGGGCGCGCCGGGTTCGCGCGACACCGGCGCGCACGTCGCGGCCGGGGGTCCGGCGGATCGGGAGCCGGGGCGCATCGATCACGAGGAAATGACCTCCGCGCACTCCGACGACACCAAGAAGGGCACCGAGTTCACCTCGGAAGCGCCGTCCGGCACCGAATCGGCGACGCCGCCCTACGACGAGCGCAAGGAGACCGCCAACGCCCCCTCCGAGACGGCGACCGGGAAGGTCGACGACGCCCGGGTGGGCGGCGCGACAACGCCGACCGAGGAAGAGGGGTGAATCCACGGGCGCGGTGCTGATCGCCGGGATCGGCAACATCTTCCTCGGCGACGACGGATTCGGACCCGAGGTGGTGCGGCGGTTGCCGCTCCACCCCGACCCGGGCGTGCGCGCGGTGGACTACGGGATCCGCGGCATGCACCTCGCCTACGACCTGCTCGATCCCTGGGACGCGCTGGTGCTGATCGACGCGCTGCCCGATCGCGGCGCACCCGGCCGGATCGAGGTGTTCGCCGCCGCGGCGGAGGACACCGGCGCCGCGCATCTCGACGCGCACGCGATGAGCCCGGACGCGGTCTTCGCCGGAGTACGGGCTCTGGGCGGTGCGCTCCCGCCCACCGTGGTGATCGGCTGCCAGGTCGCCTGCGTGGCGGAGGGCATCGGTCTGTCCGAGCCGGTCGCCGCGGCGGTGGACGAGGCGGTGGCGGCCGTGGGCGGTGTGCTCGCCGAGTTGCTGTCCGCCGGAGCACCCGATGGTTCCGAGCCGCTGCGGCGGGCCACAGCGCGACAGGAGGACTGACGATGTGTCTGGGCATCCCGGGACGCGTGCTGGCGATCCCCGACGGCTACCACGGCCAGATCGCGCTGGTCGAGGTGTCCGGCGAGCAGCGGAAGGTGAACATCGGCCTGCTCGACGAGGATCCGGCCCGGCCGGGTGACTGGGTGATCATCCACATGGGTTTCGCGGTGGAGAAGACCGACGAGGCCGGGGCCACGGCGGCGCTGGACGGGTTGCGCTTGCTGCAACGCGGAGACCTGCCATGACCACCCAGCGGCTGCGGCGTCGTCTGCTCGTGCGCGGTGTGGTCCAAGGGGTCGGGTTCCGCCCGTTCGTCTACACCACCGCCGCCGAGTTGTCCCTGTCGGGCAGCGTCGGCAACGACAGCAGCGGCGTCGTCATCGAAATCGAGGGTGCGCCGCCGGATCTGGACCGGTTCGCCGAGCGGCTGCGGCTGCGCCCGCCGCCGCTGGCGGTGGTCGAGTCGGTCGAGCAGGCCGACATCCCGGTGCGCGGCGGCACCGGCTTCCGCATCGCGGATACCACCCGCGACGGGGGCGGCCGCACGCTGGCCTCTCCCGATGTCGCGATCTGCGCCGACTGCGAACGCGAGTTGCGCGATCCCGGCGACCGCCGCTATCGCCATCCGTTCGTCAACTGCACCAATTGCGGTCCGCGTTTCACCATCATCGCGAGCCTGCCCTACGACCGCGAGCGGACGTCGATGGCCGACTTCGTCATGTGCGGCCGGTGCGCGCGGGAGTACGCCGATCCCGCCGACCGCCGCTTCCACGCGCAACCGATCGCCTGCCCCGACTGCGGTCCCACGCTCGCGTATACCGGACCGGGAGCCGGTGCGCCGCTGACGGCCGCGCGGCAGCTGCTGCGCGCGGGCGGCATCCTGGCCGTCAAAGGCATCGGCGGATACCACTTGGCCTGCGACGCCACCGACGAAACGGCCGTGGCGCAGTTGCGCGGACGCAAACGCCGCGGGGACAAGCCGTTCGCCGTGATGGTGCCGGATCTCGCAACGGCGAGGGCCATCGTCGCCGTCGACGACGCCGCCGCGACGCTGCTGACCAGCCCGGCTCGCCCGATCGTGCTGCTCGCTCGCCGGTCCGCGGCCGGGGCATCCTCCTCTTTCGCAGCCGGTTCGATCCGCGCCGCTCAGCCGGGTGAAGACACCGTGTCGGTGGGCGCGGCGCGGGCGTGCCGCCCGATCCCGGCTCCCTCGGTGGCACCCGGCAACCCGGACCTGGGCGTCATGCTCGCCTACACCCCGCTGCATCTGTTGCTCTTCGGTCTGCCCGGCGACCTGCCCGGCCCGCAGGTGCTGGTGATGACCTCCGGCAACCTCGGCGGCGAGCCGATCTGCTACCAGGACGAGGACGCCCGCACCCGGCTGGCCGGGCTGGCCGACGGCTGGCTGACGCACAACCGGCGCATCCTGGTGCCCTGTGACGACTCGGTGGTGCGTTCGCTCGACGGCCACGAACTGCCCGTCCGGCGCTCGCGCGGGTACGCGCCGCTGCCGCTGCTGCTGCCGGTTCCGCTGCCGCCGACGCTCGCCGTCGGCGCCGACCTCAAGAACACGTGCGCGGTGGCCGACGGTCGATACGCCTGGCTGAGCCAGCACATCGGCGACATGGACGATCTGGCGACGCTGCGCTCCTTCGACGCGGCCCAGCGCCACCTCGCGGAACTCACCGGGGTGCGGCCCGCCCAACTGGTCGCCGACGCGCATCCCGGCTACCGCTCCACCGCGTGGGCGCGCAGGCACGCGGGTGAGCGAGCCGTGTACACCGTCCAGCACCACCACGCGCACATCGCCGCCGTCATGGGCGAGCACGGACTCGGCGCGAGCGACCAGGTGGTCGGCATCGCCTTCGACGGCACCGGATACGGACCGGACGCGGCGGTGTGGGGCGGTGAGGTGCTGCTCGCGGGTTACAAGGGCTATCGCCGCCTGGCCCATCTGAAATACGTGCCGCTGGCCGGCGGCGATCTCGCGGTGCGCAGGCCCTACCGCATGGCGCTGGCGCATCTGCGGTCGGCCGGGATCGAGTGGACCGAGGACATTCCGGCGGTCGCGGCATGTCCGCCCGCCGAGCGTTCGGTGCTGGCCCACCAGCTCCGGACCGGTTGGGGCTGCGCTCCCACGTCCAGCATGGGCCGGCTGTTCGACGCGGTGTCCTCGCTGTGCGGCGTGCGGCACGTCGTCGACTACGAAGCGCAGGCGGCCATCGAGCTGGAAGGGTTGTCCCGGGCGGGCGCCGAAGGCGCCACCGCATACCGGTTCCCACTGGTCGATGGTGATCCCGCCCTGATCGATCCCGCACCGGTGCTCGCGGATGTGGTCGCCGACGTGCGCGCGGGCGCACCCGCGCAGGTGGTGGGCGCCCGGTTCCACGCCGCCGTCGCCCGGCTGGTGCTCGAGCTCGCCGCTCGCTACGCCGCCCCTGCGACGGTCGTCGCCCTGTCCGGCGGCGTTTTCCAGAACGCCCTGCTGCTCGCGCGATCGTGTGCGCTGCTGCGCGACAACGGCTTCACCGTGATCACCCACCACCGACTGCCGCCCAACGACGGCGGCCTCGCGTTCGGGCAACTCCTCGCGTGCAGCGAGGGATGAGCGAAGGAGAGCAACGATGTGTCTTGCGGTACCAGGCAAAGTGCTCAGCCTGCACGAGCGGGACGGCACGCTGATGTCGGTCGTCGACTTCGGCGGCGTGCACAAGGATGTGTGCCTGCAATACATCCCGGACGCGGCGGTCGGTGACTACGTCGTGGTCCACGTCGGTTTCGCGATCCAGCGGCTGGACGAGGAGTCCGCGTTGCGGACCCTGGCCGAGTTCGAGCACCTCGGCGTACTGAACGAGGAATTCGGCGACGGTTTCGCCATCGCCGCGAAGCAGGCGGGCATGGACAACCCAGCCGCCGAGCCATCACGCGAGGAACCGGAGGACCGGTCATGAAATACCTGGACGAATTCAGCAATCCCGAGCTGGCCCAGCGCCTGCTCGATCGGATCCGCACCGCGACCAGCCGCCGCTGGGCGATCATGGAAGTCTGTGGCGGACAAACCCATTCGATCATCCGCCACGGCATCGACCAACTGCTGCCCGACCAGATCGAGATGATCCACGGTCCCGGCTGCCCGGTCTGCGTCACCCCGCTTGAGGTGATCGACAAGGCGCTGGAGATCGCCGCGCGGCCGGGCGTGATCTTCTGCTCGTTCGGCGACATGCTGCGCGTGCCCGGCAGCGCCAAGGACCTGTTCCGGGTCAAGAGCGAAGGCGGTGACGTCCGGGTGGTGTACTCGCCGCTGGACGCGCTGAACCTGGCCAAGGAGAATCCCGACCGGCAAGTCGTGTTCTTCGGTATCGGTTTCGAGACCACCGCTCCGGCCAACGCGATGACGGTGTATCAGGCAAAGCGCCTGGGCATCCGGAACTTCTCGCTGCTGGTGTCGCACGTTCTGGTGCCGCCTGCCATCGCCGCGATCATGGAGTCGCCGACCTGCCGGGTGCAGGGGTTCCTCGCCGCCGGGCACGTCTGCACCGTGATGGGCACCGACGAGTATCCGCCGCTGGCCGAGCAGTACAAGGTGCCGATGGTGGTCACCGGGTTCGAGCCGCTGGACATCCTGGAGGGCATCCGCCGCACCGTGCTGCAACTGGAGTCGGGCAGACACGAACTGGAGAACGCCTACCCGCGCGCGGTGTCCGCGACGGGCAATCCCGCGGCGAAGGCCATGCTGCAGGACGTCTTCGAGGTCACCGACCGAGCCTGGCGGGGCATCGGCGTGATCCCGCGCAGCGGCTGGCGGCTGTCGGATCGCTATCGCGAGTTCGACGCCGAACACCGCTTCGCCGTGGGCGACCTGCACACCGCCGAATCGACCATCTGCCGTTCCGGCGAGGTGCTGCAAGGGTTGATCAAACCCAACGAGTGCGCCGCCTTCGGCAAGCAGTGCACGCCGCGTAACCCGCTGGGCGCCACCATGGTGTCCTCCGAAGGCGCGTGCGCCGCCTACTACCTGTACCGGCGGCTCGATCTGCCCGCGGAGGTGGCCCATGCGTGAGGACGGCGCCGCCCCCGTGGCTATCGACGTGGAGGGCTGGGTCTGCCCGATGCCGCTGCGGGACGCGCCGAACATCGTGATGGGCCACGGCGGCGGCGGAGCGATGTCCGGCGAACTGATCGAGCATCTGTTCCTGCCCGCGTTCGGCTCGGCCGCGCACGCCGACCTCGGCGACTCCGCGGTGGTCACGCTCGACGGCGCGCGTCTGGCCTTCTCCACCGATTCGTTCGTGGTGAAGCCGATCGTGTTCCCTGGCGGCACGATCGGTGAACTCGCGGTCAACGGCACGGTGAACGATCTGGCCATGTCCGGTGCGCGCCCGATGGTGCTGTCCACCGCGTTCATCCTGGAGGAGGGCACCGCGCTGGCCGACATCGCGCGCATCGCGCAGGCGGTCGGCACCGCCGCGCTGGCGGCGGAAGTCCAGCTGGTCACCGGCGACACGAAGGTCGTGGACGCCGGACACGGAGATGGGATCTACATCAACACCGCCGGAATCGGCGTGGTGGCCCCCGAGGTCGACATCCGGCCGCAGCGCGCGAGGCCGGGCGACGTCGTGCTGGTCAGCGGCGACATCGGCGTGCACGGTGTCGCGGTGCTCAGCTGCCGCGAAGGACTGGAATTCGGCACCACCGTGCTCAGCGACACCGCGCCGCTGCACGGCTTGGTCGCGGCGATGCTGGCCACCGGCGCCGACGTGCACGTGCTGCGCGACCCCACCCGCGGCGGCGTCGCGGCCTCGCTCAACGAGATCGCCCGCGCCGCGGGGGTCGGCGTATCCCTGGACGAGCGGCAGCTGCCGGTGCCCGACGGCGTGCGCGACGCGTGCGGGCTGCTCGGCCTGGACCCGATGTACGTGGCCAACGAGGGCAAGCTGCTGGCGTTCGTCGCGGCCGAGGACGCCGATCGCGTGCTCGCGGCGATGCGGGAGCACCCGCTGGGTGCGCAGGCCGCGGTGATCGGCCGGTGCGTCGCCGAACATCCCGGCATGGTGGTGGCCCGCACCGCGCTCGGCGGGACGCGGGTGGTGGACCTGCCCGCGGGCGAGCAATTGCCGCGAATCTGCTGACGGCGGACGCAACGGTCCGGAGCCAGAAGGCGAGGTGTGGATCATCGTTCGGATCGCCGATAGCCCCACAGCGGCGCCCGGTCCACTGGACGGACGGCAGCGGCGCGGCGTCGCCGGGATGGCGGCGGTCGTCGTCACCCTGCACGTCCTCGGGTGGTCGGCACTGCTGCTGGTCGTGGTCCCCGGCGGGTACGTCGTGGACGGTGCGGTGTTCGGCGTCGGTCTGGGCGTCACCGCGTACACGCTCGGGATGCGGCATGCCTTCGACGCCGACCACATCGCCGCCATCGACAACACCACCCGCAAGCTGGTCGCCGACGGGCGCAGGCCGCTGTCGGTGGGGTTCTGGTTCTCCCTCGGCCACTCCACCATCGTCTTCGTCCTGGTCGCGCTACTGGCGTTCGGCGTCAAGGCGCTGGCGGGAAACCTGCGGGACGAGGAGTCCGGGCTGCACCGCTGGACCGGGGTGTTCGGAACCGGCGTCTCGGGAACCTTCCTGCTCGCCATCGGCCTGTTGAACCTGGTCTCCTTGATCGGGATCTGGCGGGTGTTCCGCGGCATGCGGCGCGGGACATACGACGAGGCCGCGTTGCGGCAGCAGCTGGACGACCGCGGCGCCTTGCAGCGCGTGATCGGCCCGCTGACCCGAGCGGTGCGCGCGCCGTGGCAGATGTACCCGGTCGGACTGCTGTTCGGCCTCGGCTTCGACACCGTCACCGAGGTGAGCCTGCTGGTGATCGCGGGCGGCGCGGCGGCGACCGCCCTGCCGTGGTACGCGATCCTGGTGCTGCCGGTGTTGTTCTCGGCGGGAATGACGCTGTTCGACGCGCTGGACGGCGCGTTCATGAACTACGCGTACGGGTGGGCGTTCGCGGGGCCGCTGCGCAGCGTCTACTACAACATCGTCGTCACGGGGCTGTCGGTCGTGGTGGCCCTGCTGATCGGCGCGCAGGAGATGATCTCGGTGCTGGCCGAGGAGTTCGGCATCGCCGACGGCCCGGTGGCCTGGGTCGGCGGGCTGGATCTCGGCGCCATGGGCTTGCTGATCGCCGGACTGTTCGTGCTCACCTGGGCGGTGGCGGTGGCGGTGTGGCGATTCGGCAGGCTCGAACAGCGCTGGTCCGTCGAGCGCGCCGGTGGAAGGCCCTGCCGATGACGGGCGGCGGCGCGGAGATGTTCGCCCGGTACGCCTACGCGCCCAACCGGCTCGGCTACTGCGGGCCACCCGACGCGGCCGCGTTGCGGGACGGCTCGGAAGAACAGGTGCGCGCGGTGGCGCGCCGGTTCACCGGCGCGTGGCCCTACCTGTTGGTGATGGCCCGGATGACCGGCATCGCCGATCCGCTGGACCGCAGGCTCGTCGAATCCTATTGGCTGGGCGGTGGAGTCGGCGCGAGCCTGGACCCCCATGAGTTCACCGCGGAACTGCTGAGTCTGCTCGGCCCGGTCGCGGGCGGATACTGGACGCATCTGACCCCGCGGTTGGCCGAGGAGGCCGCGGCCAACCATTGTTTCCACGTCTTCGGTGTGTACCCGTGGTCGCGGCTGCTCCGGCACGGCAACGCACATCCCCTGCACGTCCTCGACAGCTGCCGGATCACCTGGGGAACGGTCCTCGACCGCAGCGGCGGCGAGGTCTCGCTGCGCTGCCGCAGGCTCCGTTGGGACGGAGAACGCCTCACGCTGTCGGCGGAGACGTCCGAGTCCGTGCCGATCCGGGTGGACGGGTACGCGGCGCTGCCCGACGTGGCGGCGGGGGAGCGGGTCGCGGTGCATTGGGGGCGGCTGTGCGGGCGACTGGACGACGCCGGGGTGCGTGCTCTCGAGGCGGGCACGGTGCGTCAGCTGGAGGTCACCAATCGGCGGTTGGTCGCGCGGCGGAGCCCGGCGAGCTGACGAACTCTGTGCCGCGCCGCCGATCACGAACGCCGAATTCGTGGCGGTGGGCTTCATCGGTCCGACAGGGTCGCCGTCGTCGTCCGAGGCCTATGGCGATATTTCATTAGGACGCCAAGATCCGATCGGTGGAAATGCGCCGCACTCGACGATTCGGCGAATTCGTAAGGCGCGACGACGTTTTTCGGCAACCGTGCTCGGAGTAGAATGTACACAGCTGTCGATCTCGACCGCGAGGAGTGCCGCGTGGATTCGCCAATGGTCGCCCGGGCAGAAAATTCATCGCTACCCAGGAATTGTTTCCCGGTGATTATCGCGCCGTGAGACCGCGTTTCCTCACCTTCGAGTCCGATGAGCCGACCTGCTTCTCGAGTCCTGTTGAAGGGAGGTGAACTACCGTGATGGATCAGATGATGGGGATGGCGCGCGACTGGTGGAATCGTATGTTCCCCGGCATGCAGATGCCGATGATGCCAATGATGCCGATGATGTAGCGGCCGTTCCGCAGACGGAAAGTCGAATGATGTCGCGGTGTGACGTGCGAGTGTTTCGGTCACCGTTCCGGTGCGACAAACCCAGCGCGTTACGCGCCGAGTATTCGACTGCGAGAATCGACCCCGGGGTCGATTGTGGTCGACCCGATGCGCGGTGTGAATGTCCCGCGCGGCGGGTAAGTCCACTTTCGTCATCGACCTGATCGACCTCGGCGGAGGTATGTGATGAGCGGCGATCCACGGCAGGGAAAGCGGCCGGTGAGTGCGGTGCTGGCAGGTCCGTACGGGCACCCGTTCCATCCGATACTGGTCACCGTCCCGATCGGCGCCTGGGTCGCCAGTTTCGTGTTCGACATCGCGTCCCGCCTCGTCGACGATCCGGACTTCCTTGTCGAGGGATCGTCCTGGTTGATCGCGATCGGCGTGCTCGGCGCCTTGATCGCCGCGACGATCGGGTTCCTCGATCTGCTCGCGATCCCGACCGGCACGCCCGCCTTCCGTACCGGCTTGCTGCACATGACTCTCAACTTGCTGGTGACCGTCGCCTATGCGCTGGGTTTCGTGTGGCGGCGGGGGGCGGACCTCGCGGTCGCGGTCCCGGCCGGGCCGCTGACCCTGTCGGCGGCGAGCCTGGTGACGCTGGCGATTTCCGGGTATCTCGGCGGCAAGCTGGCTTATCGCTATGGCGTGCGGGTCGCCGACGAAACCACCCAAGCCGGCGGCTTCACCCACTGAATCCCTTCGCATCCCTCAGGAGGCACACCATGGGCATCGCCGCACTGGTTTCTTGGCTGCTCACCGCGGGCGGCGGTTTCTTCATGCTCGGCACGTGGATCGCCCGGGGCGGGACGCGGCAACCGAGTTCCACCCAGCTGCCCGTGCCGGTCGTGTTCGGTCACTTCACGCTCGCCGTTGCCGGACTGATCTGCTGGATCCTGTACCTCGTCCTCGACACGGACGCACTGGCGTGGGTCGCGTTCGTCCTGCTGATCCCCGTCGCGCTGCTCGGATTCGCGATGCTGCTGCGCTGGCTGCCCACCTACCGTGCCCGTTCGGCGGGTACGGCAGAACCTCCCGAAGGGCACTTTCCCGTCGCCATCGTCGCGGGCCACGGCGTGCTGGCCGTGCTCACCGTCGTGCTGGTGCTGCTGACCGCCCTCGGTGTGGGCACGAGCTGACCCGGTCCTACCCGGCTCCGATCCTCAGCCGCCACCGGAACGCGCCATCACCACAAGTGCACGGCGGTGACACTGCCGGGGCTGTCCGATCATTTCGCGCAGGTACTTCCGGGTGCATCGGCGCAGGCCGGCGCGGTGAGGTCGTAGACGGCGACATTGCCGATGTGTACCGCCGTGTAGTGCGCGGACACCCACTCGGCGATGTCTTCGTGCCCGGCCGGGCGCCACCATCCGTTGTCCGGACCCGGCCCGGCGGGCGCCTCGACCCGGCTGCGCACGCGCCACGAATCGGGCAGCCGCACCTCTTGCGCGAGGTAGTACGTCACCTGATGAGTGCGGATCATGGTCTGGAATTCGTCGAGGGTGGGTACCGGGTCGTCGGAGGTGAAACCGCCGATGGCGACGACCGGGGTGTGGCTGGCGAGTTCGAGCGACGCGGCGACCGAGGAGCGGTCCACGGCGGCCGACCAGGTCGTGGAGGTGTCGCGCAACAGCGCGGAAAGTCGAGGTTCGACCTCTCCGTTCACGAACGAGGTCACCTCGCGGCGCACGTCGTTCCCCGGGTCCGGAGCCGCGGGCTCGGCGGGGCCGACGGTCGGGCTGCCCCCGGTATGCGCCTGCGGCAGGGTGGCCGCGGCGTACGCCGTCGATCCGCCGATGCCTGCGAGCACACCCGAGACGACGAGCAGCGAGACGGCTCCGGCTCGCACCCGCCGCGCTCCGCCGGGGAACGCGGCGGCGACCAGTGCGAGCGCCGCCGCCGCGGAGACCACCGCGAGCGCCCAACGCAGGGGCGGTAGCCACTCGGGGTTGCGGTCGAGCAGGACGAACGCCCACAGCCCCGACGTGAACACCAGTGCGGCGGCGCCGACTCGGCCGAACGCCGCGGACCGCCGCCGCCACATCTCGGCCACCCCGATCGCGAACATCCCGGCCACGGCGGGACCGATCGCCAGCGTGTAGTAGGCATGCATGCCGCCGCGCATCACGGTGAACGCGACGCCGTCGACGATCAGCCACAACCCGAAAGCCAATGCGGCCGCACGGATCAGGTCGGTGCGAGGCGCCCGCCCACGGGAGACGAGCACCAGTACGAAGGCGAGCAGGGCAGCCGGAAGCAGCCAGGAGATCTCGAATCCGATCTCGCCGCTGAACAGGCGAACCGGACTCGGTCCGCTCGATCCGGCGAACCCGCCACCGGTATGCCCGGCGGTCGGTGGCATCTCGTATCCGGGCGGCAGCGCGAACCGGTTGCCGCCACGATGATTGTGCCCCAGGAAACGAGCGAACCCGTTGTAGCCCAGCACCAGATCCATGAACGTGTTGTTCGTCGAGCCCGCCAGGTAGGGCCGCGCGGTGGCGGGCCACAGGACCGTCAGCAGGACATACCAGCCCGAGGAGACGACCAGCGCCGCGGCGGCGGCCGACAAGTGCAGCAGGCGTTTTCGCGCCGAGGCCGGCGCGACGATCAGATAGGTGAGCGCCAAGGCGGGCAGCACCATGAGCCCCTCGAGCATCTTCGCCAGGAACGCGAATCCGAGCGCGACGCCCGCCAGCATCAGCCAGCGCGCGCTCGCCTGCCGCGCCGCCCGGAGCGTGCAGTACGCGCCCGCGGTCATCAGCAGCACCATGACGGCATCCGGATTGTTGAATCGGAACATCAAGGCCACCACCGGCGTTGCCGCGAGAACGGCTCCGGCCAGCAGTCCGGCGGCCCGGTTGGCGGTCGCCTCGGTGACCATCGCGTACAGCAATGCCACCGCGGCCACGGCCATCAGCGCCTGCGGCGCCAGCATGCTCGCGCTGCCGAATCCGAACAGCTGCCCCGATACGCCCATCACCCATTGCGATACCGGCGGCTTGTCCACGGTGATGAAGTTGCCCGGATCAAGGGAACCGAACAGCACCGCCTTCCAGTTCCGTGCACCGGACCAGGCTGCCGCGGCATAGAAGTCGTTGCCCATCCCGTTGACCGTGATGTGCCACAGATACGCGACCGTGGTCCCGATCAGCAGGAGGGAAAGCCCTACGCGCTCCCACCCTCGCGCGGGCGGTAAGTCGGCCGATCCGGCGCGGGTGGCAATCGGATGCGCATCGGGCACGGCGGCCGCGGCGGGGATCGCTGTCACCGCTGGAGCTTCGCAAGCGTCCTGGTGAATCGCCTGCGCATCAGCTGGCAATCAGCTGTGAGTGCCGCGCCTTGTGTCGTTCGGCGAACGCCGACGGCGCGCATCAGCGCACGGCCGGCGTTCGTCGTTCCAATGAAACCGTCAGATCTTGCGGATGACCGTGACGACCTTGCCGAGAATCTGGGCGTCGTTACCGGGAATCGGCTCGAAGACGGGGTTGTGCGGCATCAGCCAGACGTCCTTGCCGGTGCGCTTGAAGGTCTTCACCGTGGCCTCCCCGTCGATCATCGCCGCGACGATGTCGCCGTTGTCGGCAACGTTCTGCTGTCGCACGACCACCCAGTCGCCGTCGCAGATCGCCGCGTCGATCATGGACTGGCCGACCACCTTCAGCAGGAACAGGGAACCGTCGCCGACCAGCTCGCGCGGCAGCGGGAAGACATCCTCCACGGCCTGCTCGGCCAGGATCGGGCCACCGGCGGCGATGCGACCGAGGACCGGGACGAACGTGGGGACGGGACGGTCGACGTCGACGGTGATCTCACCGTCGTCGACCGCCGCGGCCTGCAGGCTGGTCACCGACCGCACCACCTCGTCCAGACCCCGGACGTCCACGGCGCGTGGCCGATTCGGATCGCGGCGCAGGTAGCCCTTGCGCTCCAGGGCGCGCAGCTGATGGGCGACCGACGAGGTGGACGTGAGCCCGACGGCGTCACCGATCTCCCGGATGCTCGGCGGGTAGCCGCGCTCGCTCACCGAGGAGCGGATCACCTCCAGCACTTTGCGCTGACGCACGGTGAGATCCGCTCCGCTACCCGCCGCGTCGGCGCCGCTCTCGGTCTCGTCACCCGTGTCGTCCGTCTGCCTCACCGCAACCGCCCTTTCCTGCTGTGCCAGGCCGGTCGGTGCCCGGCATGTGTCCTCATGGCCTGTCGTGTCTTCGGTTCTTCGAATCTAGTCCGGTCGCGCCGCTGGATCAAACATCTGTTCGACGCATGTCGGGTGTTCCTGCTGACTTTGTCGGCGACGCGTGGTAGAAATCGAACACCAGTTCTTCGAACACATGAGCGAATAGCTACTGAACACGTGTTCGAACAGCTCGAACGCCGACGGAGCACCTACCCACGGAGGTTTGTCCGATGAGCACTGCGATGAGCACTGCGATCAGCGATGTCACCCCTTCTCTCGGCTCGGCGGTCGCGCAACCCGAGCGCCCTGCCGATCCCGATCGGGACGATCTCGGCTACGAGACCGCCCGGCGGTTGCTGTGTGATGCGCGTGCCCGCGCACTGACACCCGCGCACCGATCCGCGGCCGATCGGCGCCCGCCCGGGGCGCGTCCCCGTGCGGGCGCGGTCGCCTACGACCGGGGTTCGCGACCGCTCGCGCGGCGGCGTGCTCATGGTGAACACCCGATGCGCCGGGTCGAGCAAGCGCAGATCGGGTTCGCCGTCCTCGCCGTCACCGCGCTGGTCACCGCGTTGGTGGTGGCGGGGTTGATCGCCCTGGCGCATGTGCGGGCAGGCGAGTGGGGCGGTGATGCCGGTCGGCCGGTACCGGCGGTGGTGGACGGCCCAGGAGCGCCGGTGGGTGGCATTTCGCGCTGAGTGGAAGGGAATTCGGCCACCCTGGGCGGCCGGAATTGTTGATCGACAAACTAGAACGTGTTGCTACCGTGCTGAAAACGTGATCCGGGCAACACCGCCCGAACGATGTCGGGATCTTTCAGCACATGACACTCCTCAGCGCAGGCCGCTCGGTTCGCGTCTTCATCCGCGCGGCCGCCTTGTCCCTCTGTCTGGTCCTCGGACTCGGCGCAGCATCTGTCGCCCGGGCGGAACCCGCGTACATGGCCTATCTGGACCTGCCCTCGGTCAACGGTGACGGTGCGGGGGCGGGCGGACTCGGTCCCGCTCTGCCACTGAACGAATCGGATCTCGCCGAGGCGTTGCGGCAGGTACGGGCCGACGGTGTGGCGCCGCGCCGCTACGCGACACTGCTGCACCAGTACTGGCTGGTGATCGCCGCCGGGAACGCCGATATCGATCTGGCGGCGTGGGATCCCGGCCAGGGCCCGCGTGCGAACGAACGCACTTTCAACCAGGTCTACGTCAACTACCTGCGGCTGGCCACGCGCCACCCGGAGTTCTACTGGGCGGGGCTGGCCGGCATCGCGGGCGGATCGTTCGCGTCCGGATTCTTCGACATGGGCGATGTGGGCGTGGTCCTGGACGTGCCCGGCATCCATCGGCTCGGCGACGCGGTCGCCGATCTGCTGCGCGCGACCCCGCCGGAATTGACGCGGGCGCTGCCGGAGGACATCCGGCTGCTCGCCACCGAGGGCTCCCGCCTGAGCGCCGCGGACGTCGCCTGGTATCAGACCCGCCTGATGATCATGCAGAAGCACATCTTCACGGATCTGGTGCCGATGCACGAAGCCTACGTCGCGCTGGGCATGCGAGGGATCGACGAGATGTACGCGGCGGGTGTGCTCGACGATGACATCCACGCGGCGTGGCAGTCGATCGCCTCGGGCACCAGGGACGGTTACATCGACGCGCTGATCCGGATGACCGATCGGGAACAGAACCACGTCGTCGCCGACCAGTGGGACGAGACGTCGGCGGGCCGGGCGCCGATCGGCCGCGTGCTCACCTATGTCAGCACCATCGCGGGCAAACCCGGAGTGCCGGGCGTCCGCGCGCCCGGCGTGTTCGCCCCCACGGTGGTCGGCGCCGAGGTAGGTGGCCGCAGCCTCGCGCTGCGGGTGCCGTTGCCCGGCTTCAACTGGGCCGATCGCGAGACGCGCTGGCGCTACATCACCGGTGACCTGGTGCCCCGCCATGTAGATATGGAGACCGACCCCGCCGTGGCCGGAGCCGTCCTCGGCGAGGCGTTCTGGGACAAACTGGCCCGTGGCCGCCTCGCCGCCCGATTGCCGGACCTTCTCGCCGACCTGTCCGCGCACTGGCAGATCGCCGGATGAGGAAGCCGCGTCCGGCAGCGGGGGTGAGTGCGGCAATTCGGGAACCCGGACGGGTATCCTCGAAGTGTTATGCAGGTATTCCGCGTGTCGCACGAGGAATGTCTGGTGCCGGGGTATAGACCTCTGTACACGGGCTCGCCGGACCGATCGCCCCGATCGGTGCCCGGTCCGGACGCGAGCACGCGCATCGACGAAGGATTTCTCGGATGCATTGCCCGTACTGCCGACACCCCGACTCCCGGGTGGTGGACTCGCGCGAGGCCGACGAAGGCGCGGCCATCCGCCGGCGTCGCGCCTGCCCGCAGTGTGGGCGGCGGTTCACCACCGTGGAGACCGCCATCCTGTCGGTGGTCAAACGGAGCGGCGTCACCGAGCCGTTCAGTCGGGAAAAGGTCATCCGGGGTGTGCGCCGGGCCTGCCAAGGTCGTGAAGTCGACGACGACGCGCTGAACCTGCTGGCGCAGCAAGTGGAGGACGCGGTGCGCGCCAAGGGATCTCCCGAGGTGCCCAGTCACGAGGTGGGGCTGGCCATCCTGGGCCCGCTGCGTGATCTCGACGAGGTGGCCTACCTGCGGTTCGCTTCGGTCTACCGGTCGTTCACCTCGGCCGAGGACTTCGAACGCGAGATCCGGGAGATGCGCCAGGCGCGCGCCGAAGCGCTGTCGGCCGCCGACTGACTCAGCGCCGCACCGCGGCGATCGCCTTCTCGATTCGCTTGGCCGACACCGGAAACGGGGTGCCGAGCTTCTGCGCGAACAGGCTGACGCGGAATTCCTCGATCATCCACCAGATCTCGGTGACCGCGGGCGCGTGCCTGCGGCTCTGCGGGAGCGACGCGACCAAGCGGTCATAGGCGGCGAGCACCCGATCGAGTTCGGCCATGCCTTGCCGATCGCGAACGGCCGAGCCGGGCAACGCCTCCAGTCGCGCCACCGCCGCCTGGAGGTAGCGCGGCAGCTCACGCAGCCTGGCCGCGCCCGTTTCGGACACGAAGCCGCGGAACACCAGGTTGTCGAGCTGATGACGGACGTCTTCGGCGATGTCGCGCTCGCTCGTTCGCGCCAGCGCCACCGAAACCTGGTGGGCGCCCGCGAGCACCGGCACGACCAGGCGCACGTAACGAGCGACGGTGGCGGCGAAATCCGGACGGATTCGCGCGACGAGCGCGTCGAACTCCGCCGGGTCGTGCACCGGCCCGCCGGCGGCCACGAGCAGTTCGTCGGCGGCGGCCGCGCGGCAGTCGTCGAGCAGCGCCTCCAGCGAGCCGTACGGATTCTGGCTCAGGGCAAGGCGATCCGCGGGCGACAGGCCCGCGGTGGAGCTTCGGGCCGAAGCGGGCAGCGTGTGCAGCAGCAGCGCTCTGGTGCCGAGGCGCATGGCGGCGGCCTGCTCCGCGGGGGAGCTGAGCACCCGGACCGCCACGCCGTCGCCCTCGGCGACGAGCGCCGGGTATCCGGTGACGGTCTGCCCCGCCACCTCGCGCCGCACCGTCGGCGCGAGGGTGCCGAGCGATTCGGAGGTCCACACCGTGGCAGGCGGGCGTTCGGCTCCCGCGGTGGCCCGGGCGACAGAGGCGGAAACCTGCTCGGCCAGGCGCGTTTTCAGCGCGGCGAGACTCTTGTCCCGGGCGAGCACGGTGCCGTCGTCGCCGATGGCCGCGAAAGTCATGCGCAGGTGGTCGGGCAGTGCGGAGACCTCGAAGTCGGTGGGGGCGATCGACACCGAACCCAGCCGGGACAGTTCGCGCGCGAGCCCGGCCCGCAGCGGCTCCGCCCGCGGGGTCAGCACCGCCAGGGCGGCGGCCGCGAAGTCGGGTGCGGGGACGACGCTGCGTCGCAATGTCTTCGGCAACGTCTTGATCAGAGCGGTGGCCAGCTCGTCGCGCATGCCCGGCACCAGCCAATCGAAGCCGACGGCGCGGACGTGGGCGAGCTGTTCCACCGGGATCCGCACGGTGACGCCGTCCTCCTCGTTGCCCGGCTCGAACTGGTAGGAGAGCGGGAAAGCGAGTTCGCCTTGGCGCCAGGAGTCCGGGAAAGCCGCCGGGTCCAGTGCGGCCGCGCCTTCGTTGACCACGGTGGAGGTGGAGAAATCCAGCAGCTCGGGATCTGCCCGCCGTGCGGTGCGCCACCAGCTGTCGAAGTGACGCACCGAGACGATGTCGGCGGGCAGGCGCTCGTCGTAGAACGCGAACAGCACCTCGTCGTCGACCAGGATGTCCCGGCGGCGGGCACGATGCTCCAGGTCGGCCACGTCGTCGAGCAGCGCGCGATTGCGGTGGAAGAACTCGTGCCGGGTCTGCCACTCGCCCTGCACCAGGGCGTGCCGGATGAACAACTCCCGCGACAACTCGGGGTCGATCCGGCCGTAGTCCACCGGCCTGCCGGTGACCAGCGGAATCCCGTACAGCGTGACACGTTCGTAGGCGCGCGCCGCGCCCCGCTTGGCCGACCAGTGCGGTTCGGAGTAGACGCGTTTGACGAGGTCGCCCGCGAGCCGCTCGGCCCATTCCGGCTCGATCTTCGCGGCCATCCGGCCCCACAGCCGTGAGGTCTCGACCAGTTCGGCGGCCATCACCCAGCGGGGCGGCTTCTTCGCCAGCGACGAGCCGGGGAAGATCATGAACTTGGCGTTGCGCGCGCCGAGGAATTCGCGGGATTCCGCTTCCCTGACGCCGATGTGCGACAGCATGCCCGCCAGCAGCGCTTGGTGGATGGCGGTGGAATCCCAGGGGAGTCCGTCGTTGTCCGCGACGGTCGCCGCGGTGGCGCCCCGGCCACGTTCGGCGCCGGGGCGCCCGTCGCCCCCGCGCGTGGACCGGCCGCGGCGTGATCGGTTGCCCTGCTTGCCGTCCGGCGCGGCCGCTTCGGTTCGGTCCGGTTCCGCCGGGCTCGCCGAGTCCTGTCCCCGCGTCGACCATCCGAGGCCCTTGGTGATCGTGCGCAGCTGCCCGTGCAGGTCCTGCCACTCCCGGATCCGCAGGTAGTGCAGGAACTCCTCCCGGCACAGCCGCCGGAACTGGTTGGACGACAACGACTTGCGCTGCCCGCCGAGGTAGTCCCACAGCCGCAGGTAAGCCAGGAAATCGGAACCCTCGACCGTGAAGCGCGCGTGTTTGGTGTCGGCTGCCTGCTGCTGCTCGGCGGGCCGTTCCCGGACATCCTGGATCGACAGCGCCGCGACGATGACCAGCACGTCGGCCAGACAACCGGTGTGTTGCGCCTCCACCAGCATCCGCGCCATGCGAGGGTCGACCGGCAGCTGCGCCATGTCGCGGCCGATCGGGGTCAGCGTCAGGGCGGTCGCGCCGTCGCCGTCCGTCCGGGACTTTCCGTCCCGGCGCGCGAGGGCGCCGAGCTCTTCGAGTAGGGCGATGCCGTCGCGGATGGCGCGGCGGTCCGGTGGCTCCACGAACGGGAAGTTCTCGATGTCGCCGAGGCCGAGCGCGGTCATCTGCAGGATGACCGCGGCCAGGTTGGTGCGCAGGATCTCCGGATCGGTGAAGACGGGCCGGGATTCGAAGTCGTCCTCCGAATACAGCCGGATGCAGATGCCGTCGGCGACGCGACCGCAACGCCCGGAGCGCTGCCGCGCCGATGCCTGCGACACCGGTTCGATCGGCAACCGCTGCACTTTGGTCCGCATGGAATAGCGCGAGATCCGCGCCGTGCCCGGGTCGACGACGTACCGGATGCCCGGCACCGTGAGCGAGGTCTCCGCGACATTCGTCGCCAGCACCACCCGGCGCCCGGTGTGCGAGGCGAACACGCGGTGCTGCTCGGCGGCCGACAGCCGGGCGTACAGCGGGAGGATCTCGGTGCGCGGCAGCTTCAGATCCCGCAGCGCGTCCGCGGTGTCGCGGATCTCGCGTTCACCGGACAAGAACACCAGCACGTCGCCGTCACCCGCGGCGAACAACTCCGTCACCGCGTCGCCGATCGCGTCCACCGGGTCCCGGTCGACGATGCGGGTGTCCTCGTCGTCTTCGTCTCCGGCGGCGCCCGGAAGTTCCAGCGAGAGTGGCCGGTAGCGGATCTCCACCGGATACGAGCGTCCGGAGACTTCGACGATCGGTGCGGGAGTGCCTTCCTCGTCCGCGAAATGCCGGGCGAACAGCTCGGGATCGATGGTCGCCGAGGTGATGATCACCTTGAGGTCGGGCCTGCGGGGCAGCAGTTGCTTC
Organism: Nocardia sp. NPDC047654; assembly: GCF_043205035.1. Taxonomy (NCBI): domain Bacteria; kingdom Bacillati; phylum Actinomycetota; class Actinomycetes; order Mycobacteriales; family Nocardiaceae; genus Nocardia; species Nocardia sp. NPDC047654. The sequence continues at coordinate 740,246 of NZ_JBIDDF010000001.1, forward strand.
AGGTAACCGAGTAGGAAGTCGATATTGAGGCTGCGTTCGTGCGCCTCGTCGATGATGATCGTGTCGTAGCGGCGCAGCAGCCGGTCGCGCTGGATCTCGGCGAGCAGGATGCCGTCGGTCATCAGCTTGATCAGGGTGTGCTCGGAGGCGTGGTCGGTGAACCGCACCGTGTAGCCGACGACGTCGCCGAGTTCGGTGCCCAGCTCCTCGGCGATCCGCTCGGCGACGGTGCGCGCGGCGAGCCTGCGGGGCTGGGTGTGCCCGATCGTGCCGCGGATGCCGCGGCCGAGTTCGAGGCAGATCTTCGGGATCTGGGTGGTCTTGCCGGAGCCGGTCTCGCCCGCGACGATCACCACCTGGTGCTCGGCGATGGCGGCGGCGATGTCCTCGCGGCGGGCGGTGACCGGCAGCTGCTCCGGATAGCGGATCTCCGGCACCGCCGCGCGCCGCGCTTCGACCCGCAGTTCGGCGGCCGCGATCTCGGCTTCCACCTCGCCCAGGTCGCCGCCGCGCGCTTTGTCGAGCCTGCGCCGCAACCGGTGTTCGTCGCGAAGGGAGAGATTCGCCAAGCGGGTGCGAAGTTCGCGGGAGTCGGTGGCGGCTGTCCTGGTCATTGCATCGACCAGCCTAGCGAAATCCGCCGGCGAATTTTTCCACCAGCCACCGCGGCCGGTAGCCGAGTGGGAACTGAAGCTCCGTCCCGGCCGCTGACATGCGCTGATCAGCGCCGTCTTGCGGTGTGCACGGCGCCATGACGGCCGGGAGTGGACCACGACCCGGGAACCGGTAAAGGTGGAGACATGAACGCGCTATGGCATGGCTTTGCCGACATGGGCGCCGTCGAGCGGGACGGAGCGTTCGTGGTCGCTCGCGGAGACGGCGTCTACGTCTTCGACCAGGCGGGCAATCGGTACCTCGATGCGACCGCAGGCCTGTGGTTCGCCAACGTGGGCCACGGGCGCGGCGAGATCGCCGACGCGGTGGCCGCCCAGCTGCGCACGATCGCGCACTACTCCAATTTCGGCGACATCACCGAGCCCGCCACCCAGGAACTCGCCGAGCGGCTCGCCGTCCTCGCCCCGGTGCCGGGCAGCAAGATCTTCTTCACCTCGGGCGGTTCCGACTCCGTCGACACCGCGACCAAGCTGGCCCGCCGCTACTGGCACGAACTCGGGCAGCCGGGCAAGACGATCGTGGTCGGGCGGCGAATGGCCTATCACGGCATGCACGTAGCGGGTACGGCGCTGGCGGGCCTCCCGGGCAATCGGGAGGGCTACGGCGAGCTGATGCCCGCGGCGCGGACCGTCGAGTGGGACGACGCGAAAGCCCTGCTCGCGCTGATCGAGGAGGTCGGCGCCGAACGGATCGCCGCGTTCTTCTGCGAACCGGTCATCGGCGCGGGCGGTGTGTATCCGCCACCTGCGGGCTACCTCGCCGAAGTCCGGCGCATCTGCCGCGACCACGACATCCTGTTCGTCGCCGACGAGGTGGTGACCGGTTTCGGCCGCATCGGCGGAGCGTGGTTCGCCTCGTCCCGGCTCGGGCTCGAACCCGACCTGATGACCACCGCGAAGGGACTGACCTCCGGTTATCTCCCGATGGGCGCGGTCTTCGCCGCCCCGCGCGTGGCGGAGCCGTTCTTCGGAGGCGGCGTCTGGTGGCGGCACGGCTACACCTACGGCGGACACGCGGGCGCGGCGGCCGCCGCGCTGGCGAATCTCGACATCATCGAGCGCGAAGGCCTGCTCGAGGCCGCCCTGCGCGTGGAGGCGAGCCTGCACGAGCAGCTGTCGGTGCTCGCCGGACATCCCAGGGTCGCCGAGGTGCGCAGCGGGTTCGGCGCCGTCGCGGCCATCCAGCTGGCCGACCCCGCCGAAGGGTTGCCGCTGGTAGACACACTGCGCGCGCACGGGATATCCAGTCGCGCCGCGGGGCAGGGGGCCATGCAGATCTCTCCGGCCTTCATCATGACCGACGACCAGATCGCCGAACTCGTCGACGGGTTCACCCGTGCACTGAACGATATGTGATCCACCGCGACATGATCGGCCTGCAGGCACCGGGCCTGAGGTCAGAGCGCGCGGGTCATGAAGACGCTGTGCGGATCGGGACGGTAGTCGCCGAACGGCGAGCAGTAGCCGAAGCCGTGGGCGGCGTACAGGCGGGCGGGCCGGAAGAAGTCCTGCACGCCTGTTTCCAGGCTGAGACGCCGGTAGCGGCGCGCGGTGGCCTCGGCGATGAGATGGCGCAGCAAGGTGGAAGCGATGCCGCGACCTCGATGGGTCGCCACGGTGCGCATGGACTCGATCCCGGCGTGGCCGTCGTCGAGGTGCTTCAGCGCGGCGCACCCTGCCGGTGGCGCACCGTCCCACCCGGTCCAGAACGTGATATCCGGATGACGCAGTGCGCTCGCGCCACCCGACTGGTCGTTTTCATGCGAGCCTTCTAGGGAACGTTCGCCGGGGCGGGTGACGCGGCCGCAGGTTGTGACTCGAAGTGGGCGCCTCATCTCGTCGCCGTAACGGACTGCGGCATAGTCTGTCTCGGCCGGGCGCTGCCGGAAGTAGCGCTCTCGGTGCGGAAATGCTGGTCGATTGCCGCAGAGGCGGCCGATCAGCGATGTGGGCGAATCGAAAAGGGGCACCGCCACCCCTTCCGGATGCGAGCATGGGAGGGCGACGACCGTGGTCGCCGTGCTGAGAGGTGGTGGGGTGTGGCGGAGTTCGTGCAGGAGTATGCCGCGTTGCGGTGGGCGGCGGTGGCGGCGTTCGTGGTCGCCGCGGTGATCGTGCTGTCGCGGGTGGCGGCGCCCGCGGTGCCGTCCGCCGATCCCGTCGACGCGTTGCCGGATTCTTCCTCCGCCCGGGATGGCGCGGCCGGGCATTCCGAGTCCGACGCGGCCCATCTGGTGATGTGCCTGGTCATGCTCGGCATGCTGGTGTTCCCCTCGGGCGCGAGCCCGCACGCGTTGCGCGGCGTGCTGACGGCGATGGTCGTGGTCTTCGCCGGACTGTTGATGCTGCGCGCCGCCGAGCACGCCACCCAGGGGCGGGCGCTGCCGATCGACCGCTTGGTCCCGCTCGGCTACCACATCGCCGCCGCCGCGGCGATGCTCTACGCGATGTCCGGTCACACCGCCTCCGGCCACGTCGGCGGCCCGGCCGTCGGGCCCACGCTCGGTCTTGCCGCGCTGTTCCTCCTCGACGCACTCCTGGTCGCGGTCGCCGCCTGCACCGGCTGGGTGCATGCGCGGCCGTCGGGCCCGCTGAGGTTGCTCGCGCGTTCCGGCGGTTGCGTCGCCGCCCTCACCGGGCCCGCCGAACCGTGGGCGGCGGTGCCGCACGTGGTGATGGACGCCGGCACCGCTTACATGCTGGTGGCCGTGATCATTCGGTGACCGCGACCAATCCGGGTCCGCCCGCATACCGAACCCCTGTGCATGCAGGCACGGGATTCGGCCATGAGCAACGAACACGGTTCTGCTTCACCCCACCGATCGGGCGCCGCGGCACGCGCGAGAGAGGAATCCGATGGCCCGGCGCTCGCGTGCCCGCTGCCGACCGGCTACGACCGATCCCAGGCCACCCGGGCGAACCGTGAACTCGCCGCGTTGCTCGCCGCCACCGGCACCGGTGATCGTGCCGCGTTCACCGAGTTCTATCAGCTCACCAGCCCGCGGGTGTTCGGTCTGACCGTGCGGATCCTGCGCAGTCACGCCGCCGCCGAGGAGGTGACCCAGGAGGTCTACCTCCAGGTGTGGTCGATGGCCGACCGCTACGACGCCTCGCTGGCCAGTCCGGTCGGCTGGCTGATGATGCTCGCCCATCGCCGGGCGGTGGATCGGGTCCGCGCGGAGAGTTCGGCCACCAGCCGGGACCTGGTCTACGCACACGAGCATCTGGGCCGCGACCACGACGTCGTCGCGGAATCGGTCACCCAGCGCATCGAAGAGCAACAGGTGGCAGGCTGCCTGCAGAACCTGACCCCCACCCAGCGTGAGGCGATCGCGCTGGCGTACTACAGCGGGTGGACCTATCGCGAGGTCGCCGATCACCTCTCGGTGCCGTTGCCCACGATCAAGACCCGCATCCGCGACGGGCTGAAGAGATTGGAGAAGTGTTTGTCCGGGGAACGCACCGATGGTTGACGCCTCGCCACGGTCGGAGGCCGACCTCATCGACCTCGCCTACCCGTGCGCGCTGGACGCGGTCGCCGATATCGAGCGCAGGCATATCGATGCCCGCCTCGCGGCCGCAGACCCGGACGTGCGGCGGGCATTCTCCGACACCGTCTGGCAGGTGCGCGACGTCATGGGGCGGCTTGCCGTGCTCGACGAGTTCGCGCCGCCGCCGGAGCTGGAACGCCGCATCCTGGACGCGCTGCCCGACGAGCCCGCCGGGCCATCCGTCACGCGCCTTTCGGCGTGGCGGCGGCCGCTGCGCTGGGCTGTGCCGATCGCGGCCGTCGCGAGCCTGGTGTTCGGTGCAAGCGTGCTGACCGCGCAGTTCATCGGCTCGCCGTCCGATCCGGCCGCTGCCGACCAGGTGCAGGTGCACCCGGGTGTGCGGACGGTGAACGGCTCGTTCACCGGCGGCGGTGTGCTCGTCGTCGACGCCTCGCCCGAACTCGGGCGCGCGGTCGTCGTGTTCGACCGGGTCGCGCCGCCGCCTTCGGGTCGGGTGTATCAGATGTGGTTGGTCGGCTCCGATGGGCAAGCCCGCTCGGCCGGGGTGCTGAGCGACCTGCCCTCGACCGATCGGCCGTTCGTCACCGGCTTCCGCTCCGGCGACGTCCTCGCGGTGAGCGTCGAACCCGACGGCGGTTCCGACGTACCGAGCGGCGATCCGATCGTGGGCGTCACGCTGCCCTGAGCGGGGTCTAGATCTCCACCGGTTGGTCGCCGACGACTCGGCCGCCCAGGTGCACCCACCCGTCGGAGTCCCACCGGGTGAACAATTGCGAGCCTTTGCCCTGAGTGATGACCAGGCCTTTGCGCAGCAAGGCCGTCAACGCGACGGCCGCCGCTCCGGTCGCCTCGTCCTCGGAGATCCCCATGGTCGGCGCGAACATGCGCGAGCGCAGGACGGCGCGATGTTCGTCGGTCCACGCCCACAGGTAGTGCGGGCCGCCGGGGAACTCGTCCGGGCGCAGGGTGGCCAGCACCTCGGCGTCCTCCAGCTGATGGAAGGTGAACGGCGGAGCCCATTCGCCGCGAGCGGTGATCCAGGTCAATCCCTCGGTCAGTTCCACCGCCACCGGGCCCGCGGGCACAGCCAGGGTCCGCACGGGGATGCCCTGGGACGCGAACCACCACGCGGTCCCCACCGAGGGGTGTCCCGCGAACGGGAGCTCCACCGTGGGGGTGTAGATCCGCACCGAGACCGTGCCGTCGACCGGCTCCTCGACCACCACGGTCTCGCTGTAGCCGGCTTTGGCCGCCAGCGCCTGCCGATCGGCCGCGGCTACGTCGGCCGCCCGCGCGATACCCAGCTCGTTGCCGAAGCGCCCGGCCGCGTCGGTGAACACTCGCACCACATCAACCTGTGTGCTCATGCTCGACGAGCCTACCCGTGTGCCCCCGCCGGGGGCTGTCGGCCGGACCACATCGGGGACGCGAAAGAGGCCCCCGCCGCAGCACAGGGGCCTCTTTTCGAGCGAAATCAGATCGCGGCCGTGCTGAGCGCCTCGGTCGACTGCACCGCCTGGCCGACACCGGCCACGATGGCGGCGGCGCGCAGCGATTCGAAGATCACCTCGCGCGAGACGCCCGCTTCGCGCAGAGTGTGCTCGTGCGCCTCGAGGCAGTGCGCGCAGCCGTTGATCGAGGAGACCGCGAACGACCAGAGTTCGAAGTCGGCCTTGTCGACGCCGGGCGCACCGATGATCTGCATGCGCAGTCCCGCCCGCAGGTCGTCGTAGCGGCCGCCGAGAAACGCCTTGCCTCGGTAGAACACGTTGTTCATGCCCATGATCGAGGCGGCGCCGAGTGCGGCGTTGTACGCCTCCGCCGACAGTACGTCGGCGGCTTCCTCGGCGATCTCGCGCAGCGTGGTCGTCGACCGGGTCGCGGCCGCCGACGCCAGCAGGGTGCCCCACAGCTGCTGCTCGTTCAGCACGGTGGTGCGCGCGATGGATGACAAGTTGAGCTTGAGGTCCTTGGCGTACTCGGGAAGGGAGTTCTTCAGGTTCTCAATGCTCATTCGGCGATTCCTCTACTCGATGCGGCCCCGTACGGGGACCGGGTCGTTTCTCGATGATGTGGGGCGTACCCGAATCCCGGGTGCGAAGGGGTATTTCAGACGCTGGCGGCCAGAAGTTCACCGGCGTTGATGGTCGGATCGCCCTTCTTCCAGTTGCAGGCGCACAGCTCGTCGGACTGCAAAGCGTCCAGCACGCGCAGCACCTCGTCGACGTTGCGGCCCACGGAACCCGCGGTGACGGAGACGAACTGGATCTCGTTGTTCGGGTCGATGATGAAGGTGGCGCGGTCGGCGACGCCGTCGGCGTTGAGCACGCCGGTGGCGGTGGCCAGTTCACGCTTGAGGTCCGAGAGCATGGGGAAGGGGAGGGTCTTGAGATCCTCGTGCTGAGCGCGCCACTGGAAGTGCACGAACTCGTTGTCCACCGAGGCGCCGAGCACCTGCGCGTCCCGGTCCTCGAATTCGTCGTTGAGCTTGCCGAACGCGGCGATCTCGGTCGGGCACACGAAGGTGAAGTCCTTGGGCCAGAAGAAGACGATCCGCCACTTGCCCGCGTGGTCGTCGCTGGTGATCCGGGTGAAGTAGTCGTCAGGCTGCTGAGCGTCGACCTTCGACAGATCACCGCCGATGACGGCGGTGAGGTTGTATGCCGGGAATTGGTCGCCGATGGTCAGCAGGGCCATGCTCGTCTCCTCGTCAGGTTGTTTGCCAACTGTGTTCTGCGGTATTGCGGGGCCGTCGCGGTTCCACGAGCCACCGCCTCGGCCGGCACTCACACCGCCGGTGGAAAAGCTCACCGGCGATCTTGCCCAAGGGTGCGTAAAAGGTAAAGGTGATCAGTCGCACTACACTGATAGGCGTGACTGATCAGACTTATCAGCCCACCCTGTCACAGCTGCGTGCGTTCGTGGCGATCGCGGAATACCGCCATTTCGGCACCGCGGCCGCGCGCCTCGGTGTGAGTCAGCCCACGTTATCGCAGGCACTCGCCGCTCTGGAACACGGGCTCGGGCTCCAGCTGATCGAACGGAGCACCCGCCGCGTGCTCGTGACCGCCGCGGGGATGCGCTTGCTGCCCAAGGCGATGGCGACGCTGGAGGCCGCCGACCGCTTCGTCGCCTCGGCCACCGGTGACGGACTCGGCGGCACGCTGCGAATGGGCATCATCCCGACGGTCGCCCCCTATGTGCTGCCCGGGTTGCTGCCGGAACTGCGCAAGCGGCTACCCGAGCTGCGTCCGCAGATCGTCGAGGACCAGACCGCCCGGTTGCTGGACGGCCTGCGCACCGGCGTGCTCGACGTCGCGCTGCTGGCGGTGCCCACCGAGATGCCCGGCCTGGTCGAGATCCCGCTCTACACCGAGGAATTCGTGCTGGTCACGCCGCGCGGTCACGAGCTGGCCGGGCGCACCGATCTCGCGGCGGCGGTGCTGGACGCCCAGCCGCTGCTGTTGCTGGACGAGGGGCACTGCCTGCGCGATCAGACATTGGAGGCCTGCCGCTCGGCCGATGTGCACCCGGCCGCCGTCGGTGACACCCGGGCCGCGTCCCTGTCCACGGTGGTGCAGTGCGTCGCCGGTGGACTCGGCGTGACGCTGATCCCGCAGATGGCCGTCGCGACGGAAACCGCGCGCGGCACATTGGATGTCGCGCACTTCGGCGCCCCCGCCCCCGGCCGTACCATCGGCCTGGTCTTCCGTACTTCCACTGCTCGGGCCGATGATTACGAATATCTGGCCGCCATCGTCCGCGCTCAGCGGCCGATGTAGCCGCGCAGCCCGGGAGAGCGCGTCGAGCCAGGGTGAGAGGAGGCGCGAGGTGGCATCGGCGGCGTGGGGCGACGGGCGGCTGGGCCGCCTGTCCGGACGGGATGAGGCGCTGTTCGTCTACGGCACGCTGCAGTTTCCCGAAGTGCTGGAGACGCTGCTCGGGCGAGTCCCGCCGAGTGAACCGGCCGAGCTGACCGGTTGGCGCGCCGCCGCGCTGCCGCGGCGGATCTACCCGGGGCTGGTCGGCGCCCCTCTCGGCCGCACCCGTGGTGCGGTGCTGAGCGGTCTGACCGCGGCGGAGTGGACGATCCTCGACGCGTTCGAGGACGACGAGTACGACCTGCGCCGAGTGTGCGTCGAGCACCGGAATGTTCCGGTGTGGACCTATGTCTGGACGGTGGCGGCGGATCCGGCGGATTGGCAGCGGGAGCGGTTCGCCGCCGAGCATCTCGCGCAATTCGCCGCTCGCTCCGCGCGGTGGCGCCGAGATCCGGCGAGCTTCCCGGATCAGGCCGGGCCGGGATGGTCGGGGCCCTCGACGTGAGACGCACGGACACCGTCTCTTGCCATTCCAAGACGACCGGTCGTATATTCAACGCATGGCACGACCACGGCGCAGCGAAGACACTCGGCGGCTTCTGGTCGAAGAGGGTGCCGCGGGTTTCCTGACCAGCGGCTATCACGGCACCGGGATCAAACAGATCCTCGACCGGGTCGGGGTGCCGAAGGGTTCGTTCTACAACTACTTCGACAGCAAGGAGAGTTTCGGGCGCGCGATCATCGAGCACCACTCCCGCTGTGTCCAACGCAACCTGACCGAGGCGTTCGCCGACGCGCCGGACCCGGTGAGCGGTTTGCGGGCGTTCTTCGGGCGGCTGATGGACGACTTCGTCGCGTCCGATTTCACCGGCGGCTGCCTCATCGCGAATCTGGGCGGCGAGCTGGAAGGCAGTGAGCTGCTGCGGGAATCGTTGTCGAAGGCATGGGCCGCGTGGCGCGACCGTATCGCCGAGCAACTCGCGCAGGGGCAGCGTCTGGGCATGATCCGCGCTGACATCGAGGCGGGTGAACTGGCGGATCTGCTGCTCGAATCCTGGGAGGGGGCGGTGATCAGGATGAAGATCGATCGCACCCTCGGCCCGCTGCGCAAGTGCCTGGATCGCCTGCTGGGCGACTACTTCCTGCCCTGATCAGGGCGTCACACTCATCCGGCGTCTTCGGCCAACCGTTCAAAGACGACCGGTCGTATATGAAAGGACAAGCGATGGCGAAGACGGTCATCGTGACCGGTTCCTCCAGTGGGATCGGCCGCGATATCGCACGGGCATTCGTGGAACGCGGCGCCAACGTCGTGCTCAACGGGCGTGACGAGGCGAAGCTGACGGAGGTGGCCGCCGCACTCGGCGCGCCGGAACGAGTGGCCACGGTGGCGGGCGATATCGGCGCGGCCGCTACCGGAGCGACTTTGGTCGGCGTCGCCGTCGAGCGGTTCGGCGGCGTGGACGTGCTGGTCAACAACGCGGGCACCTTCGGAGCCAAACCGTTTGTGGAGGTCACCGAGGGAGATCTGGACGGCTATCTGAACGGAAACCTCAAAGGCACCTACTTCACCACGCAGGCCGTGGTGCGGCGATTCCTGGCGCAAGCGAGAGGCGGCAGCATCGTCAATATCGGCACCGTGCTGATCGACCATGCCCTCGCCGGGCTGCCCGCCACGGCGGCCCTGGTCAGCAAGGGCGGCGTGCACGCGCTGACCACCAGCCTGGCCGCCGAACTCGCCGCCGACGGCATCCGGGTCAACGCGGTCGCCCCCGGCATCATCCGCACGCCGCTGTTCGGCGACGGCGACGAACCGGCCTCCGCCGGGCTGGCACTGCTCAACCGCATCGGCGAAGTCGCCGAAACGACGGCCGCGGTGCTGTATCTCGCCGATGCGGAATTCACGACCGGACACATCCTCCCCGTCGACGGCGGGTTCATCGCTGGAAGGGCGGCCTGAAATGCCGTACGTGAACATCAAGGTCACCGACGAAGGCGTGACCCGCGAACAGAAGGCGCGGCTGATCGAGGGCGTCACCGATCTGCTGTACGACGTGCTCGGCAAGGCGCCCTCGAGCACCTACGTCGTGATCGACGAAGTCGCCCTGTCGAATTGGGGTGTCGGCGGGGTCGACGTCGAGCGGTGGCGCGAGCAGCGCTCCTGAACCGCGAATTCTCTGCCGGACAACTCGTCACGAGGAAGTCGCACCGGAACCGTTACGTTCCCCTCTGGCGCCGAGATCTCGATACGGCCTATACAGCCCGATACAGGGGAGCCGCGGTGCCGACTTCTCTATCGAACGCCGAATGCGCCGGCCCGATCGGGACCGGCGCATTCGAGTGCCTCGGCCTAGACCCGCAGCGCGTGCGGTTCGATCGCTCCGCGCACCAGCGCCCGCGCGTCGATGGTCTCGGGCCGGTAGGGCAACCGCTCCAGACGATCGGTCATCCCGCCGACCGGATCATCGACCGTGTCCACCAGTCCGAACAGGAACGACCACTCGTGCTCGTCGCTGCCGTAGTGGACGACGGTGCCGAACTGCTCGTGGAAACGCTCCCAGGACCGCTTCAGCGTCTCGTTGCGCCACATCGTCGCGCAGCCGGCCTGGGCGCACAGCACCCCGCCGGGTGCGAGCAGCGCACGACATCGGGACAGGAACTCCGCCTCGTAGAGTCGATTGTGCTGCGCGTCCTCGACGCGCTCGTCCGGCAGGTCGATCACGATGACGTCGTAGCGGGTGCCCGCCTGCGCGGCCGTGGCCAGGAAGTCCCAGCCGTCGGCGTAATGCACCTTGATCGGTCCATCGCCCTCGACGGCGGCGGCCAGCTCGTCGCTGGAGTAGCCGTAGGGCAGGTGCCGGGCGCACAGCTCCACCTCGAGCTGGTCGATGTCGACGTGGTCGACGTGGGTGGCGCCCGCGGCGACCGACATCTGACTGGCGACACCCTCGCCGGAGCCGATGATCAGCACTTTGTCCAGCTTCTCGGCCAGCACGAAGGCGGGGACCATCATCGCCTCGTGGTAGGTGAGCTGGGAGAACTCGGTGGACTGCCGGTCGTCGTCGGAGAACAGGCTGATGCCCTGCTCGGTCCGCGCGATGACCATGTGCTGGAACGGGGTGTGGGTGTCGACGATCACCTCGTGCAGGTCCCAGATGCGGGTCAGGCCCGCGCCCACCGGTTCCTCGATCCGCTGGCTGCCGTGTCCCCTACGGATGACCTGCATGCGAACATCCTTGGGAGCCAACGCGTCCCGCAGTAGCTCGACCGCTTTCGACGCGCCCGCGCCGATGCTGCCGCAGGTGAACACGTCGACGAAGATGTCGCCGGACTCCGGATAAGTGTGAATCGAGGCGTGGGACTCCGACAACAGCGCGAGGACGGTCACCCCCTGCGGTTCGAACTTCTTGTGTACGACATCGCAGATGGTGACGCCCGCCGCGATCAGAGACTCACGCAACGCCGATTCGAGTCGTTCGAGATCGTCGCAGAGGTCTGCGTCGACACCACCGAACTCGGCCAGCACATGCCAACCGGTGAATTCCGCCGTCATGGGCAAACTCACTCTCGCTCAGCGCCCGAGACATGAACGGTCAAGGGCGGAAAACCATTGAATGACACCGACGAATAGCTCGCGGTATAGGCGCCGGTGTCGAGGATTCGAACGCGATCACCGGCTCGCAACGTGGTCGGTAGGAGGACTCGCGTGCGTTGATACAGTACATCGTCGCCGTCGCAGGTCGGACCGGCCACCACCGCCTCGTCGACGGGGTCGCCGTCCCGGTCGGTGACGAACCGGTAGGCGATGTACTCGTTCTCCGTCTCGGCCATTCCGTTGTAGCGGCCGATGTCGAGATACACCCAGCGCCGTCCGTCCGGCGCGGTGCGGACGCCGACGACCTCGGCGTGAATCGTGCCCGCCGAACCGACCAGTGCCCGGCCCGGTTCGACGACCAATCCGGTATCCCCGGAAAGGAATTCGGCTGCGGCGTGCTTGACCACAGCGGCAATCTCGCCCAGCCCGGGCGCGGGGTCGGCGTAGGAAATCGGTAACCCGCCGCCGATGTTCACCGAACCGACCGCGATGTCCTTGTCGGCCAGCGCCTCGGCGATCCGGCCCGCCTGCTCGATGCCGATCCGCCAGGCGGCGGGGTCCAGTTGCTGGGAGCCGACGTGGAAGTAGGGCCCCGCGACCACGAGCCCGAGATCGCGGGCGCGGACCAGCAGCCGCAACGCCTCACCCGGGCTGCAACCGAACTTCGTGCCGAACGGGGTGCGCGACTCCGGCGCCGAGGCGAGGAACCGGCACTCCACCTCGGAGCCGGGCGCGTGCTCGGCTATGCGCAGCAGGTCGTCCTCGGTGTCGAAGGCGAAGCGGCGCACGCCCGAGGCATAGGCCCGGGCGATATGCGCGGCCTTCTTGATGGGGTTGCCGTAGCACAACCGCTGCGGCGCCACCCCGAGCCCGAGGCAGAGGTCGATCTCGCCGATACTGGCGACATCGAATTCCGCGCCCTCCTCGTCGAGCAGGCGCACGATCGCCGGCACCGGGCTCGCCTTCACGGCGAAACGGATCCTCGTCGCGGCGCCCGTGTCCGCGGACAGGGCGGCATCGAGCGCGCGGTAATTCTGGCGGACACGCTCGGGATGGATGACAAGGTAGGGCGATTCGGGCATAGTTGATCTTTCGCTTGGGCAGCGGGGGAGAGAGTATCAGCGGCCCGTACCCAGAAACGAATCCGTCGAAACCTGGGTTCGCCACATGGTCGCGCACCCCCGTCCTCCTGGCGCGACGGGGCTGCTGACCTGCGTGGACATGGGACCGATGGGTGATGCGGGCTCAGCCGGCGGACACGGTGACGTCGTCGAAGACGACTTCGCCCGCGGCGTCGGACTCGGCGAGATCGACCACCGCGTCGATCGACCAGCCGTGCTCGCCCGCCGGGTCGTCCAGCACCTGGCGCACCTGCCAGAATCCGGGTCTTCGTTCCACCTGGAACAATTGCGGACCTCGGGCGTCGGGGCCCGTGCCGATCCGCTCGTACTCCGCGTAGTAGTCCGCGAGCGCCTCGGCCCAGTCCGGTCCGGGGCTCAGTTCTGCCAGTTCGTCCCAGCGTCGCAGTGCGGCCAGTTCGACGCGGCGGAACATCGCGTTACGGACCATGACCCGGAAGGCGCGCTCGTTGGCGGTGATCGGGCGCACCGTTTCCGCGCCGAAGGCGAGCTGGTCGGCGTCGGTCTCCGCACCCGGGTTGGTCAGTTGCTCCCACTCGTCGAGCAGGCTCGAATCCACTTGGCGCACAAGTTCTCCGAGCCATTCGGTGATGTCGTCGAGTTCCTCGGTGCGCGCCGACTCGGGCACGGTCCGCCGCAGCGCGCGGTAGGCGTCGGCGAGGTAGCGCAGCACCACGCCCTCGGAGCGGGCCAGCTCGTAGAAGGAGATCAGCTCCGCGAAGGTCATGGCGCGTTCGATCATGTCGCGCACCACCGATTTGGGTGCGGGCGCGAATTCCGACACCCACGGGTGGCCTGCGCGATAGGTCTCGTACGCCGGTTCGATCAGCTCGGCCAGCGGTTTGGGCCAGGTCACCTCTTCGAGCAGTTCCATCCGCTCGTCGTAGTCGATGCCGTCGGCCTTCATCTCCGCGATGGCCTCGCCGCGAGCCTTGTGCTGCTGGGCCATCAGCAGCTGGCGCGGATCCTCCAAGGTGGATTCGATGAGCGACACCACGTCGAGGGTATAACTCGGAGACTGTTTGTCCAGCAGATCCAGCGCGGCCAGCGCGAACGGCGACAGCGGCTGGTCGAGGGCGAAATCGCGCTGCAGGTCGACGGTCAGGCGGGCGCGGCGGCCGTGGGCGTCCGGCTCCGGCAGTTGCTGCACCACCCCGGCGTCGCGCAGCGCGCGATACAGCCGGATGGCGCGCAGGATGTGCCTGCGCTGGGCGGGACGTGGCTCGTGGTTGTCCTCGAGCAGGTGACGCATGGCGGTGAAGCAGTTGCCCGGCCTGGCGATCACGTTCAGCAGCATGGCGTTGGTCACCGTGAAACGCGACACCATCGGCTCGGGCTGCGCGGCCACCAAGCGGTCGAAGGTCTCCTCGCTCCAGGACACGAAGCCTTCCGGCGGTTTGCGTCGCTGCACCTTGCGCTGTTTCTTGGGATCGTCGCCCGCCTTGGCCAGCAACCGGGTGTTCTCCACCTCGTGTTCGGGAGCCTGCACCACCACGGTGCCCATGGTGTCGTAACCGGCCCGGCCCGCACGGCCCGCGATCTGATGGAACTCCCGTGCCTTGAGCCTGCGGGTGCGCACACCGTCGAACTTGGTCAGCCCGGTGAGCAGCACCGTGCGGATGGGCACGTTGATGCCGACGCCGAGGGTGTCGGTGCCGCACACCACCTTCAGCAGACCGTCCTGGGCCAGACGTTCCACCAGGCGCCGGTACTTCGGCAGCATGCCCGCGTGATGCACGCCGATGCCGTGCCGGATCAGTCGCGACAGGGTCTTGCCGAAGCCCGCGGCGAACCGGAACTCGCACAGCGCGCCGGCGATCGCGTCCTTCTCGGCGCGCGTCGCGAAATTCACGCTGGTCAGCGCCTGCGCGCGCCCCAGCGCGGCGGCCTGGGTGAAGTGCACGACGTACACCGGGGCCTGGTGGGTGGTGACCAGTTCCTCGAGGGTCTCGGTGATCGGGGTGCGGGCGTAGGAGAAGCTCAGCGGCACCGGGCGCTCGGTACCCGCGACGATCGCGGTGGAGCGGCCGGTCCGGCGCTCCAGGTCGCGGGCGAAGAAGTCGACCTCGCCGAGCGTGGCCGACATGAGCAGGAACTGGGCGCGGGGCAGTTCCAGCAACGGAACCTGCCAGGCCCACCCCCGGTCGGGGTCGGAATAGAAGTGGAACTCGTCCATCACGACTTGGCCGACGGCGGCGTCCGCGCCCTCGCGCAGCGCCAGGTTGGCCAGGATCTCCGCGGTCGCGCAGATGATCGGCGCCTCCGGATTCACCGCGGCGTCGCCGGTGACCATGCCGACGCGTTCGGCGCCGAATACCTCGCAGAGAGCGAAGAATTTCTCGCTCACCAGCGCCTTGATCGGGGCGGTGTAGTAGGTGCGCAGCCCCTGGGTGAGGGCGAAGAGATGCGCGCCGACCGCGACAAGCGATTTCCCGGAACCGGTTGGGGTGGCGAGGATGACGTTGGATCCGGATGCCAGCTCGAGCAGCGCCTCGTCCTGCGCCGGGTAGAGCGGAGTGCCCTGCTCGGCGGCCCACATTCCGAACGACTCGTAGAGCGCGTCGGCGTCGGTCCCCGGGATGTCGAGCAGTTCGTTCAGATCCACTCCGACCACCCTACGGCCTCGCCGGCGGGCGGCCGTGCAGGGGCGACAGGGATCCGGCTGCCGCGCGGCTCAGTCCTGCTCGCCCTCGTCCTCGCCCTTGTCGCGGCTCTGCTCGGCGAGGAACCGCTCGAACTCGGCGCCCAGTTCGTCGCCGCTCGGCAACTCGCCGTCACCCACCAGCAGGCTCGACTGCCGCTCCTGCGCGGTGACGAAGCTGTCGTACTGCCGTTCCAGGGCGTGCACGACGGTCTCCACCTCGGCGTTGCCCGCGATGTGCTCGTTGACCTGTTCACGCACCCGGGCGGCGGCCTCGCCCAGCGCGGCCAGCGGGAACTCAAGGCCCGCGTTGTCGGCGACGTTCTCCAGCAGCGTCTGCGCGGCCTCCGGGTAGGCGGTCTGCGCCAAGTAGTGCGGCACGTGCACGGAGAAGCCGACCGACTCGTGCCCGTGCTGCGCCATGCGGAATTCCAGCAGCGACGACGCGCTGCCCGGCACCTGCAACTCGCCGGGCCACCGCTGGTGGTCGGAGATCAGGTCGCGATCGGAGGAATGCGCGGTCACGCCGAGTGGTCGGGTGTGCGGAATGGCCATCGGGATGGCGCTGAGACCGATGCTGCGGCGCACGCCCAGCTGTTCGGCGAGCAGTCGCACCGCCGTAGTGAACTTCTCCCAGCGTAGGTCCGGCTCCAGGCCCGCGAGCAACAGGAACGGGGTGCCAGCGGTGTCCCGGAGAGCCCAGAGGTTGAGTTCCGGCTCGGCGTAATCGGAGAAATGATCGGTCTTGAACGTCATGAGCGGACGGCGCGACCGATAGTCCAGCAGCTCGTCCACGTCGAACGAGGCGACCAGTTCGCTTTCGAGGCTCTCGCGCAGGTGCGTGGTCGCCAGCCGTACCGCGTGCCCGGCGTCGGTGAAGCCCTCCAGCCCGTGCACCAAGACCGGGCCCGCGCCGTCGGCGGACGACAGCTGCGGAGCGGGGAACTCCAGTTCGTACATTCGCGACTCGTAGTCCATCGCGTACTCCTTCCTGCGCGGCTCCTGCGGCCCGGGCGCGTACCTCACGCGCCAGTGTGGTTGCCTGCCCGATCGTTCGCCACCCTTGCTGGTGGTGCGAGACGAGCAGTCGTCCGGACCGGGGACCGCTGTCCATTGTCCCCCATGTCGTGGCGGTCACCGCGCACGGCCGGACACCGACCCGTACTCCGAGGCAACAGCATCGGTGGCTCGTGCATTCCCGGCCCGGCGGCGTGGCATCGCCGACTGGACACCAGGAGTTTGGCACAGTGGGGGTGTGACCGTGGCGGATTCGAGGCGCATGCGGCCGGGCTGGGTGGCGCCCGTCGTCTGCGCGGTGCTGCTCGCAGGATGCGGGTCGACGGTACCGGGGCGCCCGGTCTCGTCGGTGCCCGCTACCGTCACCCGGCATGTGAGCGCCGAACTACCGACGCTGTTGCCGGATGCGAACCAGTTCCCCCCGCCCTACACGGCGGTGGTGCTGCCGCAAGAAGCCGTGGCGCAGGCGGCGGGCGATCTGGACGGCATGGGCCGCGGTGCGAATGTCCAGCCCGGCCGCTGTGCGCCGCCGGATCAGGACTTCGGCCCCGAGCACACCGCCATGGCGGTCGGCACGGACGATGCCACGCGCGCCACGCTGACCGTCGAATTGACGCGCACCGGCGAACCGTTGACGGCATTGCGCGCCCGGCTGGAGCAGTGTGGATCGGTGCGGGTGCAGCGAGCAGGCGCCGCCACAACGGTGACGACCGAGCAGGCTTCGCCACCGCCGATCGACGCCGACGACGCCCTTTCGCTGCGCAGGACCGTGCGGCCAGAGGCGGGAGGCACCCGGCTGATCCAGTCCATGCGCACCCACGTCGCGCAGACCGGAGATGTGCGAGTCTCGGTGACGTATATGTCCTTCGCCGATGACGAACCGGATACCGCGGCGTTGAATGCGCTGTTCGCCACCGCGGTGCGCAAAGTGCGCGAGAGATAGCGGGCAGAGTCGGCACCGTAGCAGGCGCCACCGACACGAAGTGCGATACGTCCGTCGTGCCGGTCGAGTCGTGCACAGTGTGAAGCGAAATCCCCAGGGCGGCGGAATCACCAGGTCGGCGGCGCGGGCCGGAGACAGCCGGGCCGCATGGTCGAAGCATGACCAATTCCGCGACCCCGTTTCCCGCTCCCGAACCGGTCGATGCCGGCTGTGCGGGCAAGGACGACACCTTCCGACCGGGAACCGGCAGTCACCGTTCGTCGCCTTCCGGCGTTTCTTCCGAGGCCGAGGTGTGCGTCTCTCCCGCCGCCATGGTTGCGCCGCACTCCTCTTCGCATACCGCGCAGAGCGGAACAAGCGCATGGAACCCCGGTGGCGCGGCCGGCGATGCCCGATGCCGTGATGAACCTCCGCCGTTCCGGAATACGTCCGATCACGTTGTGTGCGTGGACGACCCGGCGGAGTTGATCGCCGGTGTGCCCGCCATGCTGGGCTTCACCCCGGAACGGTCGGTGGTCGTGCTCGTCCTTCGGCACGGGACGGCGGGTGGTGCGATAGTCGACGCGGTGGTGCGGTTCGATCTGGACTCGCCCAGCGGGCGGCGGGTACGGGGCGCGACATTGGCGGCGGCGGTCGCGCGGATCTGCGCGCACGACGAGGCGGCCGAGGTCCTGGCCGTCGTCGTGGACGAACGCGCCGTGGAACCGGGGGCGGGCGCCGACCGGCCGGGCTGCGCGACCGGACGATTCGATGTGCTGGTCGGCTCGCTCGGCAGGAGGTTGGCGGCGTGCGACATCTCGCTCGGCGGGGTGTGGGCGGTGCGTGCGATCGCCGCCGGGCAGCGCTGGTGGACGCTTGCGGGGCCGCAGCGGCACGGGGTGCTCCGGGATCCGGCGGCCTCGCTGGTGACGCTGACCCACGTGCTGGATGGCAGGCCGATCCGCGGTTCGCGTTCCGAACTCACCGCACTGGTCGCGCGGGACCCGCTCGCCCAGGCCGAGGTGGCCGCGCATCTACCGGACGCGCTCGCACGCGCGCGTGAACGCTATGCGCGGGCCGCGCGTCGCGGCGATCCGATCGGATACAGCAGGCAAGCGCTCGACCATGTGCTGTGGCAGATCGCCAACGCCGCCTCGGGCGCCGCGCTGATGGCGCCCGAGCTCGCGAAAATAGCGACAGCCCTGCGCGATAGGGCGGTGCGGGATTCGATGTTCGCCTTGGCCGTCGGTGACAACGCCGACGCGGCCGAGGCGGTGTGGGCCGCGCTGACCCGTTCGCTGCCCGGCGCCGATCGCGCCGAGGCCGCCGCTCTGCTCGGCTACAGCGCCTACGTCCGTGGCGATGGACCGTTGGCGGGCATCGCGTTGGAGGCCGCGTTGGAGGCGGACCCCGGACACCCGATGGCGATGCTGCTCGATACCTCGCTGCGCCTGGGCATGCGCCCGGAACAGTTGCGCAGGCTCGCGCACAGTGGCTACCGAACCGCCGCCGGTCTCGGTATCGACCTGGGCGCGCCGACGTCGTGAAACCCGTTGCCCCACTCAGCGGTTATTTCGCGCTGTGCGCGCGGGGGCCGAGCGCCTGGAGGAAAGCCCAGGCGTCGGTGACGATCTCGTCGAGATCGTTGTGTTCGGGACGCCAACCGAGCTCGGTGATGGCACGTTCGCTGGACGCGATGAGCGTCGCCGGGTCGCCCGGGCGGCGGGGCGCGTCCTGCGCGGTGATCGGCAGGCCGGTGACGCGCTCACAGGCCGAGATCACTTCGCGAACGGAGAATCCGGTGCCGCTGCCGAGGTTGTAGATCCGATGGGTCCCCGCTTCGGCGGTCGCCAAAGCCAGCAGATGGGCCTGAGCGAGGTCGCGGATGTGAATGTAATCGCGGACCGCGGTGCCGTCGGGGGTGGGCCAATCGGTGCCGAAAACCGAGATCGCCTTGCGATGCCCCGCCGCGACCTGCAACACCAGGGGGATGAGATGCGTTTCCACCACCCGGTTCTCGCCGAGGCCACCGTAGGCGCCGGCCACATTGAAGTACCGCAGGCTGGTCGCCGCCAGCCCGTGCGCGACCGCGTAGGAGGTGATGGCGTGGTCGATGGCCAGCTTAGACGCGCCGTACGGATTGGTCGGGCGGGTCGGAGCGTCCTCGGTGATCGGGACCTGCTCCGGTTCCCCGTAGACCGCCGCGGTGGAGGAGAAGACCAGCCGTGGCGTTCCCGCGCGCCGCATGGCCTCCAGCAGTTCGAACGTCTTCACCACATTGCCGTGCCAGTATTTCTCCGGCTGCTGCACCGACTCGCCGACCAGCGACTGCGCCGCGAAATGCAGGACTCCGTCGAAGGGTTCGGCGGCCAGCAGCCGGGGCGCGGCGACCGCCACGTCACCCTCGACGAACCGGGCAGCGGAAGGGACGCCGTCGGCATTACCGGTGGACAGATCATCGACCACGACCACGTCGTGGCCGGCTTCCAGCAGGACCTGGGCGCAGACGCCGCCGACGTAGCCCGCGCCACCTGTGACGAGAAGTTTCACGCCTCAGGCCAGCTTCACCTGGACGGCGTGCGCCATCTCGTCGGGCAGTTCGAAGCCGTCGTGGCCGGGCACAGTGATGACCACCGACCCCTGTTTCGTCTCCACCGTGACGCGGGCGTCGGGGACCACGCCCGCCTCGCGCAGCCGGCCGATGACCTCCGGGTCGGTCTGGATGTGCTCGGCGAGCCTGCGCACGACGACGGCGTGCAGCTGGCCGTGCGGCAGATCGGACAGGCGCAGCAGCGTCTCGTCGGCGGAGGCGGGCGGAATGATGCCCAGCTCGTCCAAGCCGGGGATGGGGTTGCCGTACGGGGAGGTGGTGGGGTGGTTGAGCACCTCGACCAGGCGGCGCTCGACGTCTTCGCTCATCACGTGCTCCCAGCGACAGGCCTCCGCGTGCACGTTCTGCCAGTCGAGGCCGATGATGTCGACGAGCAGCCGTTCGGCCAGCCGGTGCTTGCGCATGACCGCGACGGCCATGCTGCGCCCCTTGTCGGTCAGCTCGAGATGACGGTCTCCGGCGACCAGCAGCAAACCGTCGCGTTCCATCCGCGCGACGGTCTGGCTCACGGTGGGACCACTCTGTTCGAGGCGCTCGGCGATCCGGGCGCGCAGGGGCACCACGCCCTCCTCTTCGAGGTCGTAGATGGTACGGAGATACATCTCCGTGGTGTCGACCAGATCCTTCACCTGTTACCCCTTCGTCGGCACGAATTCTACCCACGCACGACGGCACCCCCGTGTGCCGGATCGTGTCGCTCCACGCCGCGCACGACATTCCGGCGGCATTGTGGCAACCCGATCGGCGCACGGCAGGCGGCCATGAGCGTCTTTCTTGTATTTGTACTGCATAGGAACGTTTCGCGGGGTTCCTTGCTTCCCGCTAGCGTTGCGATCATGGCCACTGCACCGCGCGGCGAACCTCAGGCGCCGACCTCGCCCGGGACGAGCCGGTCCGGAACCGTCGTCTGGAGCGAGCGGTTCCTGGATTACACCTGGACTCCAGAGCATCCGATGCAGCCGGCGCGACTGAAGTTCACCATGGCGCTGGCCGGGAGTCTCGGATTGCTCGAGGGTGTCGAGCTGCTCGAGCCCGCCGCCGCCGGGCGTCCGGATCTGCTGCGTATCCACACGCCCGACTACCTCGACGCGGTCGAACGCGCCGTGCCGCCGGTCGGTTCGCCGGCCGCGCCGCCCTACGGGCTCGGTTCCCCGGACAATCCGGTGTTTCCGCGTATGCACGAGGCCGCGTCCACGATCGTCGGCGGCACCCTGGCCGCGGCCAGGGAGATCGCCGAGGGCCGTACTAAGCGGGCGGTGAGCATCGGCGGTGGCATGCATCACGCGATGCCCGACTCGGCGGCCGGCTTCTGCGTGTACAACGACCCGGCGGTGGCCATCTCCTGGCTGCTGGATCACGGTTTCGACCGGATCGCCTACATCGACGTGGACGTGCACCACGGCGACGGCGTGCAGCGTGCCTTCTACGCCGACCCCCGGGTGCTGACCATCTCGCTACACCAGCATCCGGCCACCCTGTGGCCCAACACCGGTTGGCCGGAGGAGACCGGCGCGGGTGCGGCGGAAGGCACCTCGATCAACCTGCCGCTGTTGCCCGGCACGCGGGATGCGCAGTGGCTGCGTGGTTTCCACGCGGTGGTCCCCGGCGCGGTGGCGGCGTTCGGTCCGCAGATCGTGGTCAGCCAGTGCGGGGTGGACACACACCGCGAAGACCCGCTGGCCGACTTGGAACTCACCGTCGACGGGCAGCGCGCGGCCTTCCGCGCCATGCGCGAACTCGCCGACCGTTATGCCGAAGGACGTTGGCTGGCCGTCGGCGGTGGTGGATACGGCCTGGTCCGGGTGGTGCCGCGGGCGTGGACCCACTTGCTGGCCACCGCGTTGGACCGCACCGTCGATCCGGCGACGCCGATTCCGCAGGACTGGATCGACTCGATCCGCGCGGCGGCGCCGCGGGCGGAGCCGCCGCGCACCATGGGCGACGGCGGCGACGTCGCCTACCGTCCGTGGGACGGCCCCGGCGGCACCGGTGAGACCGGTGACGCGCGGGCCGACCGTGCCCAACGTGCCGTCGACATGGCCGTGCTGGCCACCCGCCGAGCGACTTTCGGGTTGCTAGGTCTGGACCCGGAGGACCCTCGTGACTGATTTCCCCGATACCTCGGACACTCCCGCCACCCCGCCCCCGCCGCCGCAGCACTGGTTCGCCGACGTGCTGGCCTCCGACGGCGGCGTCGTCCGACTGCGCCCGATCACTCCCGGCGACGCCGAGCGGCTGCAGGAGTTCCACGGCGCACTGTCGGATCGCACCAGGTACCTGCGGTATTTCGGCCCCTACCCGCGGATCTCGCCGAAAGACCTGTACCGCACCACGCATGTCGACTATCACGACCGGGTCGGGCTGGTTCTCGAACTGGGCGAGGCGATCGTCGCGGTGGGCCGCTACGAACTGCTGGAACGGGACGGGCCGCGGGCGGCGGAAGTCGCGTTCGTGGTCGCCGACGGGCATCAGGGACGCGGGTTGGGCTCGATCCTGCTGGAGCATCTGGCGGGTGCCGCCGCCGAGAACAAGATCGAGACCTTCGTCGCCGAGGTGCTCGCCGAGAACACCGTGATGGTGACGGTTTTCCGCGACGCGGGCTATCAGGTCGAGCGCAGCAGGGACGGATCGGTCCTGCACCTCGAGTTCGCCATCGACCCCAGCGAAGCGCTGCTCTCGGTACGCGATTCGCGCGAACGCGCTTCGGAGGCGCGCAGCGTGGGCAATCTGCTCGCGCCGCGGTCGGTCGCCGTGATCGGGGCGACCCCCGCACCTGGGCGCGTCGGCGGTGCGGTGCTGGCGAATCTGCTGTCGGGTGTGTTCCAAGGACCGGTGTTCCCGGTGAACCCGAACCGCAGATCGGTGCGCGGGGTGCGGGCGTACGCCACGGTCCGGGAAATCCCCGACGAGGTCGATCTCGCCGTGGTCGCCGTGCCGCCCGCGGCGATCGGATCGGTGCTCGACGACTGCATGGCCAAGGGAGTCAAGGGTCTCGTGGTGCTGACAGCGGGTTTCGCCGAGACCGGCGAAGGGGGTCTGGCAGCCGAACGCGAACTCGTGGCCGCGGCCCGCGGTCACGGCATGCGCGTGGTCGGGCCGAGCGCCCTCGGCATCGCGAACACCGACCCGGCGATCGGCATGAACGCGACCCTCGCCACGGTGTTGCCCGGGCGCGGACGCATCGGATTCTTCTGCCAGTCCGGGCCCTTGGGCGCGGCCATCCTGGGCGAGGCGGCGGCGCGCAATCTCGGCTTGTCGACGTTCGTGTCGGCGGGCAATCGCGCCGACGTCTCGGGCAACGACCTACTGCAGTACTGGGACAGCGACCCGGCCACCGATGTGGTGCTGCTGTATCTGGAGAGCTTCGGCAATCCACGCAAGTTCTCCCGGATCGCGCGCCGGGTGGCCCGGACCAAACCGATCGTCGCCGTGAGCAGCGGCCGCTCGGTCGCGCAGCCCGCGGGGGACATGGACCGTTCGATTGTGCGGGATCTGTTCGCGCAAGCGGGCATCGTCCAGGTCGACTCGATTTCCGAATTGTTCGACTGCGCCGCGCTGCTGGGCTATCAGCCGCTACCGCGCGGCTCGCGTCTGGCGGTCGTCGGCAACAGCACGGCGCTCAACTGGCTGGCCGTCGACGCGGCGCGGGGCGAGGGCCTGCAGGTCGGCGAGCCGGTCAACCTCGGCCCGCAGGCGACGCCGGGCGCGTACCTGGACGCACTGGTCGCGGCCCTGCGGTCGGATGAGACAGACGCCGTGATCGTGGTTTTCGCGCCCCCGGTGCCGCTGCCGACCGCCGGTTTCGCCGACGCGATCCGGGCGGCGGCGGCCGCGGTGCCCGAGTCGGGCAAACCGATTCTCACGACGTTCGTCGCCGAGCAAGGAATCCCGAACCTGCTCGCAGTGCGCGGTCCAGGGGCGACGGCGGCGCACGGGTCGATCCCGTCGTATCCCGATCCCGAGCGCGCGGCGCGGGCCCTGGCGCGGGTGCGGCGATACGCCGAGTGGCGGACCAGGCCCGTGTCGCCGGTGGTGCGGCCGCAGGGCATCGACACCGACCGCGCGCGCCGATTGGTGGCCGACTGGATGGCCGGGTCGGGCGGGCGGTGGCTCACCGATCTCGAGACGGTGGAACTGCTGGCCTGCTACGGCATTTCGGTTGTGCGATTCCGTGAGGTACGCAGCGCCGAGGAGGCGGTGGCGGCCGCCGAGGAACTCAGCTATCCGGTGGCGGCCAAGGCGACCGGTGAATTGTGGCGGCGCAGGCCGGATCTCACGGGCGTCCGGCTCGATCTGTGGCGACCGGAAGCGGTGCGGCAGGGATACGCGGATCTGGCGGAGTTGTGCGGTGATCCCGTACTGCATATCCAGAAGATGGCTACGAAGGGAGTCGGCTGCATTCTGCGTGTGCAGGACGATCCCTCGTTCGGCTCGGTGATCGAGTTCGGCCTGTCCGGCCTGATCATCGAATTGCTCGGCGACCGCGCCTATCGGGCGCTGCCGTTGACCGCCGACGAGGCGACGGCCCTGATCGACGCCCCGCGGGCCGCGCCCCTGCTGTCGGGCACTCCCGCGAGCCCGCGGGTGGACAAAGCAGCGTTGGCCGAGTTGGCCCAGCGCATTTCAGCCCTGTTCGACGATCTCCCAGAGATGCGGGAACTGTCCTTCGACCCGGTGCTGGCCTCACCGACCTCGGCGGAGATCCTCTACGCCCGTGGCCGCATCGGCCCGGAGCCGAGTCGTTTCGATACCGGTCCGCGCCGGCTCGGCTGAGCAGGCCGAGTCACCCCGGGCGAGCTGTCCGCCGGGAGGGTGGCGTGGCTGAGACGTCGGCTCACACAAGTCACAAGCGGGATGTCCGATAACGGACGATCCCTCGCACCGCGATTTGGGGATGCCACATTCGTCCTGAGAAAGGCCCAGCTCGCCATGAAGATTCGCAGCCTTGCCCTGTTGTCGTTGCTCGTGACGGCGCTGACCGCGTGTTCGGTCAGGATCGGTACGCCGAAAGTCGAAGAGGCCGATCTGGAGAGGTCGGTAAAGGATTCGCTCACCGAGAAGGTCGGGCAGGAACCCGACGCCATCGACTGCCCCGGCGATCTCACCGGCAAGGAAGGAACGACCATGCGCTGCACGCTGACCGCGGGCGGGGACACCCTCGGTGTGATGCTGACGGTGACCTCGGTCGACGGTGACACCGTGAAGTACGACATCGCGGTGGATCAGAGCTGAGCCCAGCGGACCGACGTGGGGGAAGTACGACACCGCCGACCGGCTCGCGCGACACCCGGAGGGGGCGGGCACGCGCGCTTACCGGTCGGCGCGGAGAGGTGACCAGGGCGGAAACGGGTCACCGAGCCGAACGCCGGCGCTGTCTCGACGCAGCCGGCGCCGGAATGATCAGCTGGCGTAGGCGCGGAGCCGATCGGCCCGCTCGCCCTTGCGCAGCTTCGACATGACTTCACGCTCGATCTGGCGCACCCGCTCGCGGGAGAGGCCGAAGAGCTTGCCGATCTGGTCCAGCGTGCGCGGCTGGCCGTCGTCCAAGCCGAACCGCAGCCGGATGACCTGCTGTTCGCGCTCGTCCAAGGTGGCGAGCACGCTGCGCACGTCATGGTGCAGCAGGCCTGCGATGACCGCAGACTCGGCCGAGGTGGCCTCGGAATCCTCGATGAAATCGCCCAGCGGGGCCTCTTCGTCGTTGCCGACCGGCATGTCCAGGCTCACCGGGTCACGGCTGTGGTCGAGCAAATCGGAGATCTTGTCGACCGGGATGCCGGATTCGCGGGCCAGTTCCTCGTCGGTGGCCTCGCGCCCCAGTTGCTGGTGCAGTTCGCGCTTGATCCTGGCCAGCTTGTTCACCTGCTCGACGAGGTGGACGGGCAGGCGGATGGTGCGGCTCTGGTCGGCCATACCGCGGGTGATGGCCTGCCGGATCCACCAGGTGGCGTAGGTGGAGAATTTGAAGCCCTTGGCATAGTCGAACTTCTCCATGGCACGGATCAACCCGAGGTTGCCCTCCTGGATCAGGTCGAGCAGCGGCATGCCGCGGCCGGTGTAACGCTTGGCGAGCGAGACAACAAGGCGCAGGTTGGCTTCCAGCAGATGAGACCGGGCGGCCTGACCGTCGCGCACGATGATCGCGAGATCACGCTTGCGGGTCGCCGACAGTCGCTTGCCGGTTTCCAGCAGGTTTTGCGCGTAGAGGCCCGCCTCGATGCGCTTGGCCAGCTCGACCTCGTCGGCAGCGGTGAGCAGCGCGGTGCGGCCGATCCCGTTCAGGTACACGCGTACCAGGTCGGCGGCAGGGCTCTGAGCGTCGAGGTCCGAATCGCTGATGCGCACACGAGTGGTGGCGGGGCTTGTCATGACTTGCCTCCTGTCGGTGGTGTCTCACTCCGATAAACGGACCCGACAGAAAGAAAGTTCCCCGTTACGGCTGGCATAAACCGCTCTGAGCAGCGGTTTTCGCCCCTCTCGTCTGAGAAGTTCCTGAGAAGCACCGCAGCGCGGGGACAATCTCCCGCCAGGACCCGCACCGACCGGCGCGCGGTCGCCGTGTGATCACACGGGCCTGATCAATCCGTGCCGTACCAATCCGGTGACCACGGACAACGCGTCGGCCGCGAACTCGGCGCTCACCTGCTCCGATCCGTGCGCGAGCGCCAGCAGCTCGATCAGCTCGTACAACGGCAGGCCCTCGGCGTGCATTCCCGCCAGCAGTGCGATCGTGGCCTCATCCACTTCGTGCTGCCAGCGGGGCCCGTCGCCGCGGTGCAATCGTGCCACCTCCGGCGCCCAGCCCTCGGCGCCCCGCAGATACACCCGTTCCAGCGCTGTCGCCGGGTCCACGGCGAAACGCGAAGACCAGGCGAGACTTTCGTCACCGGCGACAGCGCGCAACCAGGCCGAGCGCTCGAAATACCGGACGGCCTCCTCGCCGAGCGGATCGTCGAAGCCGTGGGTGAGATCCTCGGCGAGCAGTTCGGTGGGCCCGTCGATGCTGCGCAGGTAGACGAAGCCGAACCCGATTCCCTCGACGTCGGCGGCCTCGAAAGCGTCCAGCCAGCGCTCCGCGCGAGCCTGCGCGGCCGGATCTCGCGGATCCGCTCCCGCGTCCCGCAACCAGGTGCCCACATACAGCGCGGGATCGGCGACGTCGCGTTGCACCACCCAGGCGTCCACGCCGTGCGCGGGCAACCAGGAGGAGACCCGCCCGCGCCAATCCTCGTTCTCGACATGGATCCACGCGGCGAGCATCGCGGCGGTGCCACCGGGGGCGAGCAGGTCGGCGGCCTGCGCGATCACCAGTTCGCTCGCGCCGTCGAGCGCGAGGCCGGAATCGCGATAGGTGTGCTCGACGC
The DNA here is from genome assembly GCF_043205035.1 of Nocardia sp. NPDC047654. NCBI lineage: Bacteria > Bacillati > Actinomycetota > Actinomycetes > Mycobacteriales > Nocardiaceae > Nocardia > Nocardia sp. NPDC047654. The sequence continues at coordinate 767,542 of NZ_JBIDDF010000001.1, forward strand.
GCCCGGGACCCACCACGAAGGGCGGATTGGCCACCACCTGGTCGAAGCGCCTGCCCCGCACCGGTTCGAACCAGGAACCCTCGATCAGTTCGATGTCCAGCTCGTTGAGCGCCGCGGTGGCCTCGGCCAGCCACAGCGCCCGGGGATTGACATCGGTGGCGGTCACGCGCCGCGCGTAGGACGCGGCGTGCACCGCCTGTACGCCGCAGCCGGTGCCGAGATCGAGCACCGTGCCCACCGGCCGGGTGGGTGTGGCGCGCAGCAGCGAAAGGGAGGCGTGGCCGACGCCGAGGACGTGCTCCTCGGTCAGGGTGCGCCGGTGCATCGAATCGTCGAGGTCGGACAGGACCCATCGGGTGCCGGCGCCCGCGTCCAGCGGCCGCAGGTCGAGCGCCGCCCGCACCTGGTCGCCGTCGCGGTCGAGCAGGCCCGCGGCGACCGCGCGGTCGATTGCCACGGGCGCGAGCGCCCCGGCCACCTCCCGTTCGGGCAGCGCGTCGCCGAGCAGCAGAAGGCGGATCAGCGTGCCCAGTTCCCCGGCTCGGCGTGCCGCGCGGCGCACCGGCACCGGCTCCGACCGGCCCAGCGCGGCGTGCGCGTCGCCGAGTACCTCGAGCAGGGTGTCGGCGTCGTAGCCCACCCTGGTCAGCGCGGTCCGCAGGTCCGGGCACAGCGCGGTGAGCAGCGATCCGGTGGTCGTCGATCGGTTCGTAGACACACCGGTACTCTGCCACCGCGACCACCGGACCCGGATCGAGCGCCCACTGTGTCACGGGACCTCGACGTGGTGTGTCCCCGCGACGGGACTGTGGGATGTCGTCCGTGCGTCCGTGCGTCCGTGCGTCCGTGCGTCCGTGCGTCCGTGCGTCCGTGCGTCCGTGCGTCCGTGCGTCCGTGCGTCCGTGCGTCCGTGCGTCCGTC
>NZ_JBIDDF010000001.1:768557-845383 GCF_043205035.1 Nocardia sp. NPDC047654
CGTTGCGGAGGCCGATCAGACTCCGCTGGGATCGCGTCCGGTGACGCAGTACAGCGCGTCGGCCGGATCGCTCAGGACGATCCAATGCTCATGACGCTCCACCACGGTCGCGCCGAGCGACTCGTGCCACGCGGCGGTGGCTTCGATGTCGCTCGCGGCCAAGTCGACATGCGCGCTGGTCGGGCGGTTCTCACCGAGGCGCTGCAACAGCAGCTGCACGGGTAACTGCTGTTCCGCGGAGCGCAGGCGGGCGAATTCCGGCCGCCTGCCGGGCTGGAAAGCCCACCCGGTCAGCAGCTTCCAGAAGCGGGTCTCCACCTCGTGGTCGAGCGGGCCGATGTCGAGGCACACCTGGTCGAGGCGGGAGAACGTGCCGTCCGGAGCCCGGACGGCGGGTGCGGGCGTGCTCCTCGCGCGGCCGCTGGGCGTCAGGCAGAACGTCTGGCCGCCGGGGGAGCGCAGCACGGCGTAGTCCGGATGGTTGGCGACCAGCTCCGCCCCGAGGTCCAGGGCGGTGCGGACGGCGGAGGGGATATGGTCGACGTCCAAATCGAGGTGCACACCGCCCAGGCCGGTCACCGCTTGCATCTTGACGCTCGCCGCGGCGAACAGCGCGGGGTCGGGCAACAAGGTGAGGAACTCGTCGTTCGCACCGCGCCGAGGGGAGAGTTCGGTGCCGGTGACCGTGGACCAGAACTTCGCGCAGTCGTCGAAACGCTGCGTCGGGCGGTCCAGGAAGACCCAGATCCACCGAATCATGTGCACTCCTGTCTTGTCGCCCGCAACAACGGTGATCGTGGTGCGCGAGGTCCCATGCGACCCTAGGTACGCGTGCGCGCCTTGTCGAGAAGATACCGGCGCTCCCCCGATTGGCACGAATTCGATGGTATGTGGCATTTCCGCCACTCGATGCGTGAACATGATTCCGGCAGGCTCATCGGGTGACCGAACTGCGGACGCCGCCCCCGATTTCTCTCGACACCGCGCCGCGCCGGCGGTTGCATCCGGCATGGCTGGTCGCGGGCGTCGGTTTCATCGCGCTGCTGGGCGCGGCCGGATTCCGGTCGGTGCCCGGCGTGCTGATGGACCCGCTGCACGAGGAGTTCGGCTGGTCACACGCAACCATCGGGACCGCCGTTTCGCTGAATCTGCTGCTCTACGGTCTGATCTCACCGTTCGCCGCCGCGCTGATGGACCGTTTCGGCATCCGCAGGGTGGTGGCCTGCGCGCTGCTGCTGGTGGCGGCGGGCAGCGGGCTGACGGTGTTCATGTCCCGGCCGTGGCACCTGGTGCTGACCTGGGGACTACTGGTCGGGGTGGGTGTGGGGTCGATGTCGATGCCGTTCGTCGCGACGATCACCGGCCGGTGGTTCGTGCGTCAGCGCGGTCTGGTCACCGGGGTGCTCACCGCCGCGGGCGCGACCGGACAGCTGGTCTTCCTTCCGCTGGTTTCGGCGCTGGCCCACGCGCACGGCTGGCGGGTGCCGTCGCTGATCGTCGCGGCCGCGGCACTGGCCGTGGCGCCGCTGGTGCTGCTGTTCATCCGGGACTATCCGAGTGACCTGGGCGTGCGAGCGTATGGCGCCGAGCCGGACAGCACGGTGGGCCTTCGGGTACCGGCCGCCGGTGGCGCGTCGCGGGCGCTCACGGTGCTCGCCACCATCGCCCGCCGTCCCGGCTTCTGGTTGCTCGCGGGCGGGTTCGCGGTCTGTGGCGCGTCGACCAACGGGTTGGTCGGTACCCATTTCGTCACCGCCGCGCACGACCACGGTATGCCACCGACCACCGCCGCTAGTCTGCTGGCCGTGGTCGGCATCTTCGACGTGGCGGGCACCATCGCCTCGGGCTGGCTGACCGACCGGATGGACCCGCGTTACCTGTTGATCGGCTACTACACGCTGCGCGGTCTGTCGCTGCTGATCCTGCCCGCGCTGCTCGGTCCGGACACCCAGCCGAGCCTGTGGGTGTTCATCATCTTCTACGGCCTGGACTGGGTGGCCACGGTGCCGCCGACGGTCGTGCTGTGCCGCGAACTGTTCGGCGCCGATGGTCCGGTCGCGTTCGGCTGGGTGTTCGCCGCCCACCAGATCGGCTCGGCGGTGGCGGCCACCGGCGCCGGTGTCATCCGCGACCTGCAGGGCAGCTACGACCTCGCCTGGTATCTGGCGGGCGGTCTGTGCGGGGCCGCCGCGGTGATGTCGGCGGTCATCCGCAGGGCTCCGGCCCCCGGCGGGGGGTTCGGCTCGCGGTGAGTGGGCGCCGCGGGGAACTTCAGCCGTCGATCGCGTTGTGCGGACGCGACTCGATCGCGGTACGGGGACGGTCCCAGCGACTGGGCTCGTCCTTGCGGCGGGGTGGGCGATCGTTGGCGATCAGCACCGCGATCCAGGGCAGCGGGATCGACGCGACGATGATCAGGATGGACAGCAGCGGATTGCCGAACGTGCTGTAGGCGATCGCGGCGAGAACCAGGCACGGTATGCGGAACGCCATGATGATCGTGTACCGGCGCACTCTGGCCCGGTGCTGGTCCTCGAGAGAGGGCGCCGCCTCGGTGATCAGCACCGGGTGTTTGTCGTCATTGCCTGGGAAGTATCCGGGGGAACGGCGGGGCTGCGTCGGCATCGTCACGTCGGGGTGCTCTTCGCGGTCGCGGCCGTCGGCGGATCGGGAATCGCCGTTCTGCTGCATACCCCGAGTCTTCCACTCGCGCTCGATCCGCGCACATACGGTCGTCTTCCGCGCCGAGATCGTGGGGCACATCCGATGCGATCCCGCGATCGGCTTCCGCTCCGAGAATGTGGTCACCGCTGATGCGGCACCGTGCTCGGCCCGGTGCCGCGCGATGCGGCATCATGGAATGCGTGAGCACCGACACCATGGTTCGCCCGGATACGACGACCGACGAGACGACGGGCGACGACACCCCGAAGTTCTTCCACTATGTGAAGAAGGACAGGATCGCCGAGAGCGCCGTCATGGGCACCCACGTGGTCGCGCTGTGCGGAGAGGTCTTCCCGGTGACCCGCTCGCCCAAGCCCGGCTCTCCGGTGTGCCCCGAGTGCAAGAAGGTCTACGACGGCCTACGCAAGGGCGAGTGACACCTACGACTCGCCGGACGAGGACCCCGCTCCGCGTCGACCGAACATGACGTGCGAGCCGTCGGGCCCGGCCTCGTCCGGGCTCGCGGCGGCCTCGTTCCGGTCTGCCGTGTCCTCGTCGTCGGCTCCGCCCTCTCCCTCTCCCTCTCCGCGCACCTGGCTCGCGATCCACTCCTTCACCTGCTCCATGCGCGTCGCCCGGGCGGGCCAGAACTCCTGTACCGCCGCGTTGAACTCCGCGCCCAGGATCACCGCGAAGCCCAGGAAGAACGTGAACAGCAGGAACGCGATCGGCGTCGCCAGCGCGCCGTAGGTGACGCCGGTGCGGGTGACCCAGGACAGGTAGCGGCGCAGCACGTCGCTGGCCGCCATGAAGAAGACCCCGGCCACCAGGGCCCCGCCGAAGAGCCGGTGCCAGGGCAGCGAGGTGTGCAGCGCCAGCTTGTACAGCGTGGTCAGCCCGACGATCAGCAGCAGGCCGACGCCCGGGTAGTAGAAGAAATCCAGCAGTCCCAGTCCGGTCGCCCGCCACGCGGTGGGCAGCACCCGCCCGATCAGCGTCGGCCCCAGCGCCACCAGCGGCAGGATGAACACCGACGCCACGAGGAACAGCACATACAGCAACAGGGCGAAGATGCGCTGCCACACCGGGTGCCGCGCGTCCTGCTGGTCGTGCGCCTCCACGATCGAGTCGACGAAGGTCGCCATCGCCGACGACCCGGCCCACAGCGACAGCACGAAGCCCACCGACACCACCGCGCCGCGCCCGCGGCCGAGGACGTCCTGCACCGTTGGCTCGATGAGGTCGGAGACCACGTTCGCGCTGAACAGGTCCTGGCTGAACGCGATGATCTTGGTCTCGACGATCTGCACCGTGTCCGGGCCGAACCAGCCGCCGACGTAACCGAGGCTGCCGAGTACCCCGAGCAACAGCGGCGCCAGGGAGAGCGTCTGCCAGAACGCCGCCGCGGCCGACTTGGCGAAGATGGAATCGTCCCAGGCCTTCCGTGCCACCCGCACGATCAGCGCGGCGGCGCCGTTGCTCAGCACCGCCGCCCGCGCGCCGGCGCGGTCGGTCCAGGTGGGTGCGCGCGCGGCGGCGGCGCGGGGCGACGGTGCGTCGGTCCGCGGCGGATCGCCCGGGAGGGCGCGGTGCTCGGTCATCGTGCTTACAGCATCGCGCACTTCGGCGATCGGCATCGGACTGTGCGCGGGACGTGTCGATGCGCATCGGGTGAACTGCCGGCGTCCTGGCTGGTGGCCGTGTGATGCCCGTCGCGCCCGCCGCGTCGGTTTGGCGACACACCGTGGCGGGCCGCTAGGGTCGTCTGCGTGACTGGGTCGGGTGGCGCCGCTGTGGCGGGAGAAGCGGAGACGCCGGGCGATTCGACAGCGGCGAGTACCGTCGTCGGCGGCTCGCTCCGCGCCTGGCAGCGACGGGCGCTGACGAAGTATCTGGCCACCGGGCCGCGGGACTTCCTCGCCGTGGCCACCCCGGGCGCGGGCAAGACCACCTTCGCGCTGCGGGTGGCCGCCGAGCTGCTGGCCGACCGCACGGTGGACCAGATCACCGTGGTGGCGCCGACCGAGCACCTCAAGCATCAGTGGGCGCAGTCCGCCGCACGCGCCGGGATCGCGCTGGACTCGCGGTTCTCCAACTCCACCGGCGGCACCTCGGGTGACTATCACGGCGTCGTGGTCACCTACGCGCAGGTCGCCGCGCATCCCTTCCGCCACCGCGTACGCACCGAAAACCGCAGGACGCTCGTCGTTCTCGACGAGATCCACCACGCCGGAGACGCCAAGAGCTGGGGCGAGGCGACCGCCGAGGCGTTCGGCGACGCCACCCGCCGCCTCGCGCTGACCGGTACACCGTTCCGCAGCGACGACAGCCAGATTCCGTTCGTCGTCTACGAACCCGACGAGTCCGGGTTCCCGAAGTCCCGTGCCGACCACACCTACGGCTACGCCGAGGCCCTCGCCGACGGCGTGGTGCGGCCGGTGGTCTTCCTGGCCTATTCCGGCGAGGCGCACTGGCGCGACAGCGCGGGCGAGGAGTATTCCGCGCGTCTCGGCGAGCCGCTGAACGCCGAACAGACCGCCCGCGCCTGGCGGACCGCGCTGGACCCGGCGGGCGACTGGATCTCCGCCGTGCTGCGCGCCGCCGACATCCGGCTGCGCCAGAAGCGCGCCTCCGGTATGCCGGACGCGGGCGGTCTGGTGATCGCCACCGACCAGGACCGTGCCCGCGACTACGCGGAACTGCTCGAGCACATCTCGGGTGAGAAGCCCGCGCTGGTGCTCTCCGACGACCCGGCCTCCTCCAACCGCATCGCCGAATTCGGCAAGAGCACCCAGCCCTGGATGGTCGCGGTCCGCATGGTGTCCGAGGGCGTCGACGTCCCGCGCCTGGCCGTCGGGGTGTACGCGACCAGCGCCTCCACCCCGTTGTACTTCGCGCAGGCGATCGGGCGGTTCGTGCGTGCCCGCAAGCCCGGTGAGACCGCGACCGTGTTCCTGCCGTCGGTGCCGGTGTTGCTGGATCTGGCCGCGCAGCTGGAGTTGCAGCGCGACCACGTCATCGGCAAGCCGCACCGGGAGAAGAACGGTCTCGACGACGACCTGCTGATCGAAGCGAACAAGCAGCAGGACGAGCCGGGCGAGCAGGAGAAGTCCTTCGTCGCGCTGGCCGCCGACGCCGAACTCGACCAGGTGATCTACGACGGGTCCTCCTTCGGTACCGCGACTTTCGCGGGTAGCGACGAGGAGGCCGATTACCTGGGGATTCCGGGCCTGCTGGACGCCGAGCAGATGCGCGCGCTGTTGCGCGAGCGGCAGGCCAAACAGGTTTCCGAGCGCAGTGTGCCCGCACCTGTCCCCGATCCGGGCGCGCAGGTGGCCGGAGCCGCGGAGCGGGTGGCCACAGCCGATCGGCTGGGCGAGCTGCGACGTGAACTCAACAGCCTGGTGGCGATGCACCACCACCGCACCGGGAAACCGCACGGGGTGATCCACGGCGAGTTGCGCCGCGAGTGCGGAGGGCCGCCGACCGCGCTGGCCTCCGCCGAGCAGCTCGGTGAGCGCATCGCCGCGCTGCGCCGGAAATAGCCCGCGTCAGCCGGCGGGCCAGGCGGTCATGGCGCAGTCGATGGAGGCGGTGAGCTCCGCCGCCGACGCGCCGTCGCGTGCCTGGATGGACAGGCCGTAGAGAACCGTGGTGTAGAAACCGGCCAGCGCCGCGGTATCGGTGCCTTCCGGTAGGTCGCCCTCGGCGAGGCCGCGATCGAGCCGCCGCCGGAGGTCTTCGATGGTCTCGCGGCGCTTGTCGACAAGGAAGTCGCGGATGCCGGTGTTGCGGGTGGTGTAGGTGGATCCCGCCAGCACGACCATGCACCCGTGCGGCTTGTTCTCCTCGGTGTAAGCCCTCGCGTTGTCCCGCAGCATCGCCTCGACAGCCGCCCGCGCGGTCGGCTCCTCCCGCAACGCGCGGGCGGTGTAGCCGCCGTCGGTGTGCCCGTAGAGCTCCACGGCCGCGCGGAACAGCGCCTCCTTGCTCCCGAACGCGGCGTACAGGCTGGGGGAGTTGATCCCCATCGCGGTGGTGAGGTCGCTCATCGAGGCGCCCTCGTAGCCGTGCTCCCAGAACACTTCCATGGCACAGCGCAACGCCTCGGCGCGATCGAAAGCGCGCGGTCGTCCCCGTTCAGCCATGCCGGACCTTTCTGTGTCGATCGTTAAATATACCCCTTGACACCCGGGTGGACGATGCGCTTGGCTATTTATGTATTGATCGACACAGAAATTGGAGGAGTACCGATGTCGGACCTCACGGGCAAGGTCGCGCTGGTCACCGGGGGCAGTCGCGGGATAGGGGCGGCGATCGCGCGCCGCCTCGCCGCGGCGGGCGCGGACGTGGCGCTGACCTACCAGCACGCCGAAGGCCAGGCGAAGACGGTGGTCGGCGATGTGCGAGCGCTCGGCCGCCGAGCCGTCGCGATCCAGGCCGACAGCGCCGACGCCACGGCCGTGCGCGCCGCGGTGGACCGCGCCGCGGCCGAACTCGGCGGGCTGGACATCCTGGTCAACAACGCGGGGATCTTCCCGGCGAAGCCGTTCGAGGAGTTCACCCTCGCGGAGATCGACAACGCGCTCGGCGTGCACGCCCGTGCCGCGTTCGTCGGTGCGCAGGCCGCGGTCGCGCACATGACCGACGGCGGCCGGATCATCAGCATCGGCACCAACCTCACCGATCACGCGCCGTTCGACGGATTGACGCTCTACAACCTCAGCAAGTCGGCGCTCAGCGGCTTCACCAAGGCGCTGGCGCGCGAACTGGGCCCGCGCGCGATCACGGTGAACCTCGTCCAGCCGGGCTCCACCGACACCGACATGAACCCCGGCGACGGCGCGCACGCGCAGCGCCAGCGTGACCTCACCGCGCTGGGCCGCTTCGGCGCCGCCGACGATGTCGCGGCCGCGGTGGCCTACCTGGCCGGGCCGTCCGGTCGCAGCGTGACCGGCGCGTTCCTCACCGTGGACAGCGGCACCAACGCCTGATCAGCCGGAGAAATACCGTCCCGGCGGAATTCCGACCGCCCGCCGGAACGCCGCGACGTAAGCGCTCGGCGTCCCGTAGCCGACCCGGCCCGCGATCCGGGCGACCGGCAGGCCCGCGGCGAGCAGCGGCAGCGAAGCGGCCAGCCTGGCCTGCGTGCGCCACTGGCCGAAGCCGAGACCGGTCTGCGACACGAACAACCGGGCCAGCGTGCGCGGGCTGGCGGCGACGTGGACGGCGAACTCGGCGAGCGTGCGCGGGTCGGCCGGATCGGCGGTGAGCGCGTCGGCCACCTGCCGTGCCCGGGGATCGCTGGGCAATCGCGCACCGATCGGGATCACCGGGACGGGCTCGAGCAGATCGAACACGACCGCCTCGGCCCGCGTTCGCTGCTCCCGGCCGGTGTCGGTCGTGGTGAGCAGGTCGAACAGTTCATGCAGGAGCCGGGTCACGCGCAACATGGTCGGCGCGGCGAACTCGACCGGACAGCGGCGGGGGTCGAGGAAGATGCCGCGCATCGCGGCGCCGTCGGAGGTGCCGGTTCGGTGCGCGACGCCCGCGGGGATCCACAGCGCCCTGGTCGGCGGTAGCACCCAGCGGTTGTCGTCCACCTCGACCGCGAGGACGCCGCGCGAGGCCCAGGCGATCTGGTGTTGCGGATGCTCGTGCCGGTCGAACCAGTGCCTGGCGGGCAGCACTCCGACCCCGAACACCATGGCGGTCGCGCCCGCCGGAGCGGGATGGACTACGGCGTGGCCGTTCTGCGACACAACTTGTCACCGTAGCCTGTCGTGCCCGGCGCGATCCGTTCCTAGCGTCACAGGCATGGCGATGAACATATTTCACCGATTGCTGTGCCGCTCGTCGATGTGGGAGAAGACCAGCGCGACGCGCATCGTGCCGTGGGCGCTGTCCGGCCTCGACCTGGGCGCCGACACCGTGGAGATCGGTCCCGGCTACGGCGCCAACGTCTCCGCGTTACTGGCCCGGACATCGGCGCTCACCGGTGTCGAAATCGATCCGGCGCTGGCGACCCGGTTACGCGAGCGGCACGGCGAGGCGATGACGGTGATCGACGGCGACGGCGCCGACATGCCTCTGCCGCCGGGGCGATTCGACTCCGTGGTCTGCTTCACCATGCTGCACCACGTGCCGACACCCGACAGGCAGGACGCGCTGTTCGCCGAAGCCCTGCGGGTCCTGCGCCCGGGCGGGGTGTTCGCGGGCAGCGACGGGCTCGACGGCCGCCTGTTCCGGCTCATGCACCTCGGCGACACCTGTGTGCCCGTGCCGCCGGAGACCGCAGCCGACCGGCTGCGCCGGATCGGCTTCACCGATGTGCGGATCGACACCGGCGCTTCGAGTTTCCGCTTCCGGGCCAGACGGCCTGAGTGAGGTCCGAGCCCGGAAGCGGCCGGTACGAGCGGGTCGCGGGCTCCTCCCCGTCGGGTGCCCGGCGGGAAGGTCGGGGTGCGGAACCAGCCGGACGGTGGCTGCGGTCCGGGATCGGAGGAAAGCCGAAATCGAGGCGAGCCGGTTGGCTGGGCTGCGTTGCGCCGACCACGCCGGCTCACGGCTATGTCGCTCTTGCCAGTGGCCCGCACCCCGGCGGCAGGGACGCGTCAGCTGTCGCCCGGCCGTTCAGCCAGTCGTCGTTGTGAAGAATCGCCGCGGGTCCAGCGCACTGATCGGGGTCCACCGCGCCTGCGGTGCGGGCTCGTCCGAATCCATCGGCGTGGCAGCGAAATAGTCCTGGATCGCCAAGGCGAGGCGCGGATCCTCGTCGACTCGACGCGCCATCTCGTAGTAGACGGCCAGGACGTGGACGCACCGGGCCTTGCGTGCCGTGCACGAGCAGTCGGTGCCCGCGAGCTGCGGCCCGAGCGCGATTCCGGCCGCGCTGATCGCGCGGTGCGTGTCGTCGGTCAGCAGGGTCGGGTCCGGCGCGATCGCGGCTATCGCGGTGATCGTCTGCCGGGACAGCGGCGCCACCTCCACGTGGGTCAGCGACGCCTCGCCGCCGCGGTGGATGGTGGCCCGCACCACCCGGCCCTCGACGGTGGCTCGCACGCCGTTGTTGCGGGCGATGCTGCGCGCGCGGGGCAGCAGCGGGTCCGGCCGGGTCTGGCGCAGCGGCTCGGCCAGCCGCACCCAGTCCATGCCCCACGCCGTGTAGCCGAATTCGTTGTCCGCCATCAATTCTCCCTCTTGCGCCGCAGGATCTCGATCAGCCGGTCGTCGTCCAGGGCGGCCAGGGCCGCGATGCCCGCCGCGTCGCCCAGGTCGCGCAGCGCGGCCTTGCGGTCGTGCATGCCCGCGATGTGCTCCTCCACGGTGGTGGCCGAGGTGAGTGTGGTGACGGTGACCGTGCGGGTCTGCCCGATTCGGTGGACCCGGTCGGAGGCCTGGGCTTCCACCGCGGGGTTCCACCAGCGATCGAAGTGGACGACGTCGGCGGCGCGGGTCAGCGTGAGCCCCGTGCCCGCCGCCCGCAGGCTGAGCACCAGCACCGGCGGTCCGTCCTCGGCTTGGAACCGCGTGACGATCTCGGCGCGCTCGGCCTGGGAGAGCCCGCCGTGGAAGAACGGCGCCCGCACCCCGAACTGTTCACTCAGGTGCCGCACCAGCAGCTCACCGGTCTGGCGGTACTGCGTGAAAATCAGTGTCGGACTGTCGGTTTCGAGATTGGAGGCGACGATGTCGGTGCACAGGTCGAGTTTTCCGGAGCGGCCGGCCAGTTCGTGGAGTTCGCCGGTGATCAGCCCGGGATGGTTGCACACCTGCTTGAGAGCGGTCAGCGCCGCGAGCACGCGGCCGTGGCGCTCGATGCCCGCGCCGAATCCGTCCTCGACGGCTTTGTCGAGCAGGTGGTCGTAGAGCCGCTCCTGTTCGTCGGTGAGGTCGCAGAGCAGGTCGCTGTGGATCTTCGCGGGTAGGGCGGCGGCGACCTGGCTTTTTGTGCGGGCAAGCACCACGGGTTCGATGGTGTCGCGAAGACGCGCCGCGGCGGCCGCCGAACCCTCCTGGATCGGCCGCACGAAACGACGCCGGAACTGCGTCCGGTGCCCGAACAGCCGGGGCGCCACCAGGTGCAGCAGCGCCCACAGCTCCTCGAGGTGGTTCTCGACCGGCGTGCCGGTCAGCGCGACGGTCGCGGCCGCGTCGATCGCGCGCGCGGCCTTCGCGACCTGGGTGCGAGGATTCTTCAGCGCCTGCGCCTCGTCGAAGACGGCCGTCGCCCAGGCGTGCTGCGTCAGCAGCCGTCCGTGCAGCCGCAAGGTCGGATAGCCGGTGACGACGACGGTGGCGGCGTCGGCGTCGAGGCCACCACCGCGCCAGACGGCCACCCGCAGCCCCGGCGCGAACCGGCCGATCTCGTGTGCCCAGTTGCCGACCAGCGAGGTCGGGCACACCACCAGCTGTGGACCGCTCGGGGCGCGATCGAGCAGGAAGCCGATGGCCTGCACGGTCTTGCCGAGTCCCATCTCGTCGGCGAGCACCGCGCCGCCGTGCGCGGCCACGGTCTCGCGTAGCCAGCCGATTCCGCGTGCCTGGTAGGGGCGCAGGCGCGCTTTCAGCGTCGCCCGCAGCTCCGCGGCGATGGCCTCGGTGTCGTGCAGTACGCGCTGCGCGCGGTGCGCGGAGACGATCGCCGTGCCGGACGCGTCGGGGACGGCGTGCGCGGCGATGGGCAGCGCGTCGGTATCCGTGCCGGGTGGCTCCCCGGCCAGTGCGGAGCGCACGATGCGCTGCCAGGCCGAGACGGACTCTCCGGAGTGCTCGATCGTCGAGTCGGCGAAGGTCACGGGGTCCACCAGGACGGCGTCGACGTCGGTGACTTCCAAGGTTCCGCCCGCGGCGGCCGGGACGGCCAGCTCGAGGGTCTCGCGGTCACCCGGACCCGCCGGGGCCGGACCCGTAGCGTGTCCCATCCAGGTCCAGAGTGCGAACATGTGCCGATCCGGTAGGTAAGTGGCATGTGTGCTGGGCAGAACGCACCCCTTTGAATCAACGTATGGCGTACGGAGTAAAGTGACAACGTACACCGTACCGAGTTTGTTCCGAGGAGTAGGTGAACGACGACATCGCACCCGACCAGGCGAGGCAGCTGATGGGCCTGCTCTGGCGGCACGAACTTCCACCGCGTCCGGTGGGGCGCGGCCCGAAGCAGACGGTCACCGTCGACGCGGTGGTCGCGGCGGCGGTCACGCTCGCCGACCGGGAGGGCTACGAGAAGGTCTCCATTCGCACGGTCGCCGCCGAGCTGGGCCTGCGGCCGATGAGTTTGTACACGTACGTGCCGAGCAAGGACGCCCTGGCGGTCCTCATGGTCGACGCGGTGGCCGACGAGGACCCGCCGATACCTGCGCATCTACCGCCCCGTGAGCGCTTGGCCGCGGTGGCCCGCCGGGTCCGCGCGGAGTTCGTGGCGCACCCCTGGCTGCTCGAGGTGCCGCCCTGGCGGCTCGTGCTCGGGCCGGGACGGATGCGCCGCTATGAGCGGCAGCTCGCCGCGATCGAGGGGCTCGGCATGCCGGACGTGGTGATGGACCGGGTGATCGCCGTGCTGTCGGAGTTCGCCGCCGGGAATGCGCGCATGGCGGTGGCCGCTGCCCGCGAGACCGGGCGGATGAGCGACGCGGAGTGGTGGGAGGTGCACGGGCCGCTGCTGGCCGAGGTCATGCCGCCGAGCCGGTTCCCGCTCTCGTCGCGCGTCGGGGCGACGGTCGGCGAGCTGTACCAGGCGCCCGCCGACCCGGACGGCGCGTTCGAATACGGCCTGGCCCGGCTGTTGGACGGCATCCTCGCCGGAGTGTCCGGGGACTGATCGCCGCCCCGGACACGCCGACAGCGGACGACCTGTGGGTCGCCCGCTGCCGGTGGAAACGGTGTTCTGTTGTCCGATGCTGTTGTGTCAGGACGCGAGGAGCAGATCAGAGTGCGGGAGCGGACTCCGTGTCGATCACGGCGTCCAGCTCACGCAGCCGATCCATGTGTTCGTTCGCGTGGTGCTGGCAGAAGAGCAACTCTCCACCCGCGGGCAGTACGGCACGCACTCGGGCAGCCGCCCCGCAGCGGTCGCAACGATCGACCGCGGTCAGTGGGGTGCTTGTCAGGGTTCCTGGCATGACTCCTCCGTCCTGGCTCCCGGTCCCGACGACCGTTCACCTGGTGTGGGGCCCGTGGTCACTCACCACGAGCTCGCTACCGCTACTTCCCAGCAGGGGTATGACTACTCTGTCAGACGTTCGGGACGGGGGACTTTGTTCCCGCGTATGAAGCAGTGTGTTTTCGATAACACGACCAGGGATTTCGCTACGGGCGAACGCCACAGGTCATGTCGTCGATGTGCACTGCGTCACACTCTCGATCGGCCGATCCAGTTGTCTACCGGGAGATTACCCGTGACCTATGACACTCACACGCTTGTTCACCTATGCACTTCGGAGGAATGGCTTTCCGCTCGGCAAACGGGGGAGTACCGTGCGCCCTCGCTCGCCGAAGCGGGATTCATCCACCTCTCGTCGCCGCAGCAGGTGCACCTGCCCGCGAACCGGTTGTTCCGAGGACGGCGCGATCTGGTGTTGCTGCGTATCGATCCCGGTCGGGTCGGGTCGCCGATCGAATGGGAGCCGGGGGTGCCGACCGATCCGGCAGCGATGCTCTTCCCGCACCTGTACGGGCCTCTGCCGGTGGCAGCGGTCACGGGCGTCGAGGAGTACCTGCCCGAGGCGGACGGGACCTTCGCCCCCCGTGCGGAGTGACTATCGCTCCCGGATCTCGCGCGCCACGATGGCGGCTTGAACCCGCGACCGCACACCCAGTTTCGTCAGCACCCGGGAGACATGCGTCTTGACGGTCGTTTCGCCGATGAACAGCCGACCTGCGATCTGCGCGTTGGACAGGCCGTCGCCGAGACAATCGAGCACTTCGCGTTCCCGGTCGGTGAGTTCGTCGAGCCCGGCGGGAGCCGGTTGCGCGGCAGCCTGATTCGACGAGGCGAATACCGAGATCACCGCTCGCGTCACTTCCGGAGCCAGCACGCCGTCACCCGCCGCCACCGCGCGCACCGCCTCGACCAGTGCCCGCCCCGACGTGGATTTCAGCACGAATCCCGAGGCGCCCGCGCGCAGTGTGCGAAAGACGTACTCGTCCACATCGAATGTGGTCAGGATGAGCACCTTCGCCAGGCCGTCGGCGGTGATCCGCTCGGTGGCGGCGATCCCGTCCATCCCCGGGCATCCGCACGTCCATCAGCACCACCTGCGGCCGTAGCGCTTTGGCCTGTGCCACCGCGACATCGCCGTCGGCCGCCTCGCCGACCACCTCGATGTCGTCCTCGACGTCCAGGATCATCCGCAGGCCCGCGCGGATCGCGGCGTGGTCGTCGGCGATCACCACCCGAATCGTCATGCGGCACCGTCGGAGCCGAGCGGCAGTCGGGCCACGACTTCCCAATGACCGGAATCCGTTCCGGCGCATAAGCTTCCGCCGAGCGCTCCGGCGCGCTCGCGCATGTTCGGCAGACCGCGCCGCGTGGCTGCGGCCGCCGGGTGCGGCCGCGCCGATACGGTCCGGTTGCGGACGGATATCCTCAGCATCTCGTCTTCGGCCCGCACGTCGATGCGGACCTCCTGTCCCGGTGCGTGTTTCATAGCGTTGGTCAAAGCCTCCTGCACGATGCGATAGGCGGTCTGGTCGACCGCGCTGGGCAGCGACGCGCCGTCCAGCGCATCGCGCACTCGCACCGAGATGCCCGCCGCGCGTGCGGCGTCCACCAGGATCGGCAACTGGGCGAGGGTGCGCGGTGCGGCGACCTCCGCCGCGGTGTCGTCGCTGCGCAGCAACCCGATCATGGCGCGCATCTCCTCCAGCGCGCTGACGCTGTTGGAACGAATGGATCGCATGATTCCGGCCACCGCGGGGTCGGCGTCGCGGCGGGCAAGCACCCCGAGCGCCGCCTCCGAGTGCAGCGCGATGGCCGACAGATGCCCGGCGATCACGTCGTGCAGGTCGCGCGCCATCGTGGTGCGCTCGTCGGCGATGGCCGCGCGGCGGTCGAGTTCGGCGACCAGGGTGAGCGCCTGGGCCCGGCTGCGCTCGGCATGCGCGACCTCCTTGTGCGTGCGCACCGAACTCGCCCACCAGATCGGCGTCGCGACGAAACTGAACGCCCCTACCAACGCCAACGCGACTGCGCGCGGGTCGCCGGTCAGCGCGAGAGCCGACACCACGACCATGCCGCAGAGCACCGACCAGGACAGGGCCGTGATCCGTGACGTCCGGCGCCCGCCGTAGAGCACAGCCGCGTAGATCAGGTCGGCGTAGATGATCCACACCGACACCGTGGCGCCGAGCAGGATGTCCACCGAAAGGGGCAGGAGCCCACCCAGCATGGCCGCGACCGGCGTCCGGCGCCGGGCGAAGGTCGCCAGGCACAGCGCGGCGAGCACGCCGAAACGCACCCACAACGACACCTGCTCGCCCCGCTCGGTCATCGTGGACAGGCCGGAGAGGTACAGCGCGGCGCCCCCGGCGAACGCGATCACCGCGCCCAGCGCATCCCGTGTCCGCTCCGGCACCTCCGACCAACGCCGCACGCCTCCATCACAGCACAGCGCCCGCGACGCGCCATCGGCCGAAGTGATGACCGATCGGGCCGCGGGCCGGGGGATCCGGTTAGTCTGGAGGGTGTGAACGTCGACGTCACCGCACTACCCGGCATCGGTGTCCGCAAGGACTTCGAAGTGCGCTCCGGTCGCCGAATCGGCGTGGTCGCCCACCGCGACGGTGATATCGACCTGATCGTCTCCAAGCTCGAGGACCCCGACGCCTGTGCCGCCCAGATTCCGCTGACCACCGATGAAGCGGCGGTCCTGGCCAACCTGCTCGGCGCGCCGCAACTGGTCGCCAAACTCAACGACGACCACCGGGACCTGCCCGGGATCACCACGCGCCAGCTGCCGATCGGGGACAACTCCCCGTACGACGGCCGCACCCTCGGCGAGACCGAGATGCGCACCCGCACGAAGGTCTCCATCGTCGCCGTCATGCGGGCCGGGCAGCTGCATCCCTCGCCCGGTCCCGATTTCACCTTCACCGCGGGCGATCTGCTCGTGGTCGTCGGCACGCCGGAGGGCTTGGATGCCGCCGCGAAGATCTTGACGCACGGCTGAGCCGTGACGGACACCGCGCTCGCCCTGATCGAGCTCGGAGCGGTTCTTTTCGTTCTCGGCATGCTAGGGCGTGTCGCAGGCCGAGTCGGTATGTCGCCCATCCCGCTGTACCTGCTCGGCGGTCTGGCCTTCGGCCAGGGCGGTCTCATCGAACTCCGGGCCGCCTACGACTTCGGCCACGTCGCGGGCGAGATCGGCGTGGTGCTGCTGCTGTTGCTGCTCGGTCTGGAGTACACGGCCGTGGAGTTGGTGACCGGGCTGCGCCGTTCCTGGCCGGCCGGTCTGATGGACATCGTGGTCAACGCGTCCCCCGGTGCGGTAGTGGCGCTGATGCTGGGCTGGGGCCTCAACGGCGCGATCACGATGGCGGGGGTCACCTACATCTCGTCCTCGGGCATCGTGGCGAAAGTCCTCGACGACCTCGGGCGCCTCGGCAACCGGGAGACACCGGTCATCCTGTCCATCCTCGTGTTCGAGGACTTGGCGATGGCGGTCTACCTGCCGATCCTCACCACGGTGCTGGCCGGGCTGAGCTGGGTCAGCGGGCTGCGCGCGCTGGCGGTGGCGCTGGTCACCATCACGCTGGTCCTCGTGGTGGCCCTGCGCTACGGACGGTACGTGTCGGCGATCGTGGACAGCGCCGATCGGGAGGTCTTCCTGCTCACCCTGCTCGGCGCGGCGCTGCTGGTGGCGGGCGCCTCCTCGGCGCTGAGCGTGTCGGCGGCAGTCGGAGCGTTCCTGCTCGGCATCGCGATCTCCGGCTCGACCGCGCGCGCGGCGGTGAAAATGCTGGAACCGCTACGCGACCTGTTCGCGGCCATCTTCTTCGTGGCGTTCGGCTTGAGCACCGACCTTCGATCGATCCCCCCGGTATTGGGGTGGGCGATCGTGCTCGCCGTGGTCAGTGTCGTGACGAAGGTGGCGACCGGGTGGTGGGCCGCGGCGCGGGAGGGCATCCGGCACCTCGGCCGTGCCCGCGCGGGCGCGGCCCTGGTCGCCCGGGGGGAATTCTCCATCGTCATCGCGGGACTGGCCGTGAGCGCGGGTGCGATGGACGGTCAGCTCACCGCGCTCGCCTCGACCTACGTCCTGCTGATGGCGGTGCTGGGTCCGATCGCGGCGCGGGTGGTCGAGCCGGTGGTCGGGCTGTTGCGCAACCGCGGCCGTCCCGAGCCTTCGGTGTCCTGATCAGCTCCGCGCCCAGCGGGCCTTGCGCGCGGCCGTCCGTTCCAGCCGGTGCCAGAACAGGCTCGCGGTCGCGCCGACCGCCAGCCCGATCACGGCGGCGCACAGATGGCCGTAGTCGGTGAAGGTCGGTTCCACCCACAGCGCCGCGCCGAGCGCCACGAGGATCGTCCCGGCCCACACCGCTCGCACCCGGCCACGGAACCGGAACGCCAGCGCCGCGAGCACGGCCGAGAACCCGTAGCTGGTGCCGACATCCGCGGCGACGGCCACCCGCAAGGGAATGACGCCGCGGTCGATGGCATGGGCGATGCCGGTGACGGTCAGCAGCGTCGCCCCGATGTGGCCGGTCGCGAACAGCAGAATCCAGCGCCCGGTGCCCAGCCAGCGCTCCGCATAGGCCATGACGACCAGGAAACCGGCGATGGTCGCCCAGGGAAAACCGCCTTCGGTCCAGAACGCCGAGGCGACCAGCACCTGAACCGGGTTGTGCCGCATGTTGTACAGGTTGGTCGACGCCGAGAAGATCAGCCTGCGCTCGACCGAGTCTCCGACCCCGCGCAACGTCCACCATGTGACGAACAGCGTGAACGCGTACGCGGTGCTCGCGGGCGCGGCGCCCAGATGCCCTCGGATCGCGGGCAGGATCCGGCGCGGCGATTCGGGACGGCGCAGCCATACCCAGGTGTCACGCAGTTCGGCGCGCAGGTCGGCGGTCTGCGTCCACGGCGACCGCGGTACGGGCGAAGTCGAGGGCGGGGCAACCACCCCGCAAGTGTGCCGCGCCGGGCGTACGCCTGCCGTGAGGCCCCGTGTGCGCTGCGTCACGGCACGAGCGAGGGTCGTCGGTACGAACTCGGCGAAAGTCGCCCCACGATCGGTCCAGGGGGCCGTAGCGAGGGATCCGGAATCCGATCGCGCTCACACGAGCGACCCGGTCACCCGAAGCACGACGCCCGCATCCGCCGGGCCGCTGGAGGAATCGAGCGGCGCGACGAATACGGGCGTCGAGGCGATGCGAGCTAGTCGAGGTAGTCCCGCAGGACCTGGGAGCGGCTGGGGTGGCGCAGCTTGCTCATGGTCTTGGACTCGATCTGGCGGATGCGTTCACGGGTGACCCCGTAGACCTGGCCAATCTCGTCGAGGGTGCGGGGCTGGCCGTCGGTGAGCCCGAAGCGCAGCCGGACAACGCCCGCCTCGCGCTCTGACAGCGTCTCCAGCACCGACTGGAGCTGGTCCTGCAGCAGCGTGAAGCTCACCGCGTCCACGGCGACCACGGCCTCGGAGTCCTCGATGAAGTCGCCGAGCTGGCTGTCGCCCTCGTCGCCGATGGTCTGGTCCAGCGAGATGGGTTCACGCGCGTACTGCTGGATCTCCAGCACCTTCTCCGGCGTGATGTCCATTTCCTTGGCCAGTTCCTCCGGCGTCGGCTCGCGGCCGAGATCCTGGAGCAGCTCACGCTGGATGCGGCCGAGCTTGTTGATGACCTCCACCATGTGCACCGGGATGCGGATGGTGCGGGCCTGGTCGGCCATGGCGCGAGTGATGGCCTGCCGGATCCACCAGGTGGCGTACGTGGAGAACTTGTAGCCCTTGGTGTAGTCGAACTTCTCCACCGCGCGGATCAGACCCAGGTTGCCCTCCTGGATCAGGTCGAGGAAAGCCATGCCGCGGCCGGTGTAGCGCTTGGCCAGCGAGACGACCAGGCGCAGGTTGGCCTCGAGCAGGTGGTTCTTGGCCCGGTTGCCGTCGCGGACGATCCAGTTGTAGTCGCGGCGCATCGCGACCGGCAACTTCTCGCCCTGCTCGGCGAACTCGCGCACCTTCTCCGCAGCGTAGAGGCCCGCCTCGATCCGCTTGGCGAGTTCGACCTCCTCCTCGGCGTTGAGCAGCGCGACCTTGCCGATCTGCTTGAGGTAGGCGCGGACCGAGTCGGCCGAGGCGGTGAGTTCGGCGTCCTTGCGGGCCTGCCGCAGCGCCTCGGACTCCTCCTCGTCCCAGACGAAGTCGCCGGAGGCCTTGTCCGCGGGCGTCGGTTCCTCGGCTTCCTCGGTCTCCGCCTCCTCGGCCACGTCGACCAGATCGTCGCCCTCGGTGAGGTCCTCTTCGGAGACTTCCAGATCGCCGAGATCGTCGAGATCGAGCGACTCGTCCTCGATCGCCTCGTCGGTGCCGGGCTCGCCGTCCGGGCCCGCCTTTTTGGTGGTGGCCTTCTTCGCCGGAGCCTTGGTCGCCTTCGCGGCCTTCTTGGCAGGCGCCTTCTTGGCGGCGGCCTTCTTCGCCGGAGCCTTCTTCGCGGCAGCCTTACGGACCGGCCGTGCTGCGTTTACATCTGCGGAGTCGGCATCGGCCGAGTCGGCGGTCTGACGGGTATTCGTGGCTACCACGTACGCCCTTTCGTGACGGTCTCGTGCGGCGTCACGCCAGAGTAGTGTTCCGGCGGAGCGATCTGTCGGGTTTCACCGGCGGAGGGCCGGTCGGGGTTTCTCCGGCTCAGCCGGGCACGTTCCATTGTAACGATCTAACCAGGGTACCTACGGCACGATGTCGGTGGCGGCATCCTCGCCGTACCCGCGCGCCTCACGGTGCGACTCCTCCCGCGATCGCCATGGCGGCGCCGACGATGCCCGCGGTGTTGCGCAGGCGGGCCGGGATGACGGGGGTCCGATTGGTGAGCAGCGGGATCCACTGCTCGGCGTCGCGGCTGATGCCCCCGCCCGCGACGAAGACGACGGGGAAGAACAGGTCCTCCAGCGTGGTCAGCACCAGGCTGACCTGCGCTGCCCACTGCTCGTAGCTCAGGCCGTCGCGTTCCTTGATCGAGGCCGCCGCGCGGTGCTCGCTCTCCATGCCCTGGACCTCCAGGTGGCCGAGCTCGGTGTTGGGCACCAGCGTGCCGTGGTAGAGCAACGCGGAACCGATGCCGGTGCCGAAGGTCAGCAGCAGCACCAGACCGGCGAAATCGCTTGCCGCGCCGTAGCGGTCCTCGGCCATGCCCGCCGCGTCCGCGTCGTTGAGCACGGTGACCGGACGACCGCCGAGCGCGGTGGAGAACAGCGCCCGCGCGTCGGTCCCGATCCAGGATTTGTCGATGTTCGCCGCGGTGCGCGCCACTCCGCCGGTCACCACCGCGGGCAGCGTGAGGCCGACCGGCCCGGTCCACCCGGCCTCGGCGACCAGCTCGGCCACCGCCTCCGCCACGGCACCCGGTGTCGCGGGGTGCGGCGTCGCGATCTTGATCCGCTCGTGGACCAACTCGCCGGTGGCCAGATCGACCGCGGCGCCTTTGACACCGCTGCCGCCGATATCGATGCCGAATGCGTGCCCCCGAGCGGACATGACTAACCCCTCGTTCCCTGTGCTGGCCGGTGTGATGACAGCGCTGCACGGGGCCCACGACGCCACTGCGGGCGCTGCGAATGGGATGCCCGACGACGGCGCTGTGTCGTGCACGACAAGAGTAATGGGACCACGGGGCTGGGCGTTCGGCGAGGATGTGTGATGCGATGGAGGGCGTGCCGGAAACCTCATCGCCAGTGTCCGACTACACCCCCGACTCCTTCGTCTCGATCGTCGCGCGTGGCGACGAAGCCGACCTGCGTCGCGTCGCGGTCGACATCGCCGAGACGGCCGCCGCCCATGTCCGTGCCCGCCGCCCCGAGGTGTTCGGGCCCGCGGGCGCGCACGCCGAAGGGGCCGTGCAGTCCAAGAGCCACGAGACCGACCCGGTGACCATCGTGGACACCGAGACCGAAGATCTGATCCGAAAACTGCTCGCCGAACAGCGTCCCGGCGACCCGATCCTCGGCGAGGAGGGCGGCGGCAGTCTCGACGACGCGAGCGCGGACACCGTCCACTGGGTGGTGGATCCGATCGACGGCACCGTCAACTTCCTCTACGGCGTCCCCGGCTACGCCGTGTCGGTGGCCGCGCTGCGTGGCGGGCGACCGGTCGCAGGCGCCGTGGTGGACGTCGCTCGGGCGGCCACCTACAGCGCCGGGCTCGGGCTCGGTGCGCTGCGGGTCGACGCCGACGGCGTGGTGGAGCACCTGAGTTGCACGCCCGTCGAATCGGTCGCGATGTCGTTGGTGGCCACCGGATTCGCCTACGGCAGGCAGCGCAGGACCAGGCAGGCCGAGCTGGTCGCGCAGGTGCTGCCGCACGTGCGCGACATCCGCCGGTTCGGCGCGGCGGCGCTGGATCTGTGTCATGTCGCGGCGGGCCGGGTGGACGCCTATTACGAGCACGGATTGAACGCCTGGGACTGGGGCGCGGGCGCGTTGATCGCCGCGGAGGCGGGCGCGCGGCTGACGCTTCCGCCCGCGACGGCGCCGGGCACCGACGGCGACCTGGTGGTGGCCGCCGCGCCCGGCATCGCCGAGGAATTGGGCGAACTGCTGGCCCGGGTGGGTGCTACCGAGCCGATTCCGGACCGCTGATCAGCAGCGGGCCTGCCGCGCGGCGTCGAGCAACTTGATATCGATGGATGTGGAGTTGCCCGGCGCCGGGTTCTTGAGCGAACGCAGCACTTCCTCCGCGTCGTTGCTGGGCCGGATGTCCCGGAACAGGGAGCCGAGCACCAGATCGACGGTGTCGTCGCCGCGCTGATCCTCGATCAACTCGGCACACGGCGCGACCAACTGCACGGCGGCGGCGGCCGGACGGCCGTTGACGCCGAAGCGGACCTGCCCGGTGCATTCCAGGTCGCCGTTGACGTATATCGAATCGTTGCCGTATTGCGTTCCGGGTGCGCTCGCGAAGCCGAGGTCGCCGAGCTGGGCGGCGACGTGCGCGGCCTGGCCGCGCTGGTTGTTCGCGTTGAGCACGCGCACCTTGCTCGCCGCCAGCGGCGCTGGTTCCACGTCCTGCAGCCGGCCGGCGCCGACCCGCTGGCCGAGTGGAGCCGGTTGCGGCGCACCGGGATCCGACGCGGGGCTGGGCGAGTTGCACGCCATCGCGGTGTGGTCGGCGTCGTGCGTCGTGAGGGCTTTGACCCAGACGATCCCGCAGATCAGAGCGAGAACGCCGAGCATGATGAGCCAGGGCTGGGGGCGGCGACGCAGGAACGGCCGCCCGTGCGGATCCGTCGAGGTACCTTCGGTGATCAGTGAAACCACCAGCACACTCTACGAAAATCTGACGGCGACCCCGCGCAAGGTCTCGGTGCGTTCCCCGGATGGTGTCGATTGGCCCTCATTTTCGACTCGGCTGTGTTTTGATTGCGACTTTTCCTCCGGGGTCCGCTATTGTCTGGCGGCCCAGATCGAATCACCGGTGCGGAAATCAGTGGTCGGTCGCGGGAACAAGAAGGGCATGTCCTGCGTTTACCCAGCGCTATCGGGAGTGGATCGACACGATCCGCCCTGATAGGCGACCGGTGTACGTGTGACGTGCACCACCGGCGGGGCGGTACCGGTCGCGCCGATTCCGGCAGGAATCGGGTGTGAGCGGACCGGTCCGGGATATACGGAGTTAGGACGAGGGGAAGACGACATGGCAACCGACTATGACGCACCGAGGCGCACCGAAACCGACGACGTGTCGGAGGATTCGCTGGAGGAGCTGAAGGCTCGTCGTAACGAGGCACAGTCCGCCGTCGTGGATATCGACGAATCCGATACCGCGGAGTCGTTCGAGCTTCCCGGCGCCGACCTGTCCGAGGAAGTGCTGACGGTTCGGGTGATCCCGAAGCAGGCCGACGAGTTCACCTGTTCCAGCTGTTTCCTGGTTCATCACCGGAGCAGGCTGGCCAGTGAGAAGGGCGGCCAGATGATCTGCATGGATTGCGCCGCCTGATCTCGACGAGATCGAGCAGAGTGTCAGCCCGCGCTCGGTAGACCGAGCGCGGCAAGGACCCGTTCGGGCCGCCGCGTACTGACCAGCCAGTACGGCGTCGGATCGTCCGGGTCGTCGAGCACGAGCAACACCATCGGCCCGATCCAGGGGCGATGCTGGACATAAGCGGCGGGGTCGAGCTGGCGACCCAGCGCCGCGTTTTTCGCGGTGGGGGCGACGGCGGCCGCGCGGGCAACGAAGTTCACCGGTAGATGTGCGCGATCAGCGCGCAGCTCCGGTGTGCCGTTCGCGTCCGGCGCCACTTCGACGCGATGCCGGCTCAACCACAGCAGCACCCAGACCGGCACCGGGAACAACAGCGCATAGGGCAGCCACGCCCGCAGACCCGGCGCGCCCATGTGGATCTCCGCCGCGAGCAATCCGGTGACGGCGAACGCCACCGGCCACCACCACAGCGGCACCCACAGGCGCTCCCGGTAGTGCTGCGCGGGCTGCTTTTTCTCGTCCATGGTCATGGGATTGGGCTGGTCCGACACGAGTCAACACTAAGTCACGAGGGCAAACAGCCTACGCGTAGGCTCGTCCAACGTGAGCGCACTTTCACCCATACCCTTGCTGCGGCTGGACCCCGGCATCCCCGTGCCCACGCGCGCCCATGCGGGCGACGCGGGCGTGGATCTGTGCACCACGCAAGACGTCATCCTGGAGCCGGGGGAGCGGGTGCTGGTCGGCACCGGTGTCGCCGTCGCGCTACCGGTCGGCACGGTCGGCCTGATCCATCCGCGCTCGGGTCTGGCGGCCAAGACCGGGCTGTCGGTGGTGAACACCCCGGGCACGGTCGACGCGGGGTACCGGGGCGAGATCAAGGTGTGCCTGATCAACCACGACCGGCGCACGCCGATCGAGTTGCGTCGCGGCGACCGGATCGCGCAACTGCTGGTGCAGCGCGTGGAACTGGTGGATTTCGTGGAGGTCGACACGCTCGACGAGACGACCCGGGGGGCGGGCGGGTACGGCTCCAGCGGTGGGCACGCGAGCCTGACCGCACCGACGAACGGGGTGGGCCGGACGACCGGCAAGGAGGCATGACGGGAATGTTCGGGAAGAGAAAGAACGCGAGCCGGGCCGCGGACGACCGGTACGACGAGGCGGACGACTACGCCGACTACGAGTCCGCCTACGCCGACGAGTACGACGACGAGTTCTACGACGACGCCCCCACCGACGAACGCTCGTACGAGGGCGTGGATCTGAACGCCGACCGGCCGCACGGCCGGCCGGGCCCGTACGACTACGACGAGGTCGCCGAACTGCTGGACGAGGTGTCCGAGCAGCGGCTGGATCTCGGGTCGGTGCTGTTGCCGGTCCCGCCGGGCGGTCAGTTGCAGGTCGAGATGACGCCGGAGGGGCAGCCGCAAGCGGTGCACCTGGCCACCGAGCACGGCCGGATCACCGTCGCGGCCTACGCCGCGCCGAAGACCACGGGCCAATGGCGGCTGGTCGCCGCGGATCTGGCCGACTCGCTGCGCAAGGACGGCGCCCGGGTGTCGGTCGAGAACGGCCCGTGGGGCCGGGAATTGCTGGCGCTGACCGAAGGCGCGGATCTGCGTTTCATCGGTGTGGACGGCTATCGCTGGATGGTGCGGCTGGTCGCGGCCGGCCCCTCGGGCGCGGCGAACGACGGCACCCCGCTGGTCAAGGCGGCGCGGGCCATCCTGAGCGAGACGGTCGTGCGGCGTGGCGAGGACCCGCTGCCGGTACGGGAGCCGCTACCGGTGGTGCTGCCCCAGCAGCTGGCCGAGCAGTTGGCCGCGGCCCATCAACAGCAGGTGGAAGCTCAGCAGCAGGCGATGGCCGCGCAGGTGGCGGCGCAGACCGGCGCGCAGCCCGCGGTGCCGCGGATGCCGCAGGGCCCGCGTCGCGGCGCGGACGGGTCGGCCATGCAGCAGCTCGGCCTGAACTGAGCCGACGAACTCACCAGAAGGCGCCGATACCCGCGTGTCCCAGGATCGCGGGGTCGGCGCCGAGTTCGTCGAGGGTGATCCGGTGTAGCCGCGAGCGCGGGGCCAGCGCCGCCCACTCCTCGGCGACGGCGTGCGGATGCACCGGGTCGTCGACCGCGGTGACCACCGCGAGCGGCGGCTCGAACGTGGCAAGCAACTCGGCGGCGGGCCACTTGTAGTCGGCGGCCTCTTCCAGTGCCTGCGGAAGATCCGGCCACTGCGCCCGCCACGACTGGGTCAGCGCGTCGGCCAGCCACCGCGGACTGCTCGCGCGCATCCGGTCGGTCACCGCGGCAAGACCGTCGGTGCGCAGCTGCGCGGCGGTGGCCGCCGCGCTCAGTGCTGCTGGGCAGGCGGCGGTATCGGGTCCGGTCCAGGCGGGCAGCGCCGCCACGACTCCCACGACGCGATCCGGATGCTCGGCGGCCCATTCCAGTGCGATCGCCGCACCGAGCGAGATGCCCGCGACCAGCACCGGGCCGGAGCCGGACGCCGCCTCCAGCGCGGCGAGGCAGCTCGCCACCACCCGGCGGGGGTCCGGTTCCACCGCGACGAAATCCCAGCCGCGTGCGGCGCATGCGGGCCCGAACGCGCGCCGGGCGAAATCGGCGTCGGATCCGGTGCCGGGCAGCGCCACGACGCGAGCGGGGTGTGGGGAGTCGAACATCGGTCCGAGCGTAGCGGGGGTGGCCCCGCCCATCTACAGTGGCGTTGTACGGCCTCAGCGGGTCGTGCGGATCGGATCCCTCACGATGGTGTGCGACCCACGCCATCTGCTCTATGCAGGAGAGCGTGCACAATGTCATCCGCAGCCTCAGGGTATTTTCGACGTCTGGGCCGCAGGCTGACCCAGGACCTCGATCAGCTGGACGCCGAAGAACTGGCCGAGACCTCCGAGGCCTCGGGCGCGTCGCGCGCGTCGGAGTGTCGGCGGGGTGACGAGGCCACCATGCTCGGTAGGCTTCGCAGTGTCGAAGCATGTCCCAAGTCGGCGGGCGCCAGCGTCCAGGCCGAATTCTTCGACGGCACCGACGCGATCACCCTGGTCTGGATCGGGCGCAGGCGCATTCCCGGCATCGAGCCGGGGCGGCGCATCCTCGTCCGTGGCCGGGTCGGCGACCGTGACGGCCGCAAAGTGATCTTCAACCCCTACTACGAATTGCGCGGGAACAGCTGACGTATGCCATTGAGCGACGACAACGCAGGATCGGACGACCGCACCGGGCCGAATGGGCCCGATCGTGACGAGGAACGTGCCGAACAGACCCTCCTCGAACAACTCGGCGGCTTCAGCGGCCTGATCTACTCGACGCTTCCCGTGGTCGTGTTCGTTCCCGTGAACAGCCTCGCCGGGCTGACCGCCGCCATCTGGGCGGCCCTCGGCGTGGCCGCCGCCATCCTCGTCTGGCGCCTGGTGCGGCACGATCCCATCCAGCCCGCCATCTCCGGCTTCTTCGGCGTCGGCATCTGCGCCTTCATCGCCTACCGGATGGGCGAGGCCAAGGGTTTCTTCCTCTTCGGCATCTACACCAGCCTCGTGTACGCCGGTGTGTTCCTCGCGTCCATGCTGGTCCGTCGGCCGTTGGTCGGCGTGATCTGGGGCGTGCTGAACGGGCACGGCTCCGACTGGCGGTCCGATCCGCGCTCGGTGCGCCTCTACGACCTGGCCACCGCTACCTGGATCGTGGTGTTCGGGGCCCGCTACCTGGTGCAGTCGCAGCTCTACGACACCGACCGCACCGGCTGGCTCGCCTTCGCCCGCATCGCGATGGGCTGGCCGCTGACCGCGGTGGCGCTGGGCGTCACCGTCTGGGCGGTGCGGCGGGCCGGCCACTTGCCCACCAAGTCGGTGGTCGCGGCCGGACCGGCTTGAGCTGTTAACCCTCCGCCGCCGCCAGGCGAAATGCACAGGGGTGGGATAAGTCCCACCGCGGAGGTGGGTGCTTCCCCACCCTGGGGTGCCTGGTCGCCCCTCCGAGTTTCTCAGACGATCTATGCGTACCGAAAAACACGTATTGATCGGCAAGAAAGGACTCGGACGTGGCTACCGAGCACAACACCGCGGCGCTGCCCAAGAACCACCACCCCGCTCTCTCGGAGAGCAGGCGGGTGTCGGCCGAGCTGGACAAGCTGATCGGGCCTGCGGCGGCGGGCGATCGCCGGGCGGTCGCGGAGATCATCCGGATCGTGCATCCGCTGGTGCGACGCTACTGCGGCGCGCGTCTGGGCAATACGGCTCACCTGCAGGTCACCGCCGACGACGTGGTGCAGGAGATCCTGCTGGCCACCGTCAACGCCATCCCGCGCTACCGCGACCAGGGCAAGTCGTTTTTGGCCTTCGTCTACGGCATCTCGGCCAACAAGGTCGCCGACGCGTTCCGCCGCTCGCAGCAGCACCCCGCCTACCCGATGGCCGATGTGCCGGACTACGCGTCCTCCGCCGCCGGGCCGGAGGAGTGGGCGCTGGCCTCCGAACGACGGGCCGCCACAAAAGAACTCATGAAGGTGCTGGCCCCCGCGCACCGCGAGGTGCTGGTGATGCGCATCGTGCTCGGCTGGTCGGCAGCGCAGACCGCCGAGGCCATCGGCACCAGCCCGGGCGTGGTCCGGGTGATGCAGCACCGCGCGCTGAACAAGCTGCGCGCGCAGCTGAAACCGGCCGCGTGACTCTCCGGCGGTGCTTCGCCGCGAACCCGCGTCCGGCCGTATTCGGGGAGTTATGGCCTGATGCCGTGGTTGGCGAGTTCCAGCCGGAGGTCTTCCTCGGCCTCCACCGAGGTCACGAACAGCAGCTCGTCGTCGCCTTCCAGCGCGTCGTCGGGCTGCGGCACGATCACGCGACCGCCGCGCAGGATGGTCACCAGGGCGGCGTCGCGCGGCAGGGTGAGCGTGCGCACGGGTTTGCCCGCCAGCGCGGTGTCCGCGGGCAGCGTCATCTCGACCAGATTCGCCTGACCCTGGCGCAGCGTCATCAGGCGCACCAGATCACCGACCGACACCGCCTCCTCGACCAGGGAGGCGAGCAGCCGGGGTGTGGACACCGCGACGTCCACACCCCAGGAACCGTCGAAGAGCCACTCGTTGCGCGGGTCGTTCACGCGCGCAACCACCCGGCGCACGCCGAACTCGGTCTTGGCCAGCAGGCTGTGTACAAGGTTCGCCTTGTCGTCACCGGTGGCCGCGATGACCACCTCGTAGGTCTCCAGCCCGGCCTGCTCCAGCAGGGCCAGTTCGCACGCGTCGGCATGCACCCAGACCGCGTCCGGGATCGCGGCGGAATCGATGTGCTCGACTTCGCGCTCCAGCAGCATGACCCGGTGGCCGCCACGCAGCAGCTCCCTGGCGATCGATCGGCCGACGGCGCCTGCTCCGGCGATGGCCACTTTCATGTTCAGTCCTCGCTCGCTGGGGGCTTCGTCGCCAAGGCGACGGCTTCGCCCACGGCGCCGGATGCGGCGGCCACATAGACGATGTCGTCGGCCTGGATGATGGTCTTGCTGTCGGGAAGCAGTGCCTGGCCGAACCGGATGATGAACGCGACCCTGGCCGCGACGGTCTGCTCCAAGTCGCGCACGGTGCGGCCGTACCACTCCTCGTGCAGCGTCAGCTGGGTCACGGCAACCGTTCCGGTCGGGTCGCGCCAGGTGGTGGTGCCGGTATCGCCGATGAGCGCGCGCAGGAAGCGGTCGGTGGTCCACGGGACCGTGGCGATGGTCGGGATGCCGAGCCGCTCGTAGACCGCGGCGCGCTTGGCGTCGTAGATGCGGGCGACCACGCGCTCCACCCCGAACATCTCCCGGGCGACCCGAGCGGAGATGATGTTCGAGTTGTCGCCGGAGGAGACCGCCGCGAACGCGTTCGCCCGCTCGATTCCCGCCTTTATCAGCACATCTCGATCGAATCCGACACCCGTGACCTGCTCACCCGGGAAATCGGATCCCAGGCGCAGGAAGGAACTGGAATCCCGGTCGATCACGGTGACTTCGTGACCTACGCGGACCAGGGCCTGGGCCAGCGACGAGCCGACGCGCCCGCACCCCATGATCACTACGTACACCGTGCAACCTCGTTCCTGGAACCATGGTGTTCGGTCTGGTTTGCTGTTCGGTCGAACGCTACCCGTCGAATGATTCCACCGGCCACGTTCCCCCTCCAGCCGGCGGGCAAACCTGCGAGCCACGCGCGCGATCCACCGTGCGGGGGCCTATGCTCGCTCCAGTGTCCAAGTTGACGACGGCAGCGAAGCGAGTGCTGCTGGGCAGGCCTTTCCGTAGCGACTCGCTGGGCCATACGCTACTGCCGAAGCGAATCGCCCTCCCGGTGTTCGCCTCCGATGCCATGTCATCGGTGGCCTATGCCCCGGAAGAGATCTTCCTCGTGCTGTCGGCCGCCGGAGTGACGGCGTACCTGTACGCGCCGTGGGTCGGATTGGCGGTCGCTTTCGTCATGGCGGTGGTGGTGGCCAGCTACCGGCAGAACGTGCACGCCTACCCGTCCGGCGGCGGCGACTACGAGGTGGCCACCACCAACCTGGGGCCCACCGCGGGCCTGACCGTGGGCAGCGCGCTGCTGGTCGACTACGTGCTCACGGTCGCGGTGTCGATCTCCTCGGCCGCGTCCAACATCGGCTCGGCCATTCCCTTCGTCGCCACCCACAAGGTGCTGTTCGCCGTCGTGGCCATCGCCCTGCTCACCGCGATGAACCTGCGCGGTGTGCGGGAATCGGGCACCACGTTCGCCATTCCGACCTACGCGTTCATCGCGGGCATGTTCGTCATGCTCGGTTGGGGCCTGTTCCGGATCTTCGTATTGGGGGAGGAGTTGCGGGCCGAGTCGGCGGGCTTCGGGTTGAACGCCGAGCACGAGCACCTCTACGGGTTGGCGTTCGCCTTCCTCGTCGCGCGGGCGTTCTCCTCCGGTTGCGCCGCGCTGACCGGTGTCGAGGCGATCAGCAACGGCGTGCCCGCGTTCCGCAAACCCAAGTCGCGCAATGCCGCCACCACTCTGCTGCTGCTGGGGACGATCGCGATCGTGCTGCTGATGGGCATCATCATCCTCGCTCAGAAGATCGGAGTCGTGTACGCGCACAACGTCGCCGACCTGACCGGCGCCCCGTCCGACTACCACCAGAAGACGCTGATCGCGCAGCTCGCCGAGACGGTGTTCGAGGGATTCCCGGTGGGCTTCTTCTTCATCACGACGGTGACAGCGCTGATTCTCGTGCTCGCCGCGAACACCGCGTTCAACGGGTTCCCCGTGCTCGGCTCGATC
Source organism: Nocardia sp. NPDC047654 (assembly GCF_043205035.1). Lineage (NCBI taxonomy): Bacteria > Bacillati > Actinomycetota > Actinomycetes > Mycobacteriales > Nocardiaceae > Nocardia > Nocardia sp. NPDC047654. The sequence goes on from NZ_JBIDDF010000001.1 coordinate 798,646, forward strand.
CTGGCGCAGGACCGCTACCTGCCGCGCCAGCTGCACACCAGAGGCGATCGGCTGGCGTTCAGCAACGGCATCCTGTTCCTCTCCGGCGCGGCCATCGCGTTCGTGGTGCTCTTCGGCGCCGAGGTGACCAAGCTGATCCAGCTGTACATCGTCGGTGTGTTCGTGTCGTTCGTGCTGAGCCAGACCGGCATGCTGCGGCACTGGACCCGTCTGTTGCGCACCGAGACCGACCCGGCGCAGCGCGCGCGGATGAAGCGATCGCGGGTGATCAACGCGGTCGGTCTCAGCGCCACCGGAGCGGTGCTGGTGATCGTGCTGATCACCAAGTTCTTCGCAGGCGCCTACATCGCCATCTTCACCATGGTCGCGATCTTCGTGGTGATGAAGCTGATTCGCAGGCATTACGATTCGGTCGCGCGTGAGCTGGACGAGCACGAGTGGGACGGTGTGCTGCCCAGCCGCTCGCACTCGATCGTGCTGGTCTCCCGGCTGCATCTGCCGACCCGCCGCGCCTTGGCCTACGCGCGCGCCAGCCGCCCCGACACGCTGGAGGCGGTGACGGTGAACGTCGACGAGGCCGACACCAGGGCGCTGGTGCGGGAGTGGGAGAACAGCGATATCACCGTGCCGCTGAAAGTGATCGAATCGCCCTACCGCGAGATCACCAAACCGGTGCTCGATTATGTGAAGCGCGTACGCAAGGACGCCCCGCGCGACGTGGTGACCGTGTTCATCCCCGAATACGTCGTGGGCCATTGGTGGGAGCAGGTATTGCACAACCAGAGCGCGCTGCGGTTGAAGGGCAGGCTGCTGTTCGAACCGGGCGTGATGGTGACCAGCGTGCCGTGGCAACTGAGTTCGTCGGCGCGATTGAAGACGCCCGGGGTGGTGAACGCGCCCGGCGCGTTCCGGCGCGGGTACGAGGACCGGACATGACGCCAGTGGAGCATTCGGGATGAGCGATCGGCGGACCGGCACGTTCGAGGTGCGGCTCGGGCCGCCGGGACACGGCGGCTTCTGTGTCGCACGGCACGAGGGACGTGTGGTGTTCGTCCGGCACGGACTGCCCGGTGAACTGGTGCGCGTCCGGGTCACCGAGGATCGCGGCGGCTCGTTCTGCCGAGCCGATGCGGTCGAGGTGCTCGAGGCGTCCCCGGACCGGGTGCAGGCAACCTGTCCGGTCTCCGGTCCCGGTGGAGCGGGATGCTGCGATTTCTCCTTCGCCACGCCGGTCGCCCAGCGCGCGCTGAAGGCCACGGTGGTGGCCGAACAGTTGCGTCGGCTGGCCGGGATCGAGCGCGACGTGCTGGTGGAGCCGATCGGATCCGCTGACGCGATCGGCGGGTGGCGCACGCGCGTGCGGCTCGCGGTCGACGCCAACGGACGCGCGGGCGTGCACCGGTATCGCAGCACCGGCGTGATCGCGGATCTGCGGTGCCCGCAACCGGTCGCGGGGGCGTTGGACGGCATCGCGGCCCGGCAGTGGACGCCCGGCGCCGACTTGGTGATCGCGGTGGACGGTGACGGGATCCGGCATGTCGTCGAGTTGGCCCCGCCCGAGGCCGAGCCGGGAAGCCGTGGCGCGGATCGTCGCGGCCCGGGCGCGAGTGGTCGGCAGGCAGGTGGCCGGGATCGGCGCGGGGGCGCCGCAAGCGGCCGACGTGATCGGCCGCACAGCCGGGGCAGGCGCGACGGAGAATGGACCGCCGCGGACTCCACCCGCCGAGACGACCGCCGCGCGGCGTCCGCGCGGCGTGCGGCGGCCCACGCGGCGCGCGACGAGTGGGTGTTCGAGGGCAGCGGGCGCGCGGTCGAGTATGTGGCGGGCCGCCGCTGGGAGGTCGCGGCTACGGGCTTCTGGCAGGCGCATCACGGTGCGGCGCAACGTTATTCGGATCTGATCGCGGAATGGTCGGAACTCGGGCCCGGCGGGCGGGCCTGGGATCTGTACAGCGGCGCGGGGGTCTTCGCCGCGCGCCTCGCCGAGCAGACCGGGCGGACCGGTGTGGTGCTCGCGGTGGAATCCGCCCGGCCCGCGGTGGCCGACGGCGCCGCCGCCTTGCGCGATCTGCCCTGGGTGGAGCTGCGGGCCCAGCGGGTGGAGCGCTGGGTGTTCGAGCACGTGGGCGGGGCCGCCCCGGATGTCGTCGTACTCGACCCGCCGCGAGCAGGCGCGGGCAAAGAGGTGATCGGCGCCGTCACCGCCAGTGGGCCCGCGCGGATCGTCCACGTCGGCTGCGATCCCGCCGCGTTCGCCCGCGACCTCGGCTTGTATCAGGCCGCGGGCTACCGGCTGACCGATCTGCGTGCCTTCGACGCCTTCCCCGCGACGCACCATGTGGAATGCCTTGCGCTGCTGCGGCGCTGAGCGGTCAGTCCTCGTAGACCGGTGGCCTGCGGTCCCGGCGGGCGCGCATCGCCTCGTCGAAATTGCCGGTGGTGAGGCGCACGTAGAGCTGAGCCGTGCCTTCGTGCTGCATGTGTGATTCGAAGCCGGCCGCCTCCATACCGCTCCACAGCATGCGCTTGGTGAGCTCGGTGCCGACCCGGCTGTAGCCGATGATGCGTTCGGCCAGGTCGTAGCACGTGTTCAGCAGTTCGGACCCCGAAACCGTGCGCGAGACCAGACCGATGCGCTCGGCTTCGGTCGCGTCGACGTCGCGGCCGGACAGCATGATCTCGAACGCGCGCGACGCGCCGACGGCGCGGGGCAGTAGATAGCTGAGGCCCAGTTCGGCCGAGGTCAGGCCGTTGTTGATGCCCGCGGCGCGGAAATACGCGTCCTCGGCGGCGAGCCGGATGTCGGCGCCGACGGCCAAGCACAGCCCGCCGCCGATGGCCGCGCCGTTGACCGCCGCGATCACCGGCTGGTGCATCCGCCGCAGCGTGATCAACACGTCGTTGAGCAGATCCATCGAACGCCGCGCGACGCTGGTGACGGTCAGTCCGTCGACGTTGGGCACCTTTCCCGCGCCGGTCAGATCGGCTCCCGAGCAGAAACCGTGTCCCGCGCCGGTCAGCACGACGACCCGGACGTCGTTGTCGGCGCGCACCTGCTCCAACGCCTCGCGCAGCGGAATCATCACGTCGAACGCCATCGCGTTCATCCGTTCGGGCCGATTGAGCGTCACCAGGGCGATGTGCGGCCGCGGTGTGTCGATGAGCACGAACGACATGCGACCTCCCGATCGGTGACGACCTCAATATAGGCACGGCGGGCCCCGCGCGGCGACGAAATCGAGCGCGCCGCCGCGGGATCCGAGCCGGGCCGCCGGGCCGTCCAATTAGAGTCACCACCATGACCGTGTACGTAATTGCGCAACTGAAGTTCACCGATCGCGCCGCTTACGATCGCTACCAGGCGCGCTTCCTGGACGTCTTCCTCCGCTACTCCGGTACGCTGCTGGCCGCCGACGAGTCCCCGCAGACCATCGAGGGCGTCACCGACCGCGAGAAGGTGGTCCTGATGTCCTTCCCCGACGAACCGTCCTTCCGCGCCTGGGCCGAATCGCCGGAATATCAAGAGATCTCGAAGGATCGGCACGCCGGAGCGGATACGGTCAGCCTGCTGGTGCGCGGTCTCGGTCACGGTTCGTGAACGCGGGCCCCCGCGGGACCCGCCGTCAGTCCAACTGCCAGGTGATGCGGATACCCGCGGAGATCTCGCTCTCGCCCAGCTCGACCGGGATGGCGGCGGCGCGGTAGGCCTCCATCGGAGCCGACATGGACTGCGCGCGCGGCACCGGCGGCGCGGAGGCGGTGTCCTCGGTGATCGCCACGACCTTGCCGAGCGTTCGCTGCGCGCGCCGCGCGTACTGCTCGGCCTTGGCGAGGGCGTTCTCCCATGCGGCGTCGCGGGCGCGGGTGAGCAGGGCCTCCTGGTCGGCGAAGGTGAGGACGAGTCCACCGAGGCGGACGTCGTCACCGCCCGCCTCGACGCAGTTCGCGACGACGGTGCCAGGCGCGGGATCGGCGTCCTCGCCGACCTCGCGCAACGCGATCGTCAGCGATGTGCTCGCGAGGTATCCCGTGATGCGGTTGCCCTGCCCCTCGGTCCACACGGTCTCGGTCTGCACCGACAGGCCGCTGGTGGCGATGTCCGAGCCGTCCACGCCGTCGGAGCGCAGCGACCGCGCGACCGCGGCGACGCGCTCGCCGGCCCGGCTGTAGGCGAGCGCGACCTTGCTCGCCCGCGATTCGACGGAGATGGTCACCCGCATCAGGTCGGGGGTGGCGCGGGCGGTGCCGTGCCCGTAGGTCGTGACGGTGCCCGCGCGCGAATCGGTCTTCTTGCCCACAACGTCTCCTCGTCGCTCGCTGTCGATGCGTACCGCACCATCGTGCCTGCTTCGAGGGGTGCCGCGGTCCTCGCTCGGCGCGAGGCTCCGGGACGAGTCGCTCCGGGTGGACACCGCCGCCGATCCGCGCCACCACTCGGGATCCGTTTGCCGGCGAGGCCACTTGCTCGGCCCGGTCCACCTTGTCACTCCGTCCGGGTACCGTATGTCGAGGCTCACATTTCGACGCCAGGTCGGTTGGTGTGATCGTTCTCGTGCGGGAGCATCAGCCGCCGCTCCGTAGACTGATCGGATCAGATGCGCTATCCGGAGGGAGCTAGTTCAGGTGGGAGTGCTTTCCCGGGTCGACACGCCCGATGATCTGCGCCGGCTGACCGTGCCGCAAGTGCGCGAGCTGGCGGAGGAGATCCGCGAGTTCCTGGTGCGCAAAGTCGCCGCGACCGGCGGGCACCTCGGTCCGAACCTCGGTGTGGTCGAACTCACCATCGCGCTGCATCGGATCTTCGACTCACCGGCCGACCCGTTGATCTTCGACACGGGGCACCAGGCCTACGTGCACAAGATCCTGACCGGGCGCAAGGATCAGTTCGATTCGCTACGCAAGCAGGGCGGCCTGTCCGGCTACCCCAGCAGAGCGGAGAGCGCCCACGACTGGGTGGAGTCCTCGCACGCGTCCGCTGCGTTGTCCTACGCCGACGGTCTGGCGAAGGCGTTCGCGCTCAGCGGGCAGGACCGGCACGTGGTGGCGGTCGTCGGCGACGGCGCGCTCACCGGCGGCATGTGCTGGGAGGCGCTCAACAATATCGCCGCCGCCCCGGACCGCCCGGTGGTCGTCGTGGTCAACGACAACGGCCGCTCCTACGCGCCCACCATCGGCGGCCTGGCCGAACGGCTGACCGCGCTGCGCACCCAGCCCGCCTACGAGCACGCGCTCGACGCGGGCAAGCGCATCCTGAAGAGCATTCCGCGGGTGGGCGAATCGGCCTACTCGATGGTGCACGCGGTGAAGGCGGGCATCAAGGACGCGGTGAGCCCGCAGGAACTGTTCAGCGACCTCGGCCTCAAGTACGTCGGGCCGGTGGACGGCCACGACGTCGTCGCCCTGGAGTCCGCGCTGCGCCGGGCCAAGGACTTCGGCGGCCCCGTCGTGGTGCACGCGGTGACGCAGAAGGGCCGCGGCTACGCGCCCGCCGAGAACCATGTCGCCGACCAGATGCACGCCTGCGACCCCATTGATCCGCTGACCGGCGTTCCCGTCGGCGGTCCGAAGGCGCGCGGCTGGACCTCGGTGTTCTCCGAGGAGCTGATCGCGCACGCCGAGCGCCGCGCCGACATCGTCGCCATCACCGCGGCGATGCCGGGCCCGACCGGGCTGGCCGCGTTCGGCGAGCGCTTCCCCGACCGGATGTTCGACGTCGGCATCGCCGAACAGCACGCCATGGCCTCCGCCGCGGGGCTCGCGCTCGGCGGCATGCATCCGGTGGTGGCTATCTACTCGACGTTCCTCAACCGCGCCTTCGACCAGTTGCTGATGGATGTGGCGCTGCTGAAGCAGCCGGTCACCGTGGTGCTGGACCGCGCGGGCATCACCGGCTCCGACGGCGCCAGCCACAACGGCATGTGGGACCTTTCGGTCCTCGGGATCATTCCCGGCATCCGGGTCGCCGCTCCGCGCGACGCCGCGACACTGCGGGAGGAACTGGCCGAGGCGCTGGCCGTCAACGACGGGCCGACGGCGCTGCGTTTCCCGAAAGGGAGTGTGGCCGAGGGCATCTCGGCGGTCGAACGACTCGACGGCATCGATGTGCTGCGGATGGCGGAGCCGGACGGCGGCTCGGTGCAGGCGGTGCACGGCGATGTCCTGCTCGTCGCGGTGGGCTCCTTCGCCGGTGCGGCCCTGGAAGCGGCGAACATGCTCGATTCCGAAGGGATCTCGGTCACCGTCCTCGACCCGCGCTGGGTGCTGCCGGTCTCCGACACCCTGCTGAAGCTCGCGGAGAACTACCGGATGGTGGTCACGCTGGAGGACGGTGGGTTGCACGGCGGCATCGGCTCTACGGTGTCGGCTCGCCTGCGCAACTCGGGGCTGGACATCCCGGCCCGCGACCTCGGTGTTCCGCAGCAGTTCCTCGACCATGCCGCACGCGGCGAAGTGCACGCCGAACTCGGCCTCACCGGCCCGGATATCGCCCGGCGGATCAGCGGGTGGCTCGCCGCTCGCTGACGCCGGAGGCGAGCGGGGGCTAGTCCGAGGGCGGCAGCGCCGCGGCCAGCCGCGCAACGGCCAGCTCTCGTTGCCACGGCCGGGCGCCGCCGGACTTCAGGAATCCGTCGACGGCGGAGGGGTCGACCGCGGCGTAGTCGGGCAGCCCGTCCCAGCACAGGCGGCGGACCAGGTCCGGCGCGAGCAGGTTCTCCACCGGGATCGAGTGTTCGGTCGACAAATCACCCATGGCGGCTCGTGCCCGGGTCAGGCGGGCCGCCGCGGCCGGATCACGGCGCTCCCAGCGGTTGACCGGCGGCGGGCCGTCGAACGGCTGGGTAAGCGGCGGCAGGTCGCTGTCCGGCAAGGTGCGGCCGCGCTCGATCGCGGCGAGCCATTCGCGGGAGTACCGGCGCTGCCGTGGCCCACCGAACACCGGCAGGGTGCGCAACTGCGCGATGTTTCTGGGCTCCGCGGTGGCCGCGGCGATGATCGCGGCGTCCGGCAGGATGCGGGCGGGCGCCACATCGCGGGCGCGGGCCAGCGCGTCCCGGGCGGTCCACAGCTCGCGCACCACCGCGAGCTGCCTGGTGCGGCGCAGCGTGTGGATGCCCGAGGTGCGCCGCCAGCGCTCGGCCTTGGGTGCGGGCGGGTCCAAGGTGCGAATGTGCTCGAATTCCTGTGCCGCCCAATCCATTTTGCCCTGCTCGTCGAGAGCATCGGCCACGGCGTCGCGCAGTTCCAGCAACAGTTCGACATCCAGGGCGGCGTAGTTCAGCCAGTCGGCGGGCAGCGGCCGGGTGGACCAGTCGGCCGCCCCGTGCCCCTTGCGCAGCGCACGGCCCAGCAGCCGTTCCACCATCGCGGCCAGCCCGACGCGCTCGAAACCCGCCAGGCGTCCGCCCAACTCGGTGTCGAAGAGCCGGGCCGGGCGCAAGCCGAGTTCGGCCAGCCCCGGGAGATCCTGGTCGGCGGAGTGCAGTACCCACTCCAGGCCGTTGATCGCGTCGGCCAGCGGGCCGAGTGCGTCGGTGACCGGGATGGGATCGATGAGGAACGTGCCCGCGCCCGCGCGGCGCAATTGGATCAGATACGCGCGCGCCGAATAGCGGAACCCGGAGGCGCGCTCGGCGTCCACGGCGAGCGGGCCGGTGCCCGCCACCAGCCGGGCGGCGGCTGCGCTGATCTCGGCGGCGGTGTCCAGTACCGGTGGCACGCCCTCCACCGGCGCGAGCAGCGGCGTCGCGGCCGAGGGTTCGGATTGGTCTGGTACGGACATGGTGTTGAACTCTACGTGCCGCCTCTACGGCGCCGCCGTCCTATCGGCGCATAAGTGTGTCGACGGATCGGGCGCGATGTGCCCGGTGGAGCGGGCGACCGTGATTCCGGCGCAGGTCACGCCACACCGGCGGGCGTGCTCAGGGACGATCGCCGGACAAGCCGGGTGGTACCCGCAGCTGGGTCACCCCGGCCGGGGGTAGTCCCGCCGCGTAGGCCAGCACCTCGCAGAACGCCTCCAGGTGCGGGCGCAGATCGGTGGTGACGGGCGTCCACGAGGCGCGCAGTTCCAGCTGATGGGCGCGCGGCGGCCCGGCGATGTCGCCATAGCGCACCGAGCTGGTCGAGGTCACCGTGCCGCCCAGCGCGGTGAACGGCTCGGTTCGTGACTCCAGCGCGTCCACCAGCCAGCTCCACGCCACCTCTGGTAGCAGGGGGTCGGTGGCGAGCGCGGCGTCGATGTCGGCCTGGATGTAGGCGACCAGACGGAGGGTGCCGTGCCAGGTGTCGTCGCCGTCCGGATCGTGCAGCAGGATCAATCTGCCGAACGCGTCGCCCTCGGAATCGATCGGCACGACAGGGGTTTCCGGATGGGCGACCTCGGCGCCGATGGCGTAGGAGTACGGGGCGAGCCGTTGCGGCGGCCGGATGGGCGCGAGCTCGATCCGAGGGTGCACGGTTGCGGTGCCCATCGCCTCGACCGCGGCGCGAAATTGAGCTGGCTCGCCATGAGGTCCCTCGGTCGGTGCGGCGCCGTCGCGGAAGTCGAGCGGTGTCACGACTGCTGACGGTAGACCTTGTGCCCCCCGCGCGGTCGGAGGCGCGCCGCTACGGGCCGGGCGGCGTCTGCGCTGTCATCGCTGCCGCCTCCGCGTCCGCCCCTCCTGCCGGGCCCGCATACGATAGCCGTGATGAGCACTCATACCCGCCGCCGGTTGACCGATGCCCCGTTCCTGGCCGCCGCTACCGGCGCGACGCCGAGCAGGCGTCCGGTGTGGTTCATGCGCCAGGCCGGACGCTCGCTGCCCGAGTACCGCGAGGTGCGCGCGGGCGTCGGGATGCTCGAGTCCTGCTTCGACCCGGAGCTGGTGTGCGAGATCACCCTCCAGCCGATTCGCAGGCACCAGGTCGACGCGGCGATCTTGTTCTCCGACATCGTCGTTCCGCTCAAAGCGGCGGGGATCGATCTGGACATCGTGCCCGGCGTCGGACCGGTGGTCGCCGCGCCCGTGCGGACGGTCGGCGACGTGCGCGCACTGCCCCGGTTGCGCCCCGAGGAGGTCGGGGCGGTCACCGACGGCGTGCGACTGCTGGTCGACGCGCTGGGGGAGACGCCGCTGATCGGCTTCGCGGGCGCGCCGTTCACCCTGGCCTCCTACCTGGTCGAGGGCGGTCCGAGCAAGAACCACGAGCGCACCAAGGCGATGATGTACGCCGACCCACAGACCTGGCACGCGCTGCTCGGCGCGCTCACCGACATCACCATCGCGTTCCTGCAGGCCCAGTTGGCGGCCGGCGTGGACGCGGTGCAGTTGTTCGACTCCTGGGCGGGCGCGCTCTCGCTGGCCGACTACCGCGATTTCGTGCTCCCGCATTCGGAGCGGGTGTTCGCCGAGATCGCCGAGGCGGGGGTGCCGCGCATCCACTTCGGGGTAGGAACCGGCGAGTTGCTCGGCGCCATGGGCGAGGCGGGCGCCGACGTGGTCGGTGTCGATTGGCGGGTGCCGCTGACCGAGGCCGTCCGCCGCGTCGGGCCCGGAAAGGCGTTGCAGGGCAACCTCGATCCCGCCGTGCTGTTCGCGGGCGCCGCCGCTGTCGAGGCGCATGCCCGGCGGATCGCGCGCGAAGCGGACGAGGCGATCACGCTCGGCGCCACCGGGCACATCTTCAACCTGGGCCACGGGGTGCTTCCGGAGACCGATCCGGGCGTGCTGACCGCCTTGGTGGAACTCGTGCACGAGCTGTAGGGAAGGGAAGGCGGGGAACCGCCCGCCATCAGGAACATCGAATATGCGGCGATCGGCTGCGTCACTGCTGCCTCCCGCTGCACGCGTCTGCTCACGGTTCCGCCACGGAACTTGCGCGGCGCACCGCTGCGTTTTTCGGCCGCCCCGGTGACGGCCGAGTCACCCAGACACGGATGGTCCAGGTTGCTGTCCACCGGTGTCGACGCGTGTCCGCCTGCCGCGAGGCTCGTCCGATCGAGCAGGTTCCGGTCCGAATGGAAGCCGCGGGCGGCACGGCCGCTGTCGCCGTGGACACGAAGTGTCCCGGGTCATCGGGCGGCCGACCGTCGGACGGTCGCCGTGGCGGGACACGATACGGTCGAGGCATGCGTATCGCGGTGGTCGGCGGTGGGATCAGCGGACTGGTGGCCGCGTATCGATTGCGGACGTTGTTCGGGCCGGATGCCGACGTGGTCGTGCTCGATCGCGCCGAACGGGTCGGTGGCATCCTCTACACCGGTGAACTGGCCGGAGAGCCATTGGATCTCGGCGCGGAAGCGTTCGTCGGCCGACGGCCGGAGGTACCCGCGGTGCTGCGGGAACTCGGGCTCGAGTCGCAGTTGGTGACGCCTGCCGGTCTGCGGCCGCTGGTGTGGTCCTCCGGAGCCGCCCATCCGCTTCCGGAGGGCACGTTGATGGGTGTTCCGTCGAGCGCCGAGTCGATGCGCGATCTGGTCGACGCCGAGACGCTGCGGCGGATCGCCGCCGAACCCGACCGGCCGCTGACCTGGGAGCCGGGCTCCGATATCGACGTCTACCATCTGGTCGCCGACCGCTTCGGCACGCAAGTCGCCGAGCGCAGCGTGGACCCCCTGCTCGGTGGCGTGTACGCGGGAAGCTCCCGATCCATCGGTGTCCGTGCCGCGCTGCCCACCCTCGCCGCCGCGCTGGACAACGGCGCGACCAGCCTCACCGCCGCCGTCGCCGCCGCGCTGCCACCGCCTTCGAGCGCACCGGTCTTCGGTGCCCTCCGCGACGGGTACCGCGTGCTGCTCGAGGCACTCGCCGAACGCTCCGAGGCGAGGTTCGTCACCGCGACCCCGGGGACGCGTCTGGCCAGGGGGCTGCGCGGTTGGGTGGTCGACCCGATCGGCGCCGTCGACGCGGTGGTGCTCGCTACCCCTGCGCCGGTGACCGCGCGACTGCTGAAGACCGTCGCGCCCGCCGCCGCGGCGGAACTGGCGGGCGTCGAACTCTCCTCGTCGGCGGTGGTCGCGCTGGCGCTGCCCCGCGAGACGGCGCTGCCGCAGAACTCCGGCATCCTGGTGGCCACCGGAGAGCCACTGCGCGCGAAGGCGTTCACCCTGTCCAGCCGCAAATGGACGCATCTCGCACAACGCGAAACGGCCCTCGTCCGCGTCTCGTTCGGCAAGTTCGGGGACGACTCCCCGCTGTCGTGGCCCGATGCGGAACTCGTCGCGGCCGCCGCCGAGGACCTGGCTACCGTCACCGGGGCAACCATCGAGCCGATCGGGGCTGTCGTGCGGCGCTGGCCGGGCGGCCTCGCCCAGTACGCGCCCGGCCATCCGGCCCGCATCGCGGCCGTCGAAGCCGAGGTCGCGGCGCTCGACGGGCTGGCGGTCGCGGGCGCGTACCTGCACGGCGTCGGAGTGCCCGCGTGCGTCGCCTCCGGCACGGCCGCCGCGCGGCGGATCGCGGCGACGGTCGGTGCGGGCAGCGCACGCTGAGTGGACCCCGGCTCGCGCCCGCTCGTGCACGCCGGGCAGTGCGACACCGCCGGTGTGATTCTCCGATTTTCCCGGGCCCGCGCGTCAATTCCCGCTGAAAAGGCGCACGAATCGGCGCCGTCAAACGGGTCGAGGCGGCCGATGGCTGCCCAACGGGCGAGGTGTCCTCGTGGCTGCACCAGCGTCTGCGCCCCGGCGACCGTTACAGATCACTCTCCCGTTCGGCGATGTCGTCGTCGATACCGCCGCGACGACGCCCCTGGTGCTGATCTCCGGCGGAATCGGCGTGACCCCGACGATCGGCTTCCTGGAATACCTCGCCGCCCACGTCCCATGGCGGCGCACCCTGATCGTGCACGCGGATCGTGGACCGGGGACCCATCCGCTGCGCCATCGGCTCCGGCAACTCGCTACCCGGCTCGAACAGGCCGATATCGAAATCTGGTACGAGGAACCGGCTCCCGGCGCGCGGCACGGGAGGATCGATCTCTCGGCAGTGAGCCTGCCCGACGACGCCGACGTCTACGTCTGCGGTCCGCCCATGTTCCTGCGCGATATCCAGCGTCAGCTGCGCGCCGCCGGGATCCCGGACGCCCGGGTGCACATCGAGCAGTTCACGCCCGGCGACGCGGGCGCTCCGGAGCGAGTGGCACGATAGTGCTATGGCGCGACTCGACTATCAAGCTCTCAACTCCACCATCCGCTACCTGATGTTCTCGGTTTTCCAGGTGCAACCCGGAGTGCTGGGCGAGGACCGGGACGCCGCGACCAAGGAGGCCAAGGCGTTCTTCGATGGTCTCGCCGACCGCGATGTGGTGGTCCGCGGCATCTACGACGTGGCAGGGATGCGCGCCGACGCCGATTTCATGATCTGGACGCACGCCGAGCGGATCGAGGACCTGCAGGCCGTTTACGCCGACTTCCGCCGCACCACCGAGCTGGGCCGGGCCAGCGCGCCGGTCTGGAGCAACGCGGCGCTGCACCGTCCCGCCGAGTTCAACAAGAGCCACATCCCGGCGTTCCTGGCCGGCGAGGAGCCGGGCGCCTACATCTGCGTGTACCCGTTCGTCCGGTCCTACGAGTGGTATCTGCTGCCCGACGAGGAACGCCGCCGGATGCTGGCCGAGCACGGCAAGGCCGCGCGTGACTACCCGGACGTGCGGGCCAACACCGTCAGCTCGTTCGCGCTCGGCGACTACGAGTGGATCCTGGCGTTCGAGGCGCCCGAACTGCACCGCATCGTCGATTTGATGCGCGATCTGCGGGCCACCGACGCCCGGCGGCACGTGCGCGAAGAGATCCCGTTCTTCACCGGCCCCCGCGTCGAGGTGGAGGAACTGATCGCCGCTCTGCCCTGATGCGGCACCGGACCGCTTGCCCAGAGTTTTCGGGGCATGCGCCGAGCGGCTGGGACTCCGTACGCTGCCGGTGAGCGTCGGGCTGTTACTCCGCTGCGCTGTCCGAGGGGTGCAGTCGCAGGGCGATGGAGTTGATGCAGTAGCGCTTGTCGGTGGGCGTGTTGTACCCCTCGCCCTCGAACACGTGGCCGAGGTGGCTGTGGCAGTTCGCGCACAGCACTTCGACCCGGTGCATGCCGAGCGAGTCGTCCGACCGGAGAATCACCGCGTCGGACGCCGCCGGATCGAAGAAGGACGGCCAGCCGCAGTGCGAGTCGAACTTCTCGGTGCTGCGGAACAACTCGGCGCCGCAGGCCCGGCACACGTAGACGCCCTCGGTCTTGGTGTCGGTGTACTCGCCGACGAACGGCCGCTCGGTGGCGGCCTCGCGTAGCACCGCGTATTCCTCGGGATCCAGCTTCACTCGCCATTCCTGCGGCGTGAGCTGAATGCGCGGCGCGGGCAGGGACGTCTCGGCTTCGGAACTCATGGTTCCACGCTAATACGATTCTGCTCCACCGGCGCCGAGCCGTTGTGTGGCCTGGGGGTTTCCGCGGCCGGGGCCGGGTCGGCCGCCGGGACGGAACGCTGCGGCGCCTCGCCGCGCGGGTCCGGCGCGGACCTCATCCACGCGGGATCGATGCCGAACGGCAGCCTGCCTTCCCGCCGCGCGGCCAGATAGCGGTCGCCGAGCACACAGAACACCACGATGAGCAGCAGACCCCAGCCGAAGGTGATGCGCAGGTATTCCAGGTTGCGGCCGATGTGCTGCCAGCGGTCCGACAGCCACTTGTCGTAGCTCATGAACCCGAAGATCGCCAGCCAGGCCGGCCAGTTGCGCAGCACCGAGTTGCGCAGCACCACCGTCATCAGGAACGGGAACAGCATCATCGAGTAGTACATCTGCCCCAGCGAGCTGAGCAGGAACGAGGCGGTCAGCAGCACGCCGGAGGCGGTGCAGACGAAGAACAGCTCGTCCTCGCGGTAGTAGCGGTACAGCAGCCACAGCGAGATCAGCACGAGCACACCGAGCACCACGCGCATACCCCAGGTCAGCCACGGCGGCAGCCCGTAGTACTCGCCGTTGCCGACGATCGCGCTGTTGAAGTAGTCGCGCGATTCGAAGATGTAGGGCGCGGTGCGGGTGAGGAACTTCTCCGGATCCTTCGACAGCGGCCAGGCGATCGCGGTCAACGCCAGCGGCACGCCGAGCGCGGTGACGAACACCTTCCACTGCCCGCGCACGAGCGCGATCAAAAGCAACGGAGCGAGTGTCGGTTTGACCGCGATACTCAATCCGAGCGCGGCGCCCGCCCACAGGTCGCGCCGTTTCAGCAGCAGGTGGATGAAGATCAGCTCCGCCAGCAGCACACAGCCGTTGACGTTGGTGAACACGAGTGTGTTGATCACGGTCTCGGACGTGAACATCGCCAGCAGCAGCGCGGGCGCGGCGACCGAGTTCAGCGTGTAGCGGAACAGCCGCAGCAGCAGGTACCAGGCGATGAGAATCGCGATCGCGTTCAGGGCGATGAACAGCCAGCGCGACTTCTCGTAGTCGATGGCCGCGATCGGCGCGATCAGCAGGGTGCCGCTGGGCGGGTACAGATAATGCGGGTCCACCGAGTCGAAGTTCGCGGTGTACACCGGACGCCCGTTCAAGAAGTCGAGCGACGCCTGGTAGACCGGCCGGTAGTCGTCGGTGATGAAGCCGTTGACAGCCTTGATGAAAACCCGGTTCAGCACGGTCATGACCGCCAGGGGCCAGAGTGCGAACTTGATCACCTCGGCGGTGGTGCGAGCGGTCCGGGGCTCGAGCGGTCGAAGGAACACTGGGGCACGGTACACCGGATCGGTTACCGGCGGTTGGCCGGACCTGCCCGACTCGCCGCTCGATCAGCCGCTCGAGCGGCGCTAGGCCGGGCAGGCGGTACCGTCTGCGGGGAGTTTGCCGTCCTTCAGATAGTCGACGACCGCCCGCTGCGCGCAGCCCGAGTGCGTGGCCACCGGATGGCCGAAGCCCTGCCAGGACAGCGCCGCGTGACGGGCACCGGCGGAACCGAGCGCGCCGGTCACCGACGACTGACCACCGTTGCCGACCACCGGGTCGGCGACCCCGCCGAGTACCAGCACCGGGATATCCAGCTTCTCCGGCATCGGTGGTGCGGTCGACACCGGCCAGGCGGCGCACTCCATCAGTCCGATGGCCGCCGCTTTGCCGAAGACGGGATATTTGCCGGCCCAGGTGCCTGCGAGCTCGTTGGCCTTGTCCGGCGTCGGCGGCAGCTGCGTGTCGGTGCACCGGTTGACGAACTGGCCGTCGCTCGCGATAGCCGCGCTTTCACGGGTGATCAGAGCGTCCAGCGGGCCCCGGTCGCCGCGTCCGGCCGCGGCGAGCGCGTCGGACAGCTCGGCGACCCGAGCGGCCTGGTCGGCACGCGGGCTGCCGAGAAAGCCCGACACCGCGGTGAGCAGGGCGTTCGCCGAGATATCGCCGAGGCCACCGCTCGCGGCCCGGTTCACCAGATCGATGACCGCGGCGCGCGGGTCGGCGCCGAGCGAGCAGCCGACGCCGACGCAGCGCTGCGCGAACGCCGTCAGGGCCGCCTCGGCGCCCTGCACGGCTTGTTCGGCACGGGTCACGGAGTCGGTCCCGACCGGCTCGGGGGAGTCGAGTGTCAGCCGGGCGAGATGGTCACCGTATTTGCGGGCATAGCTGAGCGCGACCTTCGCCCCGTTGCCCGTGCCCAGTAGCGAGATGTGCTCCACCTGCCACTGCCTGCGCAATTGTTCGATGTCGTCGGCGGCGTGCGGCGCGTCGAAGGCGCCCTCGTAGGGCTGCAGGAAGTCGCGGCAGGCGATGGTGCCGTCCTGGCTCAGCTTCGTCATCCGCGCCACCGGGTCGCCCGCGGACTGGGCATTCTCGGCCAGACCGCGGCGGATGTCCGCAGGCAGGCAGTCGATCGGCTGTGAGGTGCCGATGCCGCGCCGGTCCACCGCGACGATCGGGCGGGCGGCCAGCAGCGCGGAGGCCGGGCCCGCGGCCAATCCGGCCAGGGTCGCGGAGGAAGAGCGATCCGAACCGGAGGTGAGCACCAGCGGCGGCGCGTCGGCGGGGGTCTGCGCCAGCCTGGCGCGCAACGCGCCGGCCCGGAAGCTGCCCAGCACCGCGCCGGTCGAGTCGATCGGGGTGGAGTACTCGGCGCAGTCGAGCACCAGCCCCGCGGGCGCGGGACCGAGCCCGAGTTGATCCAAGGTCGGCTGGGTGCATTCACGCCAGCTGAGGTCGGTCTTGGGCAGCTCGGCGCTCGGCGGCGGCGCGGGTGCGGCGGAGGTCGTCGCGGTGCCCGCGACGGGCGGGCGCTGCACCGCGACACCGGGACGATCCGACGGTCCCGCGCCGCAACCGGCGGTCACGATCGAGAGGGTGGCGGCAAGCACGGCGGCCCGAGTCCAGCGCATTGCTACAGCCTGCCAGGTTCGGGTGGTTCTTTCATCGACGGGCCCACCGGGTGAGCATCGTGCCGTCGTCGTCCAGCAGCACGTGCGCGCGCGTCATACGGACGCGGAACTCGTGGGCGGACAGCGAGATTCGCCGCGCCGCGCCGCCGACCAGCAGTGGTGCGGTGGTCAGGCAGAGTTCGTCGACGACGTCGGCCTCCAGCAGCTCGCCGAACAGGTGCGGGCCGCCTTCGGTGAGCACACGCAGCAGGCCGCGCTCGGTGAGTACCCGCATCAGGCCGGCCGGCGTCACCGCGATGTCACCCGCTTCGATCACCTCGGCGCCCGCGTCCGCCAAGCGTTGTTTGCGGTCGGCGGGTGCGGTGACCGTCGTGATGATCAGTGGCGGCACCTGGGTATCGGTGAACAGGCGCGCGCCCGGGTCGAGCGCCGCGCTCGCCGTGACCACCGCGATCGGCGGCGGGGCGCCGTCGGGATGGCCCCCGATGCCGCGCTCGTGGAACGCGCGCCTGCGCGCCGGATCGGTACGCGCCCCGCCGTAGTTCTCCGCGCGCGCCGTGCCCGCGCCCACCACGATCACCTCCGCCAGTTCCCGCAGCAACATGAACACTGTCCGGTCGGCCGGCGTGCCCAGTCCTTCGGTGAGGTTCCCGCTGGTCGCCGCGCCGTCGATGCTGGAGACGAAATTGGCCCTGACCAAAGGCGCGTCGAGCGCGGTGGGGAAGGCGTACAACTGCGCGAGGTCGTCGGGGCCGAGTCCTGTGAGCTGGATCGCATTCTGGCTACGCTGCATGAGACCAGATCACACCACGTCTCTAGGCTTCGTTCATGCAAGAACGCCTCGTCGATCGCCACCCGGAGGTCCCGGCCGATCAGCTCGTCGCCCAGATGGTGCCTCCGCCCATGTTCGACGAGGTGAGCTTCGCCTCCTACATCCCAGACCCGAAGGAACCGAGCCAGGCGGCCGCGGTCGGCAAGGCCGAGGAGTTCGCCGGGCAGGTCGCCAAGATCAGCAAGGCCGCCAACAAGAAGAGCTTCTTCGGTAAGAAGAAGCAGGTCAGCGGCGCGGGCCTGTATCTGGACGGTGGGTTCGGTGTCGGCAAGACCCACCTGCTGGCCTCGATCTTCCACAGCTCGCCCGCGCCCAAGTCGTTCGGCACGTTCGGCGAGCTGACCAATCTGGTCGGCGCGCTCGGGTTCGCCAACGCTCTCGAGCGTCTGTCGGGCAACAGCGTGCTGTGCATCGACGAATTCGAACTCGACGATCCCGGCGACACCATGCTGGTATCCCGGTTGCTCACCGAACTGTCCGCCGCCGGCGTCTCGATCGCGGCCACGTCGAACACCTTGCCGGGTCAGCTCGGCGAAGGACGTTTCGCCGCACAGGATTTCCTGCGCGAGATCAAGAAGCTGGGCGCCATCTTCGAGGCGGTGCGCGTCGACGGGCCGGACTACCGCCACCGCGACCTGCCGCCCGCCCCGGCGCCCACCGCGCCGGAGGTGCTTGCCGAGCGGGCCGCGAGCACACCGGGCGCCACCCTCGACGAGTTCGACGCGCTGCTGAAGCACCTCAGCACGCTGCATCCGTCGAAGTACGGCGCGCTGATCTCCGGAGTGTCGTCGGTGTTCGTCTCGAACGTGCATCCGGTCACCGATCAGGCCGTGGCGCTGCGCATCGTGGTGCTGGCCGATCGGCTCTACGACGCGAGCATCCCGGTGACGGTGTCGGGTGCGAAACTCGACGAGATCTTCTCCGCAGAGATGCTCGAGGGTGGTTACCGCAAGAAGTACTTGCGCGCCATCTCGCGCCTTCTCGCGCTGTCGCGGTTCGAAGTCGCGGCCTGACGCCGACCTCGACCCTCCGACGAGAACGACGGATGCGAGCCCGAGAACCGATGATCGGAGCAGCCGAATGACCCCTGGTTTCCGTGCCCCGGTCGCGATGGCAGCCGGTCTGGCGGTCGCCTTCGGACCGGTAGCAGGCATCGCACAGGCCGACCCGCCCGCGGCCGTCGTAGCCGATCCCGCCCTGCATCTGCGGGGGGTGCAGAACGCCCGCGACATCGGCGGGTACCGCACGGTCGTCGGCCGGATCGTGCGCACCGGTCTGGTGTTTCGCACCGGGCAGCTGAACAACGCGACGCCGGAGGATCTGGCCGCGCTGAGCGATCGCCGTGTGCGCTCCGTTCACGACCTGCGCACGGTCTACGAGCGGGCGCTCGGGCCCGACCGGCTACCCGCTGGCGCGACGGCGCACTGGGCCGACGTGATCGGCCATGCTCCGCCGGAGGTCATCGCCACCACGCTCACCGGAGGCGATGGGCTGTATCGCGCGTTCATCACCGCGCCGGGCGCGAACGAGGCGTTCGCGTCGGTGCTGCGCGACATCACCGGCGCAGACGGGGCGGTGCTGTTCCACTGCACCGCGGGCAAGGATCGCACCGGCTGGACGGCGGCGGTGCTGCTCACCCTGCTCGGGGTGGATCGGGCCACCGTCACAGAGGACTTCCTGTTGTCCAACCGGTTCCGCAACGCGAGCCAGGACGATCCGCTCAACGGTGTCCAGGAGTCCTGGCTCGACGCCGCCTTCGACCAGGCGAACCAGACCTATGGCAGTTTCGACGCCTACGTCCGGAACGGACTGAGGCTCACCGACGGCGAGATCGGCGCCCTGCGGGCCCGACTGCTGGGCTGAGCGGCGTCTCGGCCGAACCTTCACTTCGGCGGTCCCGGGGCGTGGCGTGCACTACGATCCCGGCATGGCGAAGTTTGAGACATGGGACGGCCTGGAACTCAATTACCGGGTCTGGGAGGGCGAGGGCGTCCCGGTCGTGCTGCAGCACGGGGTGGTCGCGGACACCAATGCGAACTGGATGAGCACCGGCGTGGTCGGGGCCCTGCAAGCCGCCGGGCGCACCGTGGTCTCCCTGGATGCGCGGGGCCACGGTCGCTCCGGCAAGCCGCACGAGGCGGCGCGGTACTCGTGGCAGACCATGGCGCGTGACGTGCGCGCGCTCTACGACGAGCTGGGCTTCGACGAAGTCGCGCAGGTCGGATACTCGATGGGCGGAGTGATCTCGCTGATGGTGGCCGCGACCGACCGGCGGGTGCGGCGGCTGGCCGTCGGCGGCATCGGTTCGGGTGTGCTGGACTGCGGCGGCGTCGACCGCCGCGTGATCGACCTGCCCGACCTGCAGGCCGCGATGACCGGCGACGGCGCGGGCGCGTCACCGACCGCGAAGATGTTCCGGGTGCTGGCCGACGCGGTGGGGGCCGACGTGGACGCCATCCACGCCGTGGCGACGGGTCTCGACGACCGACCCATCGAGACCCTGGCGGACGTCACCGTGCCCGCACTGGTGCTGGCGGGTGCCGACGACCCGTTCGCCGCCGAACCCGAGCGCCTCGCCGCGGCGCTGCCGAACGGCGCGCTCGCCGTGGTGCCCGGCGATCACCTGATGGCGGTGATGAACCCCGCGTTCCACACCGCGCTCGTGGATTTCCTGCGCTGAGCCGGAACTAGAAGACCAGCCGCAGCACGTAGTCGTGATGCACCTGGTTGCCGACGGTGAATGTCCTGGTGCCCACCTCGGCGAAGCCGTGCTTCGCGTAGAAGCGCCGGGCGCGCGCGTTCTCCTGGTTGACGCCGAGCCAGACGCCGGGATGCCCCTCGGCGCGCGCCCAGTCCAGCGCGGCCTTCATCAGCGCGGTGGAGACCCCCGTGCCGTGGTGGCCGGGTAGCACGTACATCTTGCTGATCTCCACCATCGGGTGCAGCCTGACCGATTCCACCACCGCTGGGTCGGCCGGGTCGCCCGTGACCAGCATCGCGTATCCGACGATCTCGTCGTCCGCGACGGCTTTGAGCACGATCCTGGCCGGGTCGTTGAGGTATTCGCCGAAGCGTTCGCCCGACAGCGCTTCGCCGACGAAGACATCGATGTCGTCGGGCGTCGCCTCGGGCGGACAGGCGAGCGGAAAGGTCGCCGCCGCGACGTCGCTGAGCGCTTCCGCGTCCCACAGCCCGGCCCGGTCGACGATGACGGGGAGGTTGCTCATACCCTCCATCAGAGCACATGACCAGATGAGAATGTCATTTCATGGCCACCGCGTTCGCCCTCACGTGATCCGGTCGCTTCCGCAGGGTGTGATGCGCCCGCGGCGGTGCCGGGGCGATCGACGCCGAGATTCGTGGCGGGCGACAAGGCCGGTACCTGCACCGCTGAGCGTCACGCGGAATCCACCCGCGGCCACCCGATCAGCGCCGACGACGCCCGCCACGGCCTACCCCGCGCCGGACTCGGTGGGCTGGTCCAGCGTCTCCGGGCGGGGAGCGGTAGGCGCGCTCGCGACGCGCTGGGAGTGGAAGACGCGGGACAGGGCGATCAAAGCCACGGCGAACAGCAGCGGGATCACGAAGCCCGCGCGGTGCCCGGCACTCGCCGCGACCGCACCGACCACGCCGCCGCCCAGCAGGGTCCCCGCATAGTTGAACAGGTTGAGACGCGCGATCAGTGCGTCGAGTTCCCGCCCCGTCGCCAGTTGCCCGGCAGCGCTGAAGCACAACGGCGCGATCACGGGCAGCCCGGCACCCGCCACGAGGAAGCCCGCGATCGCGACGGCCGGACTCGGCGCGGCCACCACGAGCGCCAGGCCGAAAACCCCCATGCCCGCCGCGGTCCGCACCACCTTGCGCGGGCCGAAACGGCGCACAAGCGCATCGCCCGCGACCCTGGCGACCAGCGACGTCCCCTGATACGCCGCGAAGGCGAGTGCCGCGGTCGCCGAACCGGCGAGCAGGTCATCGGTGAGGTACAGGGCCGACCAGTTGCCCACCGCCAGGTCGACGGCGAAGACGAACGCCGCCGCGATCCCGAGTGCGAGATACGCGCGCAACGCGACGGCCGGCCCGGGTGCGGCGGTCTCGATGGGACTGGTCTCCGCGTCCCGCGCGCCGAGCAGCCTCGGCCCCAGCGCCCAGCCGAGCAGTAGCACGATCGCCGCTGCGACGAGCAGCGATTCCCGCAGCGTCACCTCCAGCGCCTCGCACCCCGAGACGAACAGCGCCCCGGCAATGGTCCCGGCGCTCCACGCGGCGTAGAACGACGACAGGATGAACGTCCCGTACCCGTGCTGGATGAACACCGCCTGCATGTTGGTGCCCGCGTCGACGATCCCCACCGCGGTCCCGTAGCAGCCGAGCGCTGCCACCAGCAGGGCCGTGTTCGGGGCGAACGCCGCCGCCGAGCCGGTGACGGCCACGAGCAGCAGCCCGATCCGCACCGCCGCGCGGCTGGACCAGCGCAGCGCCAGCCGCTCCGCCAGCACGCTGCCGCCGCCCGCCAGCAGCGAGATCAGCACCACCGAGACGGCGATCACCCCGTCCGAAAGGCCGAAATGCTCCTTCTGCTGCGGCAATTCGGTCAGCACGACGGCGAGGAAGAAGCCCTGCGAACCGAACGCGAGCGAGTTCGCGATCCGGGCGCGCCGCAGGACGGGCGCGATCGAACTCATGGGCGCAGGGTAGCCGGGCAGTGGCGACGGCGCGCGGCGACCCCGGCCGGGGCGATCGGCCACGGTGATCGGACGGCACGTCCGGGCGCGCGGCCTGGCCGCCGCCGGTGATCGGTGTCACTATCGAAGGGCCGCAACAACACTCGCGAACCGAGGGGGAACCGACCGGATGAGAGAGCTGCCCGCGGACTTCTTTCACACCCCGCATGCCTTCTACCAGCAGTTGCGCGCCGAGGGGCCGGTGCACCGGATCCGCTTGCGTACCGGCGTTCGCGCCTGGCTGGTGGTCGACTACGACGCCGCCAAGCAGGTACTGCGCCATCCCGACGTCCGCAAGGACCCGCGCACTCCGGTGGGCGCCCACGCACGGCGATCAGCCTCGGGCGACAGCGGCCTCACCGCGGTCAACCAGCGCCTGAGCCACCATCTGCTCAACGCCGACCCGCCCCGGCACTCGCGGCTGCGCAAACTCGTCACCCCGGCGTTCGCACCCGCGCGAACAGAGGCCCTGGCGGAACGGATCGTGGCGATCGCGGAGGATTTGCTCGACGCGATGGACCGCACCGCGGGCGCAGGGCCCGTCGACCTGCTCGCGGAGTACGCCTTCCCGCTGCCCATCACCGTGATCTGCGAACTGCTCGGCGTGCCGGTCGAGGACCGCGCGCGGTTCCGGGAGTGGTCGGCGGCCGTGGTGGACAGTCCCATGTCCACGCCGGAGAGTATGCGCACCGCGACCGACGCCATCGTCGACTACTTCGATGGGCTGATCGCCCGACGGCGCGCGGAGGGTCTGGGCGAGGATCTGATCTCGCAGCTGCTGCTCGTCACCGAGGAGGGGGACCGGCTCAGCCACGACGAGCTGATCTCCATGGCCTTCCTGATCCTGGTGGCCGGTCACGAGACCACGGTGAACCTGATCGGCAACAGCGTGCTGGAACTTCTGGCCGATCCGTCCCGCTATCAGGCCCTGCGCGAGGACCCAGCGGGCGTCGCACCGCTGGTGGAGGAGATGCTGCGCTACAACGGACCGGTCAATGTGGCCACCCTGCGGTACACCACCGCGCCGGTGCGGCTGGGTGACAGCGTCATCCCGGCGGGGGAGCTGGTGCTGGTCTCGGTGGCCTCGGCCAATCACGATGAACAGCACTTCACCGCGCCCGGCGCATTCGACCCGGATCGCGGCGCGAACGGTCACCTGGCCTTCGGCCACGGCATCCACTACTGCCTCGGGGCGGGTCTGGCCCGGCTCGAGGCCCGCGTCGCGCTGACCAGTCTGGTGCGGCACTATCCGCTGCTGCGGCCCGCCTTCGACGACATGGACCTGCGGTGGCGGGAGAGCATCCTGATCCGCGGGCTGCTCGAGCTTCCCGTCGTTGCGGCGAGTGCGCCCGCAGTACGCTGAAGAGCGGATTCGGTCGACCGACTTTGCTGCGCGCCGCGGGCGACGTAGTCTCCTGCGCATGACAAGCGGAAGCCGCATCGGGATCGTCGGTGCGGGTATCGCAGGTCTCGCCTGCGCGAAAGTGCTGAAACAGGAGGGTTTTCCGGTCGAGATTTTCGACCGCGCACCCGATATCGGTGGCGTGTGGAGCGCGACCCGGCGATACCCGGGACTGCAAACGCAGAACTCCAAGGACACGTATCACTTCTCCGACTTCCCCATGCCCGCCGACTACCCGCGCGTCCTCGACGGGCCGCACATGCAGGCCTATCTGGCCGCCTACGCCGAGCACTTCGGGCTGACCGAGCACCTGCGGTTGCGCACCGAAGTGGTGGCCGCCGATCCGGTGGACAGTGGCTGGTTGCTGGAAATTCGCGACGAGAGCGGAATTCATCGGGCCTCGTGCGACCACCTGGTGATCGCCAACGGCATCTTCAGCGACCCGGCGATGCCGGAGTATCGCGGCGCGGACTGGTTCCGCGCGGCGGGCGGTCGCCTGTGCCACTCCTCGGAGTTCACCGATTTGGAGTCGGTGCGCGGCAAGTCGGTCGTCGTGGTGGGTTACGGCAAGTCCGCCTGCGACATCGCCACCGCGGTCAGCGAGGTCGCGGCCTCCACCTCGGTGGTGGCCCGGCGGCTGCTGTGGAAGATGCCGCGCAAGCTGGCCCGGGTGATCGACTACGAACGGCTGATGCTGACTCGCTTCGGTGAGGCGCACTTCCATTACCTGCGGCCGCGCTGGATGGACCGATTCCTGGACGGACCAGGGGAATCGGTGCGAATCAGCAACTTCGACCTGATCCAGGAGCTGGTCACCAAGCACTCCCACCTGCGCGAACTCGGTCTGGTGCCCGGCGGGCGGTTCGAGGAGATCGCCGACAGCACCGTCGGCCTGGTGAGCGAGGGCTTCTACGAGCAGGTGGCCAACGGGCGCATCACGGTGCACCGGGACACGACGATCACCGAGATGGGCGGCGGTCCGAAGGCGGCGCCCGGGCTCCGGCTGTCCACCGGGCAGGTGCTGCAGGCCGACGTCGTGATCTGCGCGACCGGATTCCAGCAGCGCGTGCCCTTCCTCACGCCGTATATCCAGCGCAGGCTCACCGACGAGCACGGCAACTTCCGCCTGCACCGCCAGATCCTGCCGCTCGAGGTCCCGAACCTCACCTTCGCCGGCTACAACTCGTCGGTCATCAGCACGCTGAACGCCGAGGTCGCCGCGCACTGGACCGCCGCGCTGCTCACCGGCAGGCTCGATCTGCCGCCCGCCGAGAAACTCGACGAGCAGATCGACGCCCGCCTGCGCTGGATGGAGGAACGTACGCCCGGCCACCACGCACACGGCACGGCGGTCGTCCCGTTCTCCATCCAGAATATCGACGAGATGCTCGGCGACCTGAAGTTCCGTCTGCCCCTGCACACGCGTCTGGCGCAGGTGTTCCGCCGGATCAAGCCGGAGTCCTACCGGGGACTGGCCACCCGCCGCAAGCCGGGGCGGGGACCGGTGGCGCCGCCGACCACCCCGATCGAGGCGGAACTGCTTCCCTACGAGGGCGGCGGCGGCCGGGTCGGCCGCTAGGCTTCCGTTGCCCCGGCCACGCGGCGATCCGCCCTGTGGTGGGGTATGTGGCGCGCGGAGTGATCCGGCGCGCCGATCCGGTTCTATCGTGCCGACGCGGTAGGCGGCGGGCAGATCGGCGCCCCACGCGCAGCGACTGCTCCGGTCGCCGGTCAGCGGAGGGGGGTGTGCGCACAATTGCATCGACTGCCGAACTCGGGCGTCGTCCGACGAAATCGTGCCGGGGCGTCCGCCGAGTTGCGGGGCTCGGTGCGCATAGCCGTTTCCGACGTCGTCGCCCGAGCGGCCCAGAGCCGACGTGCGTAGTGCATATCCGGAGGTCGTCGGGCACATGAACACGTGGGACGGCGTTATGGCGTGCTCGATCGTGGACGATTTGACCGACGACTGTCCGGAGTTGCCGCCGGGGTGCGACTCGCCCCCGCTTGTCGCCCGCGCAATACCGGGGCCCGCTGTTTGCGTTGGCGATAATCCAAGGGTGGAAGCGCTGGACATGAATCTCCTCGTGGCCCTCGACGCACTGCTGGACACCCATAGCGTCACCCTGGCCGCGCAGCGCCTACACACCTCGCCGCCTGCGATGAGCCGGACGCTGGCCAGATTGCGCGGCGTGCTCGGCGACCCGTTGCTCGTACGCGCGGGTCGCAACCTGGTGCCGACACCACGGGCACTGGAATTGCGCTACGAGGTCAGCACGCTGGTCGAGCAGGGACGCGCACTGCTGACACCGCGCGACGACCTCGACCCCGCGGCGCTGCGCCGGACGTTCGCCGTGCAGGCGGGCGACATGGTGCTCACCGAACTGGCCGGGCCCCTGCTGTCGGCCGTACGCGCCCAGGCGCCGGGCGTCACACTGCGCTTCCTGTCCGACACCCTGGAGGGCACCGCCGCGTTGCGCGACGGACGTGTCGATCTCGAAGTCGGAGTGATCGACCACACCGACCCGGAGACCACCGTGCGCAGAGTGCTCACCGACCGCGTGATCGGCGTCGCCGCCGCCGACCATCCCCTGGTCACCGATCGCGTCACCGTCGCCGCGTACGCCGCCGCACCGCATCTGAGCATTTCGCGCAACGGCCGTTCACACGGCCCGATCGACGACCGTCTCGCCCTGCACGGCCGCACCCGGCGAGTGGTCGCCACCGTGCCGACACTGACCAGCGCGCTGTTCGCGGTGCGCGGTACCGACCTGGTCTGCTCCGCGCCCGCCATGCTGAGCGCCGCCACGCTACCGGCGATCGGATTGGGCGCCTTCGAGATACCGCTGCCGCTGCCGGAGGCCGCGATCGGGATGGCGTGGCATCCGCGCAACACCGCCGACGGAGGGCATCGCTGGCTGCGCGATCTCGTCCAGGAGATCCTGCTGCGTTCGGCGGGCGCGGCGCGTCCGCCGAAGCGGCGGCGCGTCAGAGTGGCTCAGGACACCGGCGGCGGGCTGGAGAGCCGATAGTCGGCCGGCCTGCGCACCGCTTCGGTGCGCTCGGAGGGATAGCCGTTCGAGGTCGAGTCGAACAGGTCGGAGCGTCCCAGCGGGGCCGCGGCCGTGCGCTTGAGCTCGTCCAGCATGGCTTGCAGCTTGTCCACGTGGGTGTTCTCGACCGCTGTCCGGTCGTTTTCACCGGCGCGGTGCGCACCGGTGAGTCCGGTGCCCGGTGCCGCCCCGTTCTCCGCTCCGCTGTGCTGCGTGCTCGGGGTGGACGCGACGATGCTCTCGTAGGCGGCGTTCTCGGTGGGGGAGTAGGAGGCCGTCGAGGTGGCGGGCTCGCGCGTCTCCCGCTGACCGGTACTCGGGTCGCGCGGCGCAGGCGGGGTGAAAGGCGACACGGGTTCCCGCGGTGTCGGCGTGGTGAAAGCGGGCTCACGCGAGGGCGGGGCGGTGAAGTTCGACGCCGGTTCGCGGGGTGCGGTGAAGCTCTGGCCGGAGGAGACGTTCGGATCCAGCGCGGTGAGCGTGGGCTCGCGCGGCGGTGTGAAACCCGTCTGCGCGGCGGAATTCGGTTCGGCCGCCGCGTGCACCGGCTCCCTGGGGGTGCTCTGCGGTCGCGCGCCGTTGCGGGAAACGGCCGCTTCGCCGGCATCGCTCTTTCGCGCCGCGGGTTCGGCGCCGCCGTGCTCCGCCTTACGTGCGTTCGCCCGTCCCGCGGCCGCCCGGGGAAGCGAGCCTGCCGGGCGCTGCGCCGCCGTCCGATCCTCCGGAGCCGGGTCGTCGCCGGATTCCAGGAGCTGCACCCTGGCATCGAGACCCGAGATATCCTGTGCGGCACGGAAAGCCCACGCCTCGAGTTTGGCCAACCGCCCCTCGGCGGTCGGTTCGCTCACCACGGTCTGCGCGCCATCGATCCGGGCCGCCACCGCGTCCAGCTTCTCGCTGACCTCTCGGAGAGCCGACGCGATACTCGACAACATCGCGCCGATCGACTCGCCGGTCTGCTGACCGTGCTCCATCCAGTACCTACTTCCCCGTATCGGCCCAGCTCGCACTCGGCCGGACGATTCTATCCGCCCAGTTGGACATCCGCGGCTCGCGAAGTATCGGCGGCGCACCGATCCATGACCTGATCGAAGCAGCCTAGGCCCCCGGAATTACCCCCCTGCAGGCGGATTACGCGGCGACCCGGTTTGTCCGGAAACAGGCCGACGCATCTGATCGGTCATTATCCGCCTGATCCGCGCCCTCCGCGACTCCGCGCTCCGGTCCGCCGCGGTGAGCTGCGTTACGCAGGCCGCGAGTTCGCCCGGATGCCGGGCGGCCGGCGCGTCATGGGATGGCGGCAACTGTCAATTCGCCGATACCGGACTGCCCGGTGCGGGCCCGTGGCATGATGAAAATTCTTGTGCCACAGAGAACAACGCCAATTCCGCTGATCGGTCACCCGCGCGGCACACCCGAGCGCGGGGTGAACGGGGCTGGCGAGGTAGCCGAGTCTGACGCACTCTTGATCTATGGCGTAGGTCGCCGGGCCTGCGGTGGTTTGTGCAGGGGAGTGGTCGCGTGAGAACGAAGCAGCGGGCGGAGATCGCCTGCGGGCGCCGGGCGATGCTCGCCGAGTTGGGTATCGGAGAGGCTTCCGGCCGTACGCGTGGGTCGAAAGCAGGTTACGCCTGCGGGTGCCCGGAATGCGCCGCCGCCCAGTGGGATATGCGGCGGCTCAAGTACTGGTTGTGCGGCAGGCTGCTCGCCTACGGGGCCGACGAAGCCGAGGTGGATGGGCGCATCGGCACGTTGCCGGTGGACGTGTACTGGCGCAAGGGTGACCGGGTGTACGCGATCGAGGTGCGCAGCGGCCCGCTGGAGCGGGGCCTCGCCCAGGAGCACACCGAGCGTCTGCGCGCCGCCGGCTGCACGGATGTGCTGTGGCTGTGCCCGCCCGGCTACTGGGTGCCGTACCTGCACGCTCTCGGCATCCCCGACTTCGCGCCCGCCGCCTGTGACTACCGCGCGGTCACCGGTGTGCTGGACACCGAGCACGCCATGGCGGCGCCGCGGCGGGAGCCGGTCGAACTGCGCGAGTTCATCGCGGGCTGGGTACGCGGCGAGTACGTCTGGGGTTATCGGGACGAGAGGACAGGAGGCTGGGCCACCGTGACCGACTGGGAATACCACACGAAGACGCAGGCCATGGTCATCGCCCGGCAGCGCCAGGAACTGGTCAACCAGCGCACGGCGCTGGCGGTGACTCGCAAATCATTGCGCGACAGGCAGAAACACCTGCTGAAGCTGACGACGCGACTGGAACGCGCGGAACTGGCCGCCCAGAAACAGGCCGACGCCCTCGCCACCGCTCAGCGCACGATCGCCGATCACGATCGACTCGACAAGGCGTTGCGCAACACGATCGCCAATCTCGAGGTGACCATCGGCCGCTGGCAGCTGATCACGATCTGCGCGATGCTGCTGATCGTCACGTTCCTGGCGGCGGCGATGGTGGTGCGCTGAGCCGGAAGGGCGCCCGCTCCCACCGCCATTCGTGGCGCAGCACCAGCGCGAGGAAGTCCAGCAGTTCCAGGCCGGTCTTCGCACGCACCTCGCGGAGCGCGGCCCAGTGCACGGTGCCGCGCTCGACGAGGTCGCGCAGCATCCGCTCGCTGGTCGCGTCGACGGGGCGTGCGCGCAGATCGGGAACGCCGATCCGGCTGCCGGTCCAGACCAGCCAGCCCCAGCCGTTGGCGTGCGCGTGTGCTCGACCGGCGGCGGCCTTCACCCGGTTGACGTGGAAGCCGACGTGCCCGAGCGCGGCGACGTCGATCAAGACCGTGCGGCCGTCGGTGAGCCGGGCGACGATGCTGGGATAGTGCACCCGTTCCGCGCCGTCGAGGTCGTAGACGACCGCCGCGGGTTGCTCCTGAAAAGTCTCGACCAGATCGCTGGCATTGAGGATCCAGAGCAGCCTGGCCTCCAAACCGGAGTCGAACGGCACGTCGCGACCGACCTTGTCCAGGTAGAACCGCCCGCGGCCGTCGTCGTCGCTGTCCACGGTGCGCGCGGAGACGGTGGGGACCGCGGCCGCGGCGCCTGCGCGAGGCCAATCGACCTGGCTCAACCAAGGATTCAGTTGACTCGTCGCCCGTGGCTCGGCATCGTGCAGCTTCGCCAGGCGCCGATTGGTCTTCTTCTGCCAGGCGGCGATGCGCTGAGTGACGAACCCGGCGATCCGCTTGGCGTCCTCGGCCGCGTGCCCGGCCAGCCGCAGCTTCAGGTACGACAGCTCGGTCGCGGCGATGTCGGTGTCGGTCGCGTACGTCTCCACCAGGAGCGCGCGCACCAGCTGCCGGTCCCTGGCGTCGAGCGGATAGCGCGCGGACAGGACCGCGGCGGCGTGATGGCCGGACAGTTGCGCCATCCGGATCATCTGCCCGACCGCTTTGGTGTGCAGTTGCCGCACCCGATCGCGGGAAAGGTCGTAGCGAGCGCCGATCCGGGCCAGCGTCTCCGGTTTCTCCCCACCCACCCCGAGCCGAGCCGTCAGCAGGTCACCGTCCTTGGCCTTGTGGTCGGCGCGCAAAGCGATCAGCTCGCCGAGCACCTCGTTGACCTCTTCGAGTTCGAACGAGATGTCATCTCGCAGATCGAGCGATTCGGGATCGTCGTCGTCCGGCGCCGATCCTTGCGCGACCTCCGCACTGATCGTCACGCGACAACCCCCTGACTCGGCTCCGGCACTGTGCGCCACAGCGTATCCCCACCCACCGACACCGGACCGCCGCCGCGACCAGTCGCGAACACGTTCACGCCACAACGATCGAAGCCCCGTCTTCCAGCGCCCCGCGCAGACGACCCACACGGATGGCGCATCATTCCGGCAGCGGCGCAGCGGCGCGCGGTAAGCCGGCTGGTTCAGGGGTTCGGCGCCCGCTCGGGGCATTGCCATGTCACGCCGTCGATTCGGGGGTTCTCCTCGGCGACCTTTCTGAAGGCACTTGATCGTGAGACGCTGACGAGAGAGGAGTCGGCGGGAACGATGACAGCGAATCCGTTGTCGCGGGACCATTTCGCGGGAACGAGTACCCATACGTCGCCTCGTGCGACGAGGGCGCGGAAACACTGGTAGCGGAATCTCGGAGGCTGTTGCGGTTGGGCCTCGACCAGTGTCTCCGCGATCATGTTGGTCGGCACGTCCAAGCGTTCATCCGTCACGAGGGAGACGACGGATTCCTTCGTCCAGAGATCGTGCGCAGCGGTTTGAGCGGCGTTGTCGCCGAGCCGGCTGGCGAAGGAGTTCATCACGGCGAAGAGAGCCAGCAGGCTGATCGCGATCGCCACGGTTCGGCTCACTCGTGTGGTGGGTCCCGGTTCGTGTGTTCCGGTGTCGCTCATCGAGGTGGACAGGACCCAATAGCCGGCCACGACCAGAAGACCGCCCGAACCCAGTGTGATGGGCGCGAATGCCCAGGAGACGACGGCCCACCCGGGCGTGAGCCACGGCACCACCACTCCGGTGACGCCGGTGACGACGAAAATCGCTCCGAGCCCCAGCATGACGCGGCCGACGGTGCGAATCAGGCGCGGTCGCCTGCCGCTCCGGATGAAGCGGCCTGCGTAGGCGCCTACCCACACAGCGGCGAACCACCCGACCACCAGCAGTAACAGCGGGGCGTACAGCACGCCGACACTCCCCACGACATAGTCGCTGGTCGTGAAGCCGAGAGCATCGCAATCCACACCGAAAAAGGCGAGCTTCTTGCGCGTATACACGTAGCCGAAGTAGTAGCACAGCGCCGTGATGATCGTGGTCGGCGCGACGACCGCCCCGATGACACCTACCCATCGTTGGAGCATCGCCGGAGACACCGGCGCGGCCGACTGCTCGGTCATCTCACGGAGCCGTCCGCGTGCCGCCGGGAGCGGGTGCTTGCCCGCCCGGCGCGCCCGGAGGGGGCGGCAGGGTGCCGTCAGGCGGTCTCAGCGGTGGCGGGGGTGGGCTCGTAAAACCCGGCAATGGTGGGGTGGAAGGGCGGATGTTGCCATCCGGTCCGGATGGTCGTCCTCCTGGTGCGCGGGTTCTGAATTGTTCCGCGGTGGGGAACGAATTGCCCTCCGGTACCGGCGCCTGGC
Organism: Nocardia sp. NPDC047654; assembly: GCF_043205035.1. Lineage (NCBI taxonomy): Bacteria > Bacillati > Actinomycetota > Actinomycetes > Mycobacteriales > Nocardiaceae > Nocardia > Nocardia sp. NPDC047654. The sequence continues at coordinate 830,062 of NZ_JBIDDF010000001.1, forward strand.
GCGGCGTTGCCGCCGACCGAGACGCCGAGGCCGAATTCGTGGGGGAAATCGGCGACCCGGGTAGTGGCGCACTCGGCGTAGAAGGTGAAGATGAGGCGGTCACGGCAGGTGATGCCGACCCGGGCGGTGTTGCTGGGTCTGTAACGCTGCCTTCGCAAGCCGTGAACACGGTTACCGAAATTGCCAGTGCCGAGATGGCAGCGGCGAGCCGAGCGACTCGCGTGCGTGGTGCGCGACTACTTCGTGGTGACCGCATCGGAACTCCCTGATCCGACTACTTGAAATCAGGGAGCAGACTGCCACGGCATTGATGATTTGCTCACGAGTAGCCGACTACTTGTCTTTCGACTTGTGGAGCCCTTGTGACGGGATGTCCGACTGCGGCCGACCACGGGAAGGTGGCGTTGGGGGGCCACAACAAGAACAGGCCCGGTGAAAACCGGGCCTGACCTCGTGAGACGGTGGTGCGCGATACTGGGATTGAACCAGTGACCTCTTCCGTGTCAGTTATGGTATCGCGCTCCACTTGGGGAAATCCGAACAACTCCGATCAAATCTAAATCGCACTCTACCAGTGCAAATGGAAGTTTCGAGCAACTCCGGGCTATAGCGAAAAACTCCGGCGAAACTCTGCGTGTGTGTGCTGTGTGTGTACGCGGACCGGGCACCGCATTACCCGCTGACCGGGTTCATGTCCGGGTCGACGCGACGCAGTGCGGAAGCCAGCCACTCGGTTCGCCGGTGCTCGGCGGGCATCTCGGCCAGACCGTCCGATGCTTCCTGGATCGCGTTGGCCGTGTCGCCCAGCAAGGACAGGACGCCCCCGCGCTGCACGCCGCCGAATCCGGGTGTCCACCAGTACATGGCTTCCGGCGGTTCGATACCGTCCGCCGCGTCTGTCGCCGCGTCGGCCTCGGAGAGTGCACGCAGCGCTTCGCCTGCCTCCCCCCGCGCGGCCAGTAGTTCGGCCCTGCGCATCCGCGCGTAGGCGACCAGGACCGGGTGAGCGCCACGTACCGCCAGCGCGGCGTCCGACAGGGCGATCACCTCGCCATAGTCCCCGGTCGCGCTCCACGCCACGTATCCGGCGAAACCGAGACTGTGGACGAGTCGGTCCGGGTCGCGGGATTCCGCTGCCAGGTCCACCGCCGTGGTCAGGCTGCGCCGCGCGGCGGTGTCGGCCCCCACTGCGTGTTCGAGCCAACCCCGGTACTGCGTGATCTCGGAGGCGAGCGCCGCCGCCTCGGTGCGGGCTGTGCGTGCTTCGCGTGCAAAATGCTCGGACATGGCGGACATGCCGCGTACCGCCGGAAGCACCGCCAGGGCACCGGCCGCGTCCTCGATCCGGCGGGTAGACGAAAGCATCATGGCGACGTCGGCGAGGGCGCTGACGTCCACGCTCGCCGCCGACCTGGCGGCGGTGGTCAGTCGGCCTAGGTCCGTTGTCCCCAAGACCCGTTCGTAGGCGGCGGTCACTCCGGCGGGCACGGGACGCTGCCCGGTCTCGATCGCCGACAGATAGGTCTTGCTGTAGAACGACCGTTCCGCCATCGCGCGCAGAGAGATACCGGCCGCTTCACGAGCGGCACGCATGAGCGCCCCGGTTTCCACCACACAAGCGTAACGGGGGTGTGGACACCTGCGGACGTCGAAAACGTAGGTGCGCGAACCCTTCACGCATAGCGTCGTTTTAGCCCCGCCGCCGGGTGGACACCGCCGGATGTCGACGATGTTGCCCCGGCGCGCGTCCCCGGCGGCGGGTGCCTACCAACGACAGGGGACAGAAGGCAGGGGAATGGACGCGCTCGGATGGATAGACCCGTGTTCGCCGACATTGGAATGGGACACTGCGCAGGTGCGCAGATTGGCGCGGCGGTTGGGATACCCGCTGCGGTTTGCCGATCCGACCTCCGTGCTCGGTCTGGTCGAACAAGTCGAGTCCTCGGGGGCCGAGGTGGTCTTGCTCTCGTCCTCGGCGCATGTGGACGCGGTCACGCTGGACCGGTTGATGTCGGTTGTCGACGTCGAATGCGCTACGCCTCGTGCGTCTTTCGGCCGCTGGCCTGCACTGGGCGGGGTGCGCCGATGAGCGCGACGCAAGGCGCTCTCGTGTTCGTGATCGCGCTACCGCTGGCGGTCATCGTCGCAATGATCTTTTGGCCGTCCGACTACGACGACTGAAGTAGCGACGGCGGCACATTGACGGACCCGTTACGCGCTCGCGCGCTTCTGTTCGAGAATCCAGGCGTCGACGTCGCATTCGTCGTAGAAACGGCGGCGGCCGATCTTGAACGAGCGCGGGCCACGTCCCTCTCCCCGCCAATTGATCAGCGTTTGCGGGTGTACGCGCAGGCGGGCAGCGGTCTCGGCGGGGGTCAGAAGAGCGTGAGTCGGCGCTGACATCTCGTGTGCTCCGTTGGATCGAAGGGTGGTTGGCTGGCTGGACGATGCCCACGGTGCGGGTCCGGGCCTACAGCACTCGGCACAATGGCGTGTGGACGCAGTATGCCTAGATTCCATTGTTATGCGGCGGACCCGGTTGGCCACCGCTTTTCATTTTCGCGAGCTTTCCAAGACGCGTACGCCTCCCGCGCGCGTTTATCTCCCCACCCCAGGCGAGTCCTAGCCTCCCGTGCGGAACTGGCCGGTGGATTCAACGCAGCGACAGCATCGACGTCGCCTGCGGCAACAGCAACCTGTTTGGCTATTCGTTCGCTGTTGTCCGGTGCTTGGATTTCGGCCCGTATAGCATCCTCATCTGGAAGCAACACGAACTTTCCTGCATAGGGTTCCTGGTCATCGACGGGGCAATTCGCGCGTAGCCCGCCGTGGCGATCCTTATTGATGGTTAGGCGCGCACTGCCGCCCCGCCCCGGGGTAAATGGCGCGTCGACCTTTACCCGTAATGAAATTCCGCCAACAGCGCGTTTCTTCGCCGCTGTGCCTCCCGCGCCGTACGAACGGGATGCCTCGCCTTTCGCCAAATGGTCAATGGCAACGACACACGCATCGGTTCTTATCAACGGTTTGATGACTCGTCGATGGCAGATCGTGAACTCGTCAGCTGAATTACTGCTGCCACCGAACATGGGGATCAGTTGGCCCAAGCTGTCGAGAATCACCAGCGTCGGCCTCCGGTCGGCCATGTCATCGATCACGGTGAGGAGTTCCGCCGAGTCTTCCGGTTCGATGTATAGGAATCGGTCGTGATCAGTGACCACCTCCGGATCGGCGCCCATCGCAATCAACCGGCGCAACGTCGGTTCAGGTCCGTTGTCGTCCAGGTCGAGGCGCAACACCCGCCCTCCAACTGCCAGTTCCTGAACGGTCGCATAGTCGGTGAGGAGTGTCTTGCCAGATTCGGGATCGCCGAACACGACGTTGTACTGCGCGCGGTAGAACAATCCGATGCCGTCGTTTCGGCGGCAGACCGTAGGCGCGGGTGATTTGGGAAGCGTGCCGTTCAAGAGCGCGGCCATGTCGACGTACCGAGGTTTCGCCTTCCCCTTCGTATCGGGACGCCGCTCTTGGCGACTGGTGGCGGTGAGTTGCTGGTATGGACCACGTGACTCTGAGAAACCTTCTGTGCTGCGGGTTTCTTCGCCGGGTTGCAACCCATCGGTAGGGAAGTGTTGCAACTCCTCTGGTGCGCTCGAATCGGTGGCGCGCGCATCGGATTCCATTGCCAATGGTTCGGAGTTATTGCGGCGCTTCTGCTGCCGTTCCCAGACGGTGAACTGCTCAAGTTGCCGCTCGCAGTTTTTGCAGCCGGGTTGATAGGACTGGTGACGGCCACAATTGATGGCTGGAGTGTAGTCGGGCTCGCCCATGGTGGTTCTTGCCTTTCGATTCGCGGCAGCGATGGCCGCGATGCGGAGTGATGCGGATTGCGGTCCGGTGGGAGTCTCAAACCCACACATGAATTCGTTCCCGGTAAGTCGGGTTGTTCGCTCTACGAGGCAGGAGCGGGGCAACGTCCGATCTGTGGGTAGTGCAGACCTTTCTGCGTGTGGCCCAGACAACAAAAATCCGGTGCTGTAATTCGAGTTCCGGGGTGGGTGAGCCATTCGGCGGCCGGTTGCGCTTCCACGCCTGTCTGTCTCCCATCGCGCTCGTTAGAACGCTTGTGCACTGAATGCAAATCATCGTGGCACACCCGCGCAACTTCCGATTCGGCAAAACCGCAGGTCAGCAAAGCCTTGCTCGAAAACCGCCACGAAGTGTGACGCATTTAACTACTACCTGGGCGTGCGTGGCATGGTGCCTGTTGGTGGAGTGTGGTATGTGAAGCGCGCGAGCCCTCCTGACCTGCGGGAATGGAATCATGTTGCGGTGTGATCGAGCCCGAAACCGCTCGGTTGGACTAGCTGATTGTCAATTTCGTCAGATTCGCGAAAACGGCCAGGAGGAGCGCGGAAGCGTGAGAACTGGAGCGGCGAGAGGCGACACCGGCCGCTGTCATGGGCATCTGGTAGCGAGTGGGGTTACCGATCATTGCTGCGTTCGTCTTGCCGTCTTCGCCGACCTTGTGTGTGCTCACGTAAGAGGTCATTGGATAGAGTAGGTGTGTGAGTACCTCTGAGACATCCCGCAAGCCCCGCCGCAGGCCGGGCAACGTAACCCTGTTCGACGCGCACTACATCGACTTCCGCCGTCGCGAGAAGCGTCCGAGTGGATGGAAGGTCGGCCCTGACGGAGAGGAGGTGCCTAAGGGCCGCCGGTGGCAGGTGCGCTACGTCGACCAAGATGGTAAGCAGCGGTTTCCCGCATTCGAGACCAAGGCCGAGGCAACTGCCGAACGTGACCGCATCGCCTCTGAACTGCACACCGGTACCTACATCGACAAGCGCAAGTCGGCCGCGCTGTTCTCCGAAATGGCCGACACGTGGACGGCGTCGCTCATCCGCAAGGCGCAGTCCACCCGCGAGAACTACGGGAGTGTTCTACGCAACCACGTGTTGCCTTATTGGGGGAGTAGGGAATTGGGCAGCATTACGCACGGCGATGTCGTGAAGTGGGTAGGCGACATCACGCCGAAGATGGCGCCCGCGACGGTGCACCGCTGCTACCAGGTACTCGCCGGAGTATTGCACTTGGCGGTGCGCGACGGCCGGATACGCGCGAACCCTGCTCGCGACGTGGAGTTGCCGAAGATCGACGGAGAGGAAAAGCGCTACCTCGATCATGCCGAGGTTGCGCGCTTGGCCGCCGCCGCCGACTACCTCTACAGCCTTCGAACGAACCGGAAGCGGGTCGGGCGGGACCGGTCGGCCGAACTCGCCGTTGAGCACGACGACGGCGGGGTGCCGATCATCCCGGCCGCTGCGCCGTCGCCGGATGGACTCGCAATCTGGTTCATGGCCTACACCGGTCTGCGCATAGGCGAGTTCTCCGCGCTGCGGGCCAAGAACCTCGATCTCGACGGCCTGCACGTCCGGGTGTTCGAGGCATACACCGACGTCAAGGGAAAGCTGGTGCTCGGGCTGCCCAAGGGCGACAAGAAACGCACTCTGGACCTGGTGCCCGATCTGGTCGACGAACTGCGGGCACACGTGAAGGGCAAGGCCGCCGACGCGCTGGTATTCACCGCTGCCACTGGCGGGCCGATCCGGCGCACCAACTGGAACAAGCGGGTGTTGCACCCCGCCGCCAAGCTCGCCGGGCTGTACATCGCCGACGACGGCGAAACCGAACTCACCGCGCACGACTTGCGCCATACCTTCGCGAGCCTGTGCGCGTCGGCGGGCATCTCGTCGCGGTACATCGCCGAGTGGATGGGCCACGCATCCACGGCGATCACGGAATCGGTCTATATCGACCTGTTCCCGAAGGACCTCAAGGCGCACGCCGCGCTACTCGGTGCGGCTATGTCGAATGGCTCGAAGTAGCTCCGAGTTGCGCCCGCTAGCCCGGAGTTACTCAACCTCGTGTGTGCTGAGTGTGTGTTCGGAGGCTGAAAAGCAGGAGAGGCACCTTCCGAGTTTCCTCAGAAAGTGCCTCTGACCTGGTACTACGGTGGTGCGCGATACTGGGATTGAACCAGTGACCTCTTCCGTGTCAGGGAAGCGCTCTCCCGCTGAGCTAATCGCGCGAGGTGGAGACGGGAATCGAACCCGTGTGCACGGCTTTGCAGGCCGTTGCCTCACCACTCGGCCACTCCACCGCGCAAAGGGGGACGGCGTTATGTTGCCTGGCCCTACCTCTCGAGCGGATGACGGGATTCGAACCCGCGACCCTCACCTTGGCAAGGTGATGCGCTACCAGCTGCGCTACATCCGCATTCTGCCTCCCCGGGGCTCGTTTCCGGCCTCCGTGGTGCGAGACAGAACATTAGCGGACGCTCGGTGAAAGGTACAAATCCGCTGGTAGAACGGCGGAAATCCAGAAGTTGAATGGTGTGACGCCGGTGGCGCGTGTGGTGGATGGGGGAGGGGAGGCTCCGGTCGTCGCTTCCGGCGGTGCGGACGTCGAGCCGGCGACCGGTGTGACCGCACAGAGGCGAGCGTTCGGCTGGGCAGGGAGGGCTCCCAGGTGAGTGGAGGTTCCGCCGAACCGTCCCTGTCCGGATGGCGATTTGGTGAACCGCCGGTGGCGCGTGCTAATGTTTCGTCTCGTCCGGAGGGCACCCCGAGCCGCCGGAAAAATATCTGGTCTCATAGCTCAGCGGGAGAGCGTCCGCCTCACACGCGGAAGGTCGCTGGTTCGATCCCAGCTGGGACCACTTCCATAATCAAGACCGGTGCACCTGCTGCCCGGTCTTCTTTCTTTTCCGCGCCAGGTGTGCCCACTGGGTCGGCGCGCGGGCATGTCCCCTCGGACGCTCGGCCGCGGAACCGGCCCTCTGTTGCGCTGTGACCTGAGTCACATTATGGTAGCGGTTGCCGTCATCGCGACCGGAAACCTTTTCACACGCTTTGGGAATTCTTTACTATTGTCGCGACCGCCGTGTCAGGGGTCGTGCTCCACCGACGGGGACGGCCCGAGCTTCGCCCGCCGCTCGCCTTCGATGCCAAGAACATGTTTGACCGATGAACCGGGACCACCACCCGGCGAAGGAGAAAATATGTCCACCGACACCGATTCCGCACCCCGGACGTCGCCGCACGCGCACATGGCCGATCGGCTGACCCGGATCGCCCGTAACGATCTACCCGCTTCGATCGTCGTTTTCCTTGTCGCCCTTCCCCTTTCGCTCGGTGTGGCGGTGGCCGCCGGCGCTCCGGTCGCCGCGGGCCTGATCGCGGCCGTGGTCGGCGGCGTGGTGGCGGGGCTCCTCGGCGGTTCCTCGATCCAGGTCAGCGGGCCCACCGCGAGCCTCACCGTGGTCGTCGCCGAGAGCGTGCACCATTTCGGCTGGGCCGCAACGTGCTTCATCACCGTCGGCGCGGGCGTGCTGCAGATACTCTTCGGGCTGAGCCGGGTCGCGCGCGCCGCGCTGGCCATCGCCCCGGTGGTCGTGCACGGCATGCTGGCGGGCATCGGTGTGGTGATCGCGCTGCAACAGGTGCACGTACTGCTCGGCGGGAACTCGCTGAGTTCGTCGTTCGCCGCGCTGGCCGCCCTACCGCAACAGCTGACGTCGGTGCGCACGGGCGACCTGTGCGTCGGGCTCGTCGTGATCGTCATCCTGATCGCCTGGCGATTCGCGCCGCCGCGGGTGCGTCTGATCCCCGGACCGCTCGTCGCCGTGGTCACCGCCACGCTGCTGGCGCTCGTCCTGCCCACGCACGTCGAGCGGGTCGTGCTGAACGGCTCGTTGCTGGACTCCCTGGGCCTGCCCGCCGTCCCCTCCGGCGGCACGACCGCCGTCATCACGACGATGGTGACGATCGCGCTCATCGCCAGCGTCGAGAGCCTGCTGTCGGCCGTCGCGGTGGACAAGATGCGGCCGGGCCACCGCACCGACTTCGACCGTGAGCTGATCGGGCAGGGGTCGGCCAACGTCGTGTCCGGCCTGCTCGGCGGCCTGCCGATCGCGGCCGTCATCGTGCGCAGCATCACCAACGCGAACGCGGGCGCCCGCAGCCGGGCGTCGACCGTGCTGCACGGAGTCTGGATCCTGCTGTTCGCGGTGGCGCTGGCCGGGCTCGTACGGCAGATCCCGACCGCCGCGCTGGCCGGACTGCTCATCTTCGTGGGCGCGCAACTGATCAAACTCGCGCATATCCGGCTGGCCAGACGAGCGGGCGAGATGTACGTCTACCTGGCGACGGTGCTGGGCGTGGTTTTCCTGAATCTGTTGCAGGGCATGGTGATCGGTCTGGTGCTCGCGTTCGCGCTGCTGCTGTGGCGGGTGGTGCGCGTGACGATCGCGGCGGCCCCCGTCCCCGGCTCGCGACGGTGGGTGGTCAGCATCGATGGCACGTGCACCTTCTTGGCCTTGCCGAAGCTGACCGCGGAACTGGCGAAGGTTCCGGCGGGCGCGGACGTGACCGTCGAGATGACCGTCGATTTCCTGGACCATGCCACGCACGAGTTCCTCACCGAATGGGCTCGTGAGCGTGAATCGGGCGCCGCGACAGTGGAATTCGCCGAACTGGGCAGCGCGCGGATGGCCACCGCCTTGGCCGGACCTCCGGAGCGCAGGCACGTGCGCCAGGTCATCGACCAGGTGATCGGGCCGTGGCGGCGCTCGGGCAACGGGGAGGACCGCATCGCGGCGGGCATCGCCGCCTATCACCGCGGCCACGCCCACGTGCTGCGCCCGCATCTGGACAAGCTGCGCCATCGGCACGATGCCGACTCGTTCTTCCTGACCTGCGCGGACGCGCGGATCGTGCCGAACGTCATCACCAACAGCGGACCGGGCGACCTGTTCACCGTGCGCAACGTGGGCAACCTGGTGCCGGTGCGCGGTGGGGACGTCTCGGTGGAGGCGGCCCTGATCTACGCGTTGGAGCGGTTGGACGTGCGCGCGGTCGTGGTATGCGGTCATTCCGGCTGCGGTGCGATGGAGGCGCTGCACCGCGAGGTGCGTGCCGGGACCGGTCTCGGCGACTGGCTCGCGCATGCGCGTCCGAGCCTGGAGCGCTACCGGCTGGGGCATCCGGTAGCCGCCGCCGCGGCCGTCGCGGGGTTCGGCGAGGTGGATCAGCTGGGCATGGTGAACGTCGCGGTGCAGCTGGAGACGCTGCACGCGCACCCGGTCGTGCGCCGGGGGATCGAGGAGCGGGGCGTAGCGGTGTCGGGGTTGTTCTTCGATCTCGCCACGGCCCGCGTGATCGAGGTCATGGTCGACGGCATCGCGGAGTTCGGCGACCAGGAGAGGCGGATCGCTGCGGAGCCGGTCTGACCAGGCGATGTGCGGTGCGTCACGGTGATAACGACGAGAGGACAGTGGGGAACTACACACAATCGGCGAACTTCTCAGGCTTTGCTAAGTCTTTACCAATACACTTGTCCGTGTTTACATCTCGACTCATCGCTGTGTCGGGACTGCTTCACCGCGAGATGCCGGTTCGCGGTCTTGTGCCCTGCTGGACATGTTGATCGTCAACCGACCTCGGCGAATCAGCCGAGTCGGCGAAGGAGAGTCATGGCTATCGATCACGATTTAGCCCCGCCACCGTCCATACCCGCACCGGCGGACCCGGGCCGCAGTTCCGGACCACTGTCCGACCGCTTCACCGAGATCCTCCGCCACGATGTACCCGCCTCGATCGTGGTTTTCCTTGTCGCGCTACCACTTTCGCTGGGAATCGCGATCGCCTCCGGAGCCCCCGTCGCCGCCGGGCTCATCGCCGCCGTGATCGGCGGTATCGTCGCCGGAACGCTCGGCGGGTCGGTCCTGCAGGTGAGCGGCCCCGCCGCGGGCCTCACCGTGGTCGTCGCCGAGACGATCAATCAATTCGGCTGGCGCACCACGTGTTTCATCGTCTTCGCAGCCGGTGTGCTGCAGATCCTGCTCGGGCTCAGCCGGGTGGCCAGAGCGGCGCTCGCCGTGGCGCCCGTGGTGGTGCACGCGATGCTCGCCGGTATCGGCATCACGATCGCGCTGCAGCAGATCCATGTGCTGCTCGGCGGTTCCTCGCACAGTTCGGCTTGGCGCAACATCACCGAACTGCCCGGGCAGCTGTTGTCGCTGCACGGCGGCGGCGCCCTGATCGGCGCGGTCGTGATCGCGATCATGGTCAGCTGGAAATACCTGCCCGCCAGGGTGCGCGTGGTGCCGGGCCCACTGGTCGCGGTGCTCGTGGGCACGGCGTTGTCGCTGGTGTTGCCGCTGAATGCCGAGCGAATCGTGCTCAACGGCTCGCTGTTCGACGCCATCGGCTTGCCCGCGCTGCCCAGCGGCGATTGGTCGGGTCTGGCTCTGGCCGTCCTCACCATCGCTCTGATCGCCAGCGTGGAGAGCCTGCTGTCCGCGGTGGCCGTGGACAAGATGCACTCGCGCAAGCGCACCGACTTCGATCGCGAGCTGATCGGCCAGGGTTCGGCGAATGTGCTGTCCGGCCTGCTCGGCGGACTGCCGGTCACCGGCGTGATCGTGCGGAGCGCCACCAACGTGCAGGCGGGAGCGCACAGCCGCGCCTCCGCGATCCTGCACGGCGTCTGGCTGCTGGTGTTCTCCGTGGCGCTGGTATCCGTGGTGGAGCAGATCCCGAAGGCCGCGCTGGCCGGTCTGCTCATCGTGATCGGCACCCAGCTGGTCAAGCTGGCCCACATCAAACTGGCCCGGCGCACCGGTGACCTGCTGGTCTACGCCGTGACGGTGCTCGGTGTGGTGTTCCTGAACCTGTTGGAGGGCGTGCTGATCGGCCTCGGCCTGGCCTTCGGCCTGCTGCTGTGGCGGGTCGTCCGGGTGGCGGTCAGGGCCGAGCAGATCCCCGGTACGCAGCGCTGGCGCTTCGCCATCGACGGCTCGGCCACCTTCCTCGCACTGCCGAAGCTGTCGGCACAGTTCGCGAAGATCCCCCCGGGAGCCGACGTCACGGTGGAGATGACCGTCGACTTCCTCGATCACGCGGCGTTCGAGGCCATCGAGGAGTTCGCCCGCCAGCAGGTGAACAGCGGAGGCAGCGTCGATTTCGTGGAGATCGGCGGAGCCAGGATGGCCCACGCGGGCGCGCAACCGCCCGCGCGGAGCTTCGCGCGCTCGGTGTGGGACGACATCCTCGGCCCCTGGCGACGCGACGAACGGCACGAGAATCCGGTCGCGGCCGGCGTCGCGGCCTACCACCGCAGCCACGCGCACGTGGTCCGGCCGCACCTGGACGAGCTGCGCGACAAGCAGGACCCGGATTCGTTCTTCCTGACCTGCTCGGACTCGCGGATCGTGCCGAACATCATCACCAACAGCGGGCCGGGCGACCTGTTCACGGTGCGCAACGTGGGCAACCTCGCGCCCGCCGAGGGTGACGCGTCGGTCGAGGCGGCACTGGTGTTCGCGCTCGAGCAGTTGAACGTCCGCTCGATCGTGGTCTGCGGGCATTCCTCCTGCGGCGCGATGAAGGCGCTACACACCGGCGCCGAGGTACCCGGTGTGGACGCCTGGCTCGCGCATGCGCGCCCGAGTCTGGATCGATACCGCGCGGGCCATCCGGTGGCGGCCGCGGCGCAGGAGGCCGGTTTCGGCGAGGTCGATCAGCTGGCCATGGTGAACGTCGCGGTGCAGCTCGAGCTGCTGCACCGGCACCCGGCGGTGCGCAAGGCGATCGCCGAGCGCGGCGTCACGGTGTCGGGCCTGTTCTTCGACATCGCCAGTGCCAGGGTCGTCGAGGTGACCGAGAACGGCATCGCGCACATCGATGACGCGGGCCATCAGCACACTCCCGCACTCGTGTGATCGACGGGGATGGGTGATCCCGCCCGGGCGCGCCGCCCGGGCGGGATCGCTGTATCCGGCCGTCGAGAACGAATTGGCGTGCCGGATTGCTCGTACCCTGGGAACGTGACCGCAGACCTGGAAACGAGCTCCGACGATCCGACCCGCTGGCGCGCCTTCCGCGCCGGCCTCGAACGACGGCCTAAGCTCTACCTCGTCTACCGGATCGTCGTCGCGGTCGTCGGTGTCGCCGTGCTCGCGGTCGGCGTGCTCGCGATCCCCTATCCCGGTCCCGGCTGGGCGATCGTGTTCGCCGGGCTCGGCATCCTCGCCACCGAATTCGCTTGGGCGCGTAGCGCGTTGACCTGGTTACGGGACCGGTACCGGCAATTGATGGACTGGTACCGCAGGCAGGGCCGGGCCGTGCAGGCGGTCGGGGCGATCGGCACCGCCGCGCTGGTCGTGGCGACGCTGTGGATATTGGGGACCTTCGGGCTCGTGGGTAGTTGGATCGGAGTCGAATGGGAATGGCTGCGCAGCCCCCTGTAACGGTGACCACCGTTCCGGGGCGCATGCTCACCGAACCGGAATGGCTGGCCGCGCGCATCGCGGAGATGGGCCATTCCTGGGGGACCACCTCGCCGCGCATCGCGGGCACGCTCTGGTGGTGCATGGTCGCCTCCGCTCTGGTGGAGCGGCTCGCGCGGGCCTACGCGGACGACGAGGACGCCCCCGTCCCCGCGCTGGACCGGCTGGAGTGCGAGGTGCGCCCGGACGGCGGCGTCGAGCGGGTGCGTGTGCCGGCGCACGATGTTCCCTCCGTCAGCGGCGCGACGGCGCTGCGCGACACGCTCGGCGTCGTGATCCCGCCGGTCGCCGAGGTGTCCGGCGCGGGAGCCCCCGCGCTGTGGGCGATCGCCGCCGACGCGATCGGCAACCGCGCGCTCGACGCCGGTTCGCCGGAAGCGGGGGCGCGGCTGGCGGCCGACATCGCGGGCAAACTCCCGGTGCCGCGGTTCGTGGAGATCGGCGGACGCACCTTCGTCCGGCGCATTTCCTGCTGCTTGGTGTTCGAGGTGCCGGGTTGCCAGATGTGCACCAGCTGCCCGAAGCGGCCTCCGGCCGAACGGACCGCACTGCTCGCGGACCTGGCCGCCGAGAACTGAGCAGAGCAACCTGCGCGAGCCGCAAGTGGTTTCCCGCGCCACCCGACCGGTACGGCCAAAGGCCCGAAGCGGCAGGACAGCGGCGGGACAGTAGCATGGTCGCGCCGGACGAACTCGCGATCGGCCACCATCCAGCGGGCCCCGCCCGCACACGAGAACGCCAAGGAGAGCGCAGCCGTGACCACCTCAGCCCCCATCAGCCCAGTCACCCTCGTCCGGGTGCCGGGCGGGACGACGGCGGGCGCCGCGGTGCGCGAGGCGGGCCTGCCGACCAAGGGGCCGGAGACCGTCGTGGTCGTCCGGGTGGACGGTGAGCTCAAGGACCTCTCCTGGACCCCGGCCGACAACGTGGACGTGGAGCCGGTCGCGGCGAACACCGCCGAGGGCCGCAACGTCATCCGGCACTCCGCCGCGCATGTGCTCGCCCAGGCCGTGCAGCAGGAGTTCCCCGGGGCCAAGCTGGGCATCGGTCCCTACATCAAGGACGGGTTCTACTACGACTTCCGCGTCGAACGGCCGTTCACCCCGGAGGATCTGGCCAAGCTGGAATCCCGGATGAAGAAGATCGTCAAAGGCGCGCAGCGGTTCTCCCGCCGGGTGGTCGAGATCGATGATGCCAGGGTCGAACTGGCCGGGGAGCCGTTCAAACTGGAGCTGATCAGCGACAAGTCCGGCATCGACGATCCGGAGGTCATGGAGGTCGGCGGCAAAGAGCTGACCATCTACGACAACCTGGATCCGCGCACCGGCGAGCGGATCTGGGGCGACCTGTGCCGCGGTCCGCATATTCCGACCACGAAGTTCATCCCGGCCTTCAAGCTGACCCGCAGTTCGGCCGCCTACTGGCGAGGCGACCAGAGCCGCGAGGACCTGCAGCGCATCTACGGCACCGCGTGGGAATCGCAGGAGGCGCTCGACGAGCACCTGCACCTGCTCGCCGAGGCCGAGCGTCGCGACCACCGCAAGCTGGGCCTGGAGCTGGACCTGTTCAGCTTCCCCGACGAACTCGGCTCCGGCCTTCCGGTGTTCCACCCGAAGGGCGGGATCATCCGCAAGGAGCTGGAGGAGTACTCGCGCCGCAGGCACGTCGCGGCGGGCTACGAGTTCGTCAACACCCCGCACATCACCAAGGGCCACCTGTTCGAGGTGTCCGGCCACCTGGACTGGTACCGCGACGGCATGTTTCCGGCCATGCACCTGGACGCCGAGCTCAACGAGGACGGCACCGTCCGCAAGCCCGGCCAGGACTACTACGTCAAGCCGATGAACTGCCCGATGCACAACCTGATCTTCCGCGCCCGCGGCCGGTCGTACCGGGAGCTGCCGCTGAGGTTGTTCGAGTTCGGCTCGGTCTACCGCTACGAGAAGTCCGGCGTGGTGCACGGCCTGACCCGGGTGCGCGGCATGACGCAGGACGACGCGCACATCTACTGCACCAAAGAGCAGATGCACAGCGAACTGACCGACACGCTGCGGTTCGTGCTGGATCTGCTGAAGGACTACGGCCTCGACGACTTCTACCTCGAGCTGTCCACCAAGGACCCGAAGAAGTTCGTCGGTTCCGACGAGATCTGGGAGGAGGCCACCGAGACCTTGTCCAAGGTCGCCTCCGCCTCCGGCCTGGAGTTGGTGCCCGATCCGGGTGGCGCCGCCTTCTACGGCCCCAAGATCTCGGTGCAGGCCAAGGACGCGCTGGGCCGCACCTGGCAGATGTCGACCATCCAGCTGGACTTCAACCTGCCCGAGCGCTTCGACCTGGAATACACCGCCTCCGACGGCACCAAGCAGCGGCCGGTCATGATCCACCGCGCGTTGTTCGGCTCGATCGAGCGATTCTTCGGTGTGCTCACCGAGCACTACGCGGGCGCGTTCCCGGCCTGGCTCTCGCCGGTGCAGGTCGTCGGCATCCCGGTCGCCGAAACCTTTGCCCCGCATCTGGATCGGGTGATCGAACGGTTGCAGGACGAGGGCATCCGGGCACAGGTGGATCGCAGCGACGACCGGATGCAGAAGAAGATCTTCAACAACACCGCGCAGAAGGTGCCCTTCATGCTGCTGGCCGGTGAGCGCGACGTGACCGCGAACGCCGTGAGCTTCCGCTTCCGCGACGGCACCCAGGTCAACGGCGTACCGGTCGACGACGCGGTGGCCACCATCGTCGCGTGGATCGCCCACCGGGAGAACGCGTCGCCGACGGCCGACAGGTTCGAGATCAAGGGCACGGCATGAGCGGTCAGGCCCGGAGGCGGCAGCGGAGCGTGACCACGCAGGGCCCCGCTCGTGCCCCCAGGGGACACGGCATGAGCGGTCAGGCCCGGAGGCGGCAGCGGAGCGTGACCACGCAGGGCCCCGCTCGTGCCCCCAGGGGACACGGCATGAGCGGTCAGGCCCG